>JBJHBL010000018.1:0-77943 GCA_050485465.1 Limnoraphis sp. | reverse complement strand
GACACACCCTACTTTTTTCATTAGATGGTGCGTCAATTTTTGAGGGTTTCTGTTGGGAATTACAAGCCTAATTGTTTGACACACCCTACTTTTTTCATTAGATGGTGCGTCAATTTTTGAGGGTTTCTGTTGGGAATTGTAACCCTAATTGTTTGACACACCCTACTTTTTTCATTATGTGGTGCGTCAATTTTTGAGGGTTTCTGTTGGGAATTACAAGCCTAATTGTTTGACACACCCTACTTTTTTCATTATGTGGTGCGTCAATTTTTGATAGTTTCTGTTGGGAATTACAAGCCTAATTGTTTGACACACCCTACTTTTTTCATTAGATGGTGCGTCAATTTTTGAGGGTTTCTGTTGGGAATTACAACCCTAATTGTTTGACACACCCTACTGATTTGTGTTTACCGATCAACAATTCTCAAGCGCTGTGTCACTAAAGTAATTCCACCGGGACGCATTAAAATAGCAGAAATCCAATTATTTCCCGGTGTACTCGGTGCAGTTCCGACCTTAAACACTCCCCCGGAGGCTAAGAATTCTAACTCCAATGGAAACTCTGTTAAATAAGCTCTAGGTGTGACTCGTTCTTGAACCGCAGTTCCGATCATAATCTCATTTCCCAGGGGTTCTTCAACAATCGCATCAACGCTATATTCTTGATTAATCCTGACTTGTTGAGGAGCGATTAATGTCACCGTTGGGGGTTGTTGTCCACTGGTTAATTGATTGCGTTCAGCTAAAATTTCTTGTTGAACAACCCGTTGATTTTCAATCCGTTGCTGTGAAGTAATTGTAGAAACCAATTGAAATTCTCGTTGCCCAAACTGTTGAGTTCCCGTAATTTCTGTTACCGTTGTCGCCAGAATCGCCGATCCATCTCGCTCCCAAGATTGCAATTGGGTTTGATAATTAATCTGAGAAAAATTTTGCCAAAGCTGAGTTAAAGCCTGCTCAAAACTATTCCGACTTAAACCATCAGGTGTGCTAAAATTATCACTAAAAAACCCCATCACCCCGGCAACATCCTGACGATTAGCTGCGGCTTCTATCCCTTGAATTAATGTTGTGAGTTCTGGGGGGGCGGCTTCTGGGGATTGAGCATTAACCCGACTGGAATAAGCGCCTGTTATGCCCCACAAGACGACACCAAGCACCACAGCCAGTAGAGGAGAACGGTCTTGACGGCGACGAGACAGGGTAACAGGACGTTGGAGAGAAGGAAAAATCGTCATAAGTAGGGGTTCTGTTATCAATTTAGTAAAGGTTTGAATCAAGCACTGCTACTGTTAACTTCAACACACAGTTACAGATTTTCCGGGAATCGTCCCCAATAATGGTAACTTAAAACTTATATTTAGATCAGGATACACCAACTCTTAAGATCCATGCGATTATTAATTGCAGCCAGTGGCACAGGCGGACACCTCTTTCCGGCGATCGCAACCGCCACCCAATTACCAGATATTCAAATCGAATGGCTAGGCGTACCTGACCGCTTAGAAACCCAACTTGTTCCTCAGCAATACCCCCTACATACCATCGCAGTACAAGGATTTCAACAACGCTTCGGTTTAGGAACACTGCGAACCTTTAGCCGTTTAACCGGTTCTATCCTGCAAGTGCGCCGTCTCCTCAAACAAGGTCAATTTCAAGGCGTGTTTTCAACCGGAGGTTACATCGCCGCTCCTGCTATTTTAGCCGCTCGTTCCCTGGGCTTACCTGTGATCTTGCATGAGTCGAATGCCTTACCGGGAAAAGTGACCCGTTTATTGAGTGGTTGGTGTGATTTAGTAGCCTTGGGGTTTGACTGTTCAACCCAGTATTTACCCCGCGCCAAGAAAACAGCGATTGTCGGTACTCCGGTGCGTTCTGCCTTTTTAGCCCAAACTGAACCCTTGTCCTTTTCTATCCCCGAAAACGCGCCGCTAATCGTCGTTGTTGGCGGCAGTCAGGGAGCCGTTGCAGTGAACCAGTTAGTCCGAGAGGCTGCATCTGCTTGGTTTGACTTGGGGGCTTGGGTCGTCCATCTAACGGGAACGAATGATCCCCATATCGAGAGTTTAAAGCATCCCCAATATTTAGCGCTGCCCTTTTATGACAATATGGCTGCTTTACTCAAACGAGCCAATTTAGCCATTAGCCGGGCCGGGGCGGGAACCTTAACCGAATTAGCCGTCACTCAGACACCTTCGATCTTGATTCCCTATCCCTACGCCGCAGAAGATCATCAAACCTACAACGCTCAAGTATTCGCCGAGGCGGGGGCGGGATTATTATTGCCTCAAAACGAACTCACAGGCGACATCCTGAAAAGCAAAGTGTTACATTTGCTGAAATCTCCTCAAGACTTGCAACAAATGGCGGAGGCGACAGCATCTTTAGCAGTTGTTAACAGTGCTGAACAACTCGCCGAAGCGATCGCCCAAGTGTTGAGTCGTTAGGAGTGGCTTTTAATGAGGTTTAATCGCCTTAATCCGAATGCGTTTGTAGTCAGCGATCCAGGTTCCATTTTGACATAACTTGGAGTGCAACTTCTTCTCAACTCGCCGTAAAATTTTCTCTTGTTGTTCGGCTGGAATATCTTGAAAGAAGCAACTTGCAAACATTTCAATCCAATTTCGCAGACCATTTTTTCCCTCTTCTAAAGGAGTCGGTCGATCAAACAAAGTGGCAGCTTTTAACTGAAAACCTTGACGTTCTAAAAGGGTGCCATATTCTGCAATACTGGGGAAATACCAGGGATTGAACGCTTTATTTTCTGAGTATCCTGCCTCATCTAAAGCTTCATAGATCCCGCCCAAAATCGTTTCAACATTTCCCTTCCCACCAAACTCGGCTACAAAACGTCCGCCGGGTTTCAAAGCCTGCCATACACCTTCTATTACTTTTTCCGGTTGTTTGATCCAATGTAAAACGGCGTTAGAAAACACCCCATCAAATTGTTCTTTCATTCCCAGAGATGCCGCATCAACAACGGCAAATTTCAGTTGTGGATAGGAATGACTCGCTCGCTCGATCATAGACAATGCGCTGTCAACTCCCACGACCTCTGCACCACAACCTGTGATCCGATAGGTCAGATGACCCGTTCCACAGCCTAAGTCTAGAATCTGTTCTCCTTGTTGAGGATGAAGCAGTTTCAGCAGATCAGTGGCGAGGTGAGAGACATAACGGTGGCGATGGTCGTAAAGATGGACATTCCAATCATTCACGAAGGGGGTCGGTGTGTTATTGGCTGTCTGGATGCTCATTAGACGCTTAGGAGTTGGGTCTTTCCTTAACAGTATGCAGTATTTGTTGTTGAAATTTTTTTAAGTTTAACAAAGTTTAAACGGGTATGTCATCAGGGCTGTTTCAATCCTGGTGAAATCTTAATTGAGTATACAGGAGGTTTTCTCGTGTTTCACGACAATTTAAGCGATTCAACCCTGGGGTTGATCATTTTATGAAGCAAAATCAGTAAGAATACTTATTGATTTTAGCAATTCGTTAGAATCAAAAAGTCTAAAATCTAGTTAGAAAAACCTCTGGATGAATCTAGATTTGAACCCCTTGCTTAAAAAAAAGGATAAATCAACGCTTTTGACAGATTTTAACCCTCATTTCAGCAATTTTAAATCCAAGAGGATTGAATTTCCTGTCATTTTGTGATAAAAACTACAGATTGTTGGCTAGATGGGAATCTAATTGCTCGAACGGGAGGGGCTTCATGTCAGGTAACGAACTTCAAGCCGATTTTTGGATCACGGAGTACATCACACCCTGGGATATTTACGCTCACGGGGTTACAAACGTACTAGCCTACAAAAAAACAGCATTTCAAGAGATGTACATCGTGGAAACCGGTGCCTATGGCAAAGGCTTGGTTCTCGATGGCAAATGGCAGTCTTGTACCGGGGATGAATTTCTCTACCATGAACCCCTGGTTCACCCGGCGATGATCACTCACGCTTCACCTCGTCGAGTGTTGGTTTTAGGGGGCGGAGAAGGGGCAACCATTCGGGAAGTTTTGCGCTGGAAAACCGTTGAACAGGTGGCAATGGTAGATATTGATGGCGAAGTGGTTGACGCCTGCCGAGAATATCTGCCGGAAATGCACGCCAATGCCTTTGATGATCCCCGTTTGCAATTGGTGATCGGTGATGCGTTAGAATTTCTCGATACCAGCGATCAGCCCTGGGATGTGGTAATTTCTGATTTATCTGACCCCATTGAAGAAGGGCCGTCATTTAAGCTGTTTACGAAAGAATATTTTGAGAAAATTCGTAACTGTTTAGCCCCCGATGGTATTCTCGTCATTCAAGCAGGCCCCGTTTCACCGGGAAGTATGAAGCTTCATGTTCGCCTGGTTCACACGGTTAACGCGGTTTTTCCTCACGTTGTCCCTTATAGTAGCTATATTTCTACCTATGGGGCGCCTTGGGGGTTTGCCGTGGCTTCAGCGAAACCCATTAACACTCGTCCGGATCCCCAGGAGGTTGATCAACTGATCGCGGAGAAAACCACAGGCGGGTTACGAATGTTTGATGGGGTGGCACTTCTGGGAATGATGCAGGTTCCTTTACATATCCGCAAGGCGATCGCAGAGGAAACTCAAGTTTACACCCTCGCTGAACCACCTAAGTTCTTTGGGAAGGGAAGCAGCAAAAGTTAGTTTGATCGGCACTTTCATGGGGTGAGGGTTCAAACCCCCGCCTCATAAATCAAATCCTCTCAACAGGACTAATGATTAACATTGGAGTCAGTTTGAACCGAGGTTAACTCTATTCTCTTTGTGTCAGGGGTGAGGAGTGGCTGTCCACGCGCAAGACTTCCACTCTCAATTCAGAAAGGTTATCCTAGATTAAATTCAGGTTATTTCAGGATAGAACCCTTTATGTCAACACTCGCTCCTCACCTCTCGGTTGAAAAAGTTACCCATTCTCGCCTCAACGAACTCAACGGAGATCAGGTGGCTTTTGGAAAGATTTTCAGTGATCATATGTTTGTGGCGTCCTATGAAGGGGGAAATTGGCAAGAAGCTAAAATTGTTCCCTATGGATCCATTGAAATGGCACCTTCTCTGTCTGCTTTACACTATGGTCAAGCAGTTTTTGAGGGGATGAAAGCCTATAGAAGTCCGACGGGAGAAGCGTTATTATTTAGACCGGAAGCCAATTTTCAACGAATTAATTTATCGGCTGAACGATTATGTATGCCTCCGATTTCAAAAGAGGTTTTTCACTCGGGTTTAACAGAATTAATTCGCCTAGATGCGAGTTGGATTCCGACGAGAAAGGGCAGTTTATATATTCGACCGATTTATTTTGCTTCCGATGAATTTATTGGTTTAAAACCTTCTGAAAGTTACAAGTTTTTTATTATTACTTGTCCGGTGGGGGCTTATTATTCTGAACCTGTTAAATTGATTGTGACGGATCAATATTTTCGCGCTTGTGAAGGGGGAACCGGTGCGGCGAAAGTAGCGGGAAATTATGCGGCGAGTTTGTTAGCGGATAAAGAAGCGAAAGCCAAAGGGTATGATAATGTGATTTGGCTGGATGCAATTCATAAAAAATATATTGAAGAATGCGGCACGATGAATTTGGCGTTTGTGATTGATAATGTTGTGGTTACTCCAAAATTAACGGGAACGATTTTAAATGGAATTACCCGTGATAGTGTGTTAACTTTGTTTAGAGACATGGGGGTTCAGGTTGAAGAACGATTGGTTTCTATTGATGAAATTGCAGAAGCTTCTGATCGGGGTGTGTTAAGGGAAGCTTTTGGGATGGGAACGGCGGCGACGATAGCACCGATTTCAGTGATTCATTATCAAGGTAGAGATTTGACTTTACCTGCGGTTTCTGAATATCAATATAGCCAGGCTGTGGGTCAGAAATTAGAACAGATTAAAACCGCTCAATGTGAAGATCCTTACGGTTGGGTTGTACGAGTTTAATTTGAATTGGCAAAAGGTCTAGACCCATTAAATAGACAACTTTACAAATTCACCTTTTATGTAAAGGGGAGTATGATTAACCCCCTCTAGTGTAAAGATTTCCTCAAAGGATGATGAAATGGTTGTCTTTTTAGAGGGGTTGTATTAAGGTGAAAATCATGTGCCTCATCTTGGAGAACCTAAGAAGGGTTTTTCTGGATATTTTGAATTGAAAAAACTCAACGTTAAGACTGAACATTAATCAAAGACTGGGAAAATAGAAGTATAATTGAAGTAGAGGGTTAATGACTCTCTAAGCTTTGTAAAGATAATTATAAATTGGAACTTTTTCGTCAGTCAACACCGAAACAACATCATTAAACTGATCCATCTCGGAGTATCAAAGATTGAGTTCAACAATGAAAAATGTAGACCCACTGATAGCCGTTCAAGAGCTAACAACGGACTCCTACTCTGATGAACGTTTAATAGGCCAAACCATTGGAAGTCTTTCACCGAGCGGGGTACAGCGCCGAGGACGTGACGAAGAAAAAGCGATCGCCATTGATAACGAAGCTTTACGTCTGCCTTTTTTGTTGAAACCGGGTCAATATCAGGGAATTTCCTATGGGCCTTATCGTCGCAGCAATGGTTTAACTTTTGCCGTTTTTATGCTTAATGGTCATCAGACCTCACCCGCAGATCAAACGGATCAGTCTTTGTTGGGGCGAGCGCTACGTTGGATCACAGGAAATGGTTCACGCACCCCTTTAAAACAGTTGTATGCCTTACTAGGAAGTCCTCACAAGCAACGAATGTGGCGGCGATGGCAATATTGGGCAAATAGCCCGGAACAGGTTCAGCCCCATCTTAATGGAAATTTAGCGGTGGGTTGGTTTGCAAAAGCCGTTCCGGTGGATCCCATCCACAAAGGAAATCACTTGATCATTCAAGGGACGGGCTTAGAAACGAGCGAACTTTGGACTCGTATCGGTGAACACCTCCAGTTTTGCTTAAAAGGTTTACCTAACCTGCAAGTTTACTATGTGGTTGTTTTGCGAGAAAAAGGGGCCGCCTATTATGTTTCTTCTGTACCCAATATTTTAGGACTAACGGCTTATCCTGACCTGCGTCCTTTAGCAATTGATCCCTTTAATACCGAGCCAAAAGTTTATGGGGGGATCTATCAAAATATTACGGAAAAAATGGGGTTAAGTCTTGATACACGGGTTTATGGAACACAAATTACTAAAATTCCTGAATTAACTCGCTGGTATGGTACTGCTGAAGGTGCAGATCGTTTAGTCGGTCAAGGCTTGCTGAAAAATACAGTAGCGGAAATTGGGGGAAAATGGCAGGTTATTAAAGGTAATTTTAAGCGATCTTCTCAAGGTACAATAGCAGTCCAATTTGAGAGTGTGGCGGTTTTAAATACGGGTAAAATCAGTGGGTTGATCCATACTTTAATTGAAACATCAGATCTGATCACTCCCGTTGCAGTTTTGTGGCGAGTAAGGGATCTAGAAAACTGTTGGAGTTTGTGGCTGAGTGAAAATCAATGTCAACTGAAAATTAAACAACAAGGTCGGGGTAATAGTATTGCCGTTAGTAATGCGTTGTGTTTGCACCCTAATACCATTCATTCCGTACAAATTTTAGATGATGGCAGTAGTTTTCAGCTTTATCTCAATGGCAAGTTGTTGTTTAACACCTCTTTTAATGATCCACGTTTTCAAGAGGAAACGGGTGTGGGTTTTGCGGCAAAAGATGCCAATCATCAACTTTATTTTCGGGAGTTTGAAGTTCATCCCCGTTCCGTTCCCCTCCCCTCAGAAATTGACATGGGTTCACCCTGGATGCAAAAGGGGAAGAAAAGGGTTATTGTTGATAAATTTGAAGGAATTTCTCAAGATTTATCCGGAAAAAAAACAACTCAAGGTCATAAAATTTGGTACAAAGAATTAGGATCAGGACAAATTAAAACTACAGGAAAAGGTCGAGCTAAAGTACAAGGCAGTTGGCAAAATCCAAATCCAGGTCGAACCGTTTATACAGTCGATTGGGATGATGCGTTATTTGCTGATGTACAAGTAGATATTACCCCCCCCAAACTCTATAAAAATAAGAAAACAGAAGGACGGGGAGGTTTGATTTTTTGGCAAGATCAAAATAATTATATAATTGTAGCCAATGGGTTGAGTGCGGGTTCTGTTGGGGCAGCGATTTCTTCATCCTTTTGTTTGAATGGGTTTGAGGATGTTTATGATGCGGTGTATACTTCTGTCGGTCATCGGATAAAGTGGGGTGTCACTCATCGATTTAGAGTGGTGTTTGATGGAATGAGTTATACAACTTTTATTAATGATGAACCTTTATTTTATCGTGCTTTAAGTGATGTTTATCCTTTGTTCAAACAACCGCTGTTCATTCGTCGGATTGGTTTGGTAGCCAATGGGGAACGGGGAGGTGATGATATGGGAACCATTTTTAATAATTTTATCGCCCGAGTTTAAAGGTTTAAAATTTTTCAGGGGTGCAGTTTTCGTGAGGTTTTGGGAAAGGTTTGTGAATAATTCTTAAAAATTTTCGGTTCAAAGGGTTTCAATCGGAGAGCCAATAGTGATGTTATCATGAACCAGGGCTTAACTCAATTCAAAATATCAATAAATTGCCAATCAAGACTTGATCATTAATGATGAAAAAAAATTTTTCTAACCCGAATTTACTCACTGTACTGGAAAATGGATCCGGATTAATTTTTATAGTTAGCACAGTAATTATTATCTTCGTAACTCTTTTACCCTTTGACTTTGTTTTTCCTGAAAACATCTCTCTAGAGTTCATCATTGATAGCTTTACTAAGCATAGTACATGGATAAACCTGGTTGAGAACTTATTACTTTTTATTCCCCTGGGTTTTAGCTTATCAACCCTTTTGAATCGTAACCAATTGAAATCTTGGGAGACAATTCTTATCGTTTCAGTTTTGAGTCTACTTTTTTCCTCCTCTGTTGAGTTTTTACAAGCTTTTTTACCCTCTCGCGCACCCACTGTTCAAGATATACTTTATAACAGTATCAGTGGATTTTTAGGAAGTTTAGGTTTTTTTGCGATTAAAAACAAACTTGAACAAACACCAGCAACTTTTTTAGTCTCCCTATCTGCGATTATTCAACCCCTGCTGTCTCTACAGAGTTTAATTTTGATATTAGTTGGGTATGTGATTACCCTCTGTTTGCTACTCTGGAATGTACAAGCTATTACTCTTTTAAGTAATTGGGATGAGAACTTTTCGTTAATCCTGGGTGATGAATTCACAGGAGGACGGGCTTGGGAGGGTCAAATTTCTCAGGTTTGTATTTCTAATCAAGCAGCATCAAAAGCCCAAGTTTCTCAACTTTTATCTGAGGGAAATTGTCAGCCAATCGCTGATTCTTTAATTGCGGATTATGAATTTACAGAATTACAAAATAACTATTCTGATAAAACCGGAAATTCACCGGATTTAGAGTGGATAGGTACACCGTCAGAAGAAGTTAATGAGCGAGGTGTTTTTCTCGGTAAAAATCACGCTTTAAAAACCAGAAAACCCGTTCAACTTTTAACTGAAAAAATTAAACAAACCTCTGAATTTACCCTTAGCACTCAATTTACAACCTCTAATTTAACACAAGATGGTCCTGCCCGTATTA
This sequence comes from Limnoraphis sp., assembly GCA_050485465.1. GTDB lineage: Bacteria > Cyanobacteriota > Cyanobacteriia > Cyanobacteriales > Microcoleaceae > Capilliphycus. The sequence continues at coordinate 68,325 of JBJHBL010000018.1, read as the reverse complement.
TCAATATTTCTCAAGATCCGGTAAGGCGAAATTTTATGGTTGGACAAGCAGGTTCAGAATTAAGAATACGGTTGCGAAATCCAATGACTGGAGAGAATGGATCCGAACCCGAAATTCATATCTTTGATGTGTTTTCAGAACCTACAACCCATAATATTGTCATCACTTACACGGGTTCACAATTGCAGCTGTACCAAGATAGTATCAATAATTCTTTGCTGATTAATTTTACACCAGAAGCCGCTTTATTCTGGTCTACTTTTTCCGTACTCACAACGAGAATGCCTCTCAATCCCAACAATCATTATTTGTATATTTTCCTTTATCACGCACTGATCTTTCTTCCTCTCGGAGTGATTGTCGGAATAATTTCTCAGCGATATCGAGGGAATTTATCTTTTAATTGGCTACTAATATTCGGGGGAGTTGTAGTGCCGGCTATTTTCGTTGAAGGGGTTCTCGCGAGCAGTCTAAATGGGGTGTGGAATTGGAATTATATTCTCTTAAGTATTGGCCTGACTCTCGTTGGTTTCATTGGACTCAGATTATTGATTTACTGGAGTTTTAAGTATCACTAATCAGACCAAATTTTACTTAAATCTAATACAAATCCTGACAACACTGGATCACCGTTAAGCGTTGCAGGATTTTCTAAACATTCGATTTCGGTTTGTGGACGGTAAATATAAACTTGTTTTTGTACCGGATCAATTAACCATCCTAAACTGGCATCATTTTCGAGGTATTCTTGCATCTTATCTTGTAAGACTTTTAAACTATCTGACGCCGAACGTAATTCAACTACAAAATCAGGACAAATAGGAGCAAATTTTTGACGTTGTTCTTGAGGAATGGCTTGCCAACGAGATTTTTGAATCCAAGCGGCATCAGGCGATCGCACGGCGCCATTGGGAAGGGTAAAACCCCCACTTGAACCAAACCCAACACCTGTCCCATCTTGTCTTGTCCACATCCATAATTGTCCGATGAGATCAAAATTACGTTCTTCTGTTTCTGATCCTGTTGGCGACATAATCACTAATTCTCCATGAACAGTTCGTTCAATGCGTAACTCTCGATTAATTTGACAAAATTCAAAAAATTGTTCATTTGTCATCTCAATGACTGGATGTAATTGTACAACCAGAGGTAAACTGTTGGCTTGATAAACTTCAGTAATCTTCATAAAAATTCCCACTCTATTTCATAGATTATAAAACAATTTTACCGAAAGATTAGCTGTGATGAACAGTCAACCTTTGACGGGCTAATTCGATTGCAAATTGTAAAGCCGCTTTCATACTCGACGCATCAGCTATCCCTTTTCCCACAATATCAAACGCCGTACCATGATCGGGAGAGGTGCGAATAAAGGGTAAACCAATGGTTGTATTAACGGCTCGATCAAATGCCATTAATTTAACCGGAATTAACCCTTGATCATGGTAGAGTGCAAGATAGGCATCGTGGGCATTTGTTGCCGAATGATACCAAGCTTGACCCGGTTTTACCCACAGTGTATCGGGGGGAATTGGGCCGTCTAATTGTAGTTGTGGATAGGACTCGTTTTGCTGTTTTATCCAATCTATGATCCAGTCTTTTTCTTCTGTTCCTAACTGCCCATTTTCGCCACTATGGGGGTTTAAACCTGCAACGGCAATTTTTGGATTTGTAATACCGAAATCTTGTTTTAAACAGTGTATTAATAACTCTAATTTCAAGCTCAAAAGCTCAGGTGTTAAAACAGTAGGAACCTCAGATAACGGAATGTGAGTTGTTGCTAAAAGAGTACGGAGTGTCCAGTTTGTTTGAGGAGATTTTGCAACAAATAACATCCCAAATCGTTGAATTCCTGCTTTTTCTGCCAGTAATTCTGTTTGACCTGGATAATCATATCCTGCGGCTTTCCAGTAGGTTTTAGCGATGGGTGCGGTGACAATAGCATGAAATTTTCCGGCTAAAGTTTGGGTAATAGCTGTTTCTAAATAAGCAAAACTTGCTGCACCACTGGCAATATTTCCGGTTCCCGGTGTTATTTTGTCTAACTTTTGATTGAGTTCTACTTCTAAAATCTTGAGAGAATTAGGGTTGACTAATACAGAAGAAATAGACTTTAACTGTTGATAAGTTTGTTGTAAAATATTCTCATTGCCAATTAAAGTAATATCACATTCTGAAGTTAAAGTTTTCTCAGCTAAAGCTTTTAAAATAACTTCCGGCCCAATTCCAGCCGGATCGCCTAATGTTAGTGCGAGATGAGGTTTAGATTGTATCATTTTGAATCATTTTGAATGGTAATCACTTGGGGAGGGGTTGAGTCAGGGGGATAAAGAAAATTAATCTCAACCCGTTGACGTGAACCTGGAGAAAGTCTGAGTGACAAAAGTGGTTGTCCCTGTTGTCCGCGTTTTTGGGTTAAGTGCAAATAGCGAGTTTGAGAGACACCTTGTTGATCATCATAACTGACTCGAACTGTTCCCCGAAAAAAAGTATAGTCTGAGGAATATTGTAAAAAGAGTAGCTGATTTTGACCGGGATCAGTTTCCTCATTTTTTAAAGGAGAAGAAAACAGCACTTGAACGATTTTTTCCTGACTGAATTGATTATACAATGTAAACCCAATTTTATATTCAATTCCATAATTAGAATGAGCAAACAAAGCAGTATCAGGATAGCGAACTAATAGTTTAGCACTCTGAACTTGTTGAGTGCCTAGTGTAATTTTATGAATCGTTCCAATCACATAGGAAAAGGCTGTTCCCGGTTGAGGAAGACTGAGGAATTGAGATGCCGGAGTATCTGTAATTTCTGCTTTCCATTCAGTTCCTTGAGACACCCCTGCAACTCGACTAAAAACAATCGGAAAAGTAACTTCGGGTTCTAGGGTTGTGGCAGTTTTATCACGGGGTTGAGCGAGTCCTTGATTATTTAACAGTTCAATCCATTCAGATAAACTAGGGGGACGATAAGTTTGATCGGGATTTAATGAAGCTTTCCGAGCTAAATTTGCAACATAAACTTTATCGGTTGTCGAAAGACGCATCATCGTTGAACGACCATTAGAAGCGGGAAAACCTGGCAGGGGAATGGGTAAATTCATCAACATTTTATACTCTTGAGGTTCTAGGGTTAATTCTTCAGGAAAAATATCTTGTCTCCCCCCGCGTAAAACCTCATTCATGGTACGACTTCCAGGCCCAGAATAAACTTTTCCTTCTGGATTTTCTCGTTGTTCTGGAAGGAAAATAAAGGGAGAATCGGGAGTGCTGAGATAACTGGCAGCCGCTAATATTTTGAGTGTAATCGGGTTATTTGTTGGGTTATAGAGAAGAATACCTTGATAAAAAGGATGGGTTTCTGCTTGATTTTCAGCCCGAGTAATATGATGGGAAAAGATATCAAATGTTTCCGTAAAGGGAAAGTTGAGATGAGCATTCGGAAACTTTTTATTGTTTGGGGGAAATGTTGAAAGTAAAATTCCTTCTGTGCGAACTAATTCAGGGCTATTGCTATTAAAAGTTGGGACAGTATTCAGTTGACCCGGTAAAGGGCGAATTTCCATCGGTTTTATCCCTAAACCTACGACATATTCTAAAGGAACTCCCCCTAAATTTAATACCCGACACAGTAGTGCTGCAACTTCTCCTCGGGTTGCATTTTTATTGGGTCTAAATTGTTTAATATCAGGATAATTAACAAGAATTGCGGCTCGAATTGCTTCGGCGACGTAAGCTCTAGCATATTTGGGAATTAAGACGCCATCTTTAAATATTTGATCGATCATTCCCTCAACATCAGAGAAAGAAACGTATTGCAAATAAGCTGCTATAACCGTAATCGTTTGAACTCGACTAATATTTTGTTCGGGTTGAAAGCTTCCATCAGGATAGCCCGCAAAAAATCCCTTTTCTGAAGCTGTTTTAATGTCGTTATACGCCCAATGTCTCTCCGAAACATCTTTGAATTTTATGGCTTGACGTCTGACTTGCGCTTCAGGAAAGATAGCACACATCAAAGTTGCAAATTCAGCCCGATTAATATCTTTATCTGGGCGAAAGGTTCTATCGGGATAACCGCTAACCAAGTTGCGTTTTGCTAACTCAAGAATACAGTTTTTTGTCCAGTGGTTTCCAAGGTCTGTAAATGTCATTGAATTAATCAATAAATTGCAAATTATCTCAAGTTTTACTTTTTTTAAATTATGGTAAAGGATTTTTGATATAACCCCATTTTCCATCTTCTAAAACGGTTTCCCAATCAGTAGGTGTTGCGGAACTGTCATATGCGGTAGGACGAGAGATCCATTTTCCATCCCAATGCACAGCAGCTAAACCTTCTGAAAATGGAGTAGCATCGCTAAATTTAGGTCGTATAACCCAATTTCCGTTTTTATCAATAAACCCACAAATTGCACCTAATCTTACAGCCGCCAGTCCTTCTGAAAATTTTTGAACAACAGGACGCTGCATATGCTTAATACCATAAAATCGAGGAGCGATTACAATTTTTCCTGTTTGATCAATAAATCCCCATTTATCATTCACTAAAATGGCGGCTCGTCCTTCTGAAAAAGATTCCACATAATTTGCTGTTTGAATAACGATTTTACCCGTTTTATCAATAAATCCATACTGATTTTCAAGTTTCACACGCGCTAACCCGTCAGAAAAAGACTCACAAGATTCAAATTGAGGTGAGATAATGATCTTTCCTTCAGGATTAATAAACCCAAATTTTCCTTCTATTTGGACTTGGGCAAGTCCTTCTGAGAAGTCTGAAGCTAATTCATATTCTATTGGAATAATCACTTGTCCGAGTGGGTTGATGTAGCCATATTTTTGATTTAAACTTACCCAGGCTATTCCATTTTTAAATTGACCTGCTTGATCAAATTGGGGAGGAATTCTCATCGTTCCACTGGGATCGATGTAACCGTATTTACCATTAACATAAACAGCAGAGAAAATTTCAGAAAAATCAGAAGCAGATTCAAACTGAGGTGAAATGACCACATTTCCACTGGTTGTGATGAATCCTGATTTTCCATCAACAGAGACTTGCAAAAGTCCGTCAGAAAATTGTTGACTACTCCAATTATAGGCTTGAAGATCGATAACAGGTTTCCCTTTTTGATCAATCACGATTTGTTGATAACCAAAACTAGGATATTCTAAACGATTACTGACAATTCCTAATCCTTGAGAAAAGGGAGCCGCAAAATCATATTGAGGAAATATAGCAAAAGGATTTTCTGTGGCGATAGATTCAACCGGAACAGTCCCCCAAAACTTTAAAGCTTGACAAATTAACGCTGCAACTTCGCCTCGGGTTGAGGGTTTATTCGGGTTTAATTTCTTGGAATTGGGGTAGTTCACAACATAATAATGATAAGCAGCATTTAGCATTAAAGGTTTAGCATAACTCGGAATATCAGCCGCATCTTCAAAATAGAGTTTTAACAGTTGATCTAGACTGGTATTTACATAAATTTCTCGCTCTACAGGAATCTCTAACTTCTGATAACCTGCATAAGCAATGATGGTTTGTACTCGGGGAATTTGTTGTTCTGGCTTAAAGGTTTGATCGGGATAACCAACTAAAAAACCCCGAGAAGTTGCCTTTTGAATGGCATCATAAGCCCAATATTTTTTTGTAACATCTTTAAAATTAATCGACTCTCGAATAATAGGAGCTTTAGAAAAACAATTGAACATTAAAACCGCAAATTCTGCCCGTGTAACCGGAGCATTGGGGCGAAACGTTCCATCGGGATAACCTCGAACAAGATTCCGTCTAGCCAACTCAAGAATACTGGGTTTAGACCAATGATTTTCCAGGTCAGAAAACATGATGTTCCTCAAAAGTATTGAATTAAACTCAAGCATTACTCAGTCCATAATAGTTTTACTTTCTGAGTGAATCCGCCCTTTTCCGCACGTTTTTGATCACGAGTTAATAAAATTGATTCTTGAGAAATATGATGACTTTCTATTAAAGCATCAATCACATCCAGTAAATCAGCTAACTCCTCAATTAACTCTTCTCTATTAGCCGTAGCGGCTTCTTGGGCTTCTTCTATAAGTTTATCTCGCAAAGCTTGACGATATTCGCTTTCTGAAAGGATAATTGTATCGCACTGATGACCCGCTTGGCGAATCATTTCTGGGATGAGATCACGGACAAGTTTATTGTGTTCTTGACGCATTAATGATTTTCCTTTTCTACAATAAGTTAAGATTATCTTAATTGAGTTACTTTTTTTTATGCAAATTTTTACTCATTTTCATCGAGTTCCTCTCCTGCTCCTCTCTATTCTATTGGCAATTGGACTCAACGCTTGTACCCTGTTAGAATCTGTCTCTATTTCAGATTCTCAGGGCGTTTATCAGCAACGAGTTGTTCACAGTCCTGATGGAATTGGTAAGTTTTATATGGGTCGAGAAATTGCTCAAGTGATGGGACATGAGGGGGCAGCCTGGTTAGAACGTCCGAGTCGCATAACTTCAGAACAACCCCAACAAGCAATTACTGCTCTTAATCTTCAACCCACTAATATTGTAGCTGATATTGGTGCAGGTACGGGTTATTTTACCTTTAGAATGAGTCCGCTAGTTCCTGAAGGAAAAGTCTTTTCTGTTGATGTTCAGCCGGAGATGTTAGAGTTAATCGAATTTGTTAAAAGGGAAGAAAAGATTAGCAATATTGAAACAATTTTAGGAACAGTTGACAATCCCAATTTACCAGAATCTACCGTTGATCTTGCTTTAATAGTCGATGCTTATCACGAATTTGAATATCCCAGAGAAATGATGCAGGGTATTGTCAAAGCTCTCAAACCCGAAGGGCGAGTCGTTTTATTAGAATATCGCAAAGAAAATCCCTGGATTATGATTAAAGGCTTGCATAAAATGAGCCAACAGCAAGTGAAAAAAGAAATGAAAGCGGTGGGTTTAGTTTGGCAAGAAACTCAAGATATTCTCCCTCAACAACATTTGATGATTTTTACTAAACCCAAAACTTTAACGCTCACTTGAGAAAAATTAAAAAATTGAGTATAATCGACAGAGATAGACTTGTAGGGGAACGGGGAATAGCTAAAGCTGATAAGTTAAGATTGCCGATCAATAAATCTAGGAAAAACACGTTTTAAAAAATACGCTAAACTGAGATGAAGTAGAGTCCTGTGGCGTATATTTCTCGATAACAACGACCATTGGATGATTGATCTGCAAGTTCAGGAACAATCAGGCACAGATTTCGTTTTACAGCTTAAACAGGCGAGGATCAGCCTCACCCCGATGTTCCGGACAAGAATGAGTTATAAAAATTGCTCCAAAACATCGGATAATTTTCAAGAACCTATCAACCTCTAATCTCCTCTGATCTAAGGTAAAGGCTATGCTTAAAAACTTTTTTTTGTTGCTATTGTTTAGCAATGTCTTAATCCATTCAGCGATCGCACAATCCACTGTTTCCTGTAATATTGATGAGTCTGGAACAGATGATTACAGCTTTCAACTCTTTAATTGTAACTACTCCCAATCCCAAATTGATACAGAAAGAATAGGCTTTCAATTTTCGACTAATTTAGGAACCTTAATTATTTTAAAGGCTCAGTCGGGGGCAGAAGTCATTATGCCGAATCCAGAACAAGTGAATGCTCTTGTAAAAACATCTTGGATTCTAGAGAAGGCTGAACGATTTAATGATGTAATGGAACTCACACTTTACAATAAAGAAACGGGGAAAACTGTTAAAATAGATGTCAGTTTGGCCATCAATTAAATGACTCTAAAAAAAACCTTCCCCTCACCCTCTCTGCGGGGAGAGGGCATTTTAATTCTTGTTTCGGGGAAGGCGAGTGAGTCAATCAATAAAACGATTAGTTGGTGGCGACAACTTCAGGTTCAGCTTGAACCGTTTTACCATTCCTGTGAGTTTCCACTAACGGATGACCATAATAAGCATCAAGATACAGTTGCTTCAGGTCTTTAATCAAGGGATAACGGGGATTTGCACCTGTACATTGATCATCAAAAGCGCGATCCGCTAATTCATCAATTTTCGCTAAAAATTCCGCTTCGCTTTCTTTAATTACATCTTTAATTGCGGCTGGAATTCCCACTTTTTCTTTCAAGTCTTCAATGGCTAAAATCAAGCGATCAACTTTCTCTGTTTCAGTCTCACCGCCCAAATTCAAATAGTCCGCTATCCGAGAATAACGCCATTTGGCATTGGGATATTTGTACTGAGAAAATGTCGCTTGTTTAAACGGGGCATCAGTGGCATTGTAGCGAATCACATGACAAATCATCAACGCATTGGCTAACCCGTGTGGCACATGGAACATCGCCCCTAATTGGTGTGCCATTGAGTGACAAATCCCTAAGAAACCATTTGCAAATGCCATACCTGCCATTGTAGACGCATAGTGCATTTTTTCGCGGGCTTTCGGATCTTTTGCCCCATTGTGATAGGAACTCGGTAAATATTTAAAGATTAACCGAATTGCTTCTAAAGCCAAACCATTGGTATATTCAGAAGCCAATACCGAGACATAAGATTCGAGGGCGTGCGTTAAAGCATCAACTCCACCAAAAGCGGTTAATCCCTTCGGCATATTTAACACCAATTCCGGGTCAATAATTGCCATATTTGGGGTTAACGCATAGTCCGCCAAAGGATATTTAATATCATTTCGACGGTCAGTTACAACGGCAAAAGGTGTCACTTCTGAACCCGTTCCGGATGTTGTGGGAATGGCAACCATGATTGCTTTTTCGCCTAATGGGGGCAAGTCATATACCCGTTTACGGATATCCATAAACCGCATCGCCAAGCCATCAAATTCGATTTCAGGATGCTCATACATCAACCACATTATTTTCGCGGCATCCATCGGAGAACCGCCACCAATGGCGATAATCACATCGGGTTTGAAGGTATTCATCAACACTAATCCCCGTTGAACGGTATCGAGAGAGGGATCAGGTTCAACATCATAAAAGACATCGTACTTGAGTCCAATTTCCTCTAAAACTTCTTCTAAGACTGAGGTAATTCCTAACTCATAAAGCGGTTTGTCGGTAACAATAAATGCCCGTTTTTTCCCGGCTAACTCGCGAATTGCTGTGGTTAACGCTCCATATTTGAAGTAAATTTTAGGAGGAATCCGGAACCATAACATATTTTCCCGACGTTCGGCGACGGTTTTGATGTTTAAAAGGTGATGGGGTTCGACGTTTTCACTAACTGAATTTCCGCCCCAACTTCCACAACCTAACGTTAAAGACGGGTCAAGACGGAAGTTGTAAATATCACCAATTGCCCCTTGAGAAGACGGCGTATTAATCAAAACACGGGCGGTTTCAACGGCATCTTCAAAGCGCTTAATATGGTCAGTATTAGAAGGGGCAGTGTAGAGGGCAGCTGTATGTCCGCGTCCGCCAAATTGTACTAATTTTTCCGATTTTTCCACTGCTTCTTCAAAGTCTTTCGCCCGATACATGGCTAAGACAGGCGAGAGTTTTTCATAGGCAAAGGGTTCATTCGGATCAATATTTTCAACTTCACCAATAATGACTCGGGTATTTTCGGGGAGGGTAATGTCAGCCAGTCCGGCAATTTTATCAACAGGTTGACCAACCACTTCAGCATTTAAACGTCCGTTGACGATAATTTTACCGCCTAAACGTTCCCGTTCTTCGGGAGTTAAGAAATAGGCACCACGGGCTTGAAATTCCGCTTTTACTGCATCATAAACCTCATCAACCACAACAACGGATTGTTCACTGGCACAAATCATACCGTTGTCGAAAGTTTTACTGAGAATAATTGAAGAAACTGCCATTTTAATATGGGCAGAAGAATCAATTAAAGCCGGGGTATTTCCCGCACCCACCCCTAAAGATGGATTACCCGATGAATAAGCCGCTTTCACCATACCAGGGCCGCCTGTGGCTAAAATCAGCTTGATGTCGGGATGCTGCATTAAGGCTTGAGACAGGGGAACGGTGGGTTGATCAATCCAACCAATAATATCATCGGGCGCCCCGGCGGCGACGGCCGCTTCTAAGACAATTCGGGCGGCTTCATTCGTACAATTTCGGGCGCGGGGGTGAGGGGAAAAGATAATACCGTTGCGGGTTTTAAGGGCAATTAACGCTTTAAAAATTGCCGTAGATGTCGGGTTGGTTGTGGGGACAATTCCGGCGAGAATTCCCACAGGTTCAGCAATGCGTTGAAAGCCGAAAGATTTGTCTTCTTCAATCACACCGCAGGTTTTTTCAGCTTTGTATTTGTTGTAGATAATTTCTGAGGCAAAATGGTTTTTAATCACTTTGTCTTCAACAATCCCCATTCCCGTTTCTTCTACTGCCATTTTTGCGAGGGGAATTCGGGCGGCGTTGGCGGCTAAGGCTGCTTTTTTGAAAATGTAGTCTACCTGTTCCTGGGGATAAGAAGCATACTTTTGTTGGGCTGCTTTTACCCGTGTGATTAGGGTCTCGAGTTCTTCGATGTTGGTCACTGGATTAACCATATCTTTCCCTTAGATAAAATTTCTGTTGTAGAGTGGATGAACACCAGATTAACAATCTGGAATCGTTTACAAGCTTTAGATTTTGGATTGTTTACTTATTGGCCGATGGACAAACAATGACTGAGCGGTTTTGCTCTCTAGTGTAACGTATTACCTCCGGGATAGAGTTATCTCTGTTTTCTCTATTTCCCCCTGTGTTTTATATTATGTCATCTCAGACAGTTTGCTGACAAATCGGTGAAATTCTTAACATTCTTTTTAAGATTTAATGAGGAGTTGCAATAGATTTTTTTTTTCGATACGATATAGGGTTTAACAAGGATTTAGATTTTTTCTGAAAGTTTGCGAAAATAGTGCTAGAATTAAAAGTAATAGGTTTAAAGTTAAGAATATTGACGGTTGTTAAGCCGCTTTCCTCTGTTGTGTTAAATCTTGCATTGATAGGGAGAAAAAAAACTATCCTGGGGGTTTGAGTTGGGACTGCATTTTCAGTCATCCTCTGCCCCCTCGCTTCCTCTCCCTTGAGTCCTTGCTCCTTTTTACGCGGGTTGTAATCGCATCAAGCCAGAACGTTTTTAAGGGATCACGGAACGCTTAATTTCACCGGAATTTCAAGGATCAACTCTGTCCCTTGCTCAAATGCAGGTTGACAATACAGTTTACCCCCATGTTTTTCAACAATGATTTGATAACTCATTAACAAACCGACTCCTATTTCCTGATCCATGAATTGATCGCTCAAGTTAGAACACAACCCATTTTTCAGGTCTTGACTGAGTTCTAAAACATTATTGGCAATACCAATTTGAACCCAATTTTCATCAATCTGTCGCGTACTGATTGTAATTGAACTAGGATGATTAATCATCTCTTGATAAGAGCGTTGTTGATTAAATTCATCTAAAGCATCTACAGTATAAGATAAAAGACTCATAAAAACCTGATTAAGTTCTCCGGCATAGCACTCGACGAGAGGAAGTTGAGCATAATCTTTAATTACAGCGATCGCAGGTTTTTCAGGTTTAGCGGTCAAGCGGTAATTCAAAATCATCAATGTACTCTCAATTCCCTCATGAATATTAATCGGTTTCAATTTTGCTTCATCGATCCGGGCGAACATTCGCATAAACTTGACAATTTCGTGAATGCGTTCTGCACCCACATTCATAGAGTTCAGTAAGCCTACTAAATCCTCTTCAAGAAAATCCAAATCAACAACCTTGAGTTGAGTTTGAATACGAGGTGTTGCCTGGGGAAAATCTTCTTGATACAAAGATAACAATCCCAGCAAATCCTGAAGATACTCACTGGCATGAGAGAGATTGCCATAAATAAAATTCACCGGATTATGAATTTCATGGGAAATCCCCTTAATCACTTGCCCCAAACTCGAGAGTTTTTCACTCTGAATCAACTTCAGTTGCATTCGTTGCAACTCCTCATAAGCTTGAGAAACTTCTGCTACTTTTTGCTCGAGTAGGAGATTTTTTTCTTCTAACTGTTCACTCAACTCATGCAGCTTTAAATGCAGCTTGACACGCGCGATCACCTCTTCTTGCTGAAAAGGTTTAGTAATATAATCAACCGCCCCCAAAGAAAACCCTTCCAGCTTATTTTCAGTATCAGAAAGTGCCGTCATAAAAATAATTGGAATACCCTGGGTTTCAGGATTAGCCTGAAGTTGGCGGCAAGTTTCAAACCCATCTATTTCTGGCATCATCACATCCAACAAAATCAAATCTGGTCGGGCAAACTTCACCCGTTCTAAAGCTACTTTTCCAGATTTGGCGACCCAAACTTCATACCCTGCCTGATCTAAGGCATCTGATAGGACTCCTAAATTTGCAGGATTATCATCAACAATGAGAATTGCCATATGATTCATCAATTTAAAGTGATTGGTAAGATTGAACTAACGTTATAATTTTTTCATCTGCAAATTCCTTTGCCATTTGAGAAAGCTGTTGAGCAAAGGAAGCATATTGTGGATTTTGCTCTTCGAGTAATTTTGCCTGTCTTAGGATGCCCTTAAAATTGCCTTTCATGGCTAAATTATAAAACACCTCTAAGACCTCACTAGGCGGAGCAACTATTTCAACCGTCTCAGACTCCAACAAACTTACACTCTCAAACTCTTCATAAACCCATTCTAAATGAAGATGTTGTTGTACTTTTTCCAAGAGTTCAGAGGCTTGTAGGGGTTTGGGGAGAAAAGCATTCCCCCCTGCATCTAAACTTCGATATTGATCAGCCTCAAAAACGCTAGCAGAAGACACAATAACAATTAACTCCTGAAATAATTCTGAGCTACGAACCCGTTTTAGCAGTTCAAATCCATCTAATTTAGGCATTAATAGATCAGTAATCACCAGATCGGGCTGAATTTCGCAAATTTTTTGCCATCCCTCCTCGCCATTCATGGCTTCAAACACATCAAAACCAATAGGACTGAGCAAATTATTAACAACTGAGCGATTTTCCCATTTATCATCAATAATTAAAACCTTCGGACAGCGACCCTTAATCCCAATAATTTGCCCATAGCGATCCGTTTGTGCTGTTTTTACCCATTCTGTCGCCGTCGGAAGATCAACATCAAACCAGAAAATACTACCAACCCCAATCTCGCTTTGAACCTGAATCTGACTTCCCATTAATTCTACAATTCTCTGACTGATCGCCAACCCTAGTCCTGTGCCTTCTGTTTGTCGTCTGGTATCACCCACTTGCTCAAAGGGTTGAAAAATGGCTGGGATCTGTTCTGGGGCAATTCCAATCCCTGTATCACGCACTTCAAAGCGAATTTTTCCTTCACTAGCATAGGCGATGGTGAAGGTAACACTGCCCGAGTCAGTAAATTTGATCCCATTGCTCAGTAAGTTAATTAAAACTTGGCGTAGACGTTTTTCATCGGCTCGAATACCAACAGGCAGTTCAGATGCAAATTGAGCGTGAAATTGAATGTCTTTGAGTTCAGCACGAACCCGACACATTTCTGCAACTCCTTGCAAAAAGGCGGGAAAGTGAAAATCTGTTAGAAAAAGTTCAACTTTCTCAGCTTCAATCTTCGATAGATCCAGAATATCGTTAATTAAAGTGAGCAAATGGGAACCACATTGATAAATTACATCAATTCGCGATCGCTCTTCCCCCTGGATTTTTTTAGAACGTTGTAGCACCTGAGCATATCCCAAAATCCCATTGAGTGGAGTTCGTAACTCATGACTCATATTCGCTAAAAACTCGCTTTTTGCGCGACTGGCTGCCTCTGCGGCATCCTTGGCTTGAGCGAGTGCAATCACCCCTAGCTTTTGAGAGGTAATATCATTGTTAATTTCCAGGTGAGCCTGAGGCTGTCCTGTTTGATCACGCTGCAATGTCCAACGGCTCGCTACAATAATCTGCCGACCATCACGAGTGATATGTTCCAATTCTCCTTCCCAGGTTCCCTGCTCGGCAAACTCTGCTTGGATCTCCTCAAAGGGTTTAGGAAATGTTGTTTGTAGGAAACTGTGAATGTCCTGCCCGATCACCTCCTGACGCGACCAACCGTAAAGACACTCTGCACCCTGATTCCAGTATGTAATGCGATCGCTCATATCACGGATAATGATAGCATCAGTGGCTAAGTCTAATAAGTCTAGGGTTTGACGGACTTTTTGCTCGGCGAGTTTGCGATCATCAATATCTGTGCAAGTTCCTATCCATTCCCGAATTGTGCCATCTTCATTCAGGATCGGAACACCGCGAGCCACAAAATAACGATAGCTCCCATGAGCCGCTCGGATGCGATATTCCGTCTCGTACAGGGTTTTGGTCTGTACTGCCTGCACCCAAACCTGTGCTGTTTTCTCGCGATCTTCTGGATGTAGGGCATCTAACCAGCCAAGGTTGATCACCTCCTCTACCGTTTGACCTGTAAACGCCCTCCATTCTGGCATATCTCTACATCGTCCCTCCGCATCTGTATTCCACGGAATTTGGGACATCGCCATCACGAGAGAACGATAACGAACTTCACTGAGTTTCAGGTCAATTTCAGCTTGTTTGCGATCATCAATATCTGTGCAAGTTCCTATCCATTCCCGAATTGTGCCATCTTCATTCAGGATCGGAACACCGCGAGCTACAAAGTAACGATAACTCCCATGAGCCGCTCGGAGTCGGAATTCGGTTTCATATAAGCTTTTAGTTTCTAGGGCTTGCATCCAAGCTTGGGCCGTTGTTTCTCGATCCTCGGGGTGAATCGCCTCTGTCCAGCCCATATTCACCATTTCGGCTAGACTTTGCCCTGTGTAAATCCCCCAGTCTCCTGTATCAAGGATATGTCCTTCCGCATCGGTTTTCCAGACCATTTGAGAGGTGGCTTTGATCAGGCAACGGTAACATTCTTCACTTTCACGGAGGGTTTTTTCGGCTTTTTCGCGTTCACGAAGTGCCGCTTGCTGTTGACTGATTTCAATCACAATCCCACCTATGCCTAGAATGCTGTGATCTGGAGCAAACAAGGGATAATAGGAATCTGACCAGGAGCGGATGACACCGGGTTCTTTGGGCGTTTCCCCTGTGATTTCATGATCAAAAATGCCTTCACCCGTCTCTAAAATCCTTTGCAGCACTGGCTCTAAGGTCAAAGCAATCTGGGGCAGAACCTCGCCCAGGGGTTTGCCGATATGATCGGCTACAGGTATTCCATTAATTTCTGCTAGAGCTTCATTAATCTGCACATACCGCAGTTGGGTATCAAAAATCACCATTCCTATCTTGGCATTTGCAAAGAAGGCATTAAAGATCAACTGTTGTTGGCAGAGTTGTTCAATATTGTCTTGTGTTTGATGAGAACGAGAGTTTTCTCCGAAAAATTGACTCATCACCGATTATTTCAGAAATTCAACTGCTATTTCTATTTAAAGTATTGTACCCTAAAATTAATAACAGTATTACACCCTAAAGTTTATAACAGACCTTGTGTTTAGAGGCTGAAATCTTAATATAAACTCAAGAGTTACCTTTCTATTTTTTATTTTTTGTTCAGTTTCTAGCCAGTCTATTCGTTAAATTAACCCTCAGCATCTATCAATGGGTAGAATTTTTCCTGTTAACCGACTTTTCCCTAAAGACGGTCATCTAGAGAAACAAACCCTCAAAAATTACTCAACTTTAACCCCAAACTGCTTAAAAATCTCGATCACCTGTTGAACTTGCTGAACAGATGCAGAAGGAGTCTCTTTTAATTTGTACTCGTAACCCATTTCCTCCCATTTGTACTCTCCCATTTTATGAAACGGTAAAACTTCCACTTTCTCTACATTCGATAACCTCGAGACAAACTGGGCGAGTTCAGTAATTTCTTGCAGATTATCAGTTAAGCCAGGAACCAAGACAAATCTCACCCAAGTCGGTTTTTGAATCTCGTTTAAATAATCCGTAAATTTCAAAACAGGTTCCAGGGAAACTGCTGTAACTTCTTGATAAGTTTCCGGATAAAACGCCTTTAAATCCAACAGCACTAAATCCACAAATTC
Organism: Limnoraphis sp.; assembly: GCA_050485465.1. Classification (GTDB taxonomy): domain Bacteria; phylum Cyanobacteriota; class Cyanobacteriia; order Cyanobacteriales; family Microcoleaceae; genus Capilliphycus. The sequence continues at coordinate 52,260 of JBJHBL010000018.1, read as the reverse complement.
TAAGACTTTTTTCGCCTGTTCAAACTTGGGAAAACCCGATGTATCCAACGCGGTATGAATCCCCGCTTGTTTACACAGTCGAAAAACTTCTCCAATAAACTCCGGTTGTAGCAATGGTTCACCGCCCGAAATCGTCACCCCACCCCCGGAAGCTTTCATATAAGATCGATATTTTTTAATCTGTTCAAACATCTCTTTAGGGGTGACAACTTTTCCCGCTTGTAAATTGCGAGTATCAGGATTATGACAATATTGACACCGTAATAAACAGCCTTGAGTAAAAATAACAAACCGAATCCCTGGCCCGTCAACGGTTCCACAGGTTTCGATAGAATGAATAGATCCAATAATTTCAGTTTGAGGATGCAAATTTAAACCTTCTAAATTCATTTGAACTGATTGCTCGTTTTTGATCAAAAATCAAGCGAAAGGGAGTCAATTCCCCTGTTGCAAGGCAGTAGGGGGGATAAAAATCCCCCAAAATCCTACATTTGTTTGTGGAAGGTGCGGTTAATGACATCTAACTGTTGTTCGCGATTTAACTTAATAAAATTCACCGCATATCCAGAGACCCGAATTGTTAACTGGGGGTAATTTTCGGGATGTTCCATCGCATCGAGTAACGTCTCTAAATTGAGAACATTCACATTAATATGATGACCGCTATTGCTAAAATATCCCCCCAACAAACCCGCTAAATTATTGACTTTATTTTCATCGGTTTTTCCTAACGCTTCCGGGACTATCGAAAACGTGTAAGAAATGCCATCTTGGGCCTGTTCATAAGGTAATTTAGCGACCGACTCTAACACCGCAACCGCCCCATTACTATCCCGTCCGTGCATGGGATTAGCACCCGGTGCAAAGGGTTCTCCCGCTTGACGACCATCGGGGGTACTTCCAGTCTTTTTACCATAAACAACGTTAGAAGTAATCGTCAAAATCGACTGGGTTAAAACGGCGTTGCGGTAGGTGGGATGTTTGCGGAGTTTATCCATAAACAACTTAACCACATTCACCGCAATTTCATCGACTTTTTCATCGTTATTGCCAAATTTAGGATAATCTCCTTCAACTTGATAATCAATGGCTAAACCCTGGTCATCCCGAATCACTTTCACTTGAGAATATTTAATCGCCGATAAGGCATCTGCAACGACGGATAACCCGGCAATTCCACAAGCCATTGTCCGATGAACTTCTGCATCATGTAACGCCATTTCTAAGCGTTCATAGCAGTATTTATCGTGCATATAATGTATGACATTTAAGGTATTAACATACAGTTTTGCCAACCATTCTAACATCTGATCAAACTTCGCCATCACCTGATCATAATCCAGGTATTCTGAAGTAATGGGGGCGTAGGTTGGGCCGATTTGTTCCCCGGTTTTTTCATCTTTCCCGCCATTAATAGAATAGAGTAACACTTTGGCTAGGTTCGCCCGTGCGCCAAAAAACTGCATTTGTTTACCAATTCGCATCGCCGAAACACAGCAAGCAATCCCATAGTCATCGCCATATTCTGGCCGCATTAAATCATCATTTTCATACTGAATAGAACTGGTATCAATGGAGATTTTTGCACAGAATTTCTTGAAGTTTTCCGGTAAATTTTCTGACCATAAAACGGTTAAATTCGGTTCAGGGGCAGGGCCGAGATTATACAAGGTATGTAGGAAACGGAAACTATTTTTTGTCACCAAAGGTCGTCCATCTAAACTCATGCCGCCAATGGCTTCTGTCACCCAGGTGGGATCACCAGAAAACAGTTGATTATAGGCTGGGGCGCGAAGAAAACGCACCATTCGCAACTTCATTACTAAATGATCAATTAACTCTTGGGCGGCATCTTCTGTAATCAATCCTTGCTGTAAATCCCGTTCAATATAAACATCTAAAAAGGTCGAAATCCGCCCTAATGACATCGCCGCCCCATCTTGTTCTTTAACGGCGCCTAAATACCCAAAATACGTCCATTGCACCGCTTCTTGAGCATTCGCCGCAGGTTTGCTAATATCATAACCATAACTGGCTGCCATTTGTTGTAATTCTTTCAGGGCTTTGATTTGTTCTGAAAGTTCTTCTCGTTGACGAATCACATCATCTAAAATCACATCAACTTCAAGTAATTGCTTTTGTTCTTGTTTATCTGCAATTAACCGTTCAATCCCGTATAATGCGACTCGTCGATAATCCCCAATAATTCGTCCTCGCCCGTAAGAATCGGGTAAACCTGTGATAATTCCAGAGTGTCGCGCCGCCCGCATTTCGGCAGTATAAGCATCAAAAACCCCATCATTATGAGTCTTACGATAGCGGGTAAAAATTTCATTGGTTGTGGCATCTAATTGATAGCCATAAGCCTCAACCGCAGCCCGAACAACGCGAATCCCCCCATAGGGCATAATGCCTCGTTTTAGGGGTTTATCGGTTTGCAGTCCGACAATTTTTTCTAAGTCTTGAGCAATATAACCGGGAGCGTGAGAGGTAATACTAGAAGGAGTTTTGGTTTCTAATTCTAATATCTCTTGTTCCCGTTCTTGTGCCATTAACACTTTAACTTTTTCCCAAAGAATTTGAGTCTTTTCAGTGGGAGCCGTTAAAAAATCATCCTTTCCCGGATAAGGGGTATAATTCTTTTGAATAAAATCTCGGACATTCACCTCTGTTGTCCATTGACCTGGCACAAAACTTTTCCATTGCTCGTACATAAAATAATCCTCCAAAATTCAAGCGGTTTCAGTGCAGCTTTCACGCTTGTTCTTTTTCTTGATCTTAGCGATATATACCTATCACTCCCTGAATATTTTACATTTCGTTACATCAATCCCTCTATAACATCAATTCATTACCCGATTCTCGGTAAAAACAGAATTCTTAACCTAAAGATTATCTTTTTTTATCCCTTGAGGGATGACAAATCTGACAAAAAGTGTAATAATAAATGAATCCTTAATTGAATCAAAAATTCAAGATACATACCCAATAAAAACTTAAATTTCACCTCCCCAAATCGCTGCCTATGTCAGCAACCCGCACCGCCCCAGACCTTTTCCGTTCCGAACACCAACCCCTCAACGCCTTCTTTACACCCCGTAGCGTTGCGGTGATCGGGGCCTGGGAAACTCCTGATCGCCTTGGGCGGACTCTGTTATGGAACCTGATCCGAAGTCCCTTTGGGGGTACTGTTTTTCCCGTTAGTTCCAAATACCCCAGCATTTTAGGGATCAAAGCCTATCCGACTCTCGCAGAAGTGCCTGACTCTGTAGATCTGGCGGTGATCGCTACTGCCGCCGATACGGTACCGAGTATTCTTCAAGATTGTGTCAAGATCGGGGTAAAAGCTGCTATTATTCTCTCAGCAGGGTTTAGAGAAATGGGTGCATCCGGGATCGTCCTCGAACAACAAATTTTAGACATCGCCCGTCGGGGAAACCTCCCCATCCTTGGCCCCAACTGTTTAGGGCTGATGAACCCCCTGACTGGACTCAACGCCACCTTGGCGAAGGCGCTCGCTAAACCTGGAAACGTGGGTTGTATCAGTCAAAGCGATGCCTTGTGTACTTCCATTTTAGATTGGAGTTTTCAAGAAAACGTCGGCTTTAGTGCGTTTATCTCCATCGGTTCGATGCTGGATATCGGTTGGGGAGATTTAATTTATTACTTAGGTGACGATCCCCAGACTCAAAGCATCCTCATCTACATGGAGTCCATAGGCGATGCCCGATCCTTTCTTTCGGCCGCCCGTGAAGTCGCCCTGACAAAACCCATTATTGTGATTAAAGCTGGACGAACAGCACCTGCTGCCCAAGCTGCCACCTCTCATACCGGGGCCTTAGCAGGAAGTGATCAGGTTCTCGATGCAGCTTTTCGACGCTGTGGGGTGTTGCGGGTGTATAATCTCACCGATTTATTCTCAATGGCGGAAGTTCTCGCTAAACAACCTCACCCCAAAGGTTCACGCCTTACGATTTTAACCAACGCAGGTGGGCCGGGAGTTCTGACGACCGATACGTTGATTTTAGAAGGGGGAACTCTCGCCCAACTTTCTGAAGAAACGGTAGAATCCCTCAACCTAATATTACCCCCTCAGTGGAGTCACAGCAACCCCATTGATATTTTAGGGGATGCTGACCCTGAACGCTACGCCAAAGCCCTAGAAATTGCCGTTCAAGACCCCAATAGTGACGGGGTGTTGGTGATCCTCACGCCCCAAGCGATGACTGACCCCACACAAACCGCAGAAAAAATTAAAGCTTTTGTGTGCCATCACCCCAAAAAACCGATACTGGCCAGTTGGATGGGAGGGGCGGAAGTGAAAGCCGGGGCGGATATTCTCAACCAAGCAGGTATTGCCACCTTTCCCTATCCTGATATTGGGGTGCGGATGTTTAATTATATGAGGCAATATCATTACAATTTGCAGGGTTTATATGAAACGCCCAGTTTACCTGCTACGGTGATCACGGATGAAAGTTTAGTGTGCGATCGCGCCCAATATCTTATAGAATCTGTCTGTCAACAAGGGCGCACAGTGTTAACAGAATTTGAGTCTAAACAACTGTTAGCCACCTACAATATTCCGGTCGTTGAAACTCAGATTGCCACCACTGTTGAAGCCGCAATACAAGCAGCAGAAATGATTAATTATCCAGTGGTTTTGAAGCTGCATTCTCACAGGATTACCCATAAAACTGATGTGGGGGGCGTTCAACTCAACCTAAAAAACCGTGAGGCTGTTATTAGGGCTTATCATAGCATTCAAAACAATATTTGTAAAGCGGTTGGGGCCGAACATTTTCAAGGTGTCACCGTTCAACCGATGGTGCAATTAGAAGGTTATGAACTGATTGTAGGCAGTCATCTCGATCCGCAATTTGGGCCTGTGTTACTGTTTGGAACCGGGGGGCAATTGGTGGAAGTCTTTCAAGACAAAAGCCTCGCGTTACCCCCTCTCAATACCACTCTCGCCCGTCGGATGATGGAACAAACCAAAATCTATAAAGCCTTGTTGGGGGTGAGAGGACGGACGGCCGTTGATCTCGATGGATTAGAAAAAATATTAGTCCAGTTTTCTGATTTAGTTGTTGAACATCCGAGAATTAAAGAAATTGAAATTAACCCGTTATTCGCCTCAGAAACGGGGTTCATTGCATTAGATGCGCGAGTCATTTTACATGATCCTCAAACGGCAAAAGAACAGCTTCCTCAACCAGCAATTCGCCCCTATCCCTATCAATATATTACCCACTGGATTTCTAAAACAGGTCTTGATCTTGTTATCCGTCCAATACGTCCCGAAGATGAACCGATGGCAGTCAAATTCCATGAAAGTTTATCAGCAGAAAGTGTGTATTTGCGGTATGCACATCTGTTAAAACTGAGTCGCAGAATTGCCCATGATCGCCTGTCTCGATTATGCTTTATTGACTATAACTGTGAAATGGCATTAGTGGCAATTTACACCGATCCCCAAACCGCAACAGAACAAATTGTCGGGGTTGGGCGGCTGAGTCGAGTTCATGGGGTTCACGAAGCCGAATTTTCGCTCCTCATTTGCGATCGCTTTCAACATCAAGGGTTAGGAAGTGAATTATTACGACAATTATTATCTATTGGGCGTCAGGAAAATATTGATCGCATCACCGCAGAGATTTTAGCGGATAATTTCCCGATGCAAAAAATCTGTGAACGCTTAGGCTTTACCCTGCATCGGGTGATGGGTGAACCCATGTTTCAGGCTGATATTCAACTCTAAAGACTAATTTATTATTATACTTAACACAGTTCTTGCTTTCAAGTTGATCGAATGAATCCGAGCAAAGCCTCTATTTTAATTGTGGATGATACTGAAGATAACTTATTACGGTTCACTGATATTTTTTTAAGAGAAGGCTACCATGTTCACTCAGTCCGGAGTAGTCATGGGGCTTTAGCCTCTGCCTTTGAAGACCCTCCCGATCTTATTTTACTCAACATGATGATGTCAGAGAGCAACGCTTATGAAGTGTGTCAGCATCTTAAGTCTGATCAGCGCACTCAACATATTCCGATTATTTTTATTGGTGCTTTAAAAGATGTCTATAATCAGGTAAAAGGCTTATCAATGGGAGCTATTGATGATCTCAAAAAACCTATTAATCTTCAAGAATTTTTAGCGGGAGTCAAAACCCATTTAACCCTTGATGAACTTCAGCAAGAACTCCAACAAAAAAATCACGATTTAACTCAAGCCTTACAGCATCTAAAAGACACTCAATCTCAGCTAGTAGAATCTGAAAAAATGGCAGGGTTGGGGAGATTACTGGCGGGATTATCCCACGAAATTAGTACGCCCATTGGTTTGGGAATTACCCTAGCTTCAACCCTAAAAAATGAAGCCCATTTTTTCCAAGTCAATGTAGAAACAAATCAACTCAAAAGAACGACTTTAAATCAACATATTGAAAAACTCGAAAGAATTAGTCAACTCCTTTTAGAAAACCTGCAAAGAGCCGGAAATTTAATTCAAAGCTTCAAACAAATTGCGGGGGATCAAAATAATTTACAAAAGCAAGAATTTGAATTAAAAAGTTATATTGAAAAGGTTTTACTCAGCCTCAGTCCTCACCTCGAAAAAACCGGGCATCGTGTGCGGGTTCAGGGAGAGGAAAATCTGAAAATCCATAGCTATCCAGGAGCGATCGCCCAAATTGTCACAAATTTAGTAATGAATTCAATTATACATGGCTATCAACCGGGGGAAATTGGGCAGCTAGACTTTGACATTATTCGTGAAGATGATACACTAACAATTAGTTATATAGATGACGGGTGTGGTATTCCGGAAGAAAATCTAGGAAAAATCTTTGAACCTTTTTTTACAACTGCTCGAAGTTCGGGAGGGACTGGTCTTGGATTGCATATTATCTACAACTTAGTCTCTCAGAAGCTTCAAGGCAAAATTTCCTGTGAAAGTCAAGTCGGTTTGGGTACGAAATTCATTTTAAATTTACCGATAAGTCCCACAGAATAACACGGAAAATAAAGATGGAAGAAACCAATAATTTACCAGCCAAAAAGTCAAAAAATGAAATCAGTTTACAGCCAGTATCTGAAACCGAAGACATTATTTTGATCGACGAAAATGAAGAAATATCATCCTCACCCACAGATACAGACACTTGGAAAGTGATGATCGTTGATGATGATAAATCCATCCATGAAGTGACAAAACTCGCCTTAGAAAGATTTAGATTTGAAGGAAAATCCCTCACTTTAATTTCCGCCTATTCTGGCGCAGCAGCTAAACAATTAATTCTGCAAAATCCAGACACAGCCATTCTATTAGTTGATATTCGGATGGAAACTGATGAAGCGGGTTTAGATTTAGTTAAATATGTTCGGGAAACCCTCAAAAATAAACTGATTCGTATTATCTTACGCACAGGTCATTCCGGTCAAACTCCCGCATCTGAAATCATTCTCAACTATGATATTAACGACTATAAAACTAAGTTAGAACTCACCCAAGAAAAATTAGTGACAACCGTCACCCTGTCCCTCAGAAATTATAAAACGTTACAAGAAACTCTCCAACAAGAAACTCAACCCACTCAAGGCAACATTTTGATTGTAGATGATGATAAAAATCACCTCAAACTCTTATTTGAAATTCTGGAACAAAATGGGTATACCGTCAGAGCCACTCAAAACGCAAAACACGCCCTCTCATCAGCCAATACTAATCAACCGGACTTAATGATCCTTGACGTTATGATGCCTGATTTGGATGGATACGCCCTCTGCAAACACTTAAAAGCTAATCCAAAAACCTGTAATATTCCCGTTGTCTTTATTAGTGCTTTAGAAGGCGCCATTGATAAAGTCCAAGCCTTTCAAAGTGGAGCGGTAGACTTTATTAGCAAACCCTTTGAAATTGAAGAAGTATTAGCCCGTGTAGAAATCCATCTCAACAACCAAAAATTAAAACAACAACTCCACGATCAAAATACAAGACTACAACAAGAAATCGAAATTCGCAGGACAACAGAAGCCTATTTACGACTGCTCCAACGAGCGGTAGCCGCTTCATCCAACGGTATTGTGATCAGTGATGCTCAACTCGATGATCATCCAGTCATTTATGTCAATACAGGCTTTGAAAAAATTACAGGTTATCGCTCGGATGAAATTATCGGAGAAAATTGCCGTTGTCTCCAAGGAAAAGACACCGATCAACCGGGATTAACCGAACTCCGAGAAGGGATTGCTCAAGGTCGAAATGCTAACGTTATTTTACGCAACTACCGTAAAGATGGCAGCCTATTTTGGAATCAACTAGCGGTTTCTCCCGTCCACGATCAACAGGGAAACCTCACCCATTTTATTGGGATACAAGAAGATATTAGCGATCGCATTTTGTCAGAAGCGGCTCAAAAACAAGCCGAAGAAGAACTACGCCGCAGTGAAACCTTACTCAAAGAAACCCAACGCATTGCTAAAGTCGGTGGATGGTCATGGGATTTAATTCATAATAAACATTGGTGGTCAGAGCAAATGTATCAACTCACCGGAATCAACCCCAACAATATAAGCTTTAATTTAGAGCAAATTGAACAAAAAATTCATCCCGAAGATCGTTCCAAAGTTCGACAAGCCGCTTTAAACGCCGTTAAACAGGGAGAAATGACTGAAATTGAATTTCGGATACTGAATTCCGAGGATAACATTCATTATCTAATTGCTCGAACCCAGGTTCAGCGAAATGAGCAAGGAAAAATCATCCGTTTATATGGTACCCTACAAGACATTAGCGACTACAAACAACGAGAAGAAGCCCTGAGATTATTTTCTGAAGAAATTGCCAGCAAAACGGGTGAAGAATTCTTTCGGACTTGTGTTTATTATTTAGCCAAAGTGCTACAAGTCGAATATACAGTGATCGCCGAAGTTCTAGACGAAACTCCGAAAAAAATGCGAACTCTAGCGTTTTGGAGTGGCGATCATCTCACCAAAAATATCGAATATGATGTCGCCGGAACCCCTTGCGAACCTGTGATTTCTCAAGGAAGTTGCTATTATCCTAACAAGATTAAAGAACATTTTTCAGACCAGTTATTCTTGGTCGAATTAGATGTCGAAAGCTATTGGGGAATTCCTTTGGTGAACTCTCACGGAGAAACCATTGGTTTAATTTATATTATGGACCGCGCACCGCTACAGATTGACCTTGATCAAGAGATGATTCTGAAAATATTTGCCACTCGAACAGAAGCCGAACTCGAACGTCAACAATTTGAAATTACCTTACACCACGCCAAAGAAGCCGCAGAAGCTGCTAGCCGAGCGAAAAGCACTTTTTTAGCAAATATGAGCCATGAATTGCGGACTCCCCTGAATGCCATTTTAGGCTTTTCACAACTCCTCAGCTATAGTGAAAACCTATCTATAGATGAAGAGGAAAATCTAGAAGTAATTCGTAGTAGCGGTCAACATCTACTCACCTTAATTAACCAAGTCTTAGATTTATCTAAAATAGAAGCCGGATGCATGAAATTGCAAAAGCAGACCTTTGATCTATTTTATCTACTCAAAACAGTTGAGAGAATGTTCACTCCCAAAGCCAGAGACAAAAACCTCAAGTTAAAGTTTGATAGGCACCCCAATCTTTCTCAATTTATTTATACAGACGAAACCAAACTCCGTCAAGTTTTGATTAACCTCTTAAATAACGCCATTAAATTTACCCAAAAGGGTCAAGTGGCGGTTAGAGTTCGATCTCAGCCCGGAAACAGAGATACAGTCTGCTTTGAAATTCAAGATACAGGAGTCGGAATTGCTCCCCAAGAATGCAAAGACTTGTTTCAAGCCTTTGTGCAAACCTCATCCGGACAGCAATCCCAAGAAGGAACAGGTCTAGGATTAAAAATCTCTCAACAATTTGTAAATTTAATGGGGGGAGAAATTACAGTCAATAGCCAGATTGGGAAAGGAACAACCTTTAAATTTATGATTCCCGTTGAGATCCCAGAAACCGAAATAATTTCCCCTTCTCCACCCAGTCTCCGAGTGATTTCCCTCGAACCTCATCCATCTCCCTATCGGATTTTAATCGTTGATGATCGCTCAGATAACCGCAAACTGTTGATCGAATTACTAACCCCAGTAGGTTTTGAAGTCAAAGGAGTAAATGATGGACAAGAAGCCGTTGAACAGTGGCTAAGTTGGCAGCCTCACCTAATTTTTATGGATTTACGAATGCCCATGATGGATGGTTATGCAGCTACCCGTCAAATTCGCCATCTAGAAACCGCTCTGAGAACCAATCAACCTCTCCAAACCCTTTCACTCTCAAGTGAGGTTGAGAAGACGAAAATCATCGCGATTAGTGCCGGAATTCTCGAGCGTGAAGAATCCATCGCCTTATCAGTGGGTTGTGATGATTTTCTCCGTAAACCTTTTTTAGAACGAGATGTTTTTGAACGCATCGCTCAACATCTGGAGGTTCGCTACATTTTTCAGGAGTCAACAGCAGCTTCTAAGGTTTCCGGTATCTGTTCTACAACACTTACCTCTAGGGATCTGGCACAATTACCAGTAGAGTGGTTAGCCCAATTTTACCAAGCTATCATTGAAGGACGTAGCCAGCGAATGCAAAGCCTGATCAAACAAATTTATTCTCAGTCCCCATCTCTGGCTGATGCTCTACTGTTTTTAGTAGATCGGTATCAGTACGAACAATTACTGGCTTTAATGCAACCCCAAACCGATCGATCTGCTGACCTACGCTAATGAACTCCTTGTCGTCTTCTGATTCTAAAAAAAGCATCTTAGTGGTTGACGATACCCCGATCAATCTAACACTTTTGACGCGGATGCTCTCAGAGCAGGGGTATGAGGTCAGAGTCGCCCCCAGTGGTACTCTTGCATTACTCTCCATAGAAACCAGTCCACCGGATTTAATTTTACTGGACATTATGATGCCGGAAATGGATGGTTATCATGTTTGTCGTCAACTCAAAACTCAAAGTGAAACTCGCGAAATTCCGATTATTTTTTTGAGTGCTTTAGATGATACCTCAGATAAAGTTAAAGCCTTTGAAATGGGGGGAGTAGATTATATTACCAAGCCGTTTCAACTGACCGAAGTTTTAGCTCGGATTGAAAATCAGTTGCGATTGCGATCGCTACAAATTCAGTTGTGCGAACAAAATACAAAACTGCAAAAAGAAATTCATCTTCGACAAATTATCGAAGAACAATTTCGCGAAAGTGAGGAACGTTGGCAACTCGCCCTTCAGGGCAATCAAGATGGCATTTGGGAATGGAAAGTAGACAGCGATGATATGTTTTTATCCTCTTGGTTTAAAGATGTTTTAGGGTATGAAGAACATCAGATTAAATTTAGTCAGGGTTGGAAAGATTCAATTCATCCCGATGATTGGGAAAAAGTAGAAACGATTTTACATAATTATTTACAGCAAACAATTCCTCTGTATTCTGTTGAACATCGTTTAAGTTGTGTCGATGGCGGTTATAAATGGGTATTAACTCGCGGACAAGCCCAATGGGATATTTCAGGAAATCCCCTGCGGATGATTGGTTCAGTGCGAGATATTAGTGAACCGAAACAAAGAGAATTAGAGATTAGACTGCTCTTAAAAATTACTCAAGCCATTAATGATGCGTCCGATCTTGACTCAGCATTGAATTTGGTTTTAGCAACGGTTTGTCAAACCATAGATTGGGATTATGGCGAGGTGTGGGTGCCAAATCGTGAAGGAATTTTGTTAGAATGTAGTCAGACTTGGCATATGAATGACAAGAATTCGACTCAGTTTCGATCCTTGCGTTCAGATTTAACGTTTGCACCCGATGAAGGTTTACCCGGACGAGTTTGGGCCACTCGAAAACCCGAGGTTCATTTGTATTCTCCAGTGATGCCGAATATCGGTTTACAGTCAGGGTTTGGGGTGCCAATATTAGTCGCCGAACAAGTGTTAGCTGTTTTGGTTTTTTTCACTCAAACGAAGAGTAAACCTCAAGAACGAACCCTAGAACTGGTGAAAGCCGTTGCGACTCAACTTGGATCGTTAATTCAACGGAAACAAGCCCAACAAGAATTAAAATCTCAAAAAGAACAAACCGAAAAACTGCTCTTAAATATTCTCCCTCAACCTATTGCTGAACGTCTACAAAAAAAACCCGGAATTATTGCCGATTATTTTGAAGATGTTAGTGTTTTATTTGCGGATTTAGTCGGCTTTACTGATTTTTCCTCCCAAGCGACTCCCGCTCAACTCATACAAGTTCTTAATAGTATTTTTAGTCATTTTGATCAACTCTCTAAACACTATGGTTTAGAAAAAATTAAAACCATTGGAGATGCTTATATGGTGGTTGGCGGTTTACCCCTTTATCATCCTGAACATCTACAAGCGATCGCAAAAATGGCTCTAGATATGCAAACTAACCTCAATCTTTTTAATCAAGAAACAGGCAATAATTTTCTCTTGAGAATTGGGATTCATGTTGGCCCAGTCGTTGCAGGAGTGATTGGGTTGAGCAAATTTAGCTATGATTTATGGGGAAATACCGTTAATGTAGCTTCTCGGATGGAAACCTATGGAGTTGCGGGTAAAATTCAAGTCACAAAAGAAGTCTATGATCGCTTACAAGATAAATTTCAATTTACATTTAGGGGTTCAATTCCCATCAAAGGGAAAGGAGAAATGACCACTTATTTTCTCACTCATCAAAATTCAACTTCTCGTTAATCACTACCGCTACTATTTCCCCAAGGATCGCGACAAAACATATAAATCGCCTGAAAATTTAATCCGGCGGCTTTTGCCTTGTCTTCCTTCAGTCTTAAAGAATTTCGACGTCTGGCTTTTGCGATCGCCTTTGTTGTCCCCTGGCTGGTATCACTCACCCAAGAACCATCCCCGATTTTATACTTAAATTCGCAGACAATATCATAGGCAGAAGCCTCTGCGACTCTCGGAACCAGGGGAAAGCCTAACACAAAAACAAAAGTCAGTGATAAGATAGTTTTCATCTTGGATCAAAACAGGTACAAACAGACGAACAGTATCAATTTTTTAAGATAAACTCCACAGTTTTAGAAAATTGTTTACCCAGCACTAAACCACAAATAAACCTTACAACATTAGGCTGTGCCAGTCCGTCAATTGTCTATCCTGATCCGGTGCGATCAAGCTGTTAGCTGGCATTGGAGAAGCTGATCACGGAGGATCTGATGTCAAACTTTGGGGAGTGTCACACTTTTGAACCCACCCCCCCAAAGTATTGAGTAGAGTAAGGTTATCGAGTCACAGAAAGTTTATGGAACCTAATCTCAATCTGACCCAAACCCTGAAAGAACAGTCTACCTTCGAGAAAAATTTAGAAGAATGTCTCAAAACAGCCTGGTTACATTTAGTGGCTGACACTGTTGATACTTATACCGGGGATGATTGGCTGTCTTTGTCTCCTGATATTGATGAAGGTGAACTCTACAGAGATTGGTTCATCTGGTATGATAGCGAAGTCGCCCAAGAATGGGAAGCTTACGACTACCTCACCGATAAGCGCTATGCTAACCCCGATTTAGCCGTTGTTAAAGCTTTAATTGACGAAGTAGAGGATATCAGACGCGATTCAACCCTCGTTGCTTAGAAAGTTGGTTATTCTATAGACAAAGATTCCTTATGATAGAACCTTGAAGGGGTGGCAGGTGTCGCCCCTTAGCTGTATTAAGAGATCAAATCTCAGTATCAGTCAAAAATTTAACTAAATGTTGCAATTCGTCCCACTCTAAAAACGAGCGTGTTGGGGTTGGGACGGGGCGTTTAAAGTGCGGAATCGAATTCCGCACACAGCCCCTGACGAATTGCAATTTACTACTTTTGTGTTATAGTAGTAAGAGGAGGCTAAAGCAATGCGACATCAAGCGATCAAAGTCAGATTGTATCCGACAATTGAACAGAAAGATGTGTTATCTCAACACTTTGGTTGTTCTCGTTGGTGGTGGAATTATGCGCTCAGTTTGTGCATAGAAACCTACAAAGCGACGGGTAAAGGCTTGAATCAGTCTGCATTGAACTCATTGCTTCCTAAGCTCAAAAAGAAAGATGAAACAGCCTGGTTATCCGAGTGCTATTCTCAGGTGTTGCAAGCGACTACTCTCAACTTGACAACTGCCTATAAAAACTTCTTTGAAGGTCGGGCGAGATACCCAAGATTCAAAGCCAAGAGAAATAAGCAGTCAATTCAGTATCCTCAATCTGTAAACATTGTTGATGGTTGCTTAAAGTTTCCCGGTCGCGTTGGCATTGTCAAAGCCAAACTTCATCGACCCATTGAAGGGAAAATCAAAACCGTAACTGTCAGCATGACTCCATCAGAAAAGTATTATGCTTCTGTATTGATGGAATTAGAAGGAAGTGATCCTGCACCTAGCAGCGATGGCAAAGTAGCTGGAATTGACTTAGGAATCAAAGACTTTGCTATTGTCCATGACGGCGTTAAAACCTCTAAATTCGCCAATCCCAGACACTTAGCCAAACATGAACGTAACCTCAAAAGGAAACAGCAAAAATTAGCTAGAAAACAGAAAGGAAGCAAGTCTAGAGAGAAAGCCCGAAAATTAGTAGCTAGGGTTCACGAACGAGTTAGCAATGTCCGTCAAGACTACTTACATAAGCTATCGAGAAAGCTTGTTGATAATAACCAAATCATCGTAGTCGAAAATCTAAATACTAAGGGCATGGTTCGTAACCATAAACTAGCTAAAGCAATTTCTGATGTGAGTTGGGGAATGTTCGTCAATTTCTTGTCCTACAAGCTCGAAAAAGAAGGTAAGGTATTAGTTGAAATTGACCGATGGTTTCCCAGTTCAAAACTCTGCTCAAACTGTCATTTTCAGATAGGCGAGATGCCGTTAGAAATCAGGAGTTGGGACTGCCCAAAATGCGGTACTCATCACGACAGAGATGAAAATGCGGCCATCAATATTAGAGCAGAAGGGATCAGAATTTTATCGGTCTTGGGAACCGGGACTGCTGCTGACGGAGGGGAAATAAGACCAAAGCCAGGACGAAAGTCTAAGCTGAGGCATTCCCCGGCGAAGTCAGAAGCCCACACCATAAGCGTTGGCGTTGGTGTTGGGTAGTTCACTAACAATTCAATAAAAAGACTAGGTTCATCTGCTATGCTAAACCATTAGATACACTATAAAATATAGTAATGACTGGCCGAACCGGGAAGCAAACTGCCTTGAATACCTCCTGCTATTTAGAGTTAAATAATCAAGGGGAAATCATACATTTTGAACTGACTCAAGATCGCCATATCCTGGGACGTGATAGCCAATACGCAGATCTGGTTATTCCTCCTGAGTGGCAAGTGATCTCCGGTTGTCATGCTGTTTTTCGTCAGGTGGGAGAATCTCATTGGATCTATGATGGAGACGGACAAGAACCGAGTACCAATGGATTATTTATTAACCATACTCGCATTACTCCCCTAGAAGGCTATTTGCTCCAAAATGGCATTGAAATCAAAATTGGTCAAGATCCTCAAAATTTGATTCGGTTGCGGTATTTCAATCCCAATGCTTTGAGTTCACCCGCTCTCTTTACAAACAAATATATTTCTTTAGAAAATCGTTCGGTTTTATTAGGTCGAGATCCAGATGCAACACTGCATTTAGATTCCCCAGTTGTCTCTCGTCGTCACGCGACAATTGAACCCGATAATCGCGGAGATTACCTGCTCAAAGATCAGAGTAAACATGGCGTTTTTGTCAATGGTCAACGGGTTAAACAATCTGTAAAATTAAGGAATCGCGATACCATTAGAATTGGCCCGTTTACCCTGATTCGCCAGGGAGATACTCTAGAACTTTGTGATACGGGAACTCAAATTCGCTTGGATGCCCAGCGACTTTTACGCATTGTTAAAGACCGTTCTAGTCGAGCTAAAGTCTTACTGAATGACCTCTCTTTTGCCATAGAACCGGGTCAATTTGTCGCTTTAGTGGGGGGGAGTGGAGCCGGAAAATCAACCCTAATGCGAACCCTTTTAGGGATTAGTCCGACCACAAAAGGGCGAGTTTATATTAATGGGGAAAGTTTACGCAAAAATTTTGCTCTGTATAGAACTCAAATTGGCTATGTTCCTCAAGATGATATTATTCATCAAAATTTGACCGTTTCAGAAGTCTTAGAATATGCGGCAAAATTAAGACTTCCACCCGATGTAGAGGTTAGAGAAATTGTTCAGAAAACCCTCTATGAAATTGAGATGTTAGATCGCCGTCAGGTGTTGGTTAGTCAATTGAGCGGGGGTCAACGCAAACGGGTCAGTATTGGGGTTGAACTGTTAACAAATCCTCTACTGTTTTTCTTAGATGAACCGACATCAGGACTAGACCCCGGTTTAGATAAAAAGATGATGTTGTTGTTGCGAAAGTTAGCCAATCAAGGACGAACTGTAATTTTAGTCACTCACGCAACGGCTAATATTAAACTTTGCGATCGCATTATCTTTTTAGGACGAGGCGGACGCTTGTGCTATTTCGGGCCACCTCGCCAGGCGTTTCAATTTTTCCAAGTTGAAAGTGATGATTTTGCGGATATTTATAACCTACTAGAACAAGAAAATCATGCTCATAGTTGGGCGGCTCAATTTCAACGTTCAGATGAGTATAAACAATATGTCGCGAATCATTTAAGTATTGGAGAAGCACCCCCCACAACCCTCGCACCTCAACCCCCCAAACAGGTTTCTATTGCTGAACAGCTAACCATTTTAACTCAACGTTATTTTCAACTGACTCAACGTGATCCGGTTAATTTATTGCTGAATTTGTTAACAGCACCAGTGGGGATTATTTTAATCCGATTAGCCATCCGAGATCAAGATCCATTTGTGAGCGAACCGAGTCTTAGAATTGCCTCTTTAGCCCGACAAGTTTTATTTGTTTTCACATCAGCCGCTCTTTGGGTGGGGTTATCCAGTTCTTTGCAAGAAATTGTGAAAGAAACGGCGATTTATCTGCGAGAACGGTTAGTGAATTTAGGTTTGATTTCCTATATTGGATCTAAGTTTATCGTGCTTTCAGGTTTAGCCATTTTACAAACAATTTTAATGAGTTTTGTGATTTTAGTCGGCTTTAAACATCCTGATTCTGAGTTAATGTTCTGGCCTTTTGGAGTGAGTATCACCAGTTTTTTAACTCTAATGAGTTGTATGAGTTTGGGGTTAATGGTATCGGCATTAGTGAAAAATAGTTCTCAGGCGAATAGTGCTTTACCGTTAATTTTACTGCCACAAATTATTTTTTCTGGGGTGTTATTTAAAATGGAAGGCTTAGGGCGAGTGGTGTCTTGGTTAATGTTAAGTCGGTGGTCTATTGGGGCTTACGCTTCTTTGGTTAATGTTAATAAGTTAATTCCTGAACCTGTACAGTTACCCGATGGAAGCACTATTCCTCAAGCAATTGAAGTTTCTTCTGTTTATGACCCCACCTGGGAGAATTTGGGTTTAAACTGGGGAATGTTAGTTTTACATCTTGTGGTGTATTTAGGCTTAACTTGGTTTGTTCAGAAGCGGAAAGATATTTTATCTAATTAAATTTAAATTTCCTGAATATTTTTTTAGATTCAATCTATTAAACTATGAATTATTGGTTAATTAAATCGGAACCGACTGTTTACAGTATTGAAACAATGAAGCAGGAACAAACCTGCATTTGGGATGGTATTCGCAATTATCAAGCTCGAAATTTTTTAAGAAAAATGGCCCGAGGAGATTTTGCTTTTTTTTATCATTCTAACACTAAACATCCCGGAATTACAGGATTAGTCAAGGTGATAGAAAGCGATATTGTTGATCCCACTCAGTTTGATATTAATAGTCAATATTATGATCCCAAATCAACACCTGAAAATCCCCGTTGGCAAACGGTTAGAGTCGAGTTTGTTCAACAGTTTTCCCAGGTAATTACTCTCGCTCAACTCAAACAAGAATTTACACCGGATGATTTATTATTAGTGAGGCGAGGAAATCGCTTATCGGTGATGCCTGTTGCAACGGAAATTGCGAATCAAATTCTTAAAATGATCAAGGAGGAAATCGGGAATTCAGAATAGCAATCCTCAATGATAAAATTTTATCTCACAAATTGAATAGAATAACTATTACGCTCTCTTTGTTTAGTTTGATATAGTGCTTGATCTGCCGTTTTGATTAAATGTTCAACTAAAAATTTAGATGTGGAATCAGCACAAGCAATACCGAAACTAAGAGTAATTCTTTGATCAACTAAAGAATCACAATGAGGAATATTTAAAGCTTTGATTTTCTCTTGAATCTTGTGAATAATATGAATCGCCCCCTGTTCATCCGTATTGGGTAAAATAATCACAAATTCTTCACCCCCATAACGAGCAACAAAATCTCCGGGGCGTCGAATTGTTTGATACAAAGTTTGAGCAATTTCAAATAAACATTGATCGCCTGCTGGATGACCATATGTATCATTATATCGCTTAAAATAATCAACATCACATAAAATTAAAACCAGAGGTGTTTGATCTCGGGCTGAACGTTTCCATTCTTGTTCTAAATATTCATCAAAATAGCGACGGTTAGCAATTTGTGTGAGTTGATCATGATTGGCGAGATGATGTAATTGTTTGTTCACCTGTTCTAGTTGTTGATACAATTGAGATTGTTGGATAGCGATCGCCAGTTGATCTGCAAACCGACAAGCAAGCGTCACCTGTTCATTTTGATCGGGAGATAAAGCCATATTTCCCAGGAGACTTAAACTTCCCCATACTTTTCCACTCACGACTAAAGGAATCAGTAACCCAGAATCCGAAAAGTCTTGTTTTACTGCAAAAATTATGGGATCATTGATTATATTAGTATCATCCATTCTGACAATTTCACCCCGTTTGAGTTGAGCAGAAAAAGGGTTATTTTGATCAGGGATTTGACAACCTTTGATATCAGGTTTATTGGAATCATGACTATAACTTGCAAGCGTAATCCAAACCTCAGACTCAGACTGATATTGAACAACAGCCACCTGCTTAATATTAATTAATTGAGCTGCTTCTTGAACCGCAATAGAAAAAATATTTTCTAAATCTAAACAGTTCCGAATCAGTTGTACAACTCGGTTAAATGCTTTTTCTTGGTGAGTTTGTTGCTGAAGTGCAAGTTCCGCCTGTTTCCGCTCTGTGATATCCATTACATAACCCACCATCCTCATCACTTGATTTTCCTCTAAAATTGCATTTCCTGTGACTCTCACCCAGCGATGATTTCCTTTAGCGGTAATCAATTGAAGTTCTAAATCATAAGCTTCTCCAAACTGTGAACAATTTAAAAAAGCGGCTTCGAGTATCTCTCGCTCTTCGGGAATATAAAAACGGTTCAAATAATCAAGACTAACTTTTGTGTGATCTCGATTAAACGGCGGCTCAAAATCAAGGGGGAGTTCGTGAATTCGGTAAACTTCTTCTGTCCAAAAACAATGTTGAGTTTTCCAATTAATTTCCCAACCTCCGACTTTGCTCATCTGTTGAACTTTTTTCAGTAAAGCCTCACTATTTTGTAATGCTTCTTCAGTGCGTTTTCTTTGAGTAATATCAACATTAACAATCGTTGCTAAGCCCGATTGATTTTCTGGATCAAGCTGAGAATTAACAGTAGATCGAATCCAATGTAGAGAACCATCTTTGTGATAAAACTGAAATTCATGTTCGGAGGTTTCTCCCGTCAAAGTTTGAGTCAAAATAGACTGCATTACATTCACAATATCATCAGGATGAATTCGAGACATCCATAAAGAAGGAACAGCCATGAATTCTTCTGCTGAATAACCATAAATCGCCTCTGAACCCGCAGAAAAATATTCACAATCCCAAGTTTGATCCGCATAAATCCGAAGACAAATAATAGACGCAGCAGCACTACTAATCACTCGATTGAGTTGAGCTTCTGAGTCTATTCGTGCTAATTCAGCCCTTTTGCGATCGCTAATATCTAAAACAATACCACAAATCGCATAACATTGATCTACGGTATTTAACAAGGGAAACTTAGTCACTAAAAGTGTAGATTTGCTAGCATCAAAGGGAACTTCTTCTTCAAAAAGAATGGAACGTTTTTCTGTAATTACCGTTTGATCACTGGCTTCACAAGTTTGAGCAAATTCATTCGGAAGAATATCATAATCGCTTTTACCCAAAAGTTCCTCTCGCGTCAAGTGACTCATCTGTTCATAGGCCGGGTTAACATAAGTATAATATCCATGTAAATCCTTGATAAAAATTCCATAAGGAGAACTCTCTAAGATTGAACGAAGGCGCTGTTCACTTTCTTTTAAAGCTAATTCCAGGTGTTGGCGATCCGTAATATTCCAAAAAATTCCTTGAGTAGCGATAATCTTTCCCGCTTCATCTCGAACAGGAGTTTTCACAACTTGAACATAGATTGTTTCATCATTAATAGGTGCTTTATGTTCCTCGATCAGATCTAAAACTTGTCCCGTTTCAATTACCCGTTGATCATCTGCTTTGTATTTTTCTGCAAGTTCTGGAGGATAAACATCATCCACAGTAATTCCTAAAACTTCTTCTAAGGGTTTCCCTAATGTTTCTAAAAAAGCACGATTTCCAAATGTGAGTCGTCCTTCTAGATCTTTACGATAAAGACATTGGGGTAAAACATCAGCTAAAGATTGATAATAAGCATTACTTTCTTTTAAGGCAATTTCAGTTTCTTTTCGTTCGCTAATATCTCGAACTGTACCAAACATTCGCATCACTTCGCCTGGGGCTTGATAGACATCGCCTTTTGCTTCTAAATAACGAATAGAACCATCAGGATGAATAATCCGATGTTCGATCTCAAATGGTATTCCTTCGGTAATTCCTTGTTCAATAACTCTATTTACAGCGTTGCGATCTTCGGGATGAATAAGTTGTAAAAATTCATTAAAATTTGGTTCACGTTTTTGAGGATTGAGTCCGAACACTCGAAACATTTCGTCTGACCAATAAACTTGATCCGTCGAGGGTATAAATTCCCAAGTTCCGATTTTAGAAATTCGTTGAATTTCTTGTAAATGAGCCTCAATTCTTCTAAGTTTTTGTTCATTATAAAGAGATTTTTTAAAATTTGTAATGATGAAGTTTAGCCCAAAGCTTATCCCTAAGAATATGAGAAAAAATATTAGATGAAGTACGGGGGTTAAAGTCCGGTCTGGACACAAATCACAAAGACATGACAGATAGAACTCCCACATCCATAGAGTCAGACATCCGATTAAACTGATACACAAACTAAGAATAGAGAGAATAGACCGATTCATCGGAGAAAAATATGAATTCAATTGCTAGAATAGAAACACCCCCAACAGGCAATTTACTCCGGTAGTTAAGCAACTCTTATTCTGTTCACTAACTGCACAAGGATTTTACGAGATAACACTCCAACCTTTGATTAACTTATCCTTAAACCTATCCTTGACTTGCCGTTCAAAAAGATAGACCGATTTAACTATAGCAAAATCGTGAAAATTTTGTTTCATCATAAACTCCTCATCTGTCGTCTGATTGAAACGCAGTTGTATAAAGAAACAATCACTGAAGCTGTTCTGTCTTCAGAAAAAGTTAGGTTTTCTCACCTGTTCTTTTGGGAAAGAGTAGCACCCGAGTGCTAAAATGGCTTTTATCTTAACAATAAAGATAGGGTTAAGAGTACAAAAGACAATAATGAGTTATTTTTGACCCCATTTGAGGAAGCCGATTTTTGAGAGTGGGTTGAGTAGGAACGAAGTTTTGAGAAAAATCGAGAAAAACCCTCACCCCGACCGATGAAAGAATCTGCAAAAATAGATTAGAATGTAGTACAAGAATTACATAGGGACCTTTGCGGCGTTGATTCAAGCAGAAACCTTAGAACTACTGGAATGGCAGCGTTTGTGTCATCACCTCGCCACCTTCGCGACAACGAAGCTCGGCACTATTGTGACACGCAATTTACAGATTCCCCAAACTCCCTCGGAAACACTGGAGTTGTTGGCACAAACCAAAGAAGCCTATCAACTAGAATTGCGGTTAACCAGTGGACTCTCACTTCAAGGAATTCAAGATATTGGCGACGCCCTCGAACGAGTTGAACTTCAGGGAATACTCTCAGGGGAAGAATTACTCAATATTGCTAGCACTTTAGCCGGGGCGCGACAGCTTCGACGCCAAGTAGATGCCCAAGAAAATGTTCCGGTGTTGGCGGAGTTGGTGTCTGATTTGCGAACCTACCCGGAATTAGAACAAGAAATTCATCGATGTATTGATGATCGCGGAGATGTGACTGATCGGGCGAACCCTAAATTAACTGAAATTCGTATTCAACTTAAAAATACCCGCGATCGCATTTATGAGATTCTTCAAGGAATTTTACAACGCAAAGCGGGAGCAATTCAAGAACAGTTAATTACTCAACGAGGCGATCGCTTTGTGATTCCCGTTAAAGCGCCCCAAAAAGATCAAGTTCCTGGTATTGTTCACGATACTTCTGCCAAAGGGGGAACCCTTTATATAGAACCTAAATCAACCATTGAACTCAATAACCAACTGCGACAACTCCAACGGCGAGAACAAGTAGAAGAAGAAGCTGTTCGCCGGGTATTAAGCGAACAAGTTGCCGAAGTTAAACCCGATTTAGAACGATTATTAATCATCGTCACAACCATTGATTTAGCCGTCGCTCGAGCGCGTTATAGTTTGTGGTTAGAAGCCAATCCGCCTACCTTTACTAATCTCAAAATTAAAGACGAAAAGGTTGAGTTTTTTCTCCCGAGTGAAACAGAAAATCAAACCTTATCTTACCCCGTAACATTGCGACAACTCCGCCATCCGTTGTTAGTTTGGCAGCAACACCATGAACAAGGAACACCTGTTGTTCCCATTGATGTGACGATTAAACCCTCTATTCGCGTTGTCGCTATTACCGGGCCGAATACAGGCGGAAAAACCGTAACGTTAAAAACGATTGGGATGGCGGCAATCCTCGCAAAAGTGGGGTTATTTATTCCCGCTCGAGAACCTGTAGAATTGCCCTGGTTTGATCAAGTTTTAGCTGATATTGGTGATGAACAATCTATCGAGCAAAGCTTATCAACCTTTTCCGGTCATATTCGCCGGATTAGTCGCATTTTAAACGCAATTTCTCCTAAAATTAACCCAGAAAATCTAGGTAAATTAGAAGAGTTTGAGGAAATCAGTTCTCTAGAAACGTTGAAAGAAAAAATAGAAAACACTGAATTAACGCTATCAAATTCTCTGATATTATTGGATGAAATTGGGGCAGGAACTGACCCCACAGAAGGGAGTGCCTTAGCAACCGCTTTATTACAATATCTCGCGGATACTGCATTAACCACGATTGCAACCACTCACTTTGGAGAGTTAAAAGCGTTAAAATATCAAGATGAACGCTTTGAAAATGCCAGCGTTGAATTTAATGAAGAAACCCTTCAACCCACCTATCGTTTATTATGGGGAATTCCCGGACGTTCTAATGCTTTAAGTATTGCCAAACGCTTAGGTTTAAACTCAGAAATTATTGAAACTGCGGCATCTTATGTCGGCGGAAAATCTCAAGATGTGAATGATGTGATTGCCGGGTTAGAAGCTCAACGGAAACAACAGGAAACTAAAGCCGAAGAAGCGAGTCAATTACTGAAAGAAACAGAACGTTTGCATCAAGAACTTTATCGGAAAGCAGCCGCTTTAAAAGAGCGAGAACAGGAACTTAAACGAGAACAAGAACAAGCTATCCAAGAGGCGTTAATCCAGGCAAAAAGTGAAATCGCTCAAGTGATTCGCCGTCTACAACAAGGACAACCGAAAGCCCAAGATGCTCAAAAAGCAACGGCAGCTTTAGATCAAATTGCCCAACAACGTCTTCCGTCTCGGAAACAAAAACCCCCAGAAAAACCCAAGTTTCAGCCCAAAGTGGGCGATCGCATTCGGGTTCCCAGTATTAGTCAAACCGCAGAAGTGATTAACGAACCTGACGAAAATGGTCAACTGTTCGTTCGTTTTGGCTTGATGAAAATGAACGTGAGTTTAGCTGAAATTGAATCTTTGGACGGTCAAAAAGCAGAGCTTCCCCTGAAAAGTAAAAGTTCAGATCAAGCGAAAAGTTCGACCTCAGAAAAAATAGCAGAACCTGCGAAAAAAGCAATGGTTAGAACTTCTAAAAATACGCTAGACTTACGCGGAAAACGAGTCTCAGAAGCCGAAATAGAGATTGATCAAATGTTAGGTCAGATGGTTGATTTTGGGGCGATTTGGATTATTCATGGAAAAGGCACGGGACAACTCAGACGAGGGGTTCAAGAATTTTTGAAAAATCATCCTTTAGTCGATCGCTTTGAGTTGGCGCCTCAAGCAGAAGGCGGTGCAGGTGTAACAGTGGCTTATCTTAAGTAGAAGTGAGAAAATATTTCTCAATCACAAAATAAATATAGCCAGCATCGCGATGAATAAAAGAAAGCCTAGAAAGCCTCCGTCTGAGTTTTCTTTTCT
Organism: Limnoraphis sp.; assembly: GCA_050485465.1. Lineage (GTDB taxonomy): Bacteria > Cyanobacteriota > Cyanobacteriia > Cyanobacteriales > Microcoleaceae > Capilliphycus. The sequence goes on along the minus strand of JBJHBL010000018.1, from coordinate 27,658 downwards.
CATCTCGGCTTTACTATATCCTCCGCCATAGCTACTGATGTAAGCATCATTCCGAGTTCCTCCAATACTGGAGGATTGACTTGGAGTTTTTGCGTAACCTTTGTTTTTGTCGCGAAACTGAGATCGAGAAAAGTCACGTTGAAAGTCGCAGTTGAGACACAGAAAAACGTCAGGATTGCGTTGAACAATCGTCCGTTTGCCACATTTAGGACATTCTACTACTTCTTGCATGGGTCTGTTCTCCTAGTTTTACATTAAGTTTACTACGTTGAGGGGTAACACCCCTACTTGGTTCTAACCCACACTCAGAAATCCGACAACCTCCTTTTGGTAAAATCAGTAATCTCCGACTCCTGAATATCTCCCTTTCCCCTCCTAAAATAGGGCTTTGAGACTCGGATTAGAATAATTTATACTTTCAGCTTAGGGGTTGAATTTGGGCTAATGCCCGAAAAAGTCCAACAGTTTTAAGTCAATCCCCGAGTCTGTCTGTATAAAAAAGTACAGTTCATCATCTAGACTGATAGCTTGAGTATAGCGATCGCCAACTCCCATCGTCGTCTCACAAAAGGAAGAAACACAGGTTGGAGGGGACAGGGCATAGGAGATAGGGGACAGGTTGCAGGTTACAGTTATCAGTTATCAGTAAATATACAGATTCAGATCACAACTTTGATACTAATGACATCACATTCCCAGGCTGACGATATTCACAAAAAACTGAACTCACTTATCACAGAACATATCGAGCGATCGCCCCTATGATATAGAGTATTAACCTAGAAATTGCAGTTGAGCCATGTTAACTGAAACCTCCCCCGACACCCTCTCCCTCGAAGCGATCGTTAAACGGGTTCTCACCTTCCGACAGATCACTAGCCTCGACTATCAACTCCTCAAATCGGCTATTTTATCGGAACAATGCTTTTCCCCGAACACTCAAATTCATCTCAATCAACTGTTTGAAAACCTACAACGCGGGTCAATCTGGATCGCTTCTTAAGATTTATCTCCCCGAAAAAGACGTACAATAATAGAAGTATTCGCAAGAAAAGGAGCGCGAGTTGAATGGCGGTCATCGCAGTAATCGACTATGACATGGGAAATCTCCACTCCGCCTGCAAAGGTTTAGAAAAAGCAGGGGCAACCCCTAAAATTACAGATTCTCCTGCGGAAATTCAACAAGCCGATGCAGTGGTATTACCCGGAGTTGGATCCTTTGACCCCGCCATGCAACATTTGCGATCGCGTCATCTGATCGAACCGATTCAAAAAGTGATTGAGGCAGGAGTTCCCTTTTTAGGGATTTGTCTCGGCTTGCAAATTTTGTTTGAAAAGTCAGAAGAAGGGATCGAACCCGGAATTGGTATTTTTTCGGGAACAGTAAAACGGTTTCAGTCTGAACCCGGACTGACAATTCCTCACATGGGATGGAATCAACTGCAATTGACTCAACCTACTCATCCTCTGTGGAAAAATATTGATCGAGATGCTTGGGTGTATTTTGTACATTCTTATTATGTTGCACCCAAAGACTCTCAAATTCAAGCCGCTACCATTACTCACGGAAGCCAAACCGTAACGGCTGCGGTTGCCGATAAAAACGTGATGGCGGTACAATTTCACCCGGAAAAATCCTCAACCGCAGGACTCCAAATTTTGAGTAATTTTGTAGAGTTAGTTAACACTCAATCGACTCAAAAATCCCTTGTCAGTTCACGTTCTCAATCTTAGTTGGTTTGTTGTTGTGGCATGAGTTTAAGAATATACGGCAATCGCCCTCTAAAAACTTTACCCGGACAACAAACTCGTCCCACACTTGCCCGAGTCAGGGAAGCGGTTTTTAATATTTGGCAAAATAGCATCACAGGCTGTCATTGGTTAGATTTATGTGCAGGGAGTGGTTCAATGGGGGCTGAGGCTTTATGTAGAGGGGCATTACAGGCAATCGCGATCGAACAATCGAGTCAAGCCTGTCGGATTATTCGTCAAAATTGGCAACAGGTGGCGACTGCGGATCAAAGCTTTCAAGTGATACGAGGTGATGTCGTCGGACGATTGAAAACTTTAGGTGGACAGAAGTTTCAGCGAATTTATTTTGATCCGCCCTATGCCAGTGACCTCTATCAACCTGTCATGGAAGCGATCGCTAATGAACAGTTGTTAACCTATGATGGTGAACTGGCTGTCGAACATGATCCGAAACGATGGACGATTAAGCCTGTAGCAGGATTAGAAGTGTGTCGGGAGAAAGTGTATGGAAATACCGCCCTAACTTTTTATCGGGTATCAGAGGATTAAGAAACCCCAACCCCAAAACCTAGCAGGGACAAAGGCACGATTGTTTCCCCGTCCCCACTGATGTTTTACCCGTCTAACTGATTTCCCCGGCGATATTGCTGATACGCCGCAAAAAACAATCCGGCAAGGGTGACGGTGATTAAACCGAGTACGATGCCTGACAGTAAAGGTTCTACCACGTTAACTCTCCTGGATATCATAGGAAGATCTTAATCTTTATTAGTATCGCACATTGCATCAGGTATAAGTACCAAGACACTAATAAACCTAGCGGTGTACAAAACTGTAAATCTTGCTAAATTCCTGACTGTTCTAGATTCCGCATTCCCTGCCCTCCACAGTTAACTTTAATTCTAGCCGATTACTTTAAGTATCAATTCCCGATTTGGGATTGATAACTCGCTCTGACTGCATTAAGCTAGAGAAGACGTAAAGTTTTTTGTAGATATTTCTCGAAATATAAGGAAGCATTGAATAAGCAGCTTGCTAACATTGAAATTGATGTCCTACTCAGACGGGTTTCCCTATTCGCCGTAGGGGTAATGCTGATTATTCTGCTGTGGATATTGGGGTTGAACAGGATTGAAAGTTCTGACCCCTATGTTGAGCAAGTTTTATCCCTGAATGGAGATTCGGTTAACGGTCATGCTATTTTTCAAATGAATTGTGCAGGCTGTCATTTTCAAAAAGCCACCCATCAAGTTGGGCCAAGCTTGCTAGACATTTCTCAGCGAAAATCACAAGTTGGTATTATTCAGCAGGTGATTAGTGGTCAAACACCCCCAATGCCTCAGTTTCAGCCCAGTCCTCAAGAAATGGCTGATCTCCTAAGTTATCTAGAGAAACTTTGAACCCCAGACAAAAAAATTAGTGCAACTTTCACTTTTTTTTGCTATACTGGTTAAAGTCAAGAAATTGACGAGCTTTGCTGGCGTAGCACAACGGTAGTGCATCCGACTTGTAATCGGAAGGTTGTGGGTTCAAATCCGACCGCCAGCTTTGATTACAGCCACTTTCAACCCCTATAACTTAACTACTTTGGAGTGATGACGGAATTCACTCCATTTGCTCGAATTTACATAGATTTTGGATAGATAGGAGCGGTAGTGAGAGCGTTCAAATTCTGGAAACCCTCACTGTTTAACCGCTTGCGAATAATGCCAGGAGGGAGATTTGAACTCCCGACACAAGGATTTTCAGTCCTCTGCTCTACCAACTGAGCTATCCCGGCTTTTTTTTACTGCCTAACTAGGATAGCAGATGCTCTCAAAATTGTGCAAGTAGTTTGAACAAAATTTTTTTTTCCCCGGATCGGATCTAGACTAGACGATCATCCGTCTCAGGTGTAGCATCGAAAAGATGGGACACTAAAGAGGTAACAATTGGTGATCAACCGGGATAGATGGAAAGACTGGATGATTTTAGGGCTAATTTGGCTACTCAGTGGAATCAGCGATCGCCTCTGGTATGTGTTTGATCGCTCTGTTCCGGCTTGGGATCAGGCTGACTATCTCACCAATTCGTTAAACTATTGGTACGCTTTCCAAGAGCCACTGTGGTTTTCTGGAGACTGGTGGGAACAGATGTGGATGCTGTCTCCGAAAGTTCCTCCCTTTCTCTATATAATGACAGTACCGTTTTTAAATGTTTTAGGAATTGGCCCAGAACGTTCAACCTTTGTTTATTTTTTCTTCAGCGCAATTTTACTCGCCTCCGTTTATGGGATAGCGACTCAACTGTTTAACCGACAGGTCGCATTGTGGGCTTGTATCATTACAATGCTCCTACCCGGACTCTATGTTCATCGTCTACAATACCTAACCGACTACCCCCTCGCTTCCATCGTCGCATCAGGGTTTTGTTGTCTAACTCAATGGAAATACAGTGAAAGAAAGTGGTTTTGGGCGATCGCATTTGGGATCACTTTTGGGTTAGGAATGTTACTCAAACAAACCGCCCTATTTTTCCTGTTTGTTCCCCTCGTTTGGGTGGGAATAGATACCCTCAAACACCGACGCTGGGAACAGTTAGCCCAGTTAGCAGTTGCATCCGGCTTATCTGCCCTGATTTTAATGCCGTGGTTAACCATCAACTGGTTAATTATGTTAACCTCTGTTAAACGCGCTACCATTGTCTCTGCGATCGCTGAAGGAGATCCCCCCCTACACACCCTAGAAGCATGGACCTATTACTGGGAACTCCTCCCCTATCATCTGTCTTGGGTTTTATTAATTATCCCCCTAGTTGGATATCTCCTCTATCTTTTCTATCCTCAATTTTTATCAAAACCGATTAATTTTGCTGGGTTACGTTGGTTAGCGATTTTTTGGCTTGGGGGATATTTCCTCTCCTCGCTGAATATGAATAAAGATTTTCGCTACACCTTATCCCTATTACCTGCAACTTCAATTATTCTCGCCTATGGTTTGACCCTTTGGCCGAAACGTTGGGGAAAAACCGTGCGTTGGGGAACCCTCAGTCTAGCCATACTGTTAATGATACTCAATTTATGGCCGATTGGCGGCGTTTGGGGACGGCGTATGGCGGCTTGGCTGAGTCCTGGAGGCGATCGCATTGCCGATCTCCAGTCTCAATGGCCCCATGAACAGGTGATCGAAGAAATCATCCAAACTGAACCCTATTTACAGTCTAACTTAGGGGTGTTACCGTCAACCCCGGAAATTAATCAACATAATCTGAATTATTTTGGTGCTTTGCAAAATAAACAAGTCTACGGGCGTCAAGTGGGAGTTCGTTTAGAACACGTCAGTCAAGACTCTTTTTCGATGTCTTGGTTTGTGACGAAAACAGGGGATCAGGGAATGGTGGATCGGATGAAGGAAGCCCAAGCCGCCATTGTTCGAGAAGTAGAAGACGGGCGACAATTTGAACTGCAAAAACGCTGGCTATTACCCGATAATAGCGTTCTCAATCTGTTTCATCGTCAAACGCCTTATCTTGAAGTGTCGCCGAAACCGGATGCCACTGAACAAGTCCAACTGTCTCAAGTGATTGTATCACCTAATGTTCCCCCCAATGCACCAATTCCAATTATTTATATCTGGACGGGTTCTTGGGAACAGCTTCAGTCGGGTTTAGTGATCTTAACGTGGAAATTGCAAAACCCCTCAACCGCATCGGGTTCTTCGCGTTGGTTACATGATCATGCGATCGCTCATGGGACTTTACATCCCGGTTCCCTAACAGAAAATGAAACCCAGTCGGGTTTTCAAGTGTTGGAACGGATGGGAATGTTACCGCCTGAAGATATCATACCCGGAGTGTATCAGTTAGAAGCAACCTATTTAAACCGAGAGACGGGAGAAACCTATGCGATCGCTACTCCCCCTGTCACTCTAGAAATCGATCCCCAAGCGGTTCCTTTACCCGCCCCCGAATTAGATTTAGTCTCTCAAGTGCGAAATTTAGGCTTAAAGCTACCGGAGGGCATACCAGGGCTGGAACCCATTTTTGATGAAATTGGACGGATTAGCCAATATGATCCAGTTCAAGACTATAGCGAACAAGCCAAAATCACCTTAGCTTATCGCTTAGAAAATGAACCGGATAATTTAGACTTTGCCTATGGTTATGCTTTTGCATCGGTGTTACAGAAAGATGTTCCTAAAGCGATCGCGGCTTTAGAACGAGTGATCCAACTGGATCCCCAAAACCCCTACGCCCACGCCTATTTAGCCTTTGTTCATCTGTATGCGTTGCATCCTTTTGCAGGAAAAGCAGCTATTCAACAGGCGATCGCTTTAGACCCTGATCAAAGCGAATTCCAAATCTTACGGGGAATTGCGGCTTTGATGCAGGGAAATCTGATTCGGGCTTGGCAGGATCTCCAAGCTTTACGTTAACTCACGTGAGCTTCGATCAAATCAACTTCAACAATAGCGCCTTGTTCTTTGAGGGCGAGTTTAGTTGATTTTGATAAGCCTGTGCAGTCGATAAAGCTGGCATCTTTGACTTTGGTGTTGCTGAGATCAACGCTGCTGAGGTGGGTTCGGGCGAGGTTAGCCCCGGTGAGATCGGCACCTGTGAAGTTAACGCCATTTAAGCTGGCACAACTTAAGTCTACATGGCTTAAATCCCAACCGACAGCCCCTTGAGTGACGATTTTTTGGACTAAACGCCATTTTTCATTCATTTGGGTGGTTTCATCAATTTGGGTACCATTGAGGTTGACACCACAGAGTTCAACGCCTGTGAGGTTCGCGCCTGTGAGGTTCGCGCCGCTGAGGTTCGCGCCTGTTAAAACGGTATTGAGGAGGTTGGCGCCGCTTAAGTTGGCGTGGGTGAGTTTGGAATGACTCAGGTTCGCCCCGCTTAAATTGGCGTTGACGAGTTGAGCATGGGTGAAGTTGCTTTCTTTGAGGTAAGCATTGAAAAGTTGGGTGTTGCTCAGATCTGCACGGGTGAGGTTGGCTTCACTCAGGTAGGCGTCGGTGAGATCGGCTCCTTTGAGGTTGGCTTCGATCAAGGTAGCATTGGTGAGATTGATGCTGATCAGGTTGGTTTGGCTTAAGTTAGCATTCGATAAATCTGCACTAATCAGGTTCGCCCCACTCAGGTTGGCTCCACTGAGGTTAATTCCAACAAGCTTGATTCCGATCAGAAAAGCTTCCTGGAAATCTCTCTTACCATGAGCGTAGTGGTCGAGAAGTGTTTGAGTTTCCATGATAATTGTTTGAGGAATGAGTAAAAAATACGAAGTTAAGATGCCATTAAGTTCTATTCGACAATCTTAAGCTTCTTGTGAAAACATTTCCGTCTCGATTCTGACGAATCCATCACCTCTTTTTTCAGTACAATAAACAATAGATCAGTGCGTTTTCTGACGAGCGCGACGAGCAGATCGGATCAGTTTCTTTCGATACGGATCGACATCGCTACGCCAATACACCCGATAACCTCTTAATTCTGCACAGTGTTCTTCTAAGCATTTCAGCCAACCCTGGCGTGTTTTTATGGCTTGAAAATCATCGAGAAGTCCCCAATCTTCTTCTTGACGAGTGAGTTTTGCAAATTTCTCGTATTGGGGATAGTCTGGCGTAACGTAGGCTTGTTTGCAATGCAGAATTGGGGGATTAGGCCCATCATAACTCTGATAAGTGACATGGAGATCGCGTAAGTCAATTTCCATTTGAGTGTGCAATGCGGGATGGGGATCGGTATCAAAATCCGGATAAAACAAGTAGGTGATTTTCGGTTTTCTGATCTGAAATTTCACGAGGGTTGCTCCCGCTAATCGACCTAATGTTCGGTTAGCACACCCTTCATACAAACGCAGTAGGGGGTCAAGTTTGTCCAGGGCGGAAAGATGAACCCAAAGGGAGTGAGTATATTTTCGACCAATTGGACTGTTAAAACAACAGTCTGCTATTATTTCTGGGTTTCCCATACTATATAGCATAATATCGGCTAAATTACAAGCGTTTTTGTAACTGCCAAATAACCCTTTAATGTCGTTTCGGACTCCTTCTGAAAGTTGAGAAATTTTGGGACGACGACTCAACTGACTTAATGCTAAATACACCAGAAAATCCTGACGACGGCGATCAGCGACCTTTTCCCATTCTTCGGGATCTGTTGCTTGTAAAATGACTTTAAAGGCTCTTTTTAACGTTCCAAATTCTTCGCTAATTTCGGCTTCTGTGGGGAGTTCTCCGGTTACGGGAAGTCGTCCGCGATCGCTATAAAATTGCATTAAAGGTTGCAACAGTTTTTCATAGTCTTCAAATCGTTTAACTTGAGTCTGAATTTGGGGAGAACTCAGCCGAGAACGAAAGCGAGAAGCCCGGAAGTTTTCGGCTTGGCTTTCATCTCTAAACACAAAATAAACACCCATATCAATGGGAATTGCATTCACCTGTAAAACCTGATCGATATAGAGTTTTAATTCTTCTTGTTCATAATATTTCTGAAAGGTATTTCGATTGGTAATCACTCCATCTCCATAGGCAACAATTCCGCGATCGCGATCATCAATTAAAATCTGAGCCGCCACTATTAAAACCTGTTGCGTCAGTTCCCAGGCTTTCACTAATGCTTCTCGTCGTTCCTGCTGACATTCAATCACATTAATAATATAACCCAGGTTGACAATATCGGCTTTTTTCAATGGGGTATCGGGAGAATAATAGGGATCCCAACCGGAACTTTCATAATCTTTTTCTGCAATTCGTTGAATATCGCCCCCATAACCACAACCATAATCAAAAAACGTGGTATTTTCGGTAAATAATTCTGATTCTACTGCTAACCGAACCGGACGAGAAAGGGAACGACGAACTAAAGCTGCTTTATGACGTTCTATCTTAGGAATTCGGAAAGATTCTAAAGGATTCTCTTGATCTCGTTCCAGAGAAACAATGCGATGATCACGAATTTCTACTCCTTTGCGGGTAAGATGTTGTTGCCATCCTTTGCGGGTACCAATGGTATGATAAATTCGTCTTTCTCCGGCTGAAATTGAGAGTTCAGACTGTGACAAACTGAATTTTGCTAAAAGTCCGAGTTTTTCTTCGGCTTGGGTTAAACGGGCAAATTTTTCATAATGAGGATAGTCTGTTGTTACGAAGGTTTCTTTGCGGTGAAGAATGGGAGGATTTTCACTTTCAGAATAATCGTGATTTTTGATCTGATGGGTTTGTATATTGACGATCAGACTGGAGATTAAAGCCGGATGGGGATCGCTATCAAAATCCGGGTAATATAAATAGGAAATAACAGGTCTATGGGTATGAAATTTAACCAGGGTGCTGTCGTTATTTCCTAAAATCTCCCGACTCCAAGATTCATATAACCGTAAAGCGGGATCGAGGTGATCAATTGCACTTTGATGAACATAAAAGGCGTTGGGGAGTTTTTTCCCAATTTTGCTTTGCTGACAATAAGCCGCGATCGCCCATTGTTGATTGAGGTTTAATAAAATTTGATCAATGACTTGACAGACTCGCCCATAACTGCCAAAATTCGCATGAATCTGTTGTTGGACAGGGGGCGGAAATTGCTCAAACCGGGTTAAATGGGGAGGAAGGCTAAACAAAGCCGCCCGTTGAGCGAGGTAAAAAATCAGGTCATTGACGATGGGGGGAAGTGTTAGAGAACAGAGAAATTGAGCGACAGGAGCATCTGTTAGACGGGGTTCCGTCAATTGGTGTATTGAGGGGGCAATCTCACTGACACTCATTTGTTTGACCCAGAATAGCAGGGAATATCCTGTACTTCAGTATATAACAACAAGAAACCACTTTTAACACTATTTTGTGGCTTTCCCATCCCCTAATATTTTTTTGCATAAGTTCAACATCCCTGAGAATAGGTGATAGGGAGGCCAACAAATTTGAGGAAAAGCCAGATGTTCACCCTCACTCAACTGATGCTCAAAGGACTGGCGGTTTGCTGTGGAGTCGTCAGTTTATGGGTTCTCCCTGGAACGGTTATCGCTCAGGAGTCTACTACTCATCCCGTTTTGTTGGCAGTCTCTCCTGAACACGAAGAAGCAGCAAGACAAAAAGCAGAGCAAGCATTAGAACAAATGAGAGCGGGTAACTGGGAAGCAGCGATAACCCTCCTCGAACAAGCGCTCCCTGTGTTTCGGAAAACTTTCGGTTCAGAACACTCTTTTGTTCAAGGTCTAGAATATTACCTAAAAGGCGCTAAACTGGCTCAGGCAGGGAATATTGAAGACGCAAAAGCTGCGTTTGAGCAAGCAATAAATCTTTTTAGACAAATACAGGAAGCCAGAACAAATAATCATCAAACAACATCCTCTCAACAGTCTCCTGAACTCGAAGAAGCAAACCGACTCCACCAACAAGTTATTCAACTCTATGAACAAGGTAAATACGACGAAGCCATACCCCTAGCAGAGCGTGTTCTGGAGATGAGACAGAAGTTATTGGGAACAGAACATCCCGATGTCGCACTCAGCCTCAACAATTTGGCATTTTTGTACTTCTCTCAAGGACGCTACAACCAAGCCGAACCCCTGTTGATACAAGCACTGGAGATGAGACAGAAGTTATTGGGAACAGAACATCCCGATGTTGCCACCAGCCTGAACAATTTGGCATTACTCTACCATTCTCAAGGACGCTACAGCCAAGCCGAACCCCTGTACAGACAAGCACTGGAGATGAGACAGAAGTTATTGGGAACAGAACATCCCGATGTTGCCACCAGCCTGAACAATTTGGCACTTCTCTACCGTTCTCAAGGACGCTACAACCAAGCCGAACCTTTGTACATACAAGCACTGGAGATGACACAGAAGTTATTGGGAACAGAACATCCCTCGGTTGCCACCAGCCTGAACAATTTGGCACTTCTCTACCGTTCTCAAGGACGCTACAACCAAGCCGAACCCCTGTTGATACAAGCATTGGAGATGACACAGAAGTTATTGGGAACAGAACATCCCGATGTTGCCACCAGCCTGAACAATTTGGCAGGACTCTACCAGTCTCAAGGACGCTACAACCAAGCCGAACCCCTCTACAAACAAGCACTGGAGATGAGACAGAAGTTATTGGGAACTGAACATCCCCTTGTTGCCACCAGCCTGAACAATTTGGCAGGACTCTACCAGTCTCAAGGCGATACAACTGGGGCGATTAACTTTCTGAGTCGGGGACTAGAAGTAGAAGAAAAAAACCTGAATGTTCTCCTGGCGACGGGTTCGGAACGGCAGAAACAAGACTCAATGACAAAGGTTTTAGGAACAACTTATTATGCTGTTTCTCTGCATCTCAAAGATGCCCCCAATAACACCGAAGCGGCGCGTTTAGCCCTAACAACTATTCTACGCCGAAAAGCTCGAATTCTAGATGTGATGACGAATGATTTACAGCTATTGCGAGAAAATATTACCCCAGAAAATCAACAACTCCTCAGTCAATTTGAAGCGGTGCAAAGCCAACGGGCAAATTTACTTTATAATCCCCCACAGGATTTACCCCCCGAACAATTCCGTCAGCTAATGAATGATTTAGCCGTAGAAGCAGATAAACTGGAAGCGGAACTTTCTCTCCGCAGCGCCGAATTCCGGGTGGAAACTCAAGCTGTTGAGATAGAAAATATCAAACAATTCATTCCTGAAGATGGGGTTTTAGTGGAGTTAATTTTGTATGAACCTTTTGATGCAAAAGCGAATACAAATCCTTGGGGTGACTCTCGTTATGCGGCTTATCTACTGTTTCCTGATGGTCAGGTGAATTGGGTTGATTTAGGGGAGGCTGAACCGATTGACCAAAAAGTGAGGTGGTTTCGTCGAGATTTAGGAGAAAAGTCTGCCCGTGTGAAACATTCAGCCCGTGAACTCGATGAAGTGGTGATGCGACCGATTCGAGAAATGTTGGGCAATCAAACTCATATTTTAATCTCTCCCGATAGTCAATTGAATCTCATTCCGTTTGCGGCGTTGGTGGATGAAAATAATGAATATTTAGTGAGAAATTATTTGTTTACTTATCTCTCGACTGGACGAGATTTATTAAGATTACAATTAAATGCGCCGAGCCGTCAAGACCCGGTGATGTTAGCCAACCCCAATTATGACGAACCGGGTGATGTGACGGGGGTTCAACTGGCTTCTACTTCTCCGAACCTTGAAGATTGTGACCCTCAGTTGAGTCCTTCTCGCCCCCCTAGCCCCCCAACTTTGGGGGGAAATAGAGTTCAAAGTCCCCCAGAATTGGGATTTAGCCCCCCTAGCCCCCCAACTTTGGGGGGAAATAGAGTTCAAAGTCCCCCAGAATTGGGGGATTTAGGGGGCGGGGATTTAGGGGGCGGGGATTTAGGGGGCGGGGATTTAGGGGGCAGGGATTTAGGGGGCAGAAAAAACGGGTGTATACAAGCGAGTGCTAATAGAAAAGAGTCGGGAATGAGGTCAAACCAACGGTCTACAGATTTAGCCAGTATGACGTTTAGCCCCCTAGAAGGCACTCAACTGGAAGCGGATGCCATCCTACCCCTGATTCCCAATTTACAACTGTTCACGGGTTCACAGGCGACGGAAAACCTGCTGTATGAACTGCAAGCGCCGAGCATTCTTCATATTGCCACTCATGGTTTCTTTTTGGAAGATATTGACTGTATTCCCACCACTGGAACTCGCAGTGTACCCGACGGCACGATTATTTTTGTTCCGAACCCCGATTTTATACCCGACTGTAAACCCACTCCCCGCAACACAGAAAACCCCCTATTGCGTTCCGGGTTGGCGTTAGCGGGGTTTAATGTTCGTCAAAGCGGTGAGGAGGATGGGATATTAACGGCGGCGGAAGTGACGAGACTGAGGCTTTATGGGACGAAATTGGTGGTGTTATCGGCTTGTGAAACGGGGTTGGGTTCTCTTGCAAATGGGGAGGGGGTTTATGGGTTGCGTCGGGCGTTTGTGAAGTCGGGGGCGGAGAGTCAATTGATGAGTTTATGGCGGGTGGATGACTACGGTACCAGTCAGTTGATTTCGTTGTATTATGAGCGCTTGAAAAGGGGGGAAGGGCGCTCTATTGCCATGCGTCAAATTCAGTTAGAGTTGTTAGCAGAGCCTTTTTATGAACATCCTTTTTATTGGGCGTCTTTTATTTTTACTGGCGATTGGCGATCGATGGAGGGTTTTTAGTTATAGCGCTTCGCGCTAGGCAAGAGGCAAAAGGCACTCATAAAAGAGGTAATAAAGATTAATAACGATCAAATCGGTTGTTGGGTTTCATACTTCAACCCAACCGAAAAAACTGGCGATTGGCGATCGATGGAGGGTTTTTAGTTAATTAATATTCTATCAGTTGTTGGGTTTTATTGTTCAACCCAACCGAAAAAATTAATTACTCTTAAATCGGTTGTTGGGTTTCATACTTCAACCCAACCTACTTGAACCCAATGATGGTGCTATTATTGAACTTTTAGTGGGCATCTTGCCCACACTCTATGTTTTCAATTTCCAAAATTTTCCACAGTGCGACCATCTTGGTCGCTAAAACCCAAAGATTAATTAGCATCGGAACACCTAAAACTGCATAAGTTCCATCGCCTCAGAATATGTCAGAACAGATAGGATAAGTTTGGAGGTTATTTTATACTATCATGGGTTCTACGCTGCGATATTGGTGTTGGGTGAGGTTGGACGGAGGCGGTCAACGTCGGGTGGAAGAAGTTCCCACCGCTAAAGCCTTCTTTCAACAACAGTTTCCTGAATGGATAGATCAACAGGATGTTCCAGACGCCGCTATTCAACGAAAATTAGTGGCTTTGATGGCTTCAGAAACTCAAGAACAAGCTGAACTCTGTTTGCGGTGTTTTATTTCTCAGCAAATTGATAAAACTTGTTTGGAGTTAGCATATAGATTTGGAGAAAAGGGCGGTTTGAATGAATTTGATTTGCTTCCGTTTGTTCTCGATGATGTTAAATTGCTTCAGCGTTCAACTCCACAAACTCATACAACATATGAATCTTTAGCAGACAAAATTCTCCGAAATTTTAACCCAGAAAAAGGTCAACTTAGCACTTGGACTGCAAGACTGGTGAGATCTCATGGGGAATTGCAGAAGTTTCTTGAGGAATGCGGAATTTATCTAGAAAGTGACTGGTCACTTCTCAATAATTATTGTCCTCAACAGTTAGAACGGTTACTCATGGAATTCTACAATTATAACTCTACTCTAGCTCACAAAGCAAGGGAAATTTTAGACAGTTATCAAACCGTTTATTTAGGCGATCGCTTGCAAAAAAACCGCTCCCGTTCTCGCTGTCAACCGCCAACCCTAGAACAGCTAAACAGAATGATTGCCGATTTAGAGGAAAAGGAAATCACAGGTTTGACTTCTGATAAACTATTAGAACAGTTAGAATCTATCGCTGAATTAATTAGGCGATCGCGTCACCCTCAAAAAAATATACCTTTACTACCTCCCGATGAAACCGATAGAGAAATGGAGGAATGTTTGCAACGTTATCGTCAATTACTTATTACTAAACTTGACGAAGCCATTGTACAAGTGTTGCAAGCGCGTTTGAGTTACTTTCAAAGGCGAAGACCCCCAAAAGATAAAATCTTTATTCAAGGGTTACAGTTATATTGTCAGGGTCAAACGATGACTGAAATTGCCAGAGAAATTGGGTTAAAACGACAAGATAATGTGACTCGTTTGTTGCAGCTAAAAACACTGCGAGAAGATATCCAACAACGGTTACTCAGTACCTTGAAAGACCAAGTTATTCAACTCGCCCGTTACTATAATAATCTCGTTCAATTAGAACATTTAGAACAGGCTTTAGCCGCAGAAATTGACAGACTTATGGAAGAAGCCCAACGAGATACGATGACTCCCAATTGTTCTCGCGATAGTTTATTTTTTCGCCGTCTCTCTCGACATTTATAGTTTTGTATTTCAACCGATAAACTTATAACTGGAAACAACAGCCATGAAAAACACAATGATGGAATCTAACCCCTTAAATTTCGGTAAATTCTTCTCAGAAGATAGTATTTATCTGACCTTAGAACAAGTTAATTTAGCAGCAGAAATGAGCCAAAAATTAGCAACCCGTCCCCGCCAACAATGGCAAGTTTATCTGAATATTTTAGCCAAGTTTGGAATGGTTGAATGGTTGCAGCTACGTTCGCCAGAGTTGATACAAAAGGATTGTATTCAGTTATCAAACCCATCTATTAATCAGGTTCAACTTGACAATTTCAGACTGAATTTAATTGTTACCGATAGTTCAATGAATTCTGAAGTTTGTGTTCCCAGAGTTCTCTTAAAAAACGAGATAAACGCCTCTCAATTGTATGTTTTGGTGGAAGTAATCGAAGATTTAGCTGTGTTAGAAGACTCAGAAGAACAGGTTAATGTTTCGGTGTTGGGATATCTCACATCAGCCCAACTCAGCCAACAGAGTCCAATAATTCTTGATGATGAACTGGCGTTACTTTCAACAGATTGGTTTGAATTAAAACCCGATCAATTATTACTGTATTTGCGGTGTTTTGAACCCGAACCTGTTAGCAGTCAAGAACAATTATCTCAAACCCTTCAACCCGTTTTAAATGTTGCTCATTGGTTAAACAATCAGTTAGATAAAATCGCCCAAGACTTATCTTGGATGTTACTTCCTCCTCTATCTTACAGTTCAGAATGTCGAGATACAAAAAGCCCAATGGAGTTGTTTAGCGAGGCTATTAATGCGTTAAGAAAGCAAAACCCTAAAGTTGTAGTTCCTTTTGAAGCAAGAACCGCTTATCGAGAGTTAGTGTGGGGTGAAGTTGCGATGCGTTTATATGCAACAACTTGGCAAATTAATCCTAATAGTTATTCCCCCGAATGGACGCTATTACTGTTGCTGACATCTCAACCCAGTTCAAGTTTACCTGTGGGAACTCAATTAAGGGTTAGAGATGAGTTAAAATTGCTAGAAGAACCTGTTTTAACGAACCCCAGTCAAGCCTATATTTACGCTCAAGTCATTGGGGACTACAACGAACAGTTTTCGGTGACGATAAATTTTCCGAATGGAACTGGAATTACTTTACCCCCATTTACTTTTGTTCGTTAGTTTAAAGCCAAACTATTATGCTGCAATTGTCCGTTCAACACATCGAACAATCCTGTTTATTTGAGTTAACTTGGGAGCAGGGAAAACGCCTCTCCTCCCAGGTTCCCTTTCCTCAAACGTTAATAGACCTCTATCAAAAATGGCATCAAGCCTACATCAACTACTATCAGACTCAACCTTCCTTTAACCCAGACGTTACAGACAGCAATTTGCGAGGAAAATCCGCCGGAAGTGGGACAATAAAACCTCCAGTCACAGACTGGAAAGCTCGTTTAGTTGAACTCGAAACTCATCTACTCTATGAGTTTAATGAATGGTTACGCAGCCAGAAATTACATAAAATTAGAGTCAAGATTTCTGATATTTGTCGAAAATATTCCTCTCAAAAAAAGATTAATCTCGGCTTAATCTGTGGTTCAACAGAACTCGCAAAATTACCCTGGGAATCTTGGGAAATTGGCGTTGAAATGGCAACAACTACCCAACTCAATATTACTCGAATTCCCAACAATTTTACATCCCATCCGACTCCAAAAGTTAAACGTTCTCAACCTCGAATTTTAGCGATTATTGGTCAAGATGGTCGTCTAAATTTTGAGCAAGACTTCCTCACGTTGCAAAACAAACTTAAACCCCTAGCAACAGTTGAAAGAGTAGGTTGGAAACCCGGAAAATCTATCTCAGAGTTGGAAACAGAAATTAAACAAGCCATTACCGATGAAAAGGGTTGGGATGTGTTATTTTTTGCAGGACATAGCAATGAAACGAACTTGACAGGAGGAGAATTAGGAATTGCACCTGGAGAGTTTTTACACATCAAAGATATTAGCCATCAGTTAGAAATTGCTAAGGATAAAGGATTGAAATTTGCTTTGTTCAACTCCTGCAATGGCTTAAAAATTGCTGAGACTTTGATTAACTTGGGATTGAGTCAAGTCGCCGTCATGCGGGAACCCATTCACAATCAAGTTGCTGGGGAATTTCTGTTACAATTTTTGCAAAATTTGGCTGAATATAAAGATGTTCAGGAATCTTTAATTGCAGCTTGTAACTTTCTCAACGTCGAGAAATCTTTTACCTATCCTTCGGCTTATTTAATTCCTTCCCTCTTTTGCTATCCTAACACCCAATTTTTTCGGCTTAAACCGACGGGATGGAAATATCTTTTAAAGCAATTTCTACGACCAAAACCGCACGAATTTATCGCTTTATCAACCTTATCTGTTTTAAGTTGGCAATTACCTGTTCAGTATCACTTACTCGAACAACGGGTTAAAGTTCAAGCCGTTTATCGGGATATAACCGGACAAATTACCCAAACAAAACCTTCTATTTTATTAGTCAAAATTGATGACCTTTCTCTAACTGAAGTGGGTTTCCCTGACCCTTTAATGAACCGAGAATATCTCGCTCAATTAATTAACCATGCGGCAAAAATCAACCCCGATGTTGTTGGGATTGACTATGTATTGAAAACCGTTAAACCCCAAGAAGATGAGGTCTTAGAAGCATCCTTAAATGCAGCGCGACAAAATTCTCAATCGTTATATATTTTTGCCACAAGCCGAAATTTGCAGGATGAACGCCTCTGGACATTACCCAAATTTGCCGATAAAAATTGGCAAGGAGATACTCGAATTTGGGAAAATGGACGTTATATGACTCTGCTTCCTTTAGAAAATGAAGAACGTCCTTTTCCGTTGAGTTATTTGTTAGCTTTAGGTTCTATTTCTGCTCAATCTGAACCCAATTTACAGCAAAAACATCCGACTCAATTGACCGAAAATCTATTTTCAAAGTGGATGCGTCCTTCACTATTAACGATGATATCCTACAGTTTGCATCAATATTGGTTGCATCCCATTGTAGACTTTTCGATTCCCACAAAACAGGTTTATCAAAGCATTTCTGCTCAATATTTTCTCACAACTCAACCCGAACAAGTTCAACAATCTGTTATTTTTATTATCCCCGGAGGATACAGCAATGCAGGGTTAAATCGTGCGGGAGAGGATAATTTACCCCCACCACCTGGGTTTTGTTATTGGCGTCAATATTATCAAAGGCGTGCTTGTCACATTATTTTAGGAGGTGAAATTCACGCTTATTTATTCCATCATTTTCTCAATCAAAAACCCGTTATTCCGATTCCTGATTTATGGGTTTTGTGGTTGTTTGCCTTTATCAGTAAAGGAGTTAATCTTGTTATCGAACAGCACGAACATTCTTCCAACAAAGTTTTGATTTTTCTGGTTGGAGGTACAATTTTCTATGGTTTAATCAGCCTACAGCTTTATCTTTCAGCTTCTCTGTTATTTCCGATAATTATTCCCGTTGCTATTATCTGGGTCTATATGTTACCGCATTTAAACCTTAAAACACTCTCAAAACTAGCTCTATTTCAAGGTTTTACTAATGAATAATCTACCCAAATTTAACTCCCTCTCGTCTGTGATTCGCTTGTCTGTTTGCTTCACTATTTCTGCAAGTTTTATCTCTCTTTCTTCTATCCCGAATGTTTGGGCAAAAAATACCAACCTTCAACAACGTTGGCGGAATATTTTTACGAGTAGCGAACCCCAAAGACGGGGACAAGAAGGAGGCGGAAAAGGAAACGGTTTCTGTGCAGTTGCACCCTATCAATTATCCGCAGTTGAAAACATCTTCAGTGAACGTCCGATTTTTACCTGGACAGGAAATATTGTGAAAGCAGAAATTAGAGAAAAAGGTAACGAAACGGTTATCTGGAGTCAAGAGATTTCTGCTGAAAATCAGGTGAACTTTAATTTTCAAACCGCATCTTCAACGCCCTTGAAACTCTCTCAAGTTGCGGTAGAAAAGGCATTACAACCCAATCAAATTTATGAACTTAAAGTGTTTACCCGTCTTCCTATTGATTATCATCCAATTTTGTTTAAGATAATGACTCCTGAAGAACGGAATAATATCACTCAAGGTTTGCAGAATTTACAACAGGAACTCGCCGACAAAAATATCACGGGAGATGCGGCTATTTTACAACGAGCCGATTATTTTGCCCGTCAACAACTTTGGTCAGAATTTTGGCAAGAAGTGTTATCTATTCAGTCTCCTTCTGAGAAGTTGAAAGCGTTAATTAATGATACCGTTAATCAGCTTTGTTTTGAGTATTAAGAACCTCTACATCTACCTTTTGCCCCCCTTTGTCCCCCCAAAATTGGGGATAGCCCCCCTTTGTCCCCCCAAAATTGGGGGGAAATACAGTTGAAAGTCCCCCCAGAAATACCCCCAACTACCCCCAATATCAAAGCCCCCAATTTTGGAGGTTTAGGGGCGGGGTCAAGGGTTGAGGTGGAGAGTCAAACGCATTTATTGTGCTTCTCCAACAAGAGTAAACGCCGCCCAATTTATCGGTTCAGGATACTTTTCTTTGGTTTCTAACATCGCTCGACGTAACGCAATAATTTTATCAGTATCTCCCTGCCAATATTCATAAAATTTAGTCATTAAAAACTGGGTAGAATCATCAGGAACTTTCCACAACGATACAATTAAACTGGGAACACCCGCCTGCAAAAATGCCCGAGATAAACCAAT
Organism: Limnoraphis sp.; assembly: GCA_050485465.1. GTDB lineage: Bacteria > Cyanobacteriota > Cyanobacteriia > Cyanobacteriales > Microcoleaceae > Capilliphycus. Next base: position 8,217 of record JBJHBL010000018.1, on the reverse strand, counting down.
TACCCCCTCCCCCGAAATTTTTCCTCGTCCGGTATCACAAGCGCTCAATACTACTAACTCGGCGTTGAGTTTCATGTTATAAATTTCCACAGAAGTTAACAGTCCGTCCGCATCTGCTGAAGGTGCTAAAGCGATCGCTCCCGGCGCATCAAACACCCCAGATTCTTCGGGTATACCATATTCTAACAGTCCGTGAGTTGCCAGATGAATTAATCGCGCATTCTGCATTTTTTGTGTTACAATAGATTCGGTAGCCTGACCCCCAACTAACGGTTTAACTTGGAACAGTTCTGCGATCGCAAAGGCTTCATCTTCCGCCCCCGTTAAACTCAATAATTGTTCCATTTCACCGCTATCGGGATTCCAAACTTTCGGCATAGTTGGATTCCCGACAATTAGAACATCTGAAGCGGGATTGTTCTGTTTTTGATTGTGGGATTTGCGGGCAACCTCCAGCAATTGAATTGAGGGAGAAGTGAGAATCGTGTGTTTTTCAATTAAATATTGGTTCTGCTCATCCATCAACGCCACAAACGGAACCAAATATAATTCACCTTGCGGCATAAATACCACTTTTTCTGAAGCGTCGGTTGGTAATAAATCGGCAATCGGTTTTATTAAAATATCATATGGCTAACGACTGCTGATGGTATTCTATCGCCTTTTGGTACTGCCCCAAATTACGGTAAGCAATGCCCAAATTGTTCAGAGAACTCCCTTCCCCGTATCTATTACCGATTTCCCGATAAATTTCTAAAGCTTGTTGCCAAGACTGCAATGCTTCTCGAAATTGGCTTGTATCCAATTGTTGAATACCTTGCTGTAACAGTCGATCTGCTTCTGCTTTTCGAGGATTATTCTGATTTTGAGAAGCACTTTGTAGATTTTCTACTAACTGCAAACCCTGCCGAGCTAACTTTTCTAACTCAGAGTCATTATTCTCCTGTGCAACTTTCAAAAACAGTTCAAAGATTTCAGTTGCCTTTTCACTTTCTCCGAGATAAGCATAAGCATATCCTATTCCAAAAGTTGCTGCTACAATTCCTCCAGAATGAGAAATCTCACGATAGATTGCAAAAGCTTGCTGAAAAGACTGCAAAGCCGCTTGATATTCACCTGAATCTAACTGTTGATCTCCTTGCTGCAATAATCGATCTGCTTCTGCTTTTCGAGGATTATTCTGATTTTGAGAAGCACTTTGTAGATTTTCTACTAACTGCAAACCCTGTCGAGCTAATTTTTCTAACTCAGAATTATTATTCTCCTGTGCTAATTTCAAAAACAGTTCAAAGATTTCAGTTGCTTTTTCAGTCTCTCCGAGATAAGCATAGGCATATCCTATTCCAAAAGTTGCTCCTGCAATTCCTCCAGTGTAAGAGATTTCACGATAGATTGCAAAAGCCTGTTGAAAAGACTGTAAAGCAGCTTGATATTCACCTGAATCTAACTGTTGAGATCCTTGCTGTAATAATCGATCTGCTTCTGCTTTTCGTTCATCAGGGGTTTGTGCGAGAACTTGAGGCCCATTCAGAACGTTTATCGGGATAACCGGACTCAATAAACCCACAAAAACCGCCAGGGTTAACGCTTTGAGGTTCAACACCGCAATTCCTCCAAGGGTAGATGTTCATTCACCTCTAACATATTCTGGGGGGTGAGGAAGATATGCAGTTGAGATTCCCCGGAGTTGCACTATCTCGGACTTTCCTCCTAAATTTTTATTGTAAATTAACAGCTTAGTGAGTTGCAAATTCTGTATATTTTCGTTCGGAAGGCGGCTTAAAACCCAAGACAATTTTTTCTTTGGGAATTCCGGCGGCGACTAACTCCAAAGCCACCCCGTCTTCAGTACCATCATGCTGAATCCAAAGTTGATCGTCAATCACATCAATATGTAATACTGTTCCGTAAATACGATAATCATTTTGCCAGCCTGTTTCGACCAACAAATAGCGATCGCGTTCTCGATCAAAAACCAATTCGAGTTCTATTTCATCGCCAGCTAAAAACTCGGCATAATTTTTCAACAGGTTTTCAATCACATCACGATAGGAAGATTTTAGCGAATCCATTGAATAATCACCTCTAAAGTTGGATCGAAACTGAATAAGCGGATAATACCATCCTCAATTAATGTTTGACCTGCTTCTTCTTCAAAGACTGTTTTTCGGATGTTATCACTCACGGCTAAATAAAGAGTATAATCAGGATAATAGCGCTTTAATAAGCGAGAATACAGAACAAATTGACCCACAGCTTCTTCAAGGTCTTTCATTTCGGAAGGACGGGTAAAACTCTTGACTTCAACGGCTATTTTTTCCGCCTCACGTTCAGCAGCAAGCAACCGTTCAGCACCCATATCAACAAACAGGTTTCTACCTCTTGCTAATCGAATTCGTAAAGGATCATGAGTGATAGTCCAGCCATCTTTGATCAGTGCTTTTTTGACGGTTTGATGATAAATATCCCTAGCAGGCATAGTATTTTGATCAGAGGATGAAATCACTATCAGAAGAACATAAAAATTACAGGGTGTCTGGATCAATATTCAATTCTCGCAATTTTGCAGCTAATCGTTCATTGCGTTGTTGTTCGGCTTGTCTTTGTTGACGTTCAGCTTCAGCTATTTCCTCTGCTTCTATTACCCGTTGTTCGGCGATTTCTCGTTGCTGCTTTTCCGCTTGAGCGGATTCTTCGGGAGTCGGAACTAATATTCCTTCTGGTGTAAAAAACCTCAATTTTCCTTCATAAACTCCCAAAAATAAGTTTAATTGCTTGCTCCAAAGTCTGCCCTGTTCGTTGGGTTGGAGTTCTTCATAAGTTCCCTGTAATAAACCAAATCCCTTAAATTCTAACGTCTCTGGTGAAAACCAAAAATATTCGGGTGTTCGGAAGATATCTTGATAAATTTCTTTTTTATTCGTTCGGTCAATATTAGCCGTTGAATTCGATAATAATTCGATAATAACGTTCGGATATTTTCCCCCTTCTTCCCACACCACCCAACTTTTACGCGGTTTACGTTCGGTATTTAAAACCACAAAGAAATCCGGCCCTCTAAAATTCTCCGTTTTCTTTTGTTCAGGGCTATAATAAATCGTTAGATTTCCGGCGGCAAAATAATCGTTTTTGTCTTGCCATAACCAGTCCAAACACTTCATTAACAGCAAGAGTTGTTGTAGATGCAAATAACTTTCCAATGGTAGCTCCTTACTTTCTAAATCTCCGGGGGGAAATTCAACATCTTCTATTTCAGTTTCGGTTTGGAGAACTTCTAAATCTTGAGCAATTGTCATCATTTTTCTCCTTTCAATATTATTATTATAAAGTATCTGGATCAATATTCAATTCTCGCAATTTTGCTGCTAATCGTTCATTGCGTTGACGTTCTGCTTGTCTTTGTTGACGTTCTGCTTCCAATTCTTCTTGGGTTTTGCGAGTTGTTTCTTCCGCTTCTGACGCTCGTTGTTCGGCGGTTTTTGCAGATTCTTCGGGAGTCGGAACCAACTCACCTTCTGGTGTAAAAAACCTCAATTTTCCTTCAAAAACACCGATAAAAAGTTGTAACTGTTCACTCCAAAGAAACCCTTGTTCGTTCGGTTGGAGGTCTTGATATTGACCTAATGTTAATCCAAAGCCTTTAAATTCTAACGTCTCTGGTGAAAACCAAAAATATTCGGGTGTTCGGAAGATATCTTGATAAATTTCTTTTTTGTTCGTTCGGTCAATATTAGCCGTTGAATTCGATAATAATTCGATAATAACGTTCGGATATTTTCCCCCTTCTTCCCACACCACCCAACTTTTACGCGGTTTACGTTCAGTATTTAAAACCACAAAGAAATCCGGCCCTCTAAAATTATCCGTTTTCTTTTGTTCAGGGCTATAATAAATCGTTAGATTTCCGGCGGCAAAATAATCGTTTTTGTCTTGCCATAACCAGTCCAAACACTTCATTAACAGCAAGAGTTGTTGTAGATGCAAATAACTTTCCAATGGTAGCTCCTTACTTTCTAAATCTCCAGGGGGAAATTCAACATCTTCTATTTCAGTTTCGGTTTGGAGAACTTCTAAATCTTGAGCAATTGTCATCATCTTTCTCCTTTCAATATGATTATTATAAAGTATCTGGATCAATATTCAATTCTCGCAATTTTGCTGCTAATCGTTCATTGCGTTGACGTTCGGCTTTAGCAGATTCTTCGGGACTCGGAACTAATACTCCTTCTGGTGTGAAAAACCTCAACTGTTGTTGATGAATTCCAAGAAAAAGTTGTAACTGTTGACTCCACAATTGTCCTTGCTCATTGGGGTGAATTTCCTGATATTTTCCTTGAACAATTTCAAACCCCTGAAATTCTAAATTTTCCGGTGAAAACCAAAAATATTCCGGTGTTCTGAAAGTATCTTGATAAATCTCTTTTTTCGTCGTTCTGTCAATATTTGCTGTTGAATTCGATAATAATTCGATAATAACATTCGGATATTTTCCCCCTTCTTCCCACACCACCCAACTTTTGCGGGGTTTACGTTCAGTATTTAAAACCACAAAGAAATCAGGCCCTCTAAAATTCTCCGTTTTCTTCTGCTCCGAACTATAATAAATCGTTAGGTTTCCAAAAGCATAAAAATCTTGACGATCTTGCCAGAGATATTCTAGCATTTGAATTAAGAGCAGAATTTGTCGCAGATGCAGTTCAGTTTCCAATGGTGGCTCCTTGCTTTCTAAATCTCCGAGGGGAAATTCAACATCTTCTAATTCGCTTTGGGGTTGGAGAGTTTCCAAATCTTGAGCAATCGTCATCTGATTCTCCAGTTCACTACTTTCTAGTATAATAGATTCACATCAATTAATGATTTCAATCATAGCCGAAAGCACTACCATTGTTGAGGTTTCGTAGGGGATTGAACTTTGAGTTGAAACCATACTTCTATCCGGTTGACTGCGAGAAAAATCCGTTAAATCTTCTAACAAACCGTTAATAAAATCGGTGGGTTCATCATCGGTTAAACTGGGGATGAGTCCCCGTGAAATTTGCCGACTGCGTGCAATGGTTTGCATGGCTTTGAGGGCTTGGCGGAGCGGTTCTTGACTCACTAATAATAACAACTCAGGCGCACCAGATGCACCTCGAACTTGAAAGTTACCCTCTCCGGGGCGAGGTACCGTCAAACTGCTATTTCTATCAATTCTAGAGGCTTCTTCGGGCGCTTCCCAGTCGGCGGGATAAAGAATATTAATTGAACCCGTTGCACTAATCACTAAAACTCCTAAGTAGAGGTCTTGATTTTCCAAATTATCTACTTTAACTTGTAGATTAGTTCCCGAAGGAACTTGCAATAAATTCGCCGTAGGATTGCCAGATTCTACATCTCGACTCGCTATTTTAATCGCGTTTCTCTGACCGGAAACTTCGGCTTTAATTTTAATAGGTGAACCCTGACCCGCATCTAAAACTTGCCCTAAAATTTGATGGGCTAATAACCGTTTAAAAGTAGGTATCAAGCGATTAATTGCATTAATAATAGGTTCCTCTAAACGACCAAAAGACTGAGGTTCTGGTGTTAAATCTACTTGAAATAAACCCACACTATTCACAGAGGGAAGTTCAATATCGAGGTTTCTTGTGGTTTGTTGTTGTTTGTAGCTTTCTGTGAATCTTCCTAAAAAATATCCACTATTATCCAGTTGATTTGCTGGTATCAATTCAACCCATTGATTTAATTCTAACTCTGCTTGTGCGGTTTTTAAATCCGCTCCCAACGATTCATCTAAAGCCAGTTTTAGCTTGGGATTTTTTGGAATTCCGACTATTTTTTCCCGCAAAAGCCGACCTTCTTTAATCACCGAAGCGTCTCCCGATATTTGTTTCCCAATTCCAAATAAACCCTCAACCCGTGACGTTTGTTTAATTTCTCCTACGACTTTTGCCGACTCATTTAAAACCGAAAATACCCCTTCTTTCTCCGAACCTTTGAGGTTTTGAGATGCCACACCTCCCAACCAAAATTCTATCGTTTCTCCTCTAATTTTTGTAATTACTGCTTCGGCTGAAGGGGTTGTTAAGTTCAGGAAAAATAACGGTTTTTGATTAAAATTACTGCTGGGTTGGTATTCTAATATAGGGATTTGGGCGGTACGACTTTGTTTAGATTCGGCTAAACTGCGGGTACTTCTCCGCAGATTAATATAAGTTGATTCCACACTTTGAGTTGAGGTGAGTTGCCAGAGATAACGGGTTAATAAATAGGTGAATGCACCCGCATAAAATCCGTCAAATTTTGCATCAATCGCTTCTTGTGTTCGTCCAGCAGAACCTAATGCAACACCCTTCGCAATTCCCGAGGTTCGTTTTCGTTTAAATTCTTCTTTACCCCAACCTAATTCGGATAATAATGTTTCTTGTAATTCTAATTCTATTTCGCTTGCAATCAATTCTTCACCACTTCTGGTCAGTCGCGCCGCCCGAACCACTGCATTTCCCCTCGTTCCCGCACCGGAATGACAACTATCCAAAATCGTTGTTAACTTATCAGTTTGTAGGCGACTCATTAATAAAAACAAGGTTTTTCCCATGATATCTGAAACGGCGACAGATTCTCCTTGTTTCCCCAGGGGTTTCGCATTTTGAGGTACAATAGTTCCGTTATAGAGACAGCTATTATATTGACGATTTTCTGCACGACATTCTTTTAAATCCAGGGGAAAAGGATCTTTAATTAGGCTACCATGTCCCGAATAATGAAACACGACTACATCATCGGGTTTTGCTTGTTGAATTAAATGCTCTTGAAAAGCTTGAATAATATTTTCACGGGTGGGTTTGAGATTAGAATGATCAGATAATATTATAATATCACTGGGGTTAAACCCAAAGCGATGAATGAGTAAATGTTTCTGTAATTCTACATCAGTGAGACAACCCTTTAAGGATTTAGCACCTTGATAATTATTAATTCCAACTAATAATGCTAATTTGCGGGGTGTACTTTGGGCTAAAACTCGACCATAACGTTCCGCTTGTTGGAAGAAGTCGAATTGACTTAAACCGAGTGTTGCTAGAGTCGAACCTGCAAATTGTAGGAAATGACGGCGTTTGAGTTGAGACATGGTTGAGGTTTTTTAAGTAGAATAATGGAATTTTAATAGTATTATCACTTAAAATCTATTTTGAGGGTATCTCAACTTATGCAATTGTTTTCTGAAAATTGTATTAAATTAGCCAAGTTTTAAGAAGCTCAAAATTAAGTTGGGTGTTGCTTTCGCTCGACCCAACCTGTATAACCAACACTAGCCATTCTCCCAACCTTTCAACAATTTAGGGTCGATTTCTCAACTCCCGAACAATTTCTTCAGCCAAGTTTTTCGACCATAATGAATCAAATGGACAAAGAATCTGTCTGTTTTCTGGTGATATCCAAACTAACGCATCTTCCAGCTCTGAAATTGGATAGGGTTCATTCAACAAAATACAAGTCAGCAAACGATGAACTGCGATCGCTTGTTCGTCTGTCAACACAATCATTCCTCTAACCTCCGTTGACGACGTTTAGTTTTAGCCGTCTCGCCTTTTGATAACGTCACCAACGCCTGATCGATATCTCGAACCTTGATCTGTCTGAGTGCGATCAGAATGGACTTAATCAAGGCGACTTCATCATCCGTGAGTGTAACCATAGCTGGATCACCAAAATTAGTGTGTTTAAAGTGCGGCATATAGCGCACTAATATCTATAGTATGACAAAATACGCCTATTGTATAGATCGGCGTATGAGTCCCAGGAAAGCAGATCAGAAGGAAATAAGGCTAACCGTGTCTCAGGAGGTTTACAGCCTGTTAAAGCGACTGGCAGGGGTTAAGGAAACTTCCATGAACAAGCTGCTGAACCTGGCAATTGATCGCCTCTTAGAAGACGATGATATTCAAGAACTGATAGAGCGGTATAATCTCGAAGACTAACAATGCGATCGCCTGTAGGTTGGGTTGAGCCAATCAATAGTTTTGTAAAACTCAATTAATTTTATCGCAAAGTGAAACCCAACATTACTAACAATGCGATCGCCTGTAGGTTGGGTTGAGCCAATCAATAGTTTTGTAAAACTCAATTAATTTTATCGCAAAGTGAAACCCAACATTACTAACAATGCGATCGCCTGTAGGTTGGGTTGAGCCAATCAATAGTTTTGTAAAACTCAATTAATTTTATCGCAAAGTG
>JBJHBL010000017.1:0-81996 GCA_050485465.1 Limnoraphis sp. | reverse complement strand
AACTTTTTCCGGCTCATTCCCTATTCTTTCCGGCGAATGAATCAACAGGAATTGCTCGAAGTTTGAGAAATCATCGAAACTGTTTAATTGAAATTGATAGTATTGTTTCTCGAGGTCAAATGCGATTTAATTGGACATATAGCCAAGCCATTCATTATCCTAAAACGATTGAAACTCTTGCTCAAAATTTCTTAAATTATTTGCGAAAATTAATTGATCACTGTCTATCTTCAGAAACAGGAGGGTACACACCGTCTGATTTCCCCCAGATGGATTTTAGCCAAGATGAACTTGATGAACTTTTAACAGATTTATAAAGTTTGATTCGCAAAAATTCAATAATCTTTAGTAACCCTAATTCAAATGACTCAAAACAAAAATATAGAAGATATTTATCCCCTTTCCCCCATGCAACAGGGAATTCTATTTCATAGCTTGCTTTCTCCCAATTCCGGTGAATATATTCCTCAAATTTGTCTAACTTTAACAGGTTTATTAAACATTGAACGGTTTAAACAAGCTTGGGAATACGTTATCGCCAGACATCAAAGCCTTCGATCAACCTTTCATTGGGAACGTCGAGATCAACCCTTTCAAGTCATTTATCGTCAAGTCAATTTACCCTGGGAACAACAAGACTGGCGAAATTTATCACCCAATGAACAGCAACAACAATTAGAAAACGTCCTAAAAACAGATCGCCAAAATAGCTTTAATCTCAAAAAACCACCATTAATTCGACTGAACTTAATTCAACTGACTGATAATATCTACAAACTCATTTGGACTCAACATCATTTAATTCTGGATGGTTGGTCTGCGGGATTGATTTTAAAAGAAGTGTTAGAAATTTATCGTTTATTATCAGAAGAACAGCCATTTTCTCTCACAAAACCTCGTCCCTACAGTGAATATATTGCTTGGTTATCCAAACAAGATTTATCAGCCGCTCAAAACTTTTGGAGAGAAAAACTTCAAGGCTTTACTACTCCCACATCCTTGAGAATTGAACAAAATATAAACACAGCTTCTCAAGACAATCAACAACAAGAACAACAGATTAAACTCCCTCCAGCAACAACATCAGCATTACAATTATTTGCTCAAACTCATCAACTCACTTTCAATACAATAATTCAAGGCGTTTTAGCCATACTTTTGAGCCGTTATAGCGGTGAGGAAGATATTGTCTTTGGTGCTACTTCTGCGGGTCGTCCAGTGGCTTTAACGGGAGTAGAATCAATGGTGGGGTTATTTATTAATACCTTACCTGTACGGGTCAAAGTTCCGGGTAAAGCTGTTATAATTTCCTGGTTAAAGCAACTACAAAATCAACAAGCTGAAGCCTTACACTATGAATATACTTCTTTGTTAGAGATTCAAAACTGGAGTGATATTTCTCCGGGTTTACCTCTATTTAGAACCCTTTTGGTTTTTGAAAATTATCCGATTGATCCCACTTTAATCCAGCCCGATGCTAACCTCAAGATTCAAGAAGTAAATTCTATTGAATGGACAAACTTTCCTTTAACGATTCTTGTTGGACTGGGTTCTCAATTAACAATTAAAGTAAAATATTCAAGTCATCAATGTGAATCAACAGCAATTCACCAGTTTTTAGAACATTTTAACATTTTATTACAAGCAATTTTGACTGATTCCGAACAATATTTAGGAGAATTAAACCTCTTAACTCTAAGCGAAAAACAACAGCTATTTTTAAACTGGAATCAGACTCAAGTTGACTATCCTCAAATTCAATGTATACATGAACTCTTTCAAGAACAAGTTGAAAAAACACCTGATGCGATCGCACTTATCTTTGAAAACCAATATTTAACCTATCAGACTTTAAACTCCAAAGCTAATCAACTTGCCCATTATTTACAACAGCTTGGAATTCAATCAGAATCTTTAGTCGGAGTTTGTCTCGAACGTTCTCCAGAACTTTTAATCGCCATTTTAGCTATTCTGAAAGCGGGAGGTGCTTATGTTCCCCTCGATCCGACTTATCCCCAAAATAGACTCAAATTTGTTTTACAAAATGCTCAAGTTTCTACCGTTTTAGTCGCAGATTATTTATTAGATAAAGTCTCCAATACAACCGCAGAGAATATCATTATAGATCAGAATTTATTCAATAAAATTAGTCAAAAACCGACCCAGAACCCAACACCAAAAACTACACCTCAAAATAGTATCTATGTGATTTATACTTCCGGTTCAACAGGACAACCCAAAGGAGTTGTGAACACCCACGAAGCATTATATAATCGCTTAGTTTGGATGCAAAATACCTATCAAATTAATGGAAGCGATCGCATTTTCCAAAAAACCCCCTTCAGCTTTGATGTCTCCGTGTGGGAGTTCTTCTGGCCCTTATTCACAGGCGCTTGTTTAGTCATGGCTAAACCCGAAGGTCATAAAGACAGTGATTATTTAGTTCAACTCATTATTCAGCAACAAATAACAACCCTACATTTTGTTCCCTCAATGTTGCAAGTTTTTCTAGCAGAAAAAAACCTAAAACAATGCCAGTCTATACAGCGCGTTTTCTGTAGCGGAGAAGCTTTAACCCTAGACCTACAAACCCTATTTTTTCAACAGTTTCAAGCTGAATTACATAACCTTTATGGCCCCACAGAAGCCGCCATTGATGTCACCGCATGGACGTGTATTCGTGATAGCAACCTCTCTACTGTTCCCATTGGATATCCTATCGCCAATACTCAAATTTATGTGCTTGATTCCCATTTACAACCCGTTCCCATTGGAGTACCCGGAGAGTTGCATATTGGCGGTATAGGACTCGCCAGAGGCTATTACAACCGTCCCGAATTAACAGCCGAAAAATTTATTCCCAATCCGTTTAATACTCAACAAAAATCAGATCGGTTGTATAAAACAGGTGATTTAGTCAGATATTTACCCAATGGAAACCTTGAATATTTAGGAAGACTCGATCATCAAGTAAAAATTCGAGGATTGAGAATCGAACTCGGAGAAATCGAAACCCTCTTAACTCAACATCCGGAGATCACATCTTGTCGGGTAATCACGCAAAAAAATCAATTCAATGAATCCTATATTATTGCTTATCTGATACTGAAAAAACCCCTCAGTAAACTTGAAAAGTTCAATGATAATTTAAAGAACTTTTTAGCTGAAAAGTTACCCGAATACATGATTCCCCATCATTTCATCCCCTTAGAAAAATTCCCCTTAACCCCCAGTGGAAAACTCGATCAAGCTTCACTCCCTCAACTCAAAAATATCCATCAAAAAACATCAGTTTACAAAGCACCGCAAAACCCAATCGAAGAAAAAATTGTAACCATCTGGCAAGAAGTCTTAAAACAGGAAAAAATCGGAATCCACGATAACTTTTTTGAACTCGGCGGACATTCATTACTTGCAACTCGGGTTAACTCTCGCCTGCGTGAAGCCTTTGCAATAGATATCCCCCTCAGAACCTTATTTGAGAAACCCACAGTTTCCAGTTTAGCGGAACGAATTTCTACAATACAAATGACCCTTCAGCAAATTTCCCAGCCTTCGACGGTTCTAGAAGGAACTCGGAAAGAACTAGAAATTTAGCAAGGTTTTATGATCAAGTTTCACTTTTTTCTTTAACTTTCTACTAAAATCGATTCCAATTCTTGTTGAAACAGATTCCAATTTTCTACAGCTTGGGAATTAGAATCTACTCCTTTTTGCATTAAAATCACCCCATTTTCAAACCCAATAATACCATAGACATTACTAGCGATAAATTCATTCACAATGGGAACAATATCTCTTAATCGATTTCGTTCATTTCTAAAAGCGGCTTGATATTGCTGCATTTGCCATAAATCAAGAATTAGATAATCCATTTTAACTAATTCTCCCTCATCATTATATAACTCAAACTGAGGAAACCGTAAAACCTCCCGACGACTCGAAAGATGAGGAATCAAATAAGTTGTAGCAGCAACACTGGCATTGGGGGGAATTTCAGCAAGTAACGGGCGAAATTGTTGAACATGATTCCATTGTTTTGTAATCGGAATATAAACCCAGGGTTGAACCGAGTCAGGAATTAAGAAATAAAGAGTGCGGTTGGGATTAGAAGTTACCGTAAAAAATAGAGATAATCCAATACAAAATATCCAAAATCGTTTAAACTTGCGGGAAGGAAGTTGTTGTTCAGAATGCTGTTTTTGTCTAGCTGCCCACCATAAAATAGCCCCATAAAACAAACCCGGAACCACCGTCATTGCATAGCGAATAGTAATCGCTAAAACCGATTCTCCTTGAGCAATAAATAGTTTTAATAAAGGAAATCCAGCAATCATCCAAGAAGCGGGAGCAACAGCCGGAACAAAGGCTAAAGGCAACCATTGACCCAGTAAATATTTAATTGTTCCAAAAAATGGTGTAAAAATTTGGCGAATTAACCGGAAAGGATTACTCACAATTCCCCAAAGAATATCCAGCGTAGAAGCTTCATCACCATCAGTATATTGACCAAACCGTTCGATCATAAACCGTTGGGAAATATCCGCAGAAAATAACGGCATAATCAGATTGGTTAACAAAATCATATAACCGAAGCTAAGGATACAAACTGCAATGCCTTGTTTGGGATATCGTTGGCTGAGAGTCATGTACACCCCGACGCCAAACAACACCACCCCTGAATCTTCCCGTACCCCTAAAATAAAAATCGCCAATACCCAAAATAACAACCACCAGCGTTTTTCCATCGCCAGTAACAAGCTAAAGACAAACAGAGGGATTTGACAAACATCATGGAAATTCGCCAGCGTCGGGCCAATAACGGCGTTAGCCGCGTAGAAACTGACTGTGATCCAAGCTGATAGGGGGGGTTCTAGGTGTTGTCGGGCCAGAAGATATAAAACCACACCTGCTGCTGTCACCAGAGTGACTTGAATAAAAATTAACGTCACTGGAGAGGGAAAAAGAGCGTAGATCGGGAGCCACAGCAGCAAAGCCGGAGTAAAATGCTGACCTAAGCGATGGTAAGACACATCAGGAAATTGGCCCTGATGAACAACATTGGTTGAAAGTGCAGAAGACAAGGAACTCTGAAAAAACCGACCATGCAGGTTATTCCAAAACACTTGATTAAAAATACCATGATCATAAGAAGCGTAAAAGCTGAAATAGCGATGTAGCGTTAAAATTAGGCAAATCACAAAAAATGCGATTGCTGCTTTGACAACAACTTGGAGTGATGGATTTTTTGGTAAACCTGCCAACATACGCCGTTCCCCTTAAAGTCTCAAACCCCTAATATCCCACAATTTGCGCTCTGAAGTTAGACTATCAGCACAAATCATCTCTTAACGGTTCTCTGTTCCCTTTTTCAACTGGTAGCCTGCCTTACTGAAAAGTACGTCCCAATGGCAGATAACTAATCCTTAAGTATGCGTTCTACCCAGATGGCTCCTAAAAAGATCGAATCTAAAGAGGATCTTAAATTAAACTATTAGTTAATTACAACCAATGCTTAACTCTTGTTATCCGAGAGACAGCCTAAACGCTAGATACTCCCTGCTTCAAACAGACTTCATGCAGGTATTTCCAGAAAAATCGACAAATCCCGAAGCCTGTCTACAGCTTCTCCTGTTTGCCGACCAGCGTCCTAGTTCTAAGGAACAAATTCGGCAAATCCGCCAATTTCTCGAAAAACTAGACAGTAAGGAGGCCTATGAACTACAAGTAATCGACGTGGGACAACAGCCCTATCTCGCCGAATACTTTAAACTCGTGGCAACGCCAGCCATTGTGAGAATCTTTCCAGAACCCCGCCATATCCTCGCAGGTAGCGATCTCGTTGCCCAACTGGAACATTGGTGGCCTCGTTGGCAACTGGCCCTGGAAGAATGTTGTTGTGCAGAGGCTAAATGCCCGACCGTCTCAGAAGTCTCCAATAATGCTAACTCCATCACCTCTGTTGCTTATGTCGCAGAACTGATTAAACTCAGTGATGAAGTTTTCCGTCTGAAACAGGAAACAGAACAACTGCAACAACAACTGAGTTTTAAAGATCGCATTATTGAAATCCTCGCCCACGATCTTCGCAGTCCTTTAACTGCCGCTTCTCTGGCTCTAGAAACCTTGTTCACTTCGACTCGGAAGGCTCAAGAAAAAGAGTCACTTCAAATCACTCAGGCTTTAAAAGACCGTTTAGTTCAACAGGCTCGTAGCCAGCTTCGCACCATTGATCGGATGATTACCGATCTTTTGCAAACAGCAACAGGGCCAAGCGCGAAATTGATGCTACAACCCAATCAACTCGATATCGCTCAATTCTGTCAGGAGATCTTAGCCGAGTTTCGAGGTCAGTTGCAAAGTAAATCTCTGCAACTCAAAACCGATATCCCCAGTGATATTCCCTTTGTCTATGCTGATCAAGAACGCATTCGCCAAGTGATTGTTAATTTACTAGATAATGCCCTCAAATACACGCCCCGAGGCGGAACCCTGCGAGTATCTATTTTGCATCGTACGACTCAGAAAGTGCAGGTGAGTATTTGTGATAGCGGGCCTGGCATTCCTGAAGAAAATCGCGATCGCATCTTTCAAGATCGGTTTAGACTCGAACGAGATGAATCTCAAGATGGCTATGGGATTGGTTTATCCCTGTGTAAACGGATTATTCGCGCCCACTATGGTCAAATTTGGGTAGATTCCGCTATCAATAAAGGCAGTTGCTTTCATTTCACTTTACCTGTTTATCACTATTAGAGGAGGAATTTTTGCAATGTTTTAAGATCTTCGGGCCTGTTTGAGAGCCGCAATAATTTTTTCGTTAGCCTTCGGAAAGGGAAACTGCTCAATTTCATCCAATGTCACCCAGCGAATTTCGTCGCATTCGAGAGGTTGAGGTTCCCCGCTCAGATGGCGACAATGGTAAACATTGAGCGTTACTTTAAAATGAGTATAGGCGTGTTCAATCGTGATTAAATGCGATCCGACTTCAATTTCAATCGCTAATTCTTCTTGAATTTCTCGCCGAATACAATCTTCTAGGGTTTCGTCGGCTTCGAGTTTACCGCCCGGAAATTCCCACAATCCTCCGAGTAACCCTTTGGCGGGTCGTTTGTCAATTAAAATCTGTCCTTGTTCGTTCCAGATGACAGCAACGCCAATAATTTTATGGGGTAAAGGAGAAGCGGCTTCACGCATAGGGATTTGATGTTGTAGATTAAATAAATAAGCCTGACAGTGAGTTGTCCAGGGACATTGGGAACAGTTTGGGGTTTTCGGTAAACAAACCGTTGCACCCAGATCCATGATCGCTTGGTTAAAGGCTTGGGGATGCTTGGGATCAAGCAAAGTATCAGACAGTTCCCAGAGGGATTTTAACGCTTTCCCCGGCGGAACCGTTAATGCCATCAGTCGAGCTAACACTCGTTTAACATTTCCATCTAAAATCGAGAGCGGTAAATTAAAAGCTGCACTTAAAATTCCCCCGGCGGTTGTCCGACCAATTCCCGGTAACTCTAATACGGCTTCGAGTTGAGGGGGAAAAACACCCTGGTATTGTTGAACGATCATTTGGGCGGCTTTGTGCAAATTTCTCGCCCGAGCATAGTATCCCAAACCTTGCCAAGCTTTAAGAACTTGTTGCAAGTCAGCACTGGCTAAAGCTTCCACACTCGGAAATTGACTCAGCCAACGTTCATAATAAGGAATGACAGTCTTGACTTGGGTTTGTTGCAGCATAATTTCTGCAATCCAAATGGCGTAGGGATCACGCAGATTTCGCCAGGGTAAATCTCGACCCTCCCGACGATACCAAGCTAAAAGACTGCGCCGCAAGTCTTGAATGTCTGAGGGTGAAAAACTCATTCACAGTCTGGATGTTTGTCTATAATGTCTTGTACAGACTGTTCAAAAGCCATGCGTTGTTCAGCATTTCGCAGAAAATAACCGCTAATCATCGCTGAGGCTAATAACCGTCCTAAATGTTCGCGACTGGTGGTAATGCTCATGCCAAAATGTTCAGAGGGTAAATTTCCCAACAAGCCGATAATATTTCGTTCCATGACTTGAAACACCTCAGAGGAACCCGGTTTAGACAGTTGGGAAATAGTATCTGGACTCATCCCTTGCACATATTTCCAGAGCAAATTGTTTCCTTCGCCTCCTTCTTCAAAAAATTCTGAGCTTTGATTGGTCTGACTGTTCACTTTTCGACCTCCGATCTACAAAAATTCTTAGGATTGAAGCTGGTCAGCTTTTGTTTTTTCCCTCTACACTCTAATGTAACAGGATCACTTTCTCAACAAATTATGACAACCCGAACCGAATTGAATTCGGAGTCCTCAGTTTACCCTTTGTTAGCTGAGTGTCAGGGTTGAAAAGCCTTTTGACTTTGATCGCTCCTGAAACTCTCGTCTAACTGGGAACCAAAAACTCCGTATTCTAAAAATAGATATTGAATGATGATTACTAGAATTTAACTGGCCAGATAATCTCCCATATCCTGTTTACGTTTACGCAATTTGGTCAGGGCTTCCCGTTCAATTTGTCGCACTCGTTCACGACTAATATTTAAGCGATCGCCAATTTTAGCCAGAGTCATGGTTTGTCCATTCTCTAACCCAAAGCGTAGCGCCAAGACCTGACGCTGTTGATCGGTCAAATCGGCCATCAAACCTTCTAAATCTGTCCGCAAGGAAGATTGTAAGGCGTAGTCTTCCGGAGAGTTTGTAGGATCTTCTAATAAGTCTCCTAACTCTGTATCTTGGTTATCTCCAACGCGCAAATCTAGAGACAGAGGCAGTCTTGCCCGTTCTAAATACTCGCGAATTTGTTTGGGAGTCAGTTCTAACTCGTCGGCGAGTTCACCAATTGTTGCCGCTCGTCCCAGCTGTTGGGCGAGATAACGTTGAGCTTTCTTTATTTTGTTAAGTTTCTCTGTGATATGAATGGGTAAACGAATCGTTCGACCTTTTTCTGCGATCGCCCGGGTGATCGCTTGACGAATCCACCAATAAGCATAGGTTGAGAAACGATAGCCTTTGGTGGGGTCAAATTTTTCGACTCCACGCTGCATCCCAATTGTGCCTTCTTGGATGAGATCTAAAAGATCAACATTGCGCTTGATATATTTTTTGGCCACAGATACAACTAATCGCAGATTCGCTTCCACCATTTTGCGCTTGGCATTATTGCCGTCTTCAATCGCTTGTTTTAATTCAGCGACGGATAGACCCTCATGTTCTGCCCATTCTGCATCACTCGGTTCCCGACCTAAGCATTTGGCTAGTTTTTCTCTCCCCTCTTGCAGGGTGGTTGCCTGTTGCACCTGTTTGCCATAGAGAATTTCTTGCTCATGGGTCAATAGGGGAACACGACCAATTTCTCGCAGGTAAGCGCGTACTGAATCTGTATCGGTGGGTTTAGCAATTTTCATGGCTGATCTCCCGCTAGATACCTCGAGCTGTAATCGTTTAATGTCACGTCTTTTCCCAGTGTTGTGGGTCGTGTATTTGTCTTGGGGCGGCTGTACAGAGCATGACTCAGCCAACATTCACCCTTATAGAGCATATATCCCACCTCTTGAACTGCGGTCATGGACGTTAACATTACTCAATAATTATGATGTTAAGAATTTTAACATTTCTTAGAACATCTGGCTATCCCCCTTAAGGTTGAATTGGCCTTGGGTCTGAACTTAATCTGTAGACATTACCTGTTATTGAACTTTACATTTGCATCAAGTTAGACAAAATTACTTAAATTTTTCTAAAGTTTGTGGCTCTGAGGCTGACAGTGAAGACAGGGAAAGCAAAAAGATCAGCAGAGTAGGAGCGAGGGTTCTCGGTTTCCGACTTTCTGTTTCCCCTTTAGAATGGATTGTCCATTAAAATTAACTTGAAACGTGATATGACCTACTGCCTTGGCATCATCACCGACTCTGGCTTGGTGATGGCTGCTGACTCACGCACAAATGCAGGAGTCGATTATATTTCGACTTATCAAAAACTGTTTGACTTCTCCAACCCCGGAGATCGAGTCATTTTGCTGTGTACTGCTGGAAACTTATCGGTGACTCAAGGTGTTGTCAGTGAATTGGAAAAAGACCTCAAGGTACAAGAGGAAACCAACCTGCACAATATTACCTGTATGTATGAAGTCGCTCGTTATATTGGGGGAAAACTTCGACAAATTCAACAATATGATGAAGCTTGGCTGAAAAAAGACGGAATAGAAGCCCAATGTACTCTGTTATTAGGCGGACAAATTCATGGACAAACGCCAGAATTGTATTTAATTTACAGTCAAGGAAATTTTATCCATGCTACCCCAGATACTCCGTTTTTACAAATTGGAGAAACCAAGTATGGTAAACCCATTTTAGATCGGACGTTAAGTTATGATACCAATCTCGAAAGTGCGGCTAAATGTGCTTTACTCTCAATTGATTCTACGATGAAATCCAATATTTCTGTCGGGCCGCCCATTAATTTGATTCTTTATGAGAAAGACAGTTTAATGATTAAACATCGTCTACGTCTGCGTTTAGGTGATCCCTATCTTGCTAAAATTCGCAAGCTTTGGGAAGAATCTCTCAAACAAGCTTTTGATTGTATTCCTCAGATTAACTGGCAACATCGAGAAAACGACTCCCCAGAAGATATTCTGATTGATTGAGGGTTTTGATGAGAGTTGGGTGGGCTGTATCAAATCTGAGCATTTTCTCGCTCCGATCAATTTAAGGGATTTGATACACCCGACTCAAGATAGGTTTTTTCCCAATCACTATCATCAAAAGAGAGAACTTGATTAAAAAACTTTACTCTGAAACTATAATTTGAGATCAATCTTTAAATAAACTTCCCTTAACTCCTGTTGAATACTATGATCAAGATAATGCTCAACCAACACTTAATCGAGGAGAGGGGAAGATGGAAAAATTATCCTCCTATCATCAACTTTCAGAATCCGAAGTGATTCAATCTTTTCAGAGTAATGCCGAACAGGGATTAACCACAAATGCCGTAGAAAAAGCAGCAGAACAGTACGGCAAAAATGAACTGAAAGCCAAGCCCGGAAAGCCTGCTTGGTTGAGATTTTTGTTACAATTTAACCAACCCCTACTCTATATTCTGTTGATCGCCGGGACAGTCAAAGCCTTTTTAGGATCATGGACAAATGCTTTTGTAATTTGGGGCGTAACCGTGATTAATGCCGTCATTGGCTTTGTGCAAGAGTCAAAAGCAGAAGGGGCGATCGCATCTCTAGCCAAAGCCGTAACAACAGAAGTAACCGTTTTACGAGAAGGAAAAACCCGTAAAATTCCGTCACAGAATTTAGTTCCCGGAGATATAGTCTTATTAACTTCCGGAGATAAAGTTCCGGCAGATTTACGATTAATTACTGTTCGCAACTTAAAAATCGATGAATCTGCCCTAACCGGAGAATCAGTTCCGGTTGAAAAAGCCACAGGTACCCTCTCAGAAGATACCCCCCTCGCCGAACGAACCAATATGGCTTATGCCAGTAGTTATGTAACCTTTGGACAGGGGAAAGGCGTGGTGATTGCGATCGCCAACGAAACAGAAGTCGGCCAAATTTCCCAATCTTTAGAACAACGAATCAACCTCAGCACCCCCCTCACTCGCAAATTTGCTAAATTTAGCCGTACTCTCCTCTATGTGATCTTAGGGTTAGCCGCCTTCACCTTTGCCGTCGGGCTAGCCCAGGGCGAATCTTTACCCAATATGTTTGAAGCGGCAGTGGCTTTAGCGGTCAGCGCTATTCCAGAAGGACTACCCGCTGTTGTCACCATTACCTTAGCCATTGGAGTAAACCGGATGGCAAAACGTAATGCAATTGTGCGGAAACTCCCAGCCGTAGAGACTTTGGGCAGTGCAACCGTCATCTGTTCCGATAAAACAGGCACCCTGACCGAAAACCAAATGACCGTACAGGGGATTTACGCCGGAGGACGACAATATACTGTCAGTGGGGGCGGTTACAGTCCCAATGGGGAAATTTCCACAGATGATAGTACCGAAAAGATGACTTTAGAAAAAGGTTTAAATCCGGCTTTAGAAGACTGTCTAAAAGCAGGTTTACTCTGCAATGACTCGAGAATCGAACAAAAAGACAATTCTTGGTCAGTCATAGGAGATCCCACAGAAGGCGCTTTATTAACCGTCGCGAAAAAAGCAGGATTTAGTCAGTCGGAATTAACCGCCTCCATTCCTCGATTAGATGCGATTCCGTTTGAATCAGAGTTTCAGTATATGGCAACCTTGCATGAGGGTGATCGGCCGATCATTTATGTCAAAGGTTCGGTAGAAGCGATCTTGAGTCGCAGTTCCCAAATGTTGGATGATCACGGAGAAGCGATCGCAATTAATCGGCAAGACATTGAAGATGCAGCCGAAGCCATGGCAACTCAAGGGTTACGGGTATTAGCCTTTGCAAAAAAAGAAGCCAGTCGGAATCAACAAGGGATCGATCACGATCACATCGAAACCGATTTAATTTTACTCGGATTACAAGGAATGATTGATCCGCCTCGTACTGCTGCCATTCAAGCCGTCGAAGAATGTCTCGGGGCAGGTATTCAGGTCAAAATGATTACAGGCGATCATATCAAAACAGCCAAAGCGATCGCCGAACAGATGGGAATTGCCAAAGCCGGGCAAGTTACGGCATTTGAGGGACGACAACTGGCGGAAATGGACGATCAGCAGTTAAGCCAAGCCGTTGAAGATGGGACGGTATTTGCCCGGGTAGCGCCGAGTCAAAAATTGCAACTGGTAGAAGCCTTACAAGCCAAAGGGGAAGTTGTCGCCATGACGGGAGACGGGGTGAATGATGCCCCCGCCCTCAAACAAGCCGATATTGGGATTGCGATGGGGAAAGAGGGAACAGATGTCGCCCGGGAAGCTTCAGCGATGTTATTAACAGATGATAACTTTTCTTCTATCGCCGCCGCAGTGGAAGAAGGACGAACCGTTTATCGTAATCTACGCAAAGCGATCGCCTTTTTATTACCTGTGAATGGGGGTGAGTCGATGACGATTTTGATTAGCGCCCTTCTCGCCCGAGATCTGCCGATTCTATCGTTACAGGTTCTTTGGTTGAATATGATTAATTCCGTGACAATGACGGTGCCTCTGGCTTTTGAACCGAAGTCTGTGGGGGTAATGCAGCAACCGCCCATTAGTCCTCAACAGCCGCTTTTACCGAAAAGTTTATTAAAACGGATTTTGGTCATTTCTGTTTTTAACTGGATTTTGATTTTTGGAATTTTTGAATGGGCAAGAACAACTTATGATGATATTGCGATCGCCCGAACAATGGCAATTCAGGCTTTGGTTTTAGCGCGAATTGTTTATTTGTTGAGTATTAGTCAGTTGGGGCTGTGGTTTGCGAATCTATTCCGTCCTCAATCTAGTTCCATCGGTAATGTTAAAGCTTTAGGAATTGGGATTGTTGGGGCGGTGATTTTACAGGTGATTTTTAGTCAGGTTCCAATTCTGAATACTCTGTTTAAAACAGCGCCTCTCAATCTTGAACAATGGCTGATTTGTTTGATTCCTGTTGTCCCGATGATTCCAACGGCTCTTTTCGCCAATTATTTGGATTCGCCGTTTAAAAATAAGTAACATCTATAGCACTACAAAACCATTTTGCAGAGAATAGTTTTGTCTCTTGCTGTTCTCTGATTTTCCTAATTTTGTGCTTCTTTGCTTACAGCAGGTTCAGGAACAGATTCTGGGATTTGAATCATAAAGGTTGAACCGATATTCGGTTGACTTTCAACGATGATTTTACCGGACATCATTTCACAAAACCGTTGACTAATAGTTAATCCTAATCCGGTTCCGCCATATTTACGAGTGGTTGAATTATCAGCTTGAACAAAGGGTTGAAAGACTTTTTCTAATTGTTCAGGAGTCATGCCAATTCCGGTATCTTTAATAAGAAATAAAACCCAGTTTTCTGATAGATTTTTAGCAGCTTGAGGTACTTTTAAATAGCCTAGAGGTTCAGTACAGACACAACAACTCTGATTTGATATTTGAGTCCGAATTACTTTTAAGCTGATCAAACCCTTATCCGTGAATTTTGCAGCATTACTCAAAAGATTTAATAAAATTTGCTTAACTTTCGTCCGATCAGCATACATTAAACCAATAGAATGGGGACAATCAATTTTCAACTGATTCTGATTCTTAGAAATTAACGGCTGAATCGTGGCTTGAACTTCATTGATCAAAATAGCAATATCAAACGGTTCAAGATAGAGACTCATTTCCCCCGATTCAAGTTTAGAAATATCTAAAATATCTTGAATAAGAGACAGCAAATGTAAACCTGAATTGTTAATCTGTCGGAGATCGGGAACAAACTCACTATAGCCTAAATCTTCAGCATCTTCGCGCAGCAAATCACTATACCCAATAATAGCATTGAGAGGGGTTCGTAATTCATGGCTCATACTGGCTAAAAATTCACTTTTCGCTAGGTTAGCCATTTCGGCTGCTTCTTTAGCTTTTTGTAACTCAATTTGTGCTAACTTACTCTCAGTAATATCCCGAACAATAGCTAAAACTTCATTATTCCCACTGACAACAATCCGGGCTTCAAAATGGCGGCGTTTTCCTTCAATTAACCATTCATATTCAAAAATTTGAATCTGCTCAGTCAGGAGAGCTTGTTGAACGTGATTGATATAAAGTTGAGCAACAGATTCAGGTAATAACTCATAAATGGTTTTATTGAGATGTCTACTCAAAGACTGAAGCAAAGAACCATTACGAGAGGCTTTGAAATCCAGAAAAATTCCCTCTCGACTAAAGCGAAACATTAAATCTGGAATAGCATTTAATAACGCTCGGTTTTTCGCTTCACTTTGACGCAGAGCTTCGGCTCGATGTTCTAAACTTTGAATCAGTTTTTCTTTACTTTCAATTAATTCTTGTAACTGATCGGTCATCCGATTAAAAGAATCTGCTAATAACTCTAATTCATCTTGAGTATGAATGGTAATTCTTTGGGTTAAATCTCCCTCTGCTAGACGTTGGGTCGCCATGGTCATCTGTTGTAGAGGTTCAGTAATAGATCGACTCAACACTAAGGCTAAAGCTGTCCCAGCGGAGGCGGCGATCAGTGCGACCAAAAACCCTTGATTGCGAACGGCGGTCATTTTCGCTTCTAAAGGTGCCGTCGATAACCCCACGCTGACAGCACCCAGGCGTTGAAATTCGGTCTTAACGGCTTTTCCAGCGAGTAGTTGATCCTTCTCCCACAAAAAAATCGTTTGATCGCTTTGGAGTAAAATTTTACCAAAGGGATCGGCTTCAAGCTGATCCAAAAACACACTCTGACGGTAGGCGTCGGCGACAATACGACCTTGTTGTTCATAGATGCGTCCAGTAGAGAGAACTTGATCGGCTCCGAGTTGCTCCATAATTTTTTCCATGAAGTCAACGTTGAGGGTTTTGAGAGCATCTGCTGTTGTCACCGTTAAGGTATCTAAAAGCATCCTAGCTTGTTGCTCAAGTTCTTTGCGAAAGCTTTGTTGTTCACGATAGAGAGACAGCCAGGTTACACTCACAACAGCAACGATGACCACGCTTGTCATGGCCATCGTTAATTTACTGGCTAGGGACACCCGTCTAATCCCAAAAAGGCGCATCCAACTCACCTGTTTTTGACCTTCTCATACAATTTTCGCATTTTGGCAATGTTTCTTTGTGTGGAACAATTGTCAAATTTTGTTGCTTCTTCAAATTTCTTGTTCACCAGCTTTAATCCGGGACAGAAGCCGTTTATTTTAACGATCTGAGTCAGTGTGACGCACCCATGCTACTACTGTAGCGGTTAAATGTTGTATTAGGCTGTAGCTCCGAAAAAAAGTCTCCTAATCTAAAGAAATAGGTTGAATTTTAGATCTAATGGAGTCCGCCGACTGTTGAATTTGGCGGAGAGAGAAGGAGGTGTTGTGTGGAAAAATTGAGTCGTGAATTTTCGTTACTGGGCAGATTGAATCTGCACGGCTGTATTCGATGGGTTTAACGAGTGAATATGGCGGTTCATCTCGTCTAAATATCGAGACAAAACAGAGTATTCGCGTTGGGGAAGGAGAGGATCATTTTTTTCGGTGATGGTTTTTTCAATCGGCAGAATCCGAAAGTTGTATTTATCATGGGCTGAGTAACGATGTACCCAAGTGGGAATAGCTGTGATTTCTGTAAATTCGACAGTTTCTTCGGGAAAGCTTTTGCGAATGTTAACTTTAAAAATGACACCTAGATCTCTATAGTTTCCCCGTTGATTGGAAATAAAGTTTCCCATTGAATAAATCGCTACGGCTTGTCGGGTTTGTCCTGAATCATCCGTGATTTCAAAGATTTCATAGGGTTGTACGACATGAGGATGACTGCCTAAAATGATATCTGCACCCGCATTCACTAGGTTTTTGACTAATGTTTTCTGTTGTTGATTGGGTTGACGTTGATATTCATCTCCAAAGTGTAATGCAACAGTAACGAGATCAACGCCTAACTGTCGGGCAGCTTGAATATCTTGGATAATTTTTTCTTCATCAATCAGGGCGACTAAGTAATCTTTTCCTTTAGGAATAGGAATACCGTTAGTTCCATAGGTATAAGCAAAAATTGCCATGGAAATCTCATTTTTTTCAAGCACTAAGATTTCTTCGGATTCTTCAAAAGATGCTGCGGTTCCTACAGGTTCTAATCCTCGACTGCGAACGTTTTCTAAGGTTTTTAAGAGTCCGGCTTCTCGACGATCTAGGGAATGATTGTTCGCCGTAGTTAAAACATTAAATCCAGCGTTTTTAATGGCATCGGCGAGGGTATCGGGTGCATTAAATAAGGGATAGCCTGTATAGCCTGTTTCGGGTCCGGCTAAGGTGGTTTCTAAGTTACCAATTGCCCAATCTCCCTGAGAAATAATGTCTTTAACTTCTGTAAAAAAACTATCAAAATTGTAAGTTTTTGTGCTAGGGTCATATCCCGATTTAATTTGAGGACCGTGCATCATAATATCTCCCACAGCAACTAATTTCGCTTCACGAGTATAGGGCTGAGGTTGGGGCGGTTCTGGCGGGATATTTTGAGCGGTTTCTTCTAGAACTGTTGAGTTAGAAAGGCGATGGCATCCGGAAATAAAAAAAACACCAACAATTAAAATCCCAGTGAAAAATTGACGGGGTTTTTGAGTTGTTTTCATCCGTTCACTCCTTAATGCTCAATTCGACTTGTTCATTTTAGGATAGGAGCGATATTTTGCCAAACCCAACAGGTGAAAGCTTAAACTTCAAAATTCAATTTGAGAAATTGCATAAAAACCATCAGTCCATCCTAATACTAAAGTAGAGCAGTCCTCGTTAGGCTGCTTATCGGGAAGTGCATTCTGTGTGTGATAGGCATTCAAGCGGCTTTTTCCTCCGAGGAGACGGAGGTTTGTTCTTTAACCACAACCCATCGGCCCGTTTCGGGGTCCCGATAGGTTGTAAAGGGATTGGGTTGTAAGGGTTTTTTACAGGTTTTCATGGTCGTTTTGTCCCTGTTTCAAAGATGACAAAGCTCATTGTGTGTGGTTCTACTGTGATAATGACTTGAACTATCCAAATTTACCGTGATTTCTTTCTAGTTGACTTGTGAAACAGATCAACAAAACCCTGTGATGCTAAGCACAGACAGAAAAGCAGTTATAGGGTATGTCATGGGGTGCATCCCACTAATTAATGAATAGAAGCCCAAAAAATGTATTGAACTTAATG
Organism: Limnoraphis sp.; assembly: GCA_050485465.1. Lineage (GTDB taxonomy): Bacteria > Cyanobacteriota > Cyanobacteriia > Cyanobacteriales > Microcoleaceae > Capilliphycus. Next base: position 64,202 of record JBJHBL010000017.1, on the reverse strand, counting down.
CACCCTACAGGAATTAATCGAGAAAGGGTAGAGTGCATCAAACTAATTAATGAATAGAAGCCCAAAAAATGTATTGAACTTAATGCACCCTACAGGAATTAACAGAGAAAGAATGTATTAAACTTGATGCACCCTACATAATCCAATCCGAGAAAAGATTTATGCTAAAATAATAAAATTACTAAAACTTTGGTATCAATACAAAAATCAATGCTAACCCAAGACCAAGAACAAAAACGCAACTGGAAACCGATTATTAAACAATTTGAAACAATCGTTGGAAAACGGGGTGTGGTTCAACGCAAAGAAGAATTATTAGTTTATGAATGTGATGGACTCACCAGTTATCGCCAACGTCCCGCTTTAGTTGTCTTACCTCGAACCACAGAAGAAGTCGCCGAAGCGGTAAAAATCTGCGATCGCTATAATCTTCCCTGGGTCGCAAGAGGGGCGGGAACGGGTTTATCTGGGGGTGCTTTACCTGTAGAAGATTGTGTTTTAATTGTCACGGCGTTGATGCGAAAAATATTAAATGTTGACCTGGAAAATCAACGAGTCGTTGTACAGCCCGGAGTAATTAATAATTGGGTCACGCAAACCGTTAGCGGGGCAGGATTTTATTACGCGCCCGATCCTTCTAGTCAAATTATTTGTTCAATTGGCGGAAATGTTGCGGAAAATTCCGGGGGTGTTCACTGTTTAAAATATGGAGTGACAACCAATCATGTTTTAGGATTAAAAATTGTCACACCCGAAGGTGAAATAGTCGAAATTGGTGGACAAGTTCCGGAAATGCCGGGATATGATTTAACAGGTTTATTTGTCGGTTCAGAAGGAACATTAGGAATAGCCACAGAAATCACCTTAAGAATTCTTAAAGCCCCTGAAAATATCTGTGTTTTATTAGCAGATTTCCCCACCATAGAAGCAGCCGGGGCTACGGTTTCTGATATTATCAGTGCAGGGATTATTCCAGGGGGAATGGAAATTATGGATAATCTTAGTATTAATGCAGTGGAAGATGTGGTAAATACGGGACTTTATCCACGAGATGCGGGGGCAATTTTATTAGTTGAAGTGGATGGTTTAGAAGTGGAAGTCGCAGAAAATAAACAACGAGTTGCGGAGATTTGTACAAACAACGGGGCGCGTAATATTACGGTAGCTTCTGACCCGGAAAAACGCCAAAAAATTTGGAAAGGACGGAAAGCAGCGTTTGCAGCAGCAGGTCATGTTAGCCCGGATTATTATGTACAAGATGGGGTAATTCCTCGGACTCAAATGGCTTATGTTTTGAAAGAAATTGCGGCTTTGAGTGAGAAATATGGTTATCGAATTGCCAATGTATTTCACGCCGGAGATGGCAACCTTCACCCATTAATTTTATATGATAACTCTGTAGAGGGGGCATTAGAAGTAGTTGAAGAAATTGGCGGAGAAATTCTCAAGATTTGTGTAAAAGTCGGGGGAAGTCTTTCGGGGGAACATGGTATCGGTTCGGATAAGAGTTGTTATATGCCGGAAATGTTTAATGAGACCGATTTAGAGACGATGAAATGGGTAAGAGAGGTGTTTAATGCTAAGGGTTTAGCAAACCCTGGAAAGCTATTTCCGACGCCTCGAACCTGTGGAGAATCTGCGAAAGTTCAGAATGTGAAACAGTTTGAAGGGGCTGAGGTTTTTTAATTGTTGACCTCTCCTCCTAACCCCCTCTCCTGAGAGGTAAGGGGGAATTTTTTTGAGTAGAAAGTTATCAAACTATTAATTTAATAACTCACCCGTTTTATTGTATGAAATCCAAAAAATATATTACTCCCCTCTCAAAGTAGAAGAGGGGCTGGGGGAGAGGTCAACAATATTCAGTTTAACTTTTTGAGAGTCGTTGAACTTTTTATCCCCCTAACATCTGATGAGTTTCTGCTAATAAAGCGGGAATTTTGTCAGCATTGGGGCTATTGGCTAAACAGTCTTTTAAATCAACCTCTTCAACAGTAGCGGCATTTTTTCCAGGGAACCAATGACCGCCATTTCCTAACAGGTTATACCGCATTTTTCCATACTCAACCATATCATAGGCGATCGCTAAGTTTCGCAGCCATAAGATTACGGGAATATTAATGTGATGGGGGGTATTTTCAGGAGTGGGTAAGCCAATTTGCCAAGTTTTCAACCAATCTTTTCCTAAAGACGCGATCGCTTCTTGTTCTAAACGGTCTAAAATAGGAGGAAGAACCTCATCATAGCGATCTAATAAAGGAATAGTTTTTAAATGTTCATCAAAATCTTTTGGGTTAGCAGCCCCAACACTTAAGGTATGCACTTCGGGATGACTCAAACAAAATAAGTCATTAAACACCATTGGACTCAAAGGAGAACAAAGTTTAACTAATTTTTGAGGTGGGTTATAGAGTCTTCCACCTTTATCTGAGGGGCTAATAACAAACACCCCCATATCGTGACGAGTTGCGGCTTCAATCGCCGGCCAATTTAACTGATTGATATAATACCAATGTAGGTTTACATAATCAAATTGATCAGTTTCAATGGTTTTTGTAATCACATCCGTTGGTCCGTGAGTAGAGAAACCAATAAACCTAACTTTGCCTTGATCTTGAAATTTTCGGGCTTCATCTAGACAGCCACCGGGTTTTATTGCCCAGTCGAGAGTCTCTAAAGTATTAATCCCATGAATCCCCAGTAAATCAATATAATCTAACTGTAAAAAAGCGAGAGATTGATGAAATTTGCGGCGAAATTCTTGGGGATCTTCAGTGGGGGAAACTTTGGTTTGGATAATCAATTGTTCACGGGGAAACCTCGGTAAAATCTGCCCCAACTGCATTTCTGAAGTGCCATATCCTCGGGCTGTTTCAATATGATTAATCCCGCATTCTAAAGAACGGCGAATGATTGCTTCGAGATTTTTTTGATTCTCAATTGGAATTTGATGGGCTGGAACATCTTGCCATTTATGTTGATACCGCATTCCTCCACAAGAGAAGACAGGCATCGGCAATTCTGTACGTCCAAATCGTCTATAATACATCATAGGAATGTGAGGACTAACAACTTTGTTTTCCAGTTTATCTCTTCCATTTTAATCAAAACAGAGACGTTCTGCCGGAACGCCTCCGAAGGGTGAAGAAACTTAGGAAATTTCGCGAACGAAGGGTTTTCCGTCTTTGATTTCTCCGACTAAAATGATATCTGCGACACCCACAAACAAACCATTTTCTAAAACACCGGGAATATTATTCAAGGTTTTTTCTAATTCTGCGGGATCATCAATGGAGTCAAATTTGACATCAATCACCATATTTCCTTGGTCGGTAATCACTGGCCCTGCTTTTTTTACACCCATGCGAAGGGTCGGTTTCCCACCTAATTTTTCTATTTTTTGCATCACCGGAGTAATGGCTAATGGCATCACTTCAACCGGAAGTAAAAAAGTTGATCCCAGTTTATCAACGAGTTTTGAACTATCAACAACAACGATAAATTGATCAGCTAAAGTATCAACAATTTTTTCGCGAGTATGTGCCGCCCCGCCTCCTTTAATTAGATTTTTATTGGGGTCAACTTCATCAGCGCCATCAATGGCAACATCCATGTGATCAATGTCATCTAATGTGACGAGGGGAATACCATATTGTTTAGCAAGTACAGAGGCTTGAAAAGAAGTCGGAACCCCTTTAATATCTTGGAGTTCCCCACTTTGAAGACGTTCTCCTAAATATTGAAGGGTGTAAGCTGTGGTTGAACCCGTACCCAAACCGACGATAGAACCAGACTTGACGCGATCTGCTGCGGCTTTTCCCACTTGCTGCTTCATTAATTTAACTGGATCTTGTTCACTCATGTTGATGACTCCTCAATTTAGGATCGTTTTTGGACAATTGGCAATTAAAATTTTAATTACCCCCTGTTTACTGTAGCGCGTTCGGAGTATTTTAGAATAGTCTATGAGTTTAAATTGCCCGCTTGAGGGTTAATTCTAAAGATGTTACGATCAAAGTTAGCATACCAGAAAAGTGATAAACTGGGCTGACCCAACAGGTGACTACTCTGAGAATAGATGAACTCGACGACTCTCAGCGAGAGGTCAGAAGATTGACAAATTGACAAACTTATTGTGATCTCATTTGAGCAAAATTGATTCTTTTGACAAATTTACCGCTATTCTATCACAATAATTAAGGTCGATCAAATCTCACCAACATTTCCAATTAATAACGGTTAAATTCAGGAGTTTGGCGTGCATTTTTCAACAGTTGAGACCGATTTTAAAACGGGCATTCAGTTTCAAGAAGCCGGGAAATTTCCAGAGGCTATTGCGGCTTATCAGCAAGCCCTGATCGTCACTCCCAATCAAGCTAAAATTTATCGAAAACTAGCTGAATCTTATGTTTTAAATCATCAGTTAGAGGCGGGAATTACTGCCCTTCAAACGGCTATCAATCTCCAGCCTGATTTTGCAGAAGCCTATTTAAGTTTCGGGAATGTGCTTCAACAAAAAAATCATATAGATTTAGCGATTTGGGCTTATACCGAAGCTTTAGATTTACAGCCCAATTTTATCGAAGCCCAGGCAAATTTGGGCAGTATGTATTATCATTTAAAACGCTTCTCTGAGTCTATCAAATGTTATCAATTTGCGATTGCTATTAATCCTAATTGTGCTGTTATTTATTGGATGCTAGGGAATGCTTTTGTTCAAGAAAATCAACAAGAACAAGCTATTGTCTGTTATCAGAAAGCAATTGAAATCGAACCTCATCACCCGAAGTTTTACTTCAAGCTCGCTTCTATTTTAGCGAAAAACGGTCAGAAAATACAAGCAATTTCTCATTATCAAAAAGTTTTACAGTTACAACCCGATCATTTAGAAGCAAGAAATAAACTCGATGAATTGACTCAATTTTCTGAAGGATCTAACTTTGCGGATCATCTCACTCATTTAACCTTTGTTTCCGACTCAAACGCACAATTTGAAGACGGCGTTGACTTGAGAAGTCCAGTAACAGAAGCAACAGAACCTCAACCCAATCATCACTTTACCTCCTCAAAAACCGAAGAAATATTTATTGAAAATACAGAACCGTTTGAATTGTCTTATAGCAATTTTCCAGATTTACAAAGCTATCGATCTCAAGCCAATTTATATTGTAATCAAGGTCAATTTGAACAAGCCATCGCTATTTGTCAAGAAGCGTTAAAAAGACAGCCTCAATTTTTACCTGCTTATATTACACTCGGAAATGCACTTCATTTTCAAAACAAATTAGAAGCTGCAATTCGAGCCTATTCTCAAGCGCTAGAACTTCAGCCCAATTTAGGTGAAGTTTATGGAAATCGGGGAACAATGTATGCAAAACTAAATCGAATAGAAGAAGCAATTTTCGATTATCAAAAAGCACTTGAATTAAAACCTAATCTCGCCGTTGTTCGTTGGAATTTAGGAAAAATTTTTCAACAACAGGAAAGATACGATCAAGCGATTAGTTATTGGAAAACGGCCCTAGAACTTCAACCGAATTTACAAGGGGCTAAACTTCATATCGAACTGGGGAATATTCTGACGAGTCAGAAGCAATATACAGACGCAATTAACTCTTATAAAACGGCTCTAAATATTCAACCCAACGAACCTGAAGCCTATCATAACTTAGGTTTAATCTACTTTCAACAAAAACAATATGAAACCGCTTTAAACTGTTTTAAAACGGGAATCCAACTCAACCCCAACCATCAAGATCTCTATCTCAGTTTGGGGTTAATGTTAGTTAAATTAGGTCGTTACACAGAAGCGATTAACTGTTATCACAATTTAATTCAAGTTCAGCCCAATACTCCCGAAGCTTATGCAAGTTTAGGAAATATTTACTCAAGCGAAGGGCAAGTTGAAGAATCTATTAAAAACTACGAAAAAGCGATACAAATTAAACCAGACTGGGCGGAAATTTACTGTCGTTTAGCCCATATTCAAAAACAAGATCAACCCCAAGTCGCCATTAAAAATTTAGAAAAAGCAATTGAACTCAACCCTAAATATATTGAAGCTCATCAACAATTATGTGATCTGCTTAGTCATTCCACAAATCTAGGAAAAGCCAGACAAGCCGCGGATCAATATTGTCAAGAATGTGCTGAAACTGTCCCCGTTTTATCTGCTATTGCTTATATTTTTGCTTATACTCAGTCTGGGGCTTGTCAAGACTCCCTAAGAAAGCTTTTAGAACTAGAAAAAATTTGTAAAAAACAAATTAAAAGCTTATCTTTATTTGAAGTTAATTTACTGTATGAGATTTTGTTTTTTATTGTTTCTCATTTGCGAGATGCTTTAGTCGAAAATGCAAACTTCTATACACTCATTGCCTCTGAATATTATCAAAGACGAACGCTGCAACCCTTAAATATTGTTCAAAATTCAGTGAGTTATTCTCAGAATTCATCCCGAAATCCGCTCAAAATTGCCTTTCTATCTAAACATTTTCGCCGTCACTCTGTAGGTTGGTGTAGCGAAGCCATTATTCAAGAATTGTCAGCAATTACCCCGAACGTTTATTTATATGTAACAGGGCGATTAAAGGCGGATACAATCACTCAAAAATTTGAACGAATGGCTCACAAATTTTACTGGCCTAAATCCTACCCCAATGGGTTTGCATCTTCTGAAGAATTAGCCCAAGAAATTTTACAGGATGAAATCGATATTTTAATTGATTTAGACTCGGTAACGGTTCCCGCCAACGTACAGATTTTGAATTATTCACCTGCTCCGGTTTGTCTCACTTGGTTGGGGTTTGACGCGCCTTATATTACGGATAAACATTATTTTCTTTGTGACTGGAATACTCATCCGGCTGGACGAGAACAATATTATCGTGAAAAATTAATTCGTTTACCGGAAACCTCTATTGCTCTTTCTGGGTTGTCCAGTCATCAAGTGAATCGAAATATTATTAGAAAACAGTTAGGAATTGAAGCAGATAAACTGGTCTATTTATGTGTAGCTCCAGGTCGAAAGCTTAATTATGAAATGATTACCGCTCAAGTCAAAATCCTCAAAAATGTACCCAATAGTTTAATGATTAGAAAAGGTCAAGGTGATCATCTTTTAATCAGAAAAATGTATCATCAAGCTTGCGAAGAACAGGGGGTTGATGTGAGTCGGGTTCTGTTTATCGGGTTAACCAAAACAGAGGAAGAACATCGGTCAATTTATCAAGTCGTTGATGTTTTATTAGACTCCTATCCTTATAATGGTGGAACGCATAATTTAGAAGCCTTGTGGTCAAATCTACCAATTTTAACCCGGGCGGGTGAACAGTATCTCTCTCGCATGGGTTATGCTTTTTTACAAGCTGTTCACCTCAATCAAGGAATTGCTTGGAGTTGGGAAGAATACACAGAACTGGGGATAAAATTAGGAATGGATGCTGATTTGAGAACTTACATTCGGGATCATTTAATTCAGTCCAAACAACCGGAAAATTTAGCCCCCCTGTGGAATCCGAAAAAGTTAGCCCAACAGATGTATCAGGTGTTTGAAGAACTACGAATTCAAAACCACTGAAATTGTATGTTAGGGGGACTATCAATTTTAGAGCAAACCCAAACCCATGAGAACTTTTTCTTTGTCTGATAAGTTTCCAATCATTCGTTGAGAAGGTTCAGGCAAAGCTTTAATCAGTGTGGGAACTGCAACAATATTTTCCGCTTGTAAGAGTTCAGGCTGTTGATAAATATCAATCACTTCGAGTTGATGTCTTCCGGCTAGATATTCATCACAAATCTTTTGAATATTTTTCAGGGCGATAGTAGACTGAGAAGTGGTTCCGGCAATATATAAACGCAAGGTATAATGTACCTCTTTTTTTTCAGCTACCGTTTTATTAAAGGCATCAACTGAGTTTTCAGATGATCTTTCTTTCATGCCTGATCACCTCCAGGCTGCGTTAAAAAGTTCTGAACTTCTGACTCAATCTCTATCTTTTTTGGCTGAAAAACATCTCCCAAACAGGTCGAGATTTTGATCAAAGTTTCTCGACTTAGACTCGGCAAAAAAAGATTTTGATCACCGCTCTGTTGTTGAAATATTGAGAAGTTTTTAGATTCATCAATTGACCCCATAAATCTCAAGAATTTTGAGAATTCTATCAAATTAAAAGAGTTGTAAATTTGTCTATTGTCCATATAGTTATTGAGGTATTTTGCAAAAAAAACTAGCTATTTTTATCGGAATCATATTCATCAGATTGGCGTTTTTTAGCCATTGTTATTCGGTTTTGAGACAAGAGATTTTGAGAATATTGTTCATGCTGTATCATTAGATCAAGTTCTTCTTTTTCTGCTTCTAGTTTAGCTTGTAAAACCTCGATCTTTGATTGCACGATCAGTTGTTTGCGCTGTAGTTCTCTCTGTTTGCGTTCAAATTCCTGCTGACGAGCCAATTGATTCGCTTTTTCTTGAGCTTCTTGAATAGAACGAGCGCTTCCGGTCAAAACCTGATCCTGACCTAAATAAACATCACTAAGTTGAATCCCCTGGGAAGTTAAAAGCATTTCTCGCATTTGGTTTGAATGTTCCATCCCGCGAGATTTCAACACATAAAGTACCCGATTTCGTTCACCATTCGTCTCAATCATCCGTACTTCTAACCAAGTATCCATCAAAGATGAAACACCGATTTCAGTAAACTCTAGGGGATTGTTACCCGAAACCAAATTCGTTAACAAAACCGTGATTTGTTTGCTTTTGAAAAAATCAATTAACCGGAATAAAAATGCTTTGGCTTGGGTTAAGGTTCCGCTCATGGTCAGATTACTCATCGGATCAATAATCACGACACTGGGCTGAACTTCATCAATCAGGTGGTACAATGTCACTAAATGCAGTTCTAAACCCGTAGCTGTTGGGCGTTCAGCCTTAAATCGCAGCAGTCCTTTTTCAACAAAAGGTTCTAAATCCACACCCACTGAACGCTGGTTCCGCATAATCTGTTTTGGGGCTTCCTCAAAAGCAATATACAAACAGGCTTCTCCTTGTTGGCAAACAGCTTGAGCAAAATGAGCCGCGAGAGTGGTTTTTCCGGTTCCGGCTGTTCCTGTAATTAAAATACTGCTTCCTCGAAAATAGCCTTCCCCCCCGAGCATGGCATCCAAACGAGGAATACCGCTAGAAATTCGTTCATTAGATACCTCATGTTCCAAACCTACAGAAGTAATAGGCAAAACAGAGATCCCATTTTGATTAATTAAAAACGGATATTCATTGCTACCGTGACAAGAACCCCGATATTTAATAATCTGTAAACGACGGGTTGAAACTTCTTCTAGAATACGCTGATCAAGTCGGATGACACAATCAGAAACGTATTCTTCTAAACCGTGTCGAGTCAGACTATGATCGCCTCGTTCTCCTGTAATAATTGCGGTGACTCCTTTGGTTTTCAGCCAACGAAATAATCGTCTTAATTCTGCTCGAATAATTGTAGCATTAGAAAGACCAGCAAACAGCACTTCTAGGGTATCGAGAACAACCCGTTTAGCCCCGATACTATCAATGGCATAGTCTAAGCGAAGGAATAAAGCTTCTAGAGTATATTCGCCGACTTCTTTAATCTCTTCAGGAGCGACATAAACATAGTCAATCTTGATTTTTTTCTGATCGCTGAGTTGATCTAAATCCCAGCCTAAAGAAGCTACATTTTCAGTCAATTCTTGGGGTGTTTCTTCAAAGGCCATAAACACACCCGGTTCATTATATTGAATTGCCCCTCGCACCAAAAACTCCATTGCTAATAAGGTCTTCCCGCAACCTGCGCGGCCACAAACGAGGGTCGGTCGTCCTTTCGGAAGACCACCTAGCGTAATTTCATCTAATCCCTTAATCCCACTCAAAGACTTGGGTAGATTTTTAGGTTGAGAGGGGATTTGACTATTGAGTTCTATCATACTGAACCTTGTTCAATCACTAATTTAACCATTGCAAAATTAACAGCATTTTTCATTCTCTGCTTAGGTTTACTAAATATAGACCTACTCTTCTATTCTAGCTAGGTTTTGTCAAAATATCATTTTTGAAACTGTTTTGCAATTAAACAACCCAGGGTTTTCATCGCCTGTTCGAGTTGTTCTGACCAGGGAATTCCACAGTTGAGACGAAAGCAATTTTGATAACTTCCTGAAACGGAAAACATCGAACCTGGTGCAATACTAATTTTATGTTGAAAAGCTTGATGGTAAAGGGTCATTGAATCAAATTCGCCGGGAATTTCCACCCACAAAATATAACCGCCTGTAGGTCGAGTCACTTTTGTCTCATCGGGAAAATAGTCATAAATTGCCTGAGTCATTCGCATCACTTGTTCTTGATAAGCCCGCCGTAATTGTCGCAGATGACGATCATACCCTCCATTGGCTAAAAAACCTGCTATCGTGAGTTGATTTGCCGGAGAAGTCGTAATATTTGTAATCAGTTTAAGCTGTTCAACTTCGGTTTGATAACGACCGGGAATTAACCAACCGACTCGCAAACCCGCCGACAGCGTTTTACTACAAGAAGCACAATACAAAACTAATCCAGTGCGATCATAGGCTTTAATGGCTTTCGGACGATTTCCATCAAACCCTAAATCGCCATAAACGTCATCTTCAATTAGAGGGATATTATACTGTTCTAAAATTTCAGCCAGTTGCTTTTTTCGCTGATCACTCATACAACTTCCCAGGGGATTACTAAAATTAGAAACCACCGCACAAGCCGCAATATTACCCTGTTGAAGTGCCGTTTCTAACTCCTCTAAAATCAACCCCTCTCGTGGATGAGTCGGTAGTTCTAAGGCGCGTAAATGCAACGATTCTAAAATCTCTAATAACCCATAATAACAAGGAGATTCAATCGCTACGGTATCTCCCGGTTGAGTCACCGCCCGCAACGATAAATATACGGCTTCTGTGGTGCCATTTGTGACTAAAACTTGTTCAGGAGTTAAAGAACAGCCTGCATCCATCAGACGTCGGGCGACTTCATGGCGAAGGGGTTCACAACCCGGAAGGGCGTGATAGGCGTGACACACTTGAGGATCTTCACGCATCACCTGTCCCATCAGACGGTTGAGGGCCTTGACGGGGAACAGTTGCGGATCTGGAACCGCCGCCCCTAAACGGATAATATTCGGATCTCGCAGTGCCACATTGATACCCAGGGCGATAGAGGCATCTACCGTATAGATCCGACGGGGAGGGGCCGAGGGGTTCGGTTCATCACGATGGGACAAGCGCGTTTGTTTGACAAAATAACCCGACTGGGGACGCGCCCCAATGAAACCCCGATCTTCGAGGAGGCGATAGGCTTCCAACACCGTAGAAATACTGACGTTCATTTGTTTGTGCATCCGTCTGACTGAGGGAATGCGATCGCCCGGTTGTAGGGTACCTTCTTCTATGAGGGACTGGACACGGTAGGCGACCTGTTCATACAGGTTGGTGCGATCTGACTTTTCTAGGGGTTTGAGGTTCATAGCGGTCAATTTTGAGGTTCTCAGAAGCAAAAATCAATACAGTTCTCCGTGTTTTTGAGCATAACAGTTTGAAAAGAATTAACTGTTATGGTTACAAATTATTATAACTGCCTCTGTTTTGTTTGGAGTTCACCCGACATAATGATGGAAAGTAATCACATTAGTTGAAACTCAAAATTTTACCGAATCTCAATTCAAATTCACTGCGGGGTGACTGTGATGAAAAGCACTCAAGATATTGTCTTGTTTAAGTCTGTTGTTTCCAATTTTTCGCGGCAAAAATCAGATCCTTATTTGATTAACATTTTCGCTCAATGGGGTAGAAGCTGGGTTCAGTTTTTAACCGGAGGTGGAGAGCCAAAAATTTGGCAAACTCTAACTCAAAACGGTGAAATGATTTGGAACGTTTACGATCCAAAAACGAGAAAAACTGAACAATTTATGAATGAAGAAGATGTAAGAATCTGGATTGAACAGCGATATTATCTCTAGTTTATCTATCCATTGAGGAGTGTTTATGTTAATCTATGACGTTCAACTCAATACCCAAGACTCAAAATCAATACCCCCCCTAAAAAAAATATTTTATCTCATCGAAAAATTCTGGAAATTTAGTAAAAATTACGGCGACTTTATCGCCACTCCGTTACAATATCGGCAAAACTGGAATCCCAGTCAGAAATCAAAATCTGTTAAAAGTTAAAGCCAGTGCTTTAAATCCTGTTCAGAGAAATAAACTCTCATTATTTTGAGGAAAAATTCCATGACTCAGACACCATTTAACGTTAAAAATACCGATACATTTCAATTTTGGATTGATCGGGGCGGTACTTTTACTGATATTGTCGCCCGCACTTCATCCGGTGAAACCCTCACTTATAAATTACTCTCAGAAAATCCTGAACGCTATCAAGATGCAGCCGTTCAAGGGATTCGCAAACTATTAGGATTATCTCCGGATGAACCCATTCCCAGTCATCGCATTTCAGAAGTCAAAATGGGAACGACTGTCGCCACAAATGCCCTGCTTGAACGCAAAGGCGACCGCACCGTTTTAGTAATAACTAAAGGCTTCAAAGATGCCTTAAGAATTGGCTATCAAAATCGCCCCGATATTTTCGCCCGTGAGATCATTTTACCCGAAATGCTCTATGAACAAGTGATCGAAGTGGATGAACGGTATAATGTGTCTGGAACTGAACTCAAAGCTGTTGATTTACCCGCCCTAGAAACAAACCTAAAAACCTCTTACCATAACGGAATCCGCAGTTGTGCTATTGTCTTAATACATGGGTATCGTTATCCAAAGCATGAACAACAAATTGCTGAACTTGCTAAAAAAATTGGCTTTGAACAGATTTCAGTTTCCCACCAAGTCAGCCCCTTAATGAAATTAATTAGCCGAGGCGATACCACTGTTGTTGATGCCTATCTTTCGCCGATTTTACGCCGTTATGTCGAACAAGTTTATCGCCAGTTAAATACGGGAAATAACTCAGTTTCTTTATTATTTATGCAGTCTAATGGTGGGCTAACCGATGCTCGTAATTTTCAAGGAAAAGATAGTATTCTTTCTGGCCCGGCGGGGGGAATTGTAGGCGCCGTTCAAACCAGTTTACGGGCAGGTTTTGAGAAAATAATTAGCTTTGATATGGGCGGAACTTCCACTGATGTTGCCCATTATAATGGCGAATATGAACGGGAATTTGAAACAGAAATTGCAGGGGTACGGATGCGAGTTCCGATGATGGCCATTCACACCGTCGCGGCGGGAGGAGGTTCTATTGTGCGGTTTGATGGGTCTCGTTATCGGGTGGGGCCAGAGTCCGCCGGGGCTAATCCGGGACCAGCTTGTTATCGCAAAGACGGGCCATTAACGGTGACAGACTGTAATGTAATGTTAGGGAAAATTCAGCCGGAATTCTTTCCTAAAGTATTTGGAATAGAGGGAAATTTAGCCCTAGATGGAGATATTGTTCGGCAAAAATTTCAAGCATTATCAACAGAAATTCAAGCCCAAACGGGAGATTATAGAACTCCTGAAGAAGTGGCTGCGGGATTTATTGCGATCGCCGTTGAAAATATGGCAAATGCAATTAAAAAAATCTCATTACAACGAGGTTATGATGTTTCTAACTATACGCTGTGTTGTTTTGGGGGTGCGGGTGGTCAACACGCTTGTTTAATTGCCGATACCTTAGGAATTCAACAGGTATTTATTCATCCCTATGCGGGGGTTTTGTCAGCCTATGGCATGGGTTTAGCAGATATTCGGGCAATGCGAGAACGATCAGTAGAAGCAATCCTAACTCAAGAATTAATTCCACAGTTACAAACTATTCTCACAGAATTAGAACGCGAATGTCAACAAGAATTAACGCCAGATTTAGAAACAATGACTTCCGCAAAAGTTAATTTAAAATATCAAGGAACTGATTCCACTCTCACGGTTAATTTTGCTAGTTATCCCAACATGAAAGCTGAGTTTGAACAGAAACATCAAACAATTTATGGCTTTATCCGAGAGGGGAAAGAATTAATCCTAGAATCGGTTTCTTTAGAGGTCATTCAAGCGATGGAAACCCCCGAAGAACCCATCATGTCTCGCCGAAGTTCTCAACCCCCTTTACCCATCGCTAATGTACAGATGTATACGCCTCTAGGATGGCAAAATACGCCCCTATTTCAACGAGAAGATTTACAACCCGGAGATTGTATTATCGGCCCTGCTATTATTATTGAAGGCACGGGAACAAATATTATTGAACCCAGTTGGCAAGTTACGTTAACTGAACGCAATCATTTGGTTTTAAACAAACTAAAAACCTCTAATTTTTCCGCTCAATTGACTTCAAATTTGGGTCAAAGTTCTCAACCGGATCCTGTGCGGCTAGAAATCTTTAAAAACTTGTTTCAATTTATCGCTGAACAAATGGGAATTACGCTGCAAAATACGGCGGCTTCTGTTAATATTAAAGAACGTCTCGACTTTTCCTGTGCGATTTTCGATCAAGACGGTCAACTGGTCGCCAATGCGCCTCATATTCCCGTTCATTTGGGTTCAATGAGTGAAAGCGTGAATAGTTTGATTCAAGCCAAACAAAACAGTCTCAAACCCGGGGATGTTTATATGCAAAATAACCCCTACGATGGCGGCACTCATTTACCCGATGTTACTGTAATTACGCCTGTTTTTGCGGTTAATTCAAACCAAATATTATTTTATGTGGCTTCTCGCGGTCATCAAGCCGATATTGGTGGAATTACACCCGGTTCTATGCCTGCTAATAGTACAACCATTGCAGAAGAAGGGATTTTAATTGATAACTTTCAATTAGTAAATCAAGGGCAGTTTTGTGAGGCAGAATTGTTAGAGTTATTAACATCGGGTTCTTATCCTTCTCGCAATCCTGATATTAATATTGCCGACTTACAAGCCCAAATTGCTGCTAATGAAAAAGGCGTTCAAGAACTGATAAAAATGGTGCAGCAATATAGCTTAGAAACGGTACAAACCTATATGGGTTATGTTCAAGATAACGCGGAAGAATCAGTAAGACGGGCAATTGATGTGTTGACAGATGGCGAGTTTAGCTATCAAACTGATAGTGGGAGTCAGATTAAAGTTAGCATTAAAATTGATAAAAATACGCGCAGTGCAACTATCGATTTTACCGGAACCTCCCCCCAGTTGAATAGCAACTTTAACGCCCCCCAAGCGGTGTGTAAAGCAGCGGTTTTATATGTGTTCAGAACTTTAGTTAATGACAATATTCCTCTGAATGCAGGCTGTTTAAAACCGTTGAATATTATTATCCCCGAAGGCTGTATGCTGAACCCCCGTTATCCGGCTGCGGTGGTAGCCGGAAATGTGGAAACCTCTCAAACCATTGTTGATGCTTTATACGGCGCGTTAGGGGTGATGGCAGCCTCTCAAGGTACCATGAATAATTTTACCTTTGGCAGCGATCGCCATCAATATTATGAAACCATTTGTGGGGGGTCTGGCGCTGGAAAAACCTTCAATGGAACCGATGCGGTTCATACTCATATGACCAACTCTCGTTTAACAGATCCAGAAGTTTTAGAATGGCGTTTTCCCGTATTATTAGAAGAATTTAGTATTCGTTTAAATAGTGGCGGAAAGGGTCAATATTCCGGCGGAAATGGGATTACCCGGAAAATACGTTTTCTCGAAAAGATGACCGCCAGTATTCTATCCGGACATCGGGTTATTTCTCCCTTTGGACTGGCTGGAGGTGAAGCAGGTTTAGTCGGGAAAAATACCGTTATTCGCCAGGATGGGACTATGGAAATATTGGGAAGTACCGCCACAGTTGAAATGAATAAAGGGGATGTATTTGTGATTGAAACTCCAGGCGGTGGCGGATATGGAGGTCAAGGATGAGTTTAATACGGTAGTAAACCGATAAATAAACACATGAATTCTCAAGACAAAGACACGGGGAAAACTTTAACAATAATCTTTGTGTCTTTGTTTTTTTTGTGTAAATTTACCCGTTAAAATTACTCTAAATTTATCAGATTTTTAGGGGTTAAAAACGTTTAAACACCTTCTACTTTTACAAGTTAGTAGAGATGTTGAGAGAGTAAGTCCTCACAAATATTTATCGGAATTCCCGATAAACGATTGAGTTCTTTCGCATCAGGAACACCACCCGGAAGACGAGTAGCTTCCCAAGTTCTCCCATTGTTAACTAATGCAACCATTCCTCCCGCATCTCCCATCACCCAAGTGGCTAAACCAAATAACCCTTGCACAGTTATTTTTGTAACTTCTGGGGTCGGAAGTCCAGGCTGTTTAACTGTTTCAATCACAGCCATTTCTAGGGGACCAGGTAGCCGTTTACTTTGGGCTATTAGAGGCTGCATTCCTAATAGATGGATTAATCCTATTATCGGAAGAATTAGCAGGAATCGTTGTAAAATTTGAGAAGTATTTTGTTGCATTTTCTGACCTTCTTGAATAAACTCAGTAAGTCCTAATAGAGTCCGTTAATTGCCAACACTTTTTTCCAGTTTAAAAAGAACAACAGTTGCACGCACCCCAGCTACTCAATCATAACTGAAAAATGGGAATTTCAATCGAAAACTCCGTTCCTTCACCGGGGACTGAAGAACATTTCAATTCTCCTTGATGCTGTTCAGTAATCACTTGATGACTAATAGATAGTCCTAAACCTGTTCCTTTTCCGATAGCTTTAGTCGTAAAAAAAGAATCAAAAATACGACTTTTCACGGCTTCAGATATTCCCATTCCATTATCAATAATTCTGATAACAACTCGTTCACTGAGCAGAAGTTCTGTACAAATTGTGATTTTTCCCGGATCGACTTTTTGTTCTTGAATGGATTGGTGCTTATTTCGATCTCTCACTGCATCAATCGCATTACTTAATAAGTTCATAAATACTTGATTTAATTGTCCGGGATAACATTCAATTAGAGGTAAATTTCCATAGTTTTTAACAATCTTAATTTCTCCTAAATCTCCATTTGCTTTTAAGCGATGTTGTAAAATCATCAATGTGCTGTCTATTCCCTCGTGAATATCTACTGCTTTCACTTCCGACTGATCAATACGAGAAAAATTCTGAAGCGATCGCACAATTTGACGAATTCGATCCACACCGATTTTCATTGAATCTAGAATTTTTGGCAAATCTTCTGCTACAAAATCCAGATCAACATTCTGAATATATTCAACAATTTCAGGATCAATTTTACAACAATGTTTGTGATATAAAGATAAGAGTTCTAACAAATTATCTGAATATTCTGTAATCGGTAAAAGATTACCATGAATAAAATTAACTGGATTATTAATCTCATGGGCAACACCTGCAACTAATTGCCCTAAACTCGACATTTTTTCCGTTTGAATTAATTGAGTTTGAGTTTTTCTTAACTGATACAACGTTTGCGTTAACTGTTCAGTTTGAATCTGAGTTTGTGCTAATAAATGAGCTTGCTGAATTGCCACACCCAATTGTGCCGCAACCTGAGAAAAAAAGCCAGCTTCTAACCCTTGCCAACGTCGGACTTTTGAATGTTGATAAGCGACCAATAAACCCCAGAGTTGTTGTCCAACAAAAATCGGAGTCATCAGATAGGCTTTAACTTTGAATTTTTCTAGCATTTCTAAATAACACGGGGAATATTGAGCCTGATAAATATCATTAACAGCCAACATTTTACCTTCTTTGAAACGTCCCCCCTGAGTTTCTTGTAAACAAATATCTGCCCAACTGGTAATTCCTAGAGTTTCTAGACTCTCCCAGGGTGGAAGCACAAACTCATAATTATGAATAAACTCACCACTCCAGTCCTCATTAAACTGAAAAACAACCACTCGATCTGCTTGTAATATTCGCCCGGTTTCCTGAGTTGTGGTCTGAAAAATTTTCTGAATATTCAAAGAATCCCGAATTTTTGTAACCACATCAAACAACACTCGCTGTTGCTTGGCAACTCGTTGACTATCGGCGGCAGCTTCTCTAAGTTTAATCGTTTGTTTACGAGTCTGCCTTAACAGTTCCCCTTGCTGAATTGCGACTCCTAATTGAGTTGCGACTTGAGAAATAAACTGAACTTCTGATGCCTCCCATTGACGCAAACGGGTGTGTTGATAAGCGGCTAAAATTCCCCACAACCGTTGTCCAACAAAAATGGGTGCGGTAACAAACGCTTTAATATGAAATTGCTTCAGAATATCGAGATGACAACTCGTTAATCCCACTTGTTCAACATCGTGAACTACAAACGTCTCACCATTCCGATAACGTCCACCTTGAGTTTCTTGTAAATAGGTATCATCCCAAACCGTATTCACCCCAATTTTTAGATTAGACCATTCTGAATCAACAAACTCAAAATCCCCAACAAATTGACCGCCCCAGTCACTATTAAACCGATAAACTGAAACCCGTTCTGTTTGTAAAGACTTACATAATTCTTTAGTTGTGGTGCGAAAAATAGTCTCTAAATTTAGAGAGTTTCGCATTTTTACAATAACATCAAATAAAACCCGTTGTTGTTCACCTGAACGACGCAAGTGATCAGCAACCTCTTTTAATTCGAGTGTTCGTTCTTGAACCGTTGACTCCAAACTGGTATTCAAAACCTGCAATTGTTGACGCATTTCATTTTGATAAATTGCGGAGGAAAATTGATTTCCCAGTGAGCGGGCTAACTCCAATTCATTCTCAGTCCATCGGGGAGACTCAACCCGTTTTGTATCTCGCCAAACTTCAAACGAAATCTGAGGATAAAGCTGTCGTTTGTCATCTTCAACCCGTCCTGCCCAAAGTTTTTCGGTTTCCACTTCATCCCGAAAAATACTCAAATACCCTAATAACTCTCCTCGATAATGAAGCGGAACCATCAATAAACTGCGGATTTTTGTCGGGTAAAAAGCAGGTTGTAGATTTCTCAGTGAATCTTCTTTAAACAAATCAGAAATTGCCCAAATATCATAATATCCTGATTTATAATGCTCTTTCCAAACACTATACTGTTCCATTAATGGATACAGAGCAAGTTCGGGGATTTTGGGTTGTTTTCCATGAGTATAAACCTGTACAAGCCCACTGCGGAGACAATCCTCAAAGCTGTTAATTGTACTGGCTTGAAAATCCACAGGATTCCCTTTAATACAGAGTCGCCCACCACATCCTCGCAAGGCTGAAATAATTTCTCCTAACGCAGGCTGAAACTCAATATTTGAACTCGAATGCAGAAAACCATTAATTCGGTTCAGACAAGCTTGGAGATTGGCTCTTTCTTCGGCTTGTGTTAATAATACTGAATGAGAAATTGCTACTGAAAGTTGATCAACCACACTCTGTAAAAGCCGCAATTCGCTATTAGGAATAGTCCGAGATTCACTATGATGAGAAACCAATAATCCCCAGAGCTTATCTTGATGAAGAATTGGAACGACCACAGAAGATTTTACCCCCATCGCGATCATATATTCTAAATGACAAGGATCAAGAGGACGGTAACGAATATCCTCACTTTGAGTTGTTCCATCTTCTAGTTCTTCAAAGTGGCTATGTCCGATTTCTTGGGTATCTGTATTGATCACAGAACGCACTCGGGATTGAATAAATAAATCCCGGGCATGAGAGGGAATATCTCCGGCAGGAAAGTTCAATCCCAACAACGACGGTAAACGATGATCAAGAATCGACTCAGCCACCACCTGACCACTATGATCCGGATGAAACTTGTAAATTTTGACGCGATCCGTTCCTAATAATAAGCGGACTTCAGCCGCCGTTGCTGTTAAAATTTCAGTCAATTTCAGGGATTGTCGAATGCGATTCGTAATTCGGTGCAATACACTATCCTGTTCTAAGTTAATTTTGACTGTTTTTGCCTTTGAACTTTCCACGTCAAACCCCTCAAAAGTATTTATATTCTAATTTTTTTAAATTGACTGACCCTGACAAACCTCGAACTCTTTTATAGATTTTGATAGGTCAACAGAAACAGGGCTGTATCGAGAAGCTGTGGCAATATTTTTACACACCTCTTGCACCCCATCTCATACTTGACCCAATGCTCAACTCGTTCACCCAAAAAATGCAAAGTTCTATCAAGTCTACATTATTGATTCTAACGCTTCTTTTTTGAACGAGAACAGGGCAGAGGGGGAATTGACTGAGGCGGCAACTCAATCAAACTGTTGCGATCTTTGATCGTACATCTCAACTCCCCAATATCCTATAAAATAATCAAACTACAATCACTCAACTGCTGATCTACGAAACGTGAATGTTTTAGTTGTTGGAAATGGAGGCCGGGAACACGCCCTCGCCTGGACTCTTTTGCAATCACCCTCTGTTCAACAGGTGATCTGCACCCCAGGAAACGGGGGAACCGCCACCCTCAAAGGCTGTCAAAATCAACCCATTGCCGTTGATGACTTTGAAGGAATTGCCCGCACTGCCCAAGAATACGACGTTTCCCTGGTTGTTGTTGGCCCGGAAGTGCCGCTTGCTTTAGGTATTACAGACTATCTCCAGGCTCGAAATCTGACTGTATTTGGCCCAAACCAAGCCGGGGCGCAACTCGAAGCCAGTAAAGCTTGGGCCAAAAAATTAATGCAACAGGCCCAAATTCCCACCGCCCAAACCGCCGTTTTCACCAATGCCGAAGCTGCCAAAGCCTATGTCAAAAAAGCGCCAATTGTGATTAAAGCCGATGGTTTAGCAGCGGGAAAAGGAGTAACAGTTGCAGATCAAGTTGACATCGCCCATGCTGCAATTGATGCTATTTTTGCCGGAGAATTTGGCGCAGAAAACCAGACGATTGTTATTGAGGAATACCTCACGGGTCAAGAAGTCTCTGTGCTTGCCCTCACAGACGGTTTAACCATTCGTCCCTTAGTTCCAGCCCAAGATCATAAAGCAGTCGGCGAAGGGGATACAGGCCCAAATACAGGGGGAATGGGAGCCTATGCTCCCACACCGATTATGACAGATTCCCTGGCAGAACAGATTCAAACTCAAGTTCTCGAACCCACCCTCGCCACCCTGCAAACATGGGGTATTGACTATCGGGGGGTGATATATGCAGGGTTAATGATAACTCCCGAGGGAGAACCCAAAGTTTTAGAATTTAATTGTCGGTTTGGCGATCCGGAAACCCAAGCCGTTCTCGCCTTGTTAGAAACCCCTCTCGATGAACTTTTACTCGCTTGCTGTCAACAACGACTCGCCGAATTTCCCCCGTTATCCTGGAAGCCCGGTGTCGCCGTCTGTGTGGTGTTAGCCTCCGGTGGCTATCCAGGATCCTATCAAAAAGGCTATCCTATTACTGGACTCGAACAAGCCGAAGCCGAAAATGCAATGGTGTTTCACGCGGGAACGAAACTTCAAGGCGATCAAGTCTTGACCGATGGGGGGCGAGTTCTGGGCGTGACGACGGTGGGTTCTAGCTTTGAACAAGCGATCGCTAAAACCTACAAAGCCTTAGACTGTATCCAGTTTGAGCAAATGTATTATCGGCGAGATATCGGCTTCCGCATTGCCCACCTATAAAGCGATAGAATAAAAAATATCGCTGTTTAACAAAGCTTAACTTAAAATCAGCAATGGGCATGATAGTGAAGAATTCGGTACACTAGCCCTATCATTCACTCAACCATCCCAACTCCAAAACCATAAGATCTCAAACCGTCGGGAGCAGATGCTGGCAATCCTCAAAAAAATTGGCGAAATCATAGCAAACTGGTGGTCGGAGTTTACCCTCCAGACTCGGTTAATGGCAGGAGCAACCCTGGTTGTCTCGCTGTTGATGAGTGGTTTAACATTTTGGGCTGTTAATACCATTCAAGAAGATGCGCGTCTCAATGATACCCGCTACGGTCGAGATTTAGGCTTATTACTCGCCGCCAATGTTGCCCCCCTGGTGGCGGAAAACCGCAGGGAAGAAGTCGCCCGTTTTTCGCGACAATTTTATACCAGTACCTCCAGCGTTCGTTATATGTTGTACGCTGATCCCGACGGCGACATCTTTCTCGGTTTACCTTTTTCCGACTCGGCGGTACAAAACTCGCTCACCCTCAGACGGCGGATGCAACTTCCAGAAAATTTCATCGCTAGTGTGAAAGGGGGAGATTTTACCGACCTTCCGATGGTACGCCAACATATGACTCCCGCCGGACAGGTGACAGATGTGTTTGTTCCCCTGATGCACGAAGGACAATATTGGGGAATTTTAGCGATTGGAATTAACCCGAATCCTACCGTTGTTGTCTCCTCCGATTTAACACGAGATGTTACCTTGGCCGTATTTGTATCGATTTGGGTGATGGTGATTTTGGGAGCCGTTTTTAATGCTTTAACGATTACTCAACCGATAAAAGAACTATTAAGAGGGGTTCAAAATATTACCGCCGGAAATTTTCAGCAACGAGTTGATTTACCCTTTGGTGGAGAATTGGGGGAATTAATTGTTAGCTTTAATAAAATGGCTGAACGCCTCGAAAGCTACGAAGCCCAAAATATTGAAGAATTAACAGCCGAAAAAGCGAAACTCGAAACTCTGGTTTTAACCATAGCAGATGGCGCGATCTTACTGGATGCTCAGTTAAATTTAATTTTAGTCAATCCCACCGCTCGACGTTTATTTAATTGGGATGGAAAAAGTATTATCGGTCAAAATGTAATTCATCATTTACCGCAACCCCTTTTACAAGAAATTTCCCAGCCCTTACAAAATATTGCCGCCGGAAATCAAGAAGGGGTAGAATTTCGCTGTTCTTTGAGTGAACCCACAAACCGCACTCTGAGAATTCTCCTCAATACTGTTTTACTACACAAAGCACCTGGATTAGATCCCCTCTGCGAAACTTGTTTTCACCACACGAATAAAACCTGCAATTCTCCTGAATATCCCCAAGCCCAAGAATGTACTTTATATCAAGAAAATGATCACTTAAAACTAGAAGATAAATATCGGGAAAGTCTGAAAGGAATTGCCATGACAATTCAAGATATTACCCGAGAAGTTGAGTTAAACGAAGCCAAAAGTCAGTTTATTAGTAATGTCTCTCACGAATTGAGAACCCCCCTCTTTAATATTAAATCCTTTATTGAAACCTTGCATGATTATGGAGAAGATTTAACCGAAGCAGAACGCCGAGAATTTTTAGAAACCGCTAATCACGAAACCGATAGACTCACTCGTTTAGTTAATGATGTTCTTGATTTATCCCGCTTAGAATCCTGTCGAATTTATCATTTTGAAGCCGTTGATATTGCTCAACCGATTGAACAAACCCTACGCACTTATCAACTCAATGCTAAAGATAAAGGCATCGAATTAAGTCAAGAAGTTGAACCCGATTTACCCTCAGTATTAGGACATTATGACCTCTTGCTTCAAGTGTTTGCCAATTTAGTCGGAAATTCTCTAAAATTTACTGAAGCAGGCGGACGAGTGATCATTCGCGCTTATCTTTTAGACCAAGAACCCAAAATTCAAAGTAAAGAAGCCGAAGAAATTGAAAAAGGAGGCTGGATTATTTCACCCCCCCCTGCTCGTCCTTTTGATGAAAAATTTGCAGGCGAAATACCATCGAAGCCTCAATATGTACGCATCGAAGTTTCTGATACCGGAAGTGGCATCGCCCCCGAAGATCAAGAAGCAGTTTTTACCCGGTTTTACCGCGTAGAAAATCGCGTTCATACCCTAGAAGGAACCGGACTCGGACTTTCCATTGTTCGCAATATTATGGAGAAACACCACAGTCAAGTTCACCTCATTAGTGAATTGGGGATCGGAACCACATTCTGGTTTGATTTAGCCGTTTATCAAAACATGAGCGGGTTTCAGTCAACCCAAAAAGAAGTAGAATATAATGATGATTCTTTACCCCTGAAAAACAATTAGGAAAGTTGAATAGGGCTATAAAATTTGACGGCTCAGACAGCAAAAATCTATAATTGAATCCCTATATAACATCAATAACTGATGGGAGTCAGTACGGCAATCACAACCGCCGCCAAAATGCTATAAATCAGCAAGTTATTGGTCGCACTTTTTTCGGCTTCAAACTGTCCGCCATACTGAATAAAATAACCATTAGGCAGTTTGATTTTTTGTCGAATTTGAGCTTAAATATCACCAACAACACTCCCCAAATCCCGTTCAGCAACATTAGCATAAACCACAATTAAACGCGAAAATTCTGCCGATTGACAACATTGGCTCCCATGCCATAATCTACGTTAGCAACCTCACTCAGAGGAATAATTTCCCCCGTCGGAGTCGAAATCGCAATAGCGCGAATAGCATCTAAACTAATGCAGGTTAAACTAAAATCATCCATAGTGTGCCAAAGGGGAGATGAAATTCAGGTGAAATGGCAGTTTTTGTAAGATCAGAGCTTCGTGGTTGATGTTCCTGAAGTGATGCGAATTTTACTGGTGGAAGATGAAGCAAAATACCCATCGGCAATTTACTTGCTTGCTGTGTGGTGTTATGGCTATGAGCTAGGGTGTTAACTTTGTAACATTTTTAGGTGTTCAAAATTCATGCAAAATATATACCAGTAGTTCTAATCAAGGAGGCTACGCACAGCCTGACCACCCCGATTCAGAACATGGGTATAAATCATCGTGGTTTTTACATCCTTAAGGAAAAACAAATTGACATGATCAAAGATGCAAAATTACAGCAAGAAGTGCTGGAATTATCTCGTAAGAACGGTTTGATGATCGAGGAAAGTTCCATTCAATTCAATGAATCTGGTCTTGATTTTCAAGTCGTGTTAGCAACGGATGCAGATGGAGTACGCTGGATTTTACGTCTTCCTCGGCGAGAGGATGTTCTACTATCAGTAGACAAGGAAAAACAAACGCTGGAACTTGTTGCTCCACTTCTCAGTGTGGACGTGCCACGATGGACGATTTGCACCGATGAACTGATTGCTTATCGGGCATTAAGCGGTGTGCCAGCAGGCACGATCAATCCAGAAGCAAAAGCTTATGTGTGGGAGATTGACCTAGCGAACATACCCAATCAATTTTATGAGTCGTTAGCGAAGGGAATTGTTTCCTTGCATCAGGTTAGCGTTGAGAAAGTACGAGCAGCGGGTCTTCCTGTGAAAACGGCCAAAGAAGTCCGTGTTGAGATGAAGGATAGAATGGATGCCGTCAAAAAGGAATTTGGTGTAGATCAGACGTTATGGGAACGCTGGCAGTCCTGGCTTCATAACGACGAAATTTGGATGCAAGAAACGGTTTTAACTCATGGTGAATTACACGCTGGTCACATTCTGATTAATGAACAAGCGCAAGTGACCGGATTTATCGACTGGACTGAAGCATCTGTCACTGACCCAGCGAAAGATTTTGTTGCTCATTACCGCACGTTTGGTCAAGATGCTCTTAATAAGCTAATCTCGGCATATGCAGAGGCCGGTGGACACACATGGTCGAAGATGGCAGAGCATGTGATTGAACTCAACGCCACTGTTGCGATAGACGTTGCAGAATTTGCGCTAAAGTCGGGTTTGGATGAATACAGACAAATGGCTATGCAGATGCTCTGCACAGGTGAATCAGCCTAATAGCTGGATACAGGTTTTCAGCAAATTTTTCCAGAATTATGTCTAGCTGGGAAACTGTGTAACTTTAGCCCGACTCTAATTCAGCGAGATACTATTGGCATTAGCGATCACAACACCAATTATATACGATTGTTTGATTATCGAGTTAGAGAATGGTTAGAGTATTTTGGGAGAGTGCCACCGGAAAGCTTAATTTTTTCCAACAATCAGCCGAATAAAGTCCCCCAAACCAGTTAGAATAACGTACTGCGGTATGAATACTGTTGAGGAAAGTCTGATTGCACAGACCCTTCAAACAGATATAGCACTACCCATTTGGGTATTTGACATGGGTAAAAGCAGAAAATATTTTCTGCTGGCACTTTTGCCTATTGCCTAGCGCGTAGCGCTATAAAACCCGCTCCCCATAACGGGGTAGCATCTCCCGCTCTACTGTTGCAACCCATTTGCATAATTATGCCCAAGGTTCTTGTCTCCGATTCAATTGATCAAGCTGGAATTGATATCCTTTCCCAAGTGGCGCAAGTCGATGTCAAAACTGGTTTACCTGCTGAGGAATTAGTAAAGATCATTGGAGAATATGATGCTTTAATGATCCGTTCTAGCACTCGTGTCACCCAAGAAATTATTGAAGCGGCTGTTCAGCTGAAAATTATTGGTCGAGCGGGTGTAGGCGTCGATAACGTTGATGTAGCCGCCGCTACTCGAGCGGGAATCGTCGTTGTTAACTCTCCAGAAGGAAACACTATTGCGGCGGCTGAACACGCTCTAGCGATGATGTTATCGCTCTCTCGCTACATCGCTGAAGCCAACCAATCGGTTAAAAGTGGTAAATGGGATCGTAAAAGCTTTATAGGAGTTGAAGTCTATAAAAAAACGTTGGGAGTTGTCGGCTTAGGTAAAATTGGTTCCCATGTCGCCACCGCAGCTAAAGCGATGGGAATGAAACTCCTCGCCTTTGATCCCTATATTTCCCAAGAACGAGCCGATCAACTGGGTTGTCGTTTGGTAGACATGGAAATGTTATTGCGAGAGTCAGATTATATTACTCTGCATATGCCCAAAACGAAGGAAACGTATCATATGATTGATGCCAAAGCCTTCGAGATGATGAAACCCACCGCTAGAATTATTAACTGTGCTAGAGGGGGAATTATAGACGAAGCGGCTTTAGTCGAAGCCCTCAAACAAAATCAAATTGCCGGGGCGGCTTTAGATGTCTATGAAAACGAACCCCTAGAAGCCGACTCCGAGTTGCGCTCATTGGGTCAAAAACTGGTACTGACTCCCCACCTCGGCGCTTCGACAGAAGAAGCACAAGTTAATGTGGCGGTGGATGTGGCTGAACAAATTCGAGATGTTTTACTCGGTTTACCTGCAAGATCAGCGGTGAATATTCCCGGGTTATATCCCGACGCCCTGGAAAAACTCAAGCCTTATTTACAACTCGCCGAAACCCTGGGAAACCTCGTCAGTCAGTTAGCTGGAGGACGGGTTGATTTTCTTGATGTTCGTCTACAAGGTGAACTCGCAACCAATAACAGTCAGCCCGTCGTTGTGGCTTCTCTCAAAGGTCTACTGTCTCAAGCCTTGCGTGAACGAGTCAACTATGTTAACGCAAGCATTGAAGCCAAAGAGCGAGGTATTCATGTGATTGAAACCCGTGATGCTTCTGCAAACGATTATACCGGATCGTTACACTTGGAGGCGAAAGGATCTTTAGGAACTCATTCGGTAACAGGGGCATTACTGGGCGATCGCGAAATGCGGATCACCAATATTGATGAATTTCCCATTAACGTTCCACCCAGTCATCATATGCTTTTTACCCTACACCGGGATATGCCAGGGATTATTGGTAAAATCGGCTCTCTTTTGGGCAGTTTTAACGTTAATATTGCCAGTATGCAAGTCGGCAGAAAAATTGTTCGGGGTGAAGCTGTTATGGTCTTAAGTATTGACGACCCCTTACCAGAAGGTCTTTTAAGTGAGATTCTGAAAGTAGATGGAATTCGCGATGCTTACACTGTTACCCTATAAGTTGAATTGGCAATAAAAATCAATTCGGAGTTCGGAAAGGGTGAACAGCTTTTACAGTGACCAGTTAACAGATTACAGTTAACAGATTACAGGGGACAGGGGACATCACCAGTTGCCTATTGCCTCTTGCATGAATGCCTGTTCCCTGTACCGAATAACCTGTTAATCACCATCTCGAATTCCGAATTTTGCAGGATTGACATGATACATAGCTGGTGGGAAATTCAAGTTTTATGTGATCCCGCGCTAGAAGAATCTGTCTTCTGGCGTCTGGAAACCTTTGGCTGTCGGGGAACAGCAAGTCAAAACCAAAACCATTCCTGCCTAGTTTCGGCTTACCTTCCCGAAGAAGAGGCTCGTTTATTAGATTTAGCTGCCCTTTCTCTATTTTTGCGTCAAGATGCTCTCTGTATGGAGATTGTACCGCCTGTTGTTCAGTGGAATCTGATTGATGAACAAGACTGGGCTAGTAGTTGGAAGCAACATTGGGAACCCACAAAAATAGGCGATCTCATTTTGGTTTATCCCGCTTGGTTAGAACCTCCCGCCGAGTCGGATCGAATTTTATTACATCTTGATCCTGGTGTAGCTTTTGGGACAGGTACTCACGCGACAACTCAGCTTTGTCTAGAATCAATTGAAATGCGCCTCAGTATCAAGCCGGAAAATCTCGTTGTTGCTGATATAGGCTGCGGTTCCGGAATTTTGTCAATCGGAGCAATTCTTTTAGGGGCGACTCAAACCTATGCTGTCGATATTGATCCGATGGCAGTTCGTTCCGCCCGTCAAAATCGCAAGCTGAACCACATCTCCCCGGAACAAATGAAAATAGAACAGGGCAGCATAGAAGAATTACTTCAATTTGTACATGAACCTGTTGATGGGATTCTGTGTAATATTTTAGCAGAAGTGATTATTGATTTAATCCCTAAATTTGATGCGATCGCAAAACCGCAAACCTGGGGAATTCTAAGTGGAATTTTACTCGATCAAGCCAAACCCATTGCCGATACTTTAGAACAACATGGCTGGATCGTCGCCACCCTCTGGAAACGTCAAGAATGGTGTTGTTTTAATATTAGACGGTCTTAAATAGGTTACAGGTTACAGGGATTAGGGATTAGGGGTTAGGGGATAGGGAATAGAACATTCTGAACTCCTGTAGGCGAAGCCAGTGCGAAAGCACTTACTCCTGAACTCCTTTCCTGATAACTGATAACTGGTCACTGATAACTGTCCCCTGTCCCCTGTTCCCTATTATCCTTTTTTCATTGAGCCTAAATATTGAGTTAAATAAGGGGAAAACACCTCATAAATTAGCGTCAAGGGTTTACCATGATGCCAGAATAAATAATGACGGCCCCAAAACGGCCCTGTTTCTCCAAAAGCTAATTCTAAAGCCTTAGATTCTCCATAATATAACCCCTGTACATCTCGATATAATTCGGTTCTCAGACGGGCTAAACTCGCCCAGATGGGTAAGGAACGGTTTTGCAAATATTCATCAACGTGACTGGCTTCCCACCAAGACGCCGCATAAGCTAACCGTTGTCCTGAAGACGTTTTCAGCCACACCTGTCGCCGAACTCGTGGCCCAGGGACTAATTCAATCGCATCTGGGGCGCTATCTCTATCCATCCCCACAGGAGACATATCAATCACATCAACTTCTGTGGGTTCTCCCGTCAACAGTTGTAAATGACGAGTGGGGGAACCATCGCCCAGTAATAAAATTTGCCACGCAGGAGACAGTTGACTATGAGGTAAGCCTTGACGGACTTTTTCTTCTCCGCCTTCCCAGTGACTACGAAGACGATGCCAAGCGGTTGGCGGTTTAATTGGGCCTGTGGGTGTTAAGCTAACAGTCAAAGCACTTTACATTTCTTAATCTTCAGTTTATTATCATAGCGCATTTTGACTGATAACTGTCCCCTGTAACCTCTAACCGGATAACTGGTCACTAAGATTGCAAACTTTGCTCTCTTGCAAACTTCCTCCTTGATGGAAACCACCAAGACCGGAGTTTGCGCTCTACGCCTGACGGCACGCTCCGCGAACGACGGAAACCGCCGGGCCGCAAGGAGCGCGCTGGTCACTGATAACTGGTCACTGATAACTGTCCCCTGTAACCTTCTTCTGTTTAATCTGTTAAACAGTCAATTAAACCCTCAATTAAGCGATCGCTATCTATCTGAAGTATATCTTCGCCATGTAAGAGTTTTTGAGTAATAATGTAGTGAACAATTGTTCCCAAAAAAATTCGGGCGGCAACTTGAGGATCGTTAATTCTGAGTTCTGGATAGTTGGTAAATAAATGGGTCAGGGTTTGAAATGAAGTCGCTTCAACAGTCCGAACAAAAGTGCGGGCTATTTCCGGAAAACGACCAGATTCTCCCATAATAATTCGCATAAAATCAAGGAATTTCGGTTCATTAACGGAGTTTATAATAATTTTTTGGGCTAACTCTCGTAAAAATATTTTTCCTTGCCCGGATGGAATGGGGTATTGAAGATGTTCGGGTGCAAAAATATTCTTAAATTTTCCTTCAACTAATTTTTCAATCAATGCAATAAATAAACTTTCTTTGTCTTGAAAATAATTGTATAGCGTTGGTTTGGACACACCTGCTGCGATCGCAATTCGATCCATACTGGTTGCGGCATACCCCGAAGCCATAAACTCTTGCATCGCACCTTCTAGGATGGCTTCCGCTTTCTCAGAAGCTTTGCTACGGGGTGACTTTTTCGGATTTGACGATTCCATCATGTTTTGGGTTGACAGCTTGTTCTATTTTAACTACACTGTTTAGTAAGAAAAAACTAAACGGTTCAGTTAAATTTTTCTCAAATAAGGAGTTTTCCTGTGATGCAGGATGCAGCCAGAATAACAGAAACTTTCCCTCGAAAGTGGTTCCTGTTAGCAACCATCGCCCTTTTAGTAACTGGGGGTGTGGGAATTTATCGCCAGGTGACTTCGCCGTCTTCCGAAACCCTTCCCGTTGAAACCTTTACCCTAGACATCACCACCGTCACCGCTTTGGGGCGTCTAGAACCCGATGGCGAAGTGATTCAACTCAAAGCTTCAACCTCCACCCAAGAAAGCCGCATCGCCGAATTATGGGTTAAAGTTGGAGATACAGTGGAAGTGGGACAAATTATTGCGATTTTAGACTCTCGCGATCGCTTACAAGCCGAGTTAGACAAAGCCAAAGAAGAAGTTAAAGTCGCCCAGGCGCGTTTAAATCAAGTTCAAGCGGGGGCAAAATCCGGAGATCTCGCCGCTCAAAAAGCGCAAATTAGCCGCCTGCAAGCACAATTACTAGGGGATGAAGCCGCTCAAAAAGCAACGATTAGCCGTATTCAAGCCCAGTGGGAAGGGGAACGATCCGCGCAAACCGCAACAATTAGCCGTATTCAAGCCCAGTGGGAAGGGGAACGATCCGCACAAACAGCAACAATTAACAGGTTAAAAGCGGAACTGAACAACGCAGAAGCAGAATTTCAACGCTATCAACAGTTATATTCAGAGGGGGCTATTTCTCAATCTTTATTTGACAGTAAACGGTTGAGTGTAGAAACCAGTCGCCAAAAAATTATCGAAGCTGAAGCCAATTTAGAACGAATTAACCGTACAGCAAAAGAACAAACTATCGAAGCTGAGGTTAATTTAGAACGAATTAACCGTACAGCAAAAGAACAAGTTATCGAAGCAGAAGTTATTCTCAGTAAAATCCAAGATACCGGAAATCAACAGATTAGTCAAGCGCGATCGCAATTAGAAAGTCTAGCAGAAGTTCGATCGGTGGATGTAGAACTTGCTCAAATGGAAGTCAATCGTGCTATTGCTACAGTTAAACAAGCTGAAGCCAACTTAGCACAGATTTATGTGCGATCGCCTCAAGAGGGTGTAGTGATTGATATTCATACTCGTGCAGGGGAAGTAGTATCTAATCACGGAATTGTTGAGATTGGGCGGACTCAACAAATGTATGCGATCGCCGAAGTTTATCAAAGTGATATTCAAAAAATTTTACCCGGACAAACTGCAAAAATTAGTAGTGAAGCCTTACCCGAAATCTTAACCGGAAAAGTCGAGCGAATTGATCCAAAAGTTCAACGACAAACAGTGATTAATACTGATCCGAGTGAAAACATTGATGCGAGAGTTGTCAATGTTTATATTCGTTTAGATGAAACGGCTAGTCAAACCGCAGCAAAATTCACGAATTTACAAGTGAGAGTAGAGGTGGAATTATGATACACGGGTTGAAACAATTACAACGACGAACACCATTAGGTTGGTTACAACTGAGTCATAGCAAAAGTCGCTTATTTGTTGCAATTTCGGGGATTGCCTTTGCCGATATTTTAATGTTTATGCAACTAGGATTTCAACAATCACTGTTTGATAGTAATACAAGAATTAGGAAGGCTTTAAATGCAGACATTGTGTTAGTCAGCCCGAAAGCCAAAAATACACAAAACTTGTCTACCTTTAGCCGACGCAGATTATATCAGGCGATGGATATTCCCGGTGTAGAATCGACTCATGGGTTATATTCTCAAACGATTAACTTGAGAAATCCTCAAACTCGTGAGGATAATCCATTACAGTTAATTGGATTTGATCCCAATTATCAAGCCTTTAATATTCCCGAACTCAATCAACAACTGGATAGAGTTAAAATTCCTGATGTGGTGTTATTTGATCGCGCATCTCGCGGTGAATATGATGATTTGATTTCTCAAGTGAGTGTAGGAGATTGGGTATCTACAGAAGCAGAAAGGCGAACAATTACGGTTCAAGGATTATTTTCGTTAGGGGCTTCCTTTGGAACCGATGGGGTGTTGATAACGAGTGATCAAAACTTTTTAATGTTGTTTCCGCGTCGGAATGCAGGGAGTATTAGTTTAGGGTTAATTCATGTGAAACCCGATGCAGATTATCAAGTTGTTGCTAAAGCGTTAAGACAACATCTTGCTAATGATGTGGAGGTAATGACCAGGGCTGAATTTATTGAAGAAGAGTTGAAATATTGGCAAACTCAAAGTCCAGTGGGATTTATTTTTACATTAGGAACAGCAATGTCATTTGTAGTGGGTGTGGTGATTGTTTATCAAGTTTTATCAACAGATGTCAGTACCCATCTTCAAGAATATGCAACGTTTAAAGCAATGGGTTATCGTCATCATTATTTATTGGGTGTGATGTTTGAAGAAGCAATTATTTTAGCGGTTTTGGGCTTTATTCCTGGGGTAATTTTACCGATTGGTTTATATCATGTTACCGCCCAAGCTACGGCTTTACCGATTTATATGACTCAGGTTCGGGCAATAACGGTGTTAATTTTAACTGTTATTATGTGTATAATTTCTGGGATCATTGCAACACAGAAATTAATCTCGGCTGATCCGGCTGATTTGTTTTAAAGTCTATTCTCAAAAAAAAGATGATCAATTCCTCTGTTATTTCTATCAAAAACCTTAATCACTTTTTTGGTCAAGGTGAACAACGGAAACAGGTTTTATTTGATATAAATTTGGAAATTCATGCAGGTGAAATTGTGATTATGACCGGGCCTTCGGGTTCAGGAAAAACAACGTTATTAACCTTAATTGGAGGTTTACGAACCGTACAGTCAGGAAGTCTGCAATTTTTAGGACAAGAACTTTGTAATGCGACTTCTGAACAATTGATTAAAATTCGACGTCGGGTGGGTTATATTTTCCAAGCCCATAACTTACATGGGAGTTTAACAGCATTGCATAATGTTAGAATGGGGTTAGAAATTCATCCTGAATATTCTGTGGCGGAAATGAAGGAAATGGCGACTCATCTTCTCAATGAAGTGGGGTTAGGTCATCGTTTAAACCATTATCCGGATAAGCTTTCTGGAGGTCAAAAACAACGGGTTGCTATTGCCAGGGCTTTAGTCAGTCGTCCTCAATTAGTTTTGGCTGATGAACCCACCGCAGCTTTAGATAGTAAGTCAGGACGAGATGTGGTGACGTTAATGCAAAAACTAGCAAAAGAACAAGGCTGTACAATCTTACTTGTTACCCATGATAACCGAATTTTAGATATTGCCGATCGCACAGTCTATATGGAAGATGGTATCTTAAAAAGTGATACTGTTACGGCTTCTGTTCTCCCCGTTTATCAACCCTCTAAACCTAACACATCCTCATACAGTTCAGAAATATTACATTGAAAGCCAATAGAAGCTAATTCGACTTGATCTTCTGCATTATACGGATAAAGAACCCAGGGCTTTTGTTCGTTGCGACGAAAACATTCAACATTAATTTTATCTTGACTAATTAACACATATTCTTCTAAGGTTTCAATTTGTCGATAATCAGCAAATTTGTTGCCTCGGTTAAAGGCTTCGGTACTCGGCGATAATACTTCAACAATTAAACGCGGATAACGAATAAAATAGTCTTCCGGCGAGGTAATATCTCGTTGATCACAAGTCACTAAAGCATCAGGATAATAATACACATCCGCCGCTTCGATGTAAACTTTTAGATCTCCGGTGTGAACTCGACACCCACTTCCTCGAACATGATTTCTTAACAGGCTAAGAAGATTGAGGGTAATGGTATCATGGGCTTTACTTCCTCCCACCATTGCATAAACTTCACCGCGAATATATTCATGTTTAATGGGGCTAACTTTTTCCCCTTCGAGGTAATCTTTGTGAGAAACTGTGTAAGACTCTTGTAAACGAGAAAGCATAAGACAAAATTAAACTTAACGTTATTTTATTCTAATCTTCTCAAATTTTAACACGGTTTAAAATGATTGGGAAAACGGGTTTGTAAAGCAGGTAAAACCGGACAGGGTTTTTGGTCTTGTAAATTTTCGGGCTTATGCCAAGAATAGGGGGCTTGATGGGCGGCTGACATCCATAATAACTGTTTTGCCCTTGTCATGGCAACATATAATAAACGGTATTCTTCCGCCTTTTTTAAATCTCCGGCTTGTTGCCAAGCTGTTATCACATCGGGTAAAGGGTTTTGTTGATGTAAATAAGCCCGAATTTGGGCGCGGGCGACTTCTGAAAGGGTCAACTCTCCTAAAAAACGACTTTGAGATGAAACCCGCAAATTTCCGGGGATATTTTGTTCATGTAAAAAGGGTAAAAAGACATAATCCCAGTCTAAACCTTTGGCTTTGTGCATGGTAATAATGGTTAACTGACCTTTGCGAGTAAAGATACTCTCATTC
Organism: Limnoraphis sp.; assembly: GCA_050485465.1. GTDB lineage: Bacteria > Cyanobacteriota > Cyanobacteriia > Cyanobacteriales > Microcoleaceae > Capilliphycus. Next base: position 29,297 of record JBJHBL010000017.1, on the reverse strand, counting down.
TCTTTATTTTCCTCATCAATATCAACGGTTTCAAATCGTTCTGAACTCACAATTTCATTCAACACCTGAACAATAGCAGAAATTGAATTATTACCCAAAGCTTGTTTAACAATTCGTTCAGCTAATTTATCTGCTGTTGCTAATTCACTGCTTTGATATTTCAATGTTAACGCTAAAAAGGATATCAATTGAAACGGTGCTAATTCTAAACGGGCTTTGAGTAAACTTCGAGACAAATGACGACATTTGCGAATAGCTTCAGACTGAGGGGGATCTAGGGGGCCAGGATACAAAAATTGTTCCGGTTGAATCACTAATGCGTTAAAATCTAGATTAGGAATTAACTGGCGATCGCTAAATACTTTCAAAGCCGCTTTCAGATAATCTGGAGAATGGGGGCGATCAATAAACTGCAATATCGATAAGATTTCTGCGGGAATTCGAGAATTTCGGGCGGCTTGAGACGCATCATAAATTTTAATCGGATGTTCTCTCAAATCAACCTTAAATTGATATTCATCGGGACGAGTTAATAAATTAGAAATAAATTCTCCTTGTTTATTTTCTCGAACTAATATGGCAAATTTTCCTTCTAAATTTTCATGGATTAATTTAATTACTCGTTCAGCGATTAATTCTACGGTATGATAAACATTAACAGGTCGATACAATTCTAACCCTAAACCCGTTGAGGAAGGATTAGGATATTGAGGATCATATTTAGGAACGGGATGAATTTCTTGAGGGCGAAACGGCTGTTCACTTCCCGTTAAATCAGAAGAATTAACCCAATTTAAAACAAAGTTTGCCGCATCCATAATAATTTGAGAACTGCGACCCGCTTGATCCATTGTGGCTAAACGATTTAGATCTTGACATCGTTGACAAAACTGGCGAAAATAAATCGGGTCAGCCGGAGTAAAAGTAGAATTAATCGCTTGATTCGGGTCGCCCACTCGAATTAAATTTAAAGTTGATTCTGCGGTTGTATCGGTAGCTAATATCTCTAATAACTCTGCTTGCAAAGGGGTTGAGTCTTGGGCTTCATCTTCAAATACTGCAAACACTCGTTCTTGCCATTGTTGCCGAACCCGATCATTTTTCAAGACTCGCAACGCCCCTAAAATCATCTCATCATAATCAATTAACTGCCGTTCTTTCAGTAACTTTTGGTAATTTTCATAGAGTCCGGCTGCAATATCTAAAACCTCGTATTCATCGGGAATTTTGGTCGCTAAATCTCGTAACTCAGAAGGCTGTAAACCTGAACTTTTTGCCTCTTGAATCACCTTCCAAGCCAAGTCCGGTAAAACTTCGGTTCGCAAAACCGACTGACGCCGTAACCGTTCCGCTTCTTCTCCATCAAACTGTATCCCTTCAACTAAGCGTTGATATTGACGAGGATAATCATTCATCCACAATTCGACACAAGTACGGGTTAAACGGTTACTAGGGGTGGGTAAAATTAGCGTTGAATTTTCTAAATCTAAACCCGATAATTCAGGGTGTTGACGGGCAATATTCAAAGCGAGGGCGTGTAGCGTATACACCATAAAACCCCCCATCGGTAAGCCAATAATTTTTAATTCTGTTTCAATTTTAGAGCGAATATTTGCTGCGGCGGCGCGAGTAAATGTTACCACAACTAACTGACGACGGCTATTCAAATGATAACGGGCGATCGCTATGGCAGCCGCAGAAGCCATCCCCTTAGACTTTCCCGCCCCTGGAACCGCCGAAACGGCTAAAGGTCCCCCTTGCCAGTCTGCCATCTGTTGCTGTCCAGGGCGCAACTGAGAACGAATATTCTGCAAAGCAGCTTCTCTGGACTCCAGAATCATTGGAGAGTCGTTCACCGTCGATTTTAATGGGGTTAAAAGCGGATCGAAGGTGGAACTGTCAGGAGAAGGGGAATTAAAGTCTTGATCGAAATCGTCTGTCAAGGTTAGAGATTGTGATGAGAATGTAGGGGGACTTGCATGGATTCAGTGAGCTAAAATTGGGAAACTTTCACTGAATGTCTATCGTTGATTACAATATCCTTAACTGTTATCAATCGTCAAGTGAATCCTTTGATCAAGTCAGGAGTAAACTGATAAGGGGCTAGGCGGGTCAATATTAGTTGTTTGTAATCAAACAGACATTAACGGGGAAACTACCCCTACACCACTGAAAAAAACTGTTTACTCAAAAATCCTAAAAAATTCAATGATTGTTGAAACCCCACAACTCGCTTTAAATCAAGTCTCCGAAGGAATTGCCCTCTTAATAGACCTCGCCAAACGAGGGGAAATTGATCCCTGGGATGTGCAAGTGATTGATGTGATTGATCGCTACCTGAGTCAACTCACCCCGCAACAAGATTCCTCCCCCAGTCAAAATTTTACTGAGTTATCTCAGTCCGGTCAAGCGTTTTTATATGCTTCGATGTTGGTTTTACTGAAAGCAGAGAGTTTAATGGCACTTGAGGCTGAAGAAGCTGAAGAAGAACTGATTCTTGAGGAAGAATTGATTGAGGGGGAAAATGGCTTAGATCCACTGCAACGCCCAAAAAATCTAGAACATCAAATTCGCCGTCGAGTTGTCGGAAAAGCTCCCCAAAAACGCCGCGTAACCTTGCAAGAATTGATTGATCAGTTACAATTAATGGCAACAGCAATTGCCGATCAAAAAACCCATCCCAAGCGGCGGCGAACCTCTAAACAAGCCCAAGCCGCAAGAGCGATCGCAGAACTTGCTCACCAAGAAAATTTAACGGAAACCGCGACAAAATTAGAACAATTACTCAATGAACATTGGTCAAGTTTAACACAAGATTGGTTAGATTTAGAACAACTTTTAGTGATGTGGGAAGATGCAAAGCCGACAAATAACAATACAAAACCCCTAGAAATGGCACCTATTGAGTCAGAATCTTCCGATGAAACGAACTTAGTTCATCAACCTCAGAATGATCGGGTTGGAGTCTTCTGGGCGTTATTGTTGTTATCGGCTCAATCTAAAGTAGAATTAAGCCAGGAGGAATTTTACCAAGACCTGAAAATTCGGACTTTACCGACAGCAGATTCAGTACCCAGTTAACCGATAATTATATACAATGTTTAATAGTTCTTGATTTCATCTATTACTCTACTCAGATGTTTTTTTAGCAATCTGACCATTCAATCAAGATAAAAAACTCTGGGGAACCAACAAAAATGTTTAGTGTATTAATTTTTTTAAAGAGTTGTCTAAACTGTTTTATGCCGAGTTTTTTTGAGCAGATTTTAGCTGTAATTTTATCAACTTTTGATTCGGTTTATCAACTTATCTCTATATTAAGTTTTTTAGGCTTTTTGATTTTGGCTTATTTTATGAATCAAAATCAAAACTTTATTGGCTTGAAAAATAATCTCAATCAAAAACGAAAAGCACAATATTATCAAACCGTAGAAAACTCTCCAAATCCCATTTTTTCAATCAATCAAAACGGTGAAATTTTACTTTGGAATCATGCTTGTCAAAAAACTTATCATTATGGCTCAGACATTGTTGGTCAGTCTTGGGAAAAATTATTAACCGAAGAAAATTTACCTCATATGCGATCTATTGTTTCTCAAGTTTTTCAAGATAAGAAATCTTTTACAGGCATAGAAATTACCTATCGATGTGCCAATCAAACTAAATATTTTACCATTTCTCGTCTGTATCCTTTATTAAATGATCAACAACAAGTCAGTGAGTGTGTGATTGCCAATACTAATATTACAGAACGCAAACAAGCTGAACTCGAACGAGAAGAATTACTCGCCCGTGAACAAGCCGCCAAAGCAAAAATAGAACAAATTTTAGAGCGAATTAGTGACGGTTTTTTTGCATTAGATAGAAACTGGAAAATTATTTATTTAAACTCACAGGCTGGGCTATTAATGGGAAAAAAAAATGCAGAGTTACTTGAAAAAAACCTCTGGGAAATTTACCCAGAAGCGGTTGATAGCATCTTTTATGATAAATATCATCAAGCGCTGAATACTGAGACACCCACTCACTTTGAAGCCTTCTATCCTACACTCAATTGTTGGTATGAAGTTCATGCTTATCCCGACGAAGACGGACTCTCAATATACTTTAGAGATATTACCGAATACAAAAACGCTCAAGCTCAACTCAAACAGCGAGAACAGTTTTTACAAGCCATTTATGATTATACTCAATATGGAATTTTTATTGTCGATGTATTAGAAAATAATACCTTTCAATATGTCGGCTTAAACCCGATCCATGAACAACTGACTGGACTGTTAACTCCCAATATTCAAGGAAAAACACCCCAAGAAATTCTTTCACCCGATCTAGCTGAAGCTATCGAACAAAACTATCGCCGTTGTCTCAAAGCCGGAACAGTGATTAACTATGAAGAATTTATGCCATTTTGCGGACAAGACTATTGGTGGTTAACCAGTCTTTCCCCCGTGCGAAATGAAACCGGAAAAATTTACAGAATTATCGGCACAACCACTAATATTACCTCCCTTAAACAAGCCGAAATTCGCTTTCAAAATTTAACAGCAAATATACCCGGAGCCATTTTTCAGTATGTCGTATATCCTGATGGTTCCGAAGCAGTTACTTATATGAGTCCAGGTTGTTCTCAACTCTGGGAAGTCTCGCCCCAGGAAGTAGAAAAAAATGCTGAAATTCTCTGGAGAATTATCCACCCTGACGATATATCCGGAATGCAAACTTCAGTGATGGAGTCTGCACAAACCTTAGAATCTTGGTTTTATGAATGGCGAATTATCACCCCTTCCGGTCTTCAAAAATGGCTACAAGGTGCCGGAAAACCTCAACGAAAAACCAATGGAGAGATTGTTTGGGATACAATTATTTTAGATGTAACTAATCTTAAACAAGCTGAAAAACAACTACAAAATTTAGCAGCTAATATACCAGGTGTAATTTATCGTTATATTTTATATGCAGATGGTTCCGATGGCATGATCTATGTGAGTCCCGGTAGCCAAAGCCTTTGGGAAATAGATAACCACGATGTAATAGAGGACGTGAACCGCACCTGGAAAATGGTTCCTCCAGAGGATTTACCCAAAATGCGAGACTCTGTTCTCGTCTCCGCTAAGACGCTACAAACCTGGTTTTATCAATGGCGAATTACGACCCCTTCGGATCAAACTAAGTGGTTACAAGCGATCGGTAAACCCGAACGACAACTGAATGGAGATGTAATTTGGGATGGTTTAATTCTCGATATTAGTGAACGCAAACGAGCCGAAGCTGCCTTATCTGAAAGTGAAGAACGGTATCGTTTATTAGCAGAAAATATGAGTGATTTAGTTTGTTTTCACGACCTAGAAGGGCGATTTATTTATGTGAGTCCTTCCTGTAAAACTCTGCTCGGATATGACTCCGAAGAACTGATCGGACAAGATCCTTACACTTTTTTTCATCCCGAAGATCGCGATCGCATTTCACCCCTTTTTCATCAAGCGGCACTTTCTCCCCAACCCACTCCCAGCACCTATCGAATGCAAAAAAAATCAGGACGTTATATTTGGCTAGAAACTCTAACAACACCAATTGTTGATCATGGGGGTGAAGTGATTCATCTACAAACAACTTCCAGAGATGTCACGGATCGAGTACGAGTTGAACAACAACTTAGACATGATGCCTTACATGATTCTCTGACCGGATTACCCAATCGTAATTTTTTAATTAATCGCTTAGAACTAGCAATTCAGCGCCTAGAACGTTATCCCAGTTTTCAGTTTGCCATTTTATTTTTAGACTTAGATCGGTTTAAAATTATTAACGATAGTTTAGGTCATATGGCTGGAGATGAACTGTTAATTACGGTGGCTCATCTTTTACAAAAATTACTTCGGAATATTGATATAGCGGCTCGGTTTGGAGGCGATGAATTTGTTATTTTACTCGAAGAAATCGAGAATATTAATGAAGCCGTTCAGGTCGCTCAACGCATTATTGAAACACTGAAATCTCCCTTTGTGATTGAAGAACAGGAAGTATTTATTACACCCAGTATTGGGATTGTTTATGGGTCGAGCAGTTATACTCAAGCCTTAGATTTGTTGCGAGATGCGGATACGGCGATGTATCGTGCTAAAGCCAAAGGCGGAGAAGGGTATGAAATCTTTAACCCCTCCATGTATCAACAAGCCCTCAAACGATTACACTTAGAACATGATTTACGTCAAGCTTTAGAACGAGAAGATTTTGTCTTGTATTATCAGCCTATTATTGCTTTAGATACCGGAAAAATTGCCGGAATGGAAGCATTAGTTCGATGGCAACATCCCAAAAAAGGGTTAATTCCTCCCACTGATTTTATTCCCATCGCAGAAGAAACTGGACTAATTATTCCTTTGGGAATGTGGGTTCTTAAAACAGCCTGTTTACAGATGAAAACATGGCATAAACAATTTCTAGAAACTCAAAAGTTAAAAATGAGTGTGAACCTTTCTGGGAGACAACTCCGCCATCCCCATTTAATTGAACAAATTCGTCAAATCTTAACTTTAACTAATTTTTCCGCCCAAAATTTGACCTTAGAACTAACAGAAAGTATCCTATTAGATGATATCGAAAATATTATTACATTACTGTCTCAATTGCGATCGCATTCGATTCAATTGAGTATTGATGACTTCGGCACCGGATATTCATCTTTGAGCTATTTACAACGATTACCCTTAAATACCTTAAAAATTGATCGCTCCTTTGTCAATTGTATTGGCAAGCAAGGAGAAGGCAGCGAAATTGTAGACATTATTATGATGTTAGCCGAAAAGCTCAAGTTAGAAGTCGTTGCAGAAGGCATTGAAACCCAGTCCCAACTCGAATATTTAAAACAGCTTGGCTGTCCCCTTGCACAAGGATATTTAATTGCTAAACCGTTAACCGTAGACGCTTTAACAACATTATTTCAACAGTCTTGGCAATACCAATAGAGGAGATGGGGAGTGGGGAAACCGTTTACAGTATAGAAAAGCCAGGAATATAAGGAATTCCCGACTTTATCTGGTAAACGTTATTCAATTTCAACTCTTAAACTTGTTATTTGGAACCGTTCATTTGAACTAACGTATCATCTGCCAAGAAATGATCAATGTGATATGCACGCTCTTCTGTTTCTAACAAAATTTTCTCGTATAGGTAACGAGTAGCGCGATCGCCGAGGCTTTCTGCTTGTCCAGCTTGACGACGTAACAGTTGTAAAATAGCTTGTTCAGCAGCTAAGTCATGTTCGAGCATTTGACGAGAGAGGTAGTATCCGTCGGGTTCAGGCTCAAAGCAGCACATTTCTGCCAATTTGCTGAAGCTAGCAACGGGAATACCCCCCAACCCATTAAGACGCTCACCGAGATCGTGAACGTGTTCCTGAACTTCTTCGTAACTATCTTGGAAAAACTGGTGTATGGAGTAGAATTCTGCTCCCTCTACCACAAAATGATGTTTTTGATATTGGATGTAAAGTGCCTGAAAGCTTGCTAACAAGGCATTCATACCTTCACAAATCGGCCCTGTCACAGAATGGTCTAATAAAATTGGGTTCTCACCCATTTCGCCCAACTGACGCACCGGACTTTGAATCTCAGTCATGCCTTGATTTCCTCGCAGTAAGTACCGTTATTGCTAATTGACTTTAGTTTATAGAATTGTGAACTCACTTGTCAATCTACCTTAAAGCCTGATTCTGCCTGTACTAGAAGGAATTTCGAGCTATAGAGTTTTTTTGGCTAGCCTATTGAGAAATATTTTTATTTAAGATATGCTAGAGATTAAGGACTCAATCGGAAAAGCTTCGACGAAGTTCCCGAGATCTGGGTCAGGACTAAGTAGAAATAAGTTGCAGTTGGTACAAGTAATGAATTCATCACAGTTACAGCCTGACAACAGCGAAGTCATCGAGGTCAACTCCTGGGCCGATCGGTGGCAAGTGTACAGACGCTTACAAGAACTAGGAATCCCTTGTTCCTGCGAAGTAGAACAACCCCTGCGGGTACAGATCAATAACCCAAACCAAGCTGTTCAACTTTCTAGCGTCCTCAAACAGTTCACCGCTTCTCGTGGAGAATTAGTCCAGAATTTAGAACGCTCTTGGAATATAGAGTGCGACTAATAGCGATCGCGATCTTCGATCAAGTCCTCAATCCATTGAGAGCGTTTCCTCTCAGAACGTCTCTCGCTTGAAAATCAACCCCACAACTCACAATTACTCTGAAACCAATGTCCAAAACTGACACACAAATCACGGAATTCAATTTTGATGGTCAAGTGGCCTATGTATTCTTCGATGGCAGCAAGCCCAAATATCTACAATTGATGACATCTGAAGGATTGCATTTGATCAAACTCTCCAAGGAATCTCGCTCAGTCTGCGAACGTTTATTGATTCCGGGTCGGCACGTTCAAGTCAGTGGGATAAAAAAATATGATCGAAAAAGCGGCAAAATCAAACTTCAAGCCGAACAAGTGATGGCCATGAGCGCCGAAGGAACACCCAAGAGTTCCCCCTGTTCTTCTAAAAAAGAAGCGAAAAAAACCTGTCCAGGAAAAGCCCAAATCCTGATCTGTGACAAGTCTGACTGCCGCAAAAAAGGTGGACACCATCTCTGTTCAGCCTTAGAAACCGTCGTTAAAGAACGAGGACTCGAAGAACAGGTCGTTATTAAGAAAACAGGCTGTCTCAAACGGTGTAAAGCAGGCCCTAACGTGGTGATGATGCCCGACAAAACCCGCTACAGTCGGGTAAACGCCAAGGAAATTCCAGAATTAATCGCCAAGCATTTCTAAAAAATCAAAGACTATTTTGGATCTAAATTCATCCATCCGCGTAGAGACGTTCCCCTGGGACGTCTTTTCAGTTTTCCCAACTCCCCATCCCCCCATCCCCTGTTCCCTGTTGTGACTTGTCCATGATAATGTCTTGATTGAGCCGCGCTAAGGTGAGAAGATTTAATCATGTGGCCCCAGGACAATTCTCAGTATTGTTGAGGAAACTTGGAACACTGTCAGAGGAACGGATACACTATCAATCTAGACTTGATAGCTTCCGATCTCAATGATCTTCGGAAAGTGATAATTTGAATACCACCAACCGATGGAAGCCAGACCAAGAAACCCGGCTATCAGTCACTCCGGCACCAGTGTTGACGGTCTACTGTTTACGCTCACACGTTCATAAAACATATAGAAACGATAACTATGACTGTTGCAACCCAATCACTCGAAGAACTCTGCATTAACTCTATCCGCTTTTTAGCCATTGATGCAGTACAAAAAGCAAACTCTGGCCACCCCGGATTGCCGATGGGCGCTGCACCAATGGCTTTTGTTCTGTGGGATCGCTTTATGCAGTTCAACCCCAAAAACCCCAAATGGTTTAACCGCGATCGCTTCGTCTTATCGGCGGGTCATGGTTGTATGTTACTGTATTCCCTCCTACACCTGACGGGTTTTGACAGTGTTCCCCTCGATGAAATTAAACAATTTCGTCAGTGGGGTTCCAAAACCCCTGGACACCCGGAAAACCACGTTACCGAGGGTATTGAAGTTACCACAGGGCCTTTAGGACAAGGAATTGCCAATGCTGTGGGACTCGCTTTAGCTGAAGCCCATCTCGCCGCTACCTTCAACAAACCCGACTGTAAGCTCGTGGATCACTATACCTATGTGATCATGGGTGATGGCTGCAACATGGAAGGAATTTCTGGTGAAGCCTGTTCTCTGGCAGGACACTGGGGCTTAGGTAAATTAATCGCTTTCTACGATGACAATCATATTTCCATTGATGGTCATACTGATATCTCCTTTACCGAAGATGTATCCAAACGCTTTGAAGCCTACGGTTGGCACGTTCAACACGTTCCCGATGGCAATACCAACTTAGAAGCGATCGCCGAAGCCATCCAAAAAGCCAAAGAAGTCACCGATAAACCCTCGCTGATCAAAGTAACCACCATTATTGGTTATGGTTCCCCCAACAAAGCCGATACCCACGACGTTCACGGCGCCGCTTTGGGTAAAGATGAAGTCCAAGCTACTCGTGAACATTTGGGCTGGAACTACCCCGAATTTGAAATTCCTGAAGATGCTTTGAACCACTTCCGCAAGGCTATTGATAAGGGTGCTAAAGCTGAACAGGAATGGAACCAAGTCTTAGAGCAATATAAATCCAAGTATCCCCAAGAAGCAGCAACTTTTGAGCGGATGTTGAGTGGTAAACTGCCCGACGGTTGGGCGGATGCACTGCCGAAATATACCCCCGAAAGCAAAGCAGATGCGACTCGGAACCAGTCAGGTGCCACATTAAATGCGATCGCCAGTGTCTTACCGGAATTAATTGGCGGTTCTGCTGATTTAGCCCCTTCTAACAAAACTCTCCTCAAAGGTTTAGGGGATTTCCAAAAAGGCAGCTACCAAAACCGTAACGTTCGCTTCGGCGTGCGTGAACATGGCATGGGTGCTATTTGTAATGGGATTGCCCGTCATGGTTCAGGGTTAATTCCCTACGGTGCAACGTTCCTGGTGTTCACCGATTATATGCGGAACTCCATCCGCTTGTCTGCTTTGGCAGAAACAGGTGTCATTTGGGTGATGACTCACGACTCCATAGCCCTCGGTGAAGATGGCCCGACTCACCAACCCGTTGAACATATTACCTCTCTGCGGGCAATTCCTCAATTGATTGTGATTCGTCCGGCTGATGGAAATGAAACCTCTGGGGCCTATAAAGTCGCCGTAGAGAAGGCGAAAGCGGCTCATCCGATGTCAACGTTGTTAGCCTTTTCTCGTCAGAATTTGCCCAATTTAGAAGGCAGTTCGATTGATATTGTTGCGAAAGGTGCTTATATCCTCAGCGATAATAGCGATGGTACTCCCGATATTATCTTGATTGGGACTGGCGGCGAAACCTATCAATGTGTTGAGGCGGCTGTCAAACTCCGTGAAGAAGGCAAGAAAGTTCGCGTGGTTTCCATGCCCAGTTGGGAGTTGTTTGAAGAACAGGATGCGGCTTACAAAGAGTCTGTTTTCCCGAAAGCTGTTAAGAAGCGCTTGGCGGTAGAAGCGGGTATTAGTTTAGGTTGGGGTCGTTATGTTACCGATGAAGGCGCAACTATCAGTGTTGATACCTTTGGGGCTTCTGCTCCCGGTGAAGTGGTTCTGGAGAAGTTCGGCTTCACGGTTGACAATATTGTTGCCCAGGCAAAAGCGTTGTTAGGTTAAACCCTAGACCCCCATTATCCCCTGCCCCCTTGTCCCCAAAATTGGGGGTATTAATGGGGGTATTAATGGGGGTTTTCAACTCAATAATTTAATTGAAATCATCTAGTCAAATATGAAATACTAATCTAGCGAAATAAGTATTTCATCTCACGATTATGTCTCGTTCTAAAGCACTTCAATCCTATATTCTGATTCGCTTGCTTTTAGCTCCTTTAATGCTCTGGACGATTACCACCATCGTGTTTTTATTACTACGAGCAACGCCAGGCGATCCCGTCGATGCAATTCTTGGCCCCCGCGCTCCGGCTAGTGCAAAAGAGGCATTGCGATCGCAATTGGGGTTAGATGGTTCTCTACTCCAGCAATATTTGGACTACATGGGAGATTTGCTACGATTAGACTTAGGGACATCCCTCACCAGTCGCGGACAGTCCGTTTGGGAAATTATTTTTAATCATTTTCCTGCAACAGTAGAACTGGGAGTATTGAGTCTCTTGGTAGCTCTAAGCATCGGAATTGGGCTAGGGGCGCTCTCAGCTTCTCGACCCAATACCATTTGGGATACGGCCGGACGGTTATTTGGTATCATAACTTATGCAGTACCTGCATTTTGGGCTGCGATGGTATTTCAGCTTATTTTTGCAGTACAGTTAGGCTGGTTTCCCCTCGGAACTCGTTTTCCGATCAATATTACGCCGCCACCGCAGTTCACTGGACTGTATACCGTTGATAGTTTGTTAAGCGGAAATCTGGATTTGTTTCTAACAGCCCTCTACTATCTCTGTTTGCCTTGTTTAACCTTGGGATTACTGCTGAGTGGGATTTTTGAGCGAATTGTGCGGGTGAATTTGCGCCAAACCTTACAAGCAGACTATGTGGAAGCCGCAAGGGCGAGGGGAATTCCAGAGCGGCAGATTTTGATCGCTCATGCGTTGAAAAATGCCCTGATTCCAGTGATTACCGTGTTAGGGCTGACCTTAGCGGCGCTGTTGGGCGGGGCAATTTTGACAGAAGTAACGTTTTCCTGGCCGGGACTGGCAAATCGACTCTACGAAGCGATTACGGTGCGGGATTATCCAACAGTACAGGGAATAGTCGTGTTTTTTGCCTCAATAGTAGCGATCGCAAGTATTGCAATTGATATTCTAAACGCCTACGTCGATCCTCGCATTCGTTACTGATTGCTGAACTCCCGCCAGTTGACGTTCTAAATCAAAGAGAAACCCGTGAATATATTCCTCTGTCCAAGCTTCTCCATAGAAACGAGTAAACATTCCCCGAGCAGGATCTTTAGCCGCTCGATACTGAATGTAACTACGTTGGGCTTGCAGAATATCAGAAAGCCTTTGATTATCTGTCACGGGTTCAGCTTGTTCGACAAAATTCAAATAAGCTTCTAGATAATCCTTAAACGCTTCAAACACTCGCGTCTGAACAACCTCTGTTTCTTTAGGGCGAGTCCATAAAAAAGCAGGAGAAAAGAAAGATTTTGCCTCTTCTGGGAAATCTCCACCCCAACTAAGGTGTTGTTGGTGAGTGTGAAAAAGCGGTAAAATTGGCTTAGTATATTGCTGTTGGTAAGCGCTATCCTGGAAAAGCGGCTGCATATCCAAAGCAATCAAATGTCCCCCGGGTAAGGTAACTAAATCCGCTCCAAAAAAGGGCAAATCATAACTAAGCTGCGGGAAAATCACAAAGTTGAGAACTTGTAGAGAATCGCCTCCTTGAACATGAGCCGCTCGAATTTGTCTCAGTTTTGCAGATTTAAAAGCATAGCTAGTTGTGACAATCGTTTCTTGCTTTTTCCCTTTACCGATTGTTTCCGCTTTACGCTCAAACCCTTCAGGAATAGTATAGGGTTGCAAGGAAAGTCGCTTTTGCATGACATCCAGAGCATAATCAAGGAAGGGTTGATAGAGAGTCATATAGCAGTCCATTCTGAGTTGTGTGTAATATCTTCTTGCAAAAGGCACTCATGCAAAAGGCAATAGAAGAAGGCAGAAGGCAATAGACAATCCCCTGTCCCCTGTAACCTTTCTGATTGCTATAGAAGAAAATTTAGTAATACAAACATTGTAGATTATCTTTTTTCAGTCGCGGCCGCCAGAGGAACAGCATCTTCAAACAAAAATTCATGGAGAAATTTTTCAGACCACTCGTGACCAAAATAGCTACTAAATAATCCCGATGCAGGATCTCGTTCGGCACTATACTGATCATAATCTTTCTGAGCTTTAATTATGCTTTCAATCTCAGCCGGGTCAGTTTTAGCTTCAGCTTTTTCTAAGAGGTTCCAATAGAGTTGAATGTATTCTTGATAGGCTGGAAATAGGCTATTTATGACGGTTTCTGCATCTGTTTTGGCAAATAAGAGATAGGGAGAAAAATACTGATTTGCATCATAAAATTTCATTTCCAACCCTTGAGCTAATTCGTTATATTTTTCCCGAATCGGTGCCATCGGTTCAATATATTTCTCTAAATATTTTGAATCCCGAAAAAGGGGTTGAAAATCTAGAACAACTAGAATTTTCTTCTTACCAAACGCTAAAAAATCAATGCCGAGTAAAGGTAAATCGTATTCATAACTGGGATAAATCACACTATTGAAAATTTGTGCAGTTTCTCCCGCATTGATGTAAGTGTAGCGAATTTTTCGCAATTGATCACATTGATAACACCAGCTTTCAATCATGGCTGGATTTTTACCTCGCTGACTAATTTGGAATTCCAAATCCGCAGCAATGGGTCGGCTGCTGAGAGCGAAACGACTAAAGAGTTCTTTTTCTAGATAGTGAAGAAAAGGCTGAAACATAAAGCTATTAATAAAAGACTAAAACTTTCTCTGAAGATAAAGACAAATCCTAATGCCTGTCTCATTTATCTCTCAGAAAGTTAAAAATCTTAATATTGTCGCTAATTTTTGAGAGATTAAGCGCCTCAAAGCCCACAAGTCGCCCTTCATCCCCAGAATGAAATTCACAGGGCTTCCAGGCGAGCGTCTCCCCTGGTTAGATTAGGAGTTGAGGCCTGCCTGTTGAGTACGGAGATGTTGGAGTGCAGCATCAATTTGAGCAAGTTCCGGCTCAATTTGAGCCATTGCCTTTTTCTTGGGCAGTTTAGCTTTCTGGGCTATGACGGTCATTTCGTTAACCAACCGTTCCCGATATTTTTCAAATTCTGCAATCACTTCTTCCAACTCTTGAGGTGTTACAGTCGTTTCCCTTTCCGAGGTTTCCTCAACATTCAATGCTTGAGGTTCTGTCGTTTCAGCCATATCTATTGTTTCCTAAAATACTGATGATTAATCAGGTGTGAACCGCTTGATTGAGATGACTTGCCCAACCCCGCACTCACCAACCGATTTAGACTGCAAGCTTATTCTAATTTTGTCTAATTCTGTTTCAGCCTACCACGATTCGAGAATCTTGGACAGAGCTGGAGTGATTGAATCAGTTTGCGGCAATGTTCTTGACGGAACTTAAAAATATTTACATTTATTTACAGATTAGCTGACCAATTTAAGCTATAAACAGTCTTGAGAAATAAAATCAAGAGGAGAGTTAAAGCTATGGTTTTTGGGCCAGCCTCCCGATTAGGAGTCAGTTTGTTTGAAGAAACACCTCCTCAGGAACTCATTCCAGGGCGTTCAGAAGAAGAGGTAGAAAGCATAATCCGCGCCGTATACCGTCAAGTTTTAGGCAATGCCTACGTCATGGAGAGCGAACGAGCAACGGTTCCTGAATCCCAGTTTAAACGTGGACAACTCAGTGTTCGGGAATTTGTGCGGGCAATCGGCAAATCTGATCTCTACCGCTCTCGTTTCTTTGAAACCAGCCCTCGTTATCGTTTTATTGAACTCAACTTTAAACACTTCTTGGGTCGAACTCCCGACGGGTTAGAAGAGATGAGAATTCACAGCAACATCCTAGATACTCAAGGATTTGAGGCTGAAATTGATTCTTATCTCGATAGCGACGAATATCAAAATGCCTACGGAGAAACTTTTGTTCCCTATTATCGAGGTTACAAGAGCCAACCTGGACAGACAATGGTCGGCTTTACCCATATGTTTGCCATGTTGCGAGGCGCATCCAGCAGTGACCTGAAGGGCAGTCTTTCTGGTACACAACCTGTACTCAATAAGTATGTCATTCAGAATACTCCCCTCCCCGTGATTCCTCCTTCTGGTGGTACGGTGGGAGATGGTTGGTCATTCCAAGAGCCTGCTATTGGTACGCGAACAAGTCATGCAGTAGTCGGAGCAAACGATGAAGGAAAAGTCTTCCGCATCGAAGTTACCGCTTATCGCTCTCAGGGTAAAGTGAGTCGCGTGTCTAAATTCCCACGTAGCAACAAGGTTTATTTCGTACCATTTAAT
Organism: Limnoraphis sp.; assembly: GCA_050485465.1. Taxonomy (GTDB): domain Bacteria; phylum Cyanobacteriota; class Cyanobacteriia; order Cyanobacteriales; family Microcoleaceae; genus Capilliphycus. Next base: position 13,669 of record JBJHBL010000017.1, on the reverse strand, counting down.
AAACTGTCTCAAGAATACCAACGTATTCACAGACAAGGTGGCGTCATTGCTAGTATTACTCCAGTTTAATTATTTTTTTTCAGAATGTTTCGCTCTTTGATCTTGAGGAGAGTGTGAGCCTAAAACTCTCAAGTTAGAGTTAATTGGGGAAAGTCTATTCCCCTTTTCCATCATTAAAAACAAAGAGTTTGCCATTCATCCTTTCAATATTTTCCAACCCCAATTCATAGGAGAACTTGAATGAGCCTCGTTTTAGATACACCCGTAGAACTTGCTCCGTCTTCGAGTCTTGATGAAATCAATTACGTGATTCGAGCCGTTTATAAACAAGTTTTAGGCAATCCTCATGTCATGGAGAGCGAACGGTTAGTGACGGCTGAATCTCAGCTTTGCAATAAAAATTTAACCGTGCGAGAATTTGTCCGGGCTGTTGCTAAATCAGATTTTTATCGCCGTCGTTATTTTGAATCCTGCGCGCCCTATCGGTTTGTCGAACTCAATTTCAAACACTTGTTAGGACGTGCGCCCCAAGATCAAGCAGAACTATCTGAACATATCCGTCGATGTGTTGAACAGGGTTACGATACTGAAATCGACTCCTATATCGATAGTGACGAATATCAACAGAAATTCGGCGACAATATCGTTCCTTATTATCAAGGCGCTCAAAGCCAAATCGGAAGTAAACAAGTGGGTTACAACCGCACCCTATCTCTCTATCAAGGCTATGCGGGAGTAGACAGTGCATTTAAAGCATCTCGCTTAGTTGAACAGGTTGCAGGCAATAGGGGTGGAAAGATTATTACCCCTAGCAAGGGTGGTCGTTTAGCGGCTTCTAAAGATGCCACAGAAAAAACCTTTAAAATTGTGGTAAAAGGGTCGAAATTTGACAGCCCTCGTCGCATTAGTACCAGCGAATATATTGTTCCGGGTGATCGGATGAGTCCCCAAATTCAGCGCATTCATCAAGCGGGTGGAAAAATTGTCAGCATTACTGAAATTGCTTAACCACCTAAAGCGTTGAGGCCTCAATAGGGAAACGGTTACAGCAAATATAAAGACTGGAAAGGGAGAGGTATTGACGCAGGAGAAAGGGTTAAAAAATTCCTGCTCGTTCCTCTTGACCCCTCTCCCTAATCCGGTATTCCAAACCTAGACATTTGTTATGGATATTGCTCAATTTGTTGAATCTTCTTTCGGTTGCTGGCGATCGCAACGCAGCGTTCATCATCTGGCATTTGGTCACTTTGAACAAGTGATTTCTACCATTAATATTGCTCCGTTAGAGAACTCAGATGAAGCAGTAATTAGTCTCTGTAAACTGCATAAAATTGACCCCCAACGAGCCTCTCATCCCTTTCGCATGAGTTGGGAAGGAGAATCGGACTGGGATGAATCTGAATCGATTCAAGGAACCACAATTTTAGTGCCAATTCCCGATCCAGATCACCTCAAAGTAGGGCAATTACTGCGCGATCAAGGTTATGCTGAAACGATTCCGGCAATTGGCAAATATCACCTGACCGAAGACGGTACATTTATCCTATTGACCGAATATGATCGAGCGATGGCTGAGGAAAAAATTTGGTTTGTGAATCCGAATTTTCGTCTGCGAGTTTCGTTAATAAAAACCAGTGCGGGGAGTGGAGTTGTCACCGCTTCTTTTTCTTCTGAAATTCGTTCTTTATCGGAATCCAAATCATAATTTACTTTAAATTATGCTAATGCTTACAACTCAATTAATGCTAACCTTCTCCCATTGGCTAGCTGGAGAATTTACTAATCAGAAACAAGCACTTGAAAACTCAAAAGATTATCCGCACATTAGAGTTTTCTTTCGTCCCTTGCCTTTTGATTTTTTTTCAGGGATTGGTTTTTATTCAGAACAAGTTTACGACTACGATCTCTGGACTCCTTACCGTCAAGGGGTTCATCGCGTCATTGAACAACAACCCGAACAAATGTATGTTGAAAACTATAGTTTAAAAGATAGTATTCGTTATGCGGGTGCCGGACGAGATCAATCAATTTTAAAGACGATTACCCCCGATTGTATTGAACGGCGTTATCACTGTTCAATGGTTTTTAAACGGGAAGGAAATTTATTTCGAGGCAGCGTAGAAGGAAAGAATTGTTTGATTGAAAAATTGGGGTGTCAAACCTATTTAGTCAGTCAAGTTGAACTGACAGAGACAACCTTTGCAAGTATGGATCGAGGACTGGATATTAAGACCGATGAACAGATTTGGGGGACCCGCACAGGCCCCCTAAAATTTGAAAAATGTCAAAGTTATGCCCATGAAGTCCATCAAAATTAGCAATGCTGCCTCCAGTTGCCCGTAAAAAAATGCAGGCTTGGATTCGTAGACGACAACTGATCTGTTCCGGAAACTTTTTCATCTTTGAAACCTTAGATTACACAGCAATTGAACGGTTTGAAGACTGTGTTAAAAGTTTAGGTGGAACTTTGATTTCTGTTCAACCCATTAAACGAGTTTGGATGGGAAATCACAGACAAGTTGTTCTCCATCAAGCTAAAGCCAGCCTCCATACCCCCAACCATGAGTTAAAACAATATTGGTTTAAATATGGCTGTTTTCAAACAAAGTTTGATGAAACACTTTAGCTGCTTATGAAGTTGATGAGCGCAACTGATTCTGTTCGATTAACTCATTGATCACATCCGAAGAAACACAACGACGTTCAGAAGAATAAGTCATTAAATTGACACCGTTCATCATCTTCACCGTACTGACTCGCACCCGGAAATTATCAGTGACAAACCAACAGCGTTCCTGACCTTGATTGCGATCATATTCAGTCTTGATGGTTAAAACTCCATCCTCAGCAAACTGATAAGCACTGACCACTGGAATACCTTCAACATAACCCCGATTTCGGATAAAATTACCAAGACGGGGGTTTTGATTATCAGGAATGTCAACTAAAATGGCAGCATAATTTGGGTTAGGTTCTTTTTCCTCTAAATTATCTTGCCAAGCAAAACTCGCTCCCCCCTGGGCTAAACTAACATCCACACCTTGTGCTTGACAAACTTCGATCACACGCGGATCATCAGGCTCTAAAACTTTAATAATTAAATTAGACTCTCCAGACTCATTTTCTAACGAGTCAAACCGATGAACCGTGCGTTGAGAAAACCAGACTCCCTGACTGTGACGAAAGAAGTCCATCATTGTCATTGGCGGTGTGAGTAGCATTTCCGATTAATTCTTGTCGATACGAAATTTAGCTGATTTTATCATGAATTTTACCGCTCGTCTTTCTTTTACATCCTACTCGGCTGATGATATTAAAGCTGCTCTCGATCAAAACAAAAGTTTGGCTAGCCTCAACTTACAAGGGTTGAATTTAAGCCAAATGAATTTTTCCGGAGTTGATTTAACAGAAACCATTTTGATTGGTGCAAACTTAACTCAAACCAACTTTGAAGGCGCTAATCTCAAGGGTGCAGACTTACGAGGGGCTGACTTGCGTTCTGCTAACCTGCAAAATGCGAACTTGCAAGGAAGTTGTTTAAATCGGACTCAGTTGCAAGGGTGTAATCTCAACGGGGCCAATCTAGAAAATGCCAAACTCCAATTGGCACTCTATGATAGTCAAACCATTTGGACAGAAGGATATAACTACCGCAATTCCGGGGCAGTCGGGCCAAACGCCAACTTAGCAGGAGTCTTCCTGAATACCGCTAATCTCCGAGGTGCAGACCTGCGAGGCGCGAACCTACGAGGGGCTTATTTAAGCGGTGCAGACCTAACAGGAGCCAATTTAGAAGATGCAGCCTTAAGTGGGGCAAACCTTCAAGGCGCGTTTCTGACGGGGGCTTATCTGCGGAATGCCCGAATGATCGGAGTAGAGTTACAAAACGCCGATTTGCGGGGGGCTGATGTAACTGGAGTTAGTTGGGAACAACTCCAGAGTATTGCTGGGGCAGATTTTACCGGAGTTCAAGGGCTAAGTGAATCAGACCGGGGTTATTTGTGTAGTCGTTCTTCTCAAGAATTAGGAACGTGGAATTCCTTCACTCGTTCAAATACAGCCATGAGTCTGAGGTGCTGATCACCTGAGATCGAGGGTTTTGATCGGTGAGTAGTACGCGGTAAAGTGATCAAAACTATTATTAATCTATTCCATGAGCAACTCCAACACTCAATCTGAGGATGATGCGATCTTACTGGCTCAAAATGAAACAGACGCGCTCCTCCAGTCCGTAGCTGAACAAATGGCAACAGAAACATTCGATGCAACCGATGAAGATTTATTAAAACGTTTGGTTGAATGTTTGGGAGATACACGCGGGATGACTCGACTTCGGTGTGCAGAAACATTAGGGGAGATTGGTCAACCTGCAATTCCAGCATTATTAGCGGGTCTGGCTAATCATTCTAACGTGGTTGTCCGGCGAGCAGCCGCCAAAACCTTAACTCTGATTGCTGATCCGAGTACCGTTCCCCAGTTAATTCATGCTTTACTCCATGATGAAGATACCGTCGTTAAAGGATCATCGGTGGGGGCATTAGCTCAAATTGGAGAAGCCGCCGTCCCGCCTTTACTGGAAATTCTCGAATCCCCGGACATCCCAGAAAGTACAAAAGGTCATGGGGCTTGGGCGTTATCGTTTATTGGGGTAAAAGCTAAAAATTATCTCTCTGAAGCGATCGGCTCCAACTCTCCGACGGTTCGGGGGGCTGTGGTAGGGGTGATTACCAAAATCGTCCAGGATGAACCCCAGCCGGAGTTTTTTAATCTTTTAGTTCAGTCCCTGGCTGACTCCGATGAAGATGTTCGTTGTGAAGCCGCAGCCGCTTTGGGAAATCTCAGCTATCAACCTGGCGTTGCGAAGTTGATTGAGTTGCTGGATCATTCCAGTCCGCAAACCCGCAAGTCAGCAGCTTTGGCTTTGATGAAGATTGGCGATCGCAGTAGCCTTGAGCCGTTAGAAGCCGCGTTAAGCCAAGAATCAGAAACTCAAGTGACATCAATTCTTCAATTGGCTATTTCTCAATTGCAAAAATCATCCAACTGAGTCTGGGTTTGACATCCGCTTCAGAGCAGGGTTTCTCTCAGAATTACCCCAGAAAGTATTACAAAATGTAACTTTCTTTTTCAGAAATGAGACGCGAGAAATAAAAGACCTGTATCGTGAAAAACCAAGTTAGTCAAGTCCCAAAGGGAGTCAGCTAACGACTCCAATAAAATCACTTTTGTTTAAATCTAGGAGGAGATCTCAATGCTTGATGCTTTTTCAAGATCTGTCGTTTCAGCAGATGCCAGCACCTCTCCCGTAGGCGATATCAACGCACTCAAAGCATTTGTTGCTAATGGCAACCGTCGTCTGGATGCGGTTAATGCGATCGCCAGTAACGCAAGCTGCATGGTTTCTGATGCAGTAGCAGGCATGATCTGCGAAAACCAAGGCTTAATTCAAGCAGGTGGTAACTGCTACCCCAACCGTCGGATGGCTGCTTGCCTGCGTGATGCTGAAATCATCTTGCGTTATGTAACCTACGCACTCTTAGCAGGTGATGCTTCGGTTCTTGATGATCGTTGCTTAAACGGTTTGAAAGAAACCTACGCTGCACTGGGTGTACCCACCACTTCCACCGTTCGCGCTGTTCAAATTATGAAAGCTCAAGCGGCTGCTCACATCAAAGATGAGCCGAGCGAAGCATTTGCAGGTAAAAGACTGCGTAAAATGAACCCTCCCTTAGTTGATGATCGTTGCGCTAACTTAGTTGCTGAATCTTCTAGCTACTTTGATCGGATTATCGCTGCACTGAGCTAGTTTATATCATCTGTTTACTCTAGCGTTACTGAATTAAATTCAATTGACAATCTATAAATTTGGGAGATAACACACAATGAAATCTGTTGTTACCACTGTAATTGCTTCTGCTGATGCAGCAGGACGTTTTCCCAGCACCTCTGATTTAGAATCGGTACAAGGTTCTATTCAGCGTGCAGCGGCTCGTTTAGAAGCGGCAGAAAAATTAGGGGCTAACCTTGATGCTGTTGCAGGTGAAGCTTATGATGCTTGTATCAAAAAGTATCCTTACCTCAACAATCAAGGTGAAGCCAACTCCACCGATACTTTCAAAGCCAAGTGCGCTCGTGATATCAAGCACTATATGCGCTTGATCCAATACTGCCTCGTCGTTGGTGGTACAGGTCCTTTAGATGAGTGGGGAATTGCTGGTCAGCGTGAAGTGTATCGTGCGTTGAACCTGCCCACCGCTCCTTATGTTGAAGCTCTGAGCTTTGCTCGTAACCGGGGTTGCGCTCCTCGTGATATGTCTGCTCAAGCTTTGGTAGAATACAATGCGTTACTCGATTACGCGATCAACTCCTTGTCCTAGTCCCATGACTAATCTCTGATCTCGTGAGAAGGTAGAATTGCTTCTGCAAGTCTAGGAACGCTTGGCTAATTGCATATCGTTGATCGGTATAGTAGTGGCGAAGAATTTCTGGGCTTGCTGTTTTGTTGGCGGACTGCTTAAGTTATGGATCAACGCTTTTCTAATCTCTTTAATCTCACAGAAGACGAAGCGATTGCCTTGTTAGATACCCCTCTCGATCAAATGGATGAGGGAAATTCTCGCTACACTGCGGCATCTCATTTAGTGAACTTCCCCACAGAGCAATCGATCAATGCCCTGATGCGGGCCGTTCAACAAACCGATCCTCGGATGGAGAATCGGATTGTCCGTCGCAAGTCTATCGAAAGTTTAGGGCGGTTGAAAGCCGCTCAAGCTTTACCTCTGATTCGCACTTGCTTAAGTGATGAGGATCGTTATACCGTTGAAAATGCGGTTTGGTCAATTGGGGAAATCGGCACGACTGACCCCAATCTTTTAGAAGAAGTTGCCCAACTCCTCGATCAACCCGGCCAGACCCACCGTGTGATTATTCATACGTTAATGCAGTTGAATTATCAGCCAGCTGTAGAACGCATTCGCCCATTTGTTGAAGATGCTGACCCCCCAACAGCAAGCGCTGCCATCACTGCAATTTGCCGCTTTACGGGGGAGACCTCCCATATGCAGAAAGTGGTAGCGATGTTACACCATCCGAACGTATTAGCACGGCGATTATCCATCCAAGATTTAATCAACGCTCGCTACTATGATGCCATTCCCAAGATCGCTCGCTGTCCAGTTTCTCTGGTGTTTCGGTTGCGAGGAATTCGGACATTAGCACAGGCGGGAATCGAGGCCGGGGCGATAACGTTTGAAACGGTTCAACCTGATTTAGATCAAACCCTGTATGATCATCCCCAAAATTTAGATTTAGTTCATTGCTATGATCAACAGCCTGATTTACCGACTCTGATCCGGGGATTATATGAAACGGATTTTGGCAAATGTTATCTAGCCACTCAAACCCTTCTAGACGCTTATTCTGAAGTGGCTCCCGCTGCTCTATTTACAACCTATCAGGAAGAAGCCTATAGTGACTATGGCGCTCATTTTCATGTGATCAAGTTGTTTGGCTGGTTGAAACACGCTCCTGCTTATGATTTATTCATAGAAACCTTAGGGCATCCCCAACCTCAGTTCCAGAAATCTAGAGCCGCCGCAGCGATCGCTCTGGGTGAGTTGGGAGATCGGCGTGCAATTGCTGCCTTAAAAGCCTGTTTAGAAACAAAAATTTGGGATCTCAAGTATGCGGCTTTAATGGCTCTAGAAAAACTAGGTGACGTTAGTTCTCACCCGATTTTAGCCAATGATCCAGACCCACTGATTCGAGCCAGAGCCGTTTTCAACTCTAACCTCTAAAACCCTACCATGACGACTGATTCTCTGTTTGAACAATTGAAACACCCCAATCCACATCTGCGAGAACGGGCAATGGCTGAAATTGTTGAATCTCAGGATGAAACGACAATTCCCCGTTTAATCAATATCTTAGATGATGAAGATGTCGTTTATCGTCGAGCGGCTGTGAAGTTGCTAGGAGTAATTGGTGCAGATGCAGTACCCGCCTTAGTTGAATCGTTACGGGAAAGTGACAATGTCACCGTGCGAGGGAGTGCGGCTAAGGCTTTGGCTCAGGTGGCTGTAAATTATCCAGACTCACCCTTTCCTGAAGTGGGTTTACAGGGATTAAAAGCGGCTATTAATGATGCTAACCCGGTTGTTCATATTGCTGCGGTGATGGCATTAGGTGAGGTGGGGCCTGATGCTTTTGAGATTTTGCTAGACTCGCTTAAAACAACGGATAATATCGCTGTACAAGTTGCAATTGTTAATGCTCTGGCGTCTCTGGGTGATGCACGGGGTCAAGAGGTGCTAACAACTTTTGCTCAGGATGAATCTGTGGATGTTTATGTGCGGGAGTCGGCTAACAGTGCATTATCCAGGTTAGATTTACTGATGAACTATAAGAGTTGATCGGGCTAGTGAAAATCAAGCTGGACTTCTGCTGCCCAATTCTTGAATTATTATTCAACTCTTAAACTGAACTGCAACTAACAGGATTGGTGAATCTTGAATAAATTTCTTAACAACTTTTAACAAAAACACCCGGTGGCGTTAATAATTTTTAACGCAATAAAAGCCTATGGCGTTGTATAACTTATAGCTGAGGGAGTAATGATAACAGACAAAAATTAATTGAAACGTCTGTTCATTAAGAAAGTTTAAATTTCTCTCATAAATCGTCTAAAATTTTCTAAGATTCCTCAAGGGGAAGATTGTGTATCCGGAAAACTGGAAACCCAAACTGAACCTCAAAGGATCGAAGGCAGCCCAGTACCATAGCTGGTGATTGTCACCCATCTTTATCCAACGACTATAAAGTTGGCAAGGAATTGGGAATCTCAAATTGAGAATCAAAAGTAAACTCAAACCCATCGAGTAGGAGATTTAATCCATGTTTGACGCCTTCACTAAGGTTGTTTCCCAAGCAGACGCACGTGGCGAAATGTTGAGCACTTCTCAAATTGACGCTTTAAGCCAAATGGTTGCAGAAAGCAACAAGCGTCTTGATGCAGTTAACCGCATCACCAGCAACGCTTCTAGCATTGTTGCTAATGCTGCTCGCTCTTTGTTTGCTGAACAGCCCCAGTTAATCCAACCGGGCGGAAACGCTTACACTAGCCGTCGTATGGCTGCTTGCTTGCGCGATATGGAAATCATCCTGCGCTACACCACCTATGCAATCTTCGCAGGTGATCCCAGCGTTCTCGATGATCGTTGCTTGAACGGTCTGCGTGAAACTTATCAAGCTCTAGGTACTCCTGGTGCTTCCGTTGCAACTGGCGTTCAAAAAATGAAAGAAGCTGCTTTAGCTATCGTTATGGATCCCAGCGGTATTACTCAAGGCGATTGCAACGCTCTGCAATCTGAAATCGCTAGCTACTTTGATCGTGCTGCGGCAGCAGTAGGCTAAATTTTTGCCTCTAGAACCGATTCTGACCAACTGCGCTCAAGTCGCATCTGTATGGCTCGCACTCATTATCAATTCTGTAAACCTAATCTGGAGATAATAAAAGCATGAAGACTCCTCTGACCGAAGCTGTTACCACCGCTGATTCTCAAGGTCGTTTTCTGAGCAGCACCGAAATTCAAGTTGCTTTCGGCCGTTTCCGTCAAGCGAAAGCCGGTTTAGAAGCAGCTAAAGCTTTAACTTCCAAAGCTGATAGCTTAATCAACGGTGCAGCCCAAGCTGTATATTCCAAGTTCCCCTACACCACTCAAATGCAGGGACCGAACTATGCGGCTGACCAACGCGGTAAAGACAAATGCGCTCGTGACATCGGTTACTACCTCCGGATGGTGACTTACTGCTTAATCGCTGGTGGTACTGGCCCGATGGATGAGTACCTGATTGCAGGTATCGATGAAATCAACCGGACTTTTGAACTGTCTCCAAGCTGGTACATCGAAGCTCTGAAATACATCAAAGCTAATCATGGTTTAAGCGGCGATCCTGCTGTTGAAGCCAACTCCTACATCGACTATGCGATCAATGCTCTGAGCTAGTCAGCGCTTTGTTGCCTGGAACGATAGATAGCTGTTAGCTAAATGATCAGTTGATTGAGTTAGCAGTTATTTAACGCTCCAGGCATCTTCATTTGATAGAGAGTTGGAAAAAATGGGTAACTTTTCAAAGAACAATGAGTTACAGGTTTTTCTCAAATTTTTCTCTAACAAAGATTAATTAAAGGCTGGATAAGATCTGTTGTGTTGATGAGGTAGCTATGACAACATTATTAGTACCCGCTAATTTACAAGCAGCGGGACGACTAGGCTTAGATGCGTTTGATGGCACTAAAGTAGAATTGCGTCCAGATTGGACAGAAAGCGATCTGCAAGCGATCTTTCGTGCCACTTACAAACAGGTACTCGGTAACGAGTATATTATGAAAGCTGAACGGTTAACGTCGGCTGAATCTTTACTGAGACAAGGAAATATAACAGTTCGCGATTTTGTGCGGGCAGTTGCGCTTTCCGAGTTATACAAGAAGAAATTTTTCTATCCCAATAACAATCAACGTTTTGTTGAGCTAAATTTCAAACATTTGTTAGGTCGTCCTCCTCACGATGAGGCAGAACTAGCATACCATACTCGTTTAGTCGAAGATAAAGGCTACGACGCTGAAATCAATTCTTACTTCGAGAGTGAAGAATACGAAAATAAATTCGGCGACAACATCGTTCCTTACTACGTCGGCTTCCAAGTTTTACCCGGGTCAAGAACAGTAGGTTTTAGCCGGATGTTCCAATTGTATCGCGGTTATGCCAATAACGATCGCGGTCAAGCGGGTAGCAAAAATGGCCGTGTGTTTAAAGAAGTTGCTCGCAACCAAGCTAGCACCATTCCTCAGCCTTTAGGAACAGATACCAAATCCAAAATGGAGACTCCTCAAAAGTCTTTTGGTGGACTGGGGAATCGTCAACAACGGGTTTATCGCGTAGAAGTCACCAATCGTATTGGTTCTTCTCTCAAAGATACCAACGTTCGTCGTTCTAACAAGGCTTATTTAGTTCCCTACGAAGAATTATCTTCTCGGATGCAACAAATTCTTCGCAGTGGAGCGAAGATTGTCAGTGTTCGTGAAACCTAAAATCTTCCAATTAAAAAGAGGTGGTAAGCCCTTGAGTGATTAAGCTTACCATCACTTTGGTAAATCAATATCTACAACAGACAAAGGGAGTTATTGAGCAGCTATGTTTGGTCAAAGCACGTTAACAGGTAGAACCACCCTCAGCGATAACGGTAGCCGGATGTATCGGATCGAAGTGGAAGCGATGGGCCAAAATGTAGACGCTGATACGATTAGCTATCGCATCCGCAGCACTCGCAAAACTTACATTACGGTTCCCTATAGCCGGATGAGCGAACAAATGAAGCGGATCAATCGCATGGGAGGTAAAATTATCAGTATTGAACCTCTAACGATTGATGGTAGCAGTGAAGCCAAAATGCAAGCAACTGCTGTTAATCAAATTTTAGACGGGGAAGGTAAGCCCAAATCAGTTGGCGCTGATGATTCCGATACTCAAGAGTAAAATTGCATGACGGCTTCAGAACAGCTTAACAATTTTAGTGAACCTCCTGAGAGTTTGACTGTTGAACAGGCGATCGCAAATCTTCAGCACGAAGAATTGGGTCGCCGTTATTATGCGGCTTGGTGGTTGGGACGATTTCGCGTTTCTGAACCGGCAGCCGTAGATGCTTTGTTAGTGGCTTTGGAAGATCACTCGGATCGCACCGAAGATGGGGGTTATCCTCTGCGTCGGAATGCAGCCAGAGCATTAGGAAAACTCGGCGATAAACGAGCGGTTCCGGCGTTAATTCAATGTTTGGACTGTTCAGACTATTATGTGCGAGAAGCAGCCGCTCAAGCGTTGGAAATGTTGGGAGATCCCCAGAGTATTCCCGCTTTAGTCAACTTACTGGAAGGGGGCGTAGAAGCGGCTCAAGCAGTTCCCGGAAAACCTCATTTAGTTCAACCCTATGATGCGGTGATAGAGGCGTTGGGTGCAATGGGTGCAACGGAGGCTATTGATCAAATTCAGCCTTTTACAGAACATCCGGTGGCGCGGGTTCGTTGTGCGGCTTTGCGATCGCTCTATCAACTCACCCGAGACAATTGTTATGGAGAGCGTTTAACCCAAGTTCTACAAAGTGATGAGTTACAATTGCGACGAACTGTATTAATGGATCTTGGCGCTATTGGTTATATTCATGCAGCGAAACCCATTTCAGAAACCTTAGCCGAAAATAGTTTAAAATTAATAGCCTTACAAGGAATTTTAGAACATCATCTTAAACAAACTGATTCAGCTTCCCTTTCAGAGCAAGCTATTGAAGTGATGAATTTAATGGATTCTTTATTGTAGAAAAAAACCCGACTTTTATGAAAATTAATTGAGCGAAGATGACATCAGATCTTATTCTTGCCGTTGAACAAGCAGATTCGGCTCAAGGCTTGTTAGAAGCAGTCGAACGGTTAGCAGAAGCTCACGCTCCCGAAGCTATTCCTACCCTAATTAAGGTTTTGGGCTATAACAATCCAGGTGCGGCGGTGGCAGCCGTTGAAGGGTTAATTGCACTCGGAGAACAGGCTGTTCAACCCCTACTCGAACAGTTAGACGGTTATAATTATGGGGCAAGAGCTTGGGCGGTTCGGGCGTTATCTTCCATTGGGGACCCACGGGGTTTAAATGTATTATTGGAAGCGGCGGGCAGTGATTTTGCTTTAAGTGTACGTCGGGCAGCAGCCAGAGGTTTGGGAACCATTCATTGGGAAAAAATGAACCCCCAAGAGGTTGAGCAAGCCCAATTCCAAGTATTAGAGATTTTACAAAAAACGACTCAAGATCCTGAATGGATTGTGCGATATGCGGCGGTTGTGGGTTTAGAGGGATTGGCGAATCGGATTCAATCTCAACAGTCCCAATGGTTTAGTGAGATTTTACATTGTCTCAAAGCAATGATCAATACAGATGAAATCTTAGCCGTTCAAGCCCGAGCCAAGTTAGCACACAAGCGTTTACAGTAATCAGGGGACAGGGCATCGGGAAACAGAAATATTTGAACAATTCACCCTTTTTTCGGAATCTTCCGTCGCAGTCTGGCCGTCGTTGGTATAATCTGAAGATATTTTTGATCAGCAGTGTCCGCGTACCTCTTGAGGCGATCGCACAAGTCTGGATAGCGTAATTTGTGAGGAGATGAATTTATGCACATACTGGGAATTTCAGCCTATTATCACGATAGTGCAGCCGCTTTGGTCCGAGATGGAGAGATTATTGCTGCCGCCCAAGAAGAACGATTTTCCCGAAAAAAACACGATGCCCGCTTTCCTGAACACGCGATCCGCTATTGTCTACAACAAGCTAATATTACCCTTCTCGATGTTGACCATATTATTTTCTACGATAAACCCCTCGTCAAATTTGAACGACTGCTAGAGACTTATCTCAGCTATGCCCCCAATGGGTTTCGTTCGTTTATAGCGGCGATGCCTGTCTGGTTAAAAGAGAAACTGTATCTCAAAACGGTCTTAAAAAAAGAATTTGCTCAACTCCTCGGCGTTAAACGGGCAAAACTGCCGAAATTGATGTTTTCTGAGCATCATCAGTCTCATGCGGCGTCGGCTTATTTCCCGAGTCCTTTTGATCGGGCGGCGGTGTTGTGT
>JBJHBL010000016.1:0-83214 GCA_050485465.1 Limnoraphis sp. | reverse complement strand
TTCCGACTTGCGCTCAAGATCGAGGTAACATTTCAAACTTCCCAATAATTGAGTGTAGTCAATCGCGGTCTCTGCAAAGGGCGTAAAATCTGACCAGAGAGGAACATTCACTAAATTTTGAAAGGTTTCTAGCAAACGATTCCAATTGAGACGAGTGGTGTTTTCAGTGGCGTAAACCCTTTGTGCAAAAGCTTGAGAGGTCGCCCCGGCATGAAACGAAATCCCCTGATTAAAGTCATAAGTTTGGTCACAAAAACGCAGAATAGAACACCGTTCACCCAAGTGTAAATCATGGACTTGAGCATAATCTTGGGTCATTTCCTTGTGGCGAAATCGGTCTGTGCGGCGACGTCGAGGGTCGTAGTCCATGGCCTCCATAAACAACGGTAGCATCCCTTCAACCCGTTGTGTTACTTCTCGCCAGTCAAACGACAGAGAACCAATCTGGTTATTTTCATTTTGACAAACCACCACCGCTTCCGGTGAAATCGACTGAAAATAGAGAACTCTAAACACATGAATCTTCTTGAGATCACAAAGACTCACCCAAAAAACAGGCACTCCTAACCGTTGCATCTGTTGACCATAAACCTGTAACTCCGCCATTTCCCCTGTACGATAAAGCCGCCAACCTCGACTCTGTAACTGCATCCGAACCGTATAACTATCTAAATTGAACAGTTTTGCTAAATTTTGGGCTGTGGCTTGCTTATGTTCAGGATTAATGGGTTCGAGAATTAACACTCCCGTTTCTGTATTGCGGGGATCTGCTTTCGCCTCAATAATGGCCGCTTGTCGTCGCTTTTGTTCTATCGCTTCCAGGCGTTGTAAACCTTTACGCGCTTGATCGATGACTTTAGGGTTTGTCGCATTCTGAAGCAACTGACGATATATTTTTTCAGCCGACGGCAATTTATCAGTTTCTTCATACCAACGACCAATATATAATTTCACCCAGGGATTTTCGGGAGAGTCTTTTTGCAGTTGCTTTAGGAGTTTCGCCGCAGTCTGATAGTCCTGGTTTTCTAGGGCTGCGGCGACTTGTTCTATCTCTTTCATTGGGGAAAATTAGATTCATCTTGAAAATTTGATGGATCATCAATCAGCAGGGGTGCAGAGTTGCCGTGAAACTCTCTTACAGTTTCCACTTCGGTATCTACAATATTTTTTTCACTTTCACCCTGCCATAGATCTAATATATCTTTCATAATAGCTTCTTCAATCCAAATTTTCGATACAACCGCTAAAGGCAGTGCAAGGATTAGCCCTAACAAGCCAAAAAAGCGAGCAAAGAAAATTTGAGCCGTTAAAGTCGCCGCCGGAAGCAGAGAAACCTGCTTCTGCATAATCATCGGGCTAAACCAATAGCTTTCTAAATTCTGAATAACCAAATACAGAACAATCACGGCGATCGCTTTCCAGGGATTATCAATCAAAGCAACCGATACTGGGAAAATTACACTCGCTGACGGGCCAATATTGGGAATTAAATTAAACATTCCCGCCAATAAAGCATGAGCAAAAACAAACGGAATACCCAAGACCAATAAACCAATTCCACTCAAACTCGCAATAAAAACAGAGTTAATTACAATTCCTGACATCCACTGTAATAAGGCGGTTTCACAATGATTAAGAATCTGATCACATCGTCTTCTATAAAAAGAAGGAAATAAACGGATAAAGACTTTGCGGTAAGCGGGTGGATTACTAAGAAACATTAAAGTTAATACCATCACCAATAAAAGTTGCAGCAAAGTGGTGATAGAATTAGAGAAAAATGCAAAAAAGTTACCTAAAACATTTTGAGCCAGTGGCCCGACTTGTTGAGCAATTTCAGGAACAGTGGGAATTCTAAACTCGTATTGTTGAGGATACCAAGCCGGAGGATTTTCTAACAAATTATCAGCCCAACGAATAAACTGATTCCATCCTTTAGGAAGTAACTCAATTAACTGCTGAAATTGAGTTAAAAATGGAGGCATCACCAGGCTAAAGAATAAAACCCCAAACAGTACGACTAGACTTAAAGCCACGATCACCGCTAAACCCCGTTTTAATCGAAACTTTTGTAACCATTTTACTAAACTGTTTAAGGCGATCGCTAAAATAACGGCAGTAAAAATCAACAGGACAATCTGTTGAAATTGCCACAAAATCACCAAAGCAATAATTAGACAGAGAAAACCAATCCAATCAGCAAGTTTCACGTTACCGTTTCTCCTATTCAAAAAGCACAGAGTCAGTCAGGGAGACTCCCTCGAACATTCCTCAGATTATCTCAAAAGCTGGGAAAAATTAATCACTGACTAACCGTCAGTTTTGACTTGATTGCCCGTTGTCTAATTGGGGTAATTTTTGGCGGTTTAACGTGGTGGCGGTTCAATTCAAGGGCGAACAGTTGAAAGTTTCGGGAGTATTCATTAACAATCCAAAACTTTTGTGATTAAAATTAGCCCTTGAAGAATTTCGCGCTATCTTAAAGTTTAGTTCTAGATAGAGTTGGCGGCAAGTCCATGAAATACTTCTTTTTAACCGAGGGATGGACTGTGGGTCGTGTTTGGGGGGTTGGGGGCCTGTGGGATGAAGCCGCTCGCCGTCGCCCCCCGGAAATACAGAGATTAAATCTCTACTTGTGTGACAGCACTGAAAAAATGTGGTTGCATCGGGTCGAAGATGCTGTTCTAATGTTGGAAGTTAAGCCATTAGTCACCTCCGAGAATCATTCATCAAGTCCTATTGGTCAAGTGGTTCTGAATCGTTTAATTACAGCCGATCAAGTGTTAGATCGCTTATGTAGCGCAGCAGAGCAACAGCAAAGCATAGAGGCTACTTTGCTATCTGTTGAGGGTGAACCCCAAACTTAAAGCAAAAGGAGGGGAGTTGAGAAGTCACCCTGTCCCCTATCCCCTGTCCCAAGAAGAAGGCAGAAGGCAAGATTGGTCACTGATTACTGGTCACTGATTACTGGTCACTGTTCACTGTTCACTGATTACTGTCCCCCTATCCCCTGTAAGTTTGCCTAACTACTTGCAATTGGTTCTAACTATCGATACACTTCTTTAAATAAGTTTAATCAATGCAGATCACCCGTTATCTGCTTGAGCCTAAATTAAACTTGACAATTTTTCAAGTTTAAGGTAAGTAAACGGGGACTCATAGCAGCAAAGTTTAATAGTAACCTTACAAATCTTAGGAGGAGCGTAGTCAATGGGACTACCCTGGTACCGTGTACACACAGTGGTTCTGAACGACCCAGGACGATTGATCTCTGTACACCTGATGCACACCGCACTCGTAGCGGGCTGGGCCGGTTCAATGGCCCTTTACGAACTCGCAATTTATGATCCCTCTGACCCGGTGTTAAATCCCATGTGGCGTCAAGGGATGTTTGTTATGCCCTTCATGGCTCGTTTGGGTGTTACCGAATCTTGGGCAGGTTGGAGCGTTACCGGAGAAGCTTCAGGCAACCCAGGAATCTGGTCTTTTGAAGGCGTTGCCGCCGCTCACATCATCCTGTCTGGTCTTCTGTTCCTAGCTGCCGTCTGGCACTGGGTTTTCTGGGATCTCGAACTGTTTACCGATCCGAGAACAGGAGAACCCGCTTTAGATCTTCCCAAAATGTTTGGGATTCACCTGTTTTTATCTGGTCTTCTTTGCTTTGGCTTCGGAGCCTTCCACTTAACCGGACTCTTTGGCCCGGGAATGTGGGTTTCTGATCCCTACGGTCTAACGGGAAGTATTCAACCCGTTGCACCTTCGTGGGGGCCAGAAGGTTTTAACCCGTTTAATGCCGGGGGTATTGTGGCTCACCACATTGCTGCTGGAATTGTCGGGATTATCGCCGGGTTATTCCACCTGTCGGTTAGACCACCCCAACGACTGTACAAAGCCCTGCGGATGGGGAATATCGAAACGGTATTATCCAGCAGTATTGCAGCCGTATTTTTCGCTGCCTTTGTTGTTGCAGGCACCATGTGGTATGGTTCAGCCGCAACTCCTATCGAACTGTTTGGCCCCACCCGTTATCAGTGGGATCAAGGCTACTTCCAACAAGAGATTGAACGACGAGTTCAAGCTAGTGTCGCCTCTGGAGATAGCTTATCTCAAGCTTGGTCTAAAATCCCTGAAAAACTGGCATTCTACGACTATGTAGGCAATAGCCCGGCTAAAGGCGGTTTATTCCGTGTTGGCCCGATGAACGATGGGGATGGTATTGCTCAAGGTTGGGTCGGTCATCCAGTGTTCAAAGATCGCGAAGGTCGTGAACTGACGGTTCGTCGTCTTCCTAACTTCTTTGAAACCTTCCCTGTGGTATTACAGGACAAAGAAGGTGTGATTCGGGCTGACATTCCTTTCCGTCGGGCAGAATCTCGCTATAGCTTTGAACAAGCTGGCGTAACCGTTTCTATCTACGGCGGTCAGTTAGATGGTCAAACCTTTAGCGATGCGCCTACGGTTAAAAAGTATGCTCGTCTGGCTCAACAGGGTCAACCTTTTGAGTTTGACCGAGAAACTCTAAATTCTGACGGGGTATTCCGAACCAGTACACGGGGTTGGTTTACTTTTGCTCACGCTTGTTTTGCCTTACTGTTCTTCTTCGGTCATATTTGGCATGGTTCTCGTACCATCTTCCGAGATGTATTTGCGGGAATTGAAGCCGATCTTGAAGAACAAGTCGAATGGGGACTCTTCCAAAAACTGGGTGACAAAACCACTCGGACTAACAAAACAGTTTAGAGTCACTTTGGGAAAATGGATTTAATCAACCCCACAGATAGGTTGAGTTAAGTTTTTGAGAGTTAAGCTAGAGATTCAACTCTTCTAGTCTTAGCTCTCCTCTTGTTTTCGGCAGATCACAGCAAATTTTTTCCAGTGGTTTTGATCTCTAAGCTGGTAAACTGGTAGTCAATTGGAATATAAGGAAACTTTGACAAAATGGAAAGCGTTGCCTATATCTTAGTTTTGGCTTTAGCTTTGGGAGTGCTATTTTTTGCGATCGCCTTTCGGGAACCTCCTCGGATTGGAAAATAAATCGGTTAGAAAGCTTTTGGGCTGAAGATCGGCATTCTGAATCGCACAGCATTGCTCAAACTCAATAAAACTAAACTTTCTTCGGGGCAATTGAAAATTTCTTTTGCCCCTTAAGTCCCTATTCAGGTTATTATTAAGAACAATTCTATTTTTCTTGACTCAAGTCAAAAACAATGACCGCTCCACGGGAGTTCTAACTTGAAGAATTATCGTTATGCAGTGTCCGGTTTGCCAACACACCAGTAGCCGAGTTTTGGAGTCTCGCTCCGCAGAGTCAGGCGCGAGTATTCGTCGTCGGCGAGAATGTTTAAATTGCAAGCATCGCTTCACGACCTATGAACGGATAGAATTTGTGCCGATTACCGTGATTAAGCGAGATGGGAAGCGAGAATCTTTTGATCGGTCTAAGTTGTTACGAGGTCTAATTAGAGCTTGTGAAAAGACGGGCTTGGAAACAACAGCTTTAGAAAGAGTTATTGATGAAATGGAAGCCGACTTACAACAACGTGTAGTTCGGGAAGTTTCCAGTCAGGAAATCGGTGAATTGGTTCTAGAACAGCTTCAGTCGGTGAGTGAAGTGGCTTATGTTCGTTTTGCTTCGGTTTATCGAAAGTTTCAAGGAATCCGAGATTTTGTTGAAACTCTAGAACACCTCAAAAGCTATCAGAGAAATAGCCATTCAGCACAAGACTCAGCCGAAATTTCCGCCCCATCCTCAACGGAGGAATCTTCCTCTGAGTTCAGTTCATTAAAAAGTTTACCACAAGGGGGAGATCAGGAGAACCCAACTCAACCTCAAGAGGCAATCTTTCCCTAAGTTCCGGTTTGAGGATTGAGTCAGTTGTTCTCAAGTCTTAATTGGAATTCTTTCTACCCCCTTGACACAAAACTCAGAGAAGTGTGGCATAATAGTAATGCTCTGACCTAGACTAATCGACATAACCCCAGAGTTACAGTTAGAAAAACTGCTCATTTCCTGAGTCTAGCCGAATTGAGGCTTTATTTAGGGAAAGTTGTTAGAGTTGATTAGCTATAGTTCTATAACGGATCTAAGTTAGTTAGACCCAACTCATTGTCCTGCTCTTCCTTATAAAGAGGTGCAGGTCAAAGCAATTAGAGTGAGGTTCAATGTCACCTCAAAACTTGGGATCTTCCAAAGCTCAAACTACATTTTAGGGAAAGCAAGTGGAAGAACGGCTCTAAGTTGTGTCAAAAACTACTAAGGAGAGAAAATCTAGGAAACAACACGCATGATCAATCAGAAAACCAATCAGAGAGATGTGGGTTTTACCCACGAAGACTTTGCCGCCTTACTCGATCAGTATGACTATCATTTTAGTCCGGGAGACGTTGTTCCAGGAACAGTGTTTAGTTTGGAACCTAGAGGCGCTCTGATTGATATTGGTGCTAAGACCGCAGCTTATATTCCCCTCCAGGAAATGTCAATTAACCGGGTTGAGAGTCCGGACGAAGTCTTACAGTCCAATGAAACCCGTGAGTTTTTTATTCTGACCGATGAAAATGAAGATGGGCAGCTAACCCTGTCGATTCGTCGAATTGAGTATATGCGAGCCTGGGAACGAGTTCGTCAACTGCAAGCAGAAGATGCAACTGTCAGATCCCAAGTATTTGCCACAAACCGAGGTGGCGCTCTGGTCAGAATTGAAGGATTACGCGGTTTTATTCCCGGCTCCCATATTAGTACCCGGAAACCCAAAGAGGAATTAGTTTCAGAAGAACTCCCTCTGAAGTTCCTAGAAGTAGACGAAGACCGAAACCGTCTGGTGTTAAGTCATCGTCGTGCTTTAGTAGAGCGGAAGATGAACCGACTCGAAGTTGGAGAAGTGGTAATCGGAACAGTACGCGGGATCAAACCCTACGGTGCCTTTATTGATATTGGAGGCGTAAGCGGTTTATTACACATCTCCGAAATCTCCCACGATCACATTGATACACCTCACAGTGTCTTCAATGTTAACGATGAAGTGAAAGTGATGATCATTGATCTCGATGCGGATCGGGGTAGAATTTCGCTGTCAACAAAGCAGCTTGAACCTGAACCAGGAGCAATGGTTAAAAATCCTGATCTGGTTTACGAAAAAGCTGAGGAAATGGCGGCTAAGTTCCGGGAGAAAATGTTAGCTGAACAGCAAGGAACTGAAGTTCCTACGGGCGACGATGCGGAACTGAGTGAAATAGACATTCCGTCAGCAACCGAGGATGATGAAGACATTCCAGATGTTGCTGAAACCCCTGCTGAAGCAGCGACAGAAACCGAAACTGAGGTGGAAGAAGCTTCACCCGAAGTCGAAGAACAAGAAGAAGCCTCAGCCGTTGCTGAATCCTAGAAGTTCAGGTTTGAGGGAAGAGGGAATGTCCCTCTTTTTTCAGCTGATCAACGGGGCGTGATATCTTAAGAAGAAAAACCTAAAATAACCCGGGAGAAAGTTAGCCATGTCTTTCCAGGCATGGACGAATAATCACGCCAGGGCTGTTTAAACCTGTTGTTACTTTCCTCTGTGATCTAACTCAAGTACAGGTCAAAAACCTGAAGCACAACCGCTTATGCAGTCTGCCCTTAAGGTAAACAGACGAGAGTCAGGGGCAATTAATACTGAGTAGGGAGTGAATTGAGCATCGCTGATTAAAAGTATGCTCAAGTTCTTAGCAATCAGAGAGTAGGGTCGCCTTGACAGTGCCTGCGTGTCAACAGAGATGTTGGGTTTGTAGCTGATGCTATCGCCGAGCCTTTTTGGGATGTTTGGCTATAGCCGAAGGTTTAGCCAAATAGGATGTCAATGGTTACTATTCAAGTAAAAAACCTTACCTTTAAAAACATTAGTGCAGTCATTTTTGATAAAGATGGCACACTCGAAAATTCTGAACAGTTTTTGAGAAACCTCGCTCAAAAGCGATCGCGTTTAATTGACGCTCAGATCCCCGGAGTGGGAGAGCCACTATTAATGGCGTTTGGTGTAGAAAGCGATCGCCTAGATCCGGCAGGATTAATGGCAGTGGGGAGTCGGCGAGAAAACGAAATTGCCGCCGCCGCCTATATCGCCGAAACCGGACGGGGATGGTTAGAATCCTTAGAAATTGCCAGCCAAGCATTTAATGAAGCAGATCAATACTTAAAAAATGCGGCTCCGTCCCCATTATTTCCCGGTACCTTAGAAGTCTTAAAGTGTCTCAGCGAAGCCGGATTGAAACTCGCTATCCTCTCCGCAGCCCCCCTGCGAGAAGTCCAAGCCTTTGTTGAACGCTATCAACTTTCAGAATATATTCAAGTTCAAATGGGTGTCGATCAGGGTTTAAGCAAACCTGATCCGGCTTTATACCACCAAGCCTGTAAATACTTAAATGTAGAAGCTTCTCATACATTAATGGTTGGAGATGCGAGGGTTGATCTGGAAATGGCAAAACAAGCAGGTGCAGCAGGTTCTATTGGAATCAGTTGGAAACCCCAAGGGGCTGTTAATTTGTACCAAGCAGATGTTATGATTACACAACTCGACGAAATCCAAGTTCTCCAAACTACGGACGATTCCCGTTAGCTCAGAAGCCAGAGTCAGGATATCTATCCTTTCTTCTGTCGTTACTTCTAGCAGAGTAACAGACCCAATCTGGGTTTGTGCATGACTCTAGTCAGTCAGGGTAGCTTGAATTGCGAGTTCAATCAAAAACTTCACAATCAACCAAGCTCTATAATAAGGAGGAACTCCCTTTGTCTCGTCGTTACCTTTTTTCATCTGAATCTGTTACAGAAGGTCATCCCGATAAAATTTGTGACCAAATTTCGGATGCTATCTTAGACGCTTTACTCACCCAAGATCCGAAAAGCCGTGTTGCTGCCGAAGTCGTGGTTAACACAGGCTTAGTCTTAATTACAGGCGAGATTACGTCGAAAGCCCAAGTCAACTATATTGACATTGCCCGCAAAAAGATTGCTCAAATTGGCTACATTCATGCCGAGAATGGTTTTTCAGCCGATAGCTGCTCTGTTCTCGTTGCCTTAGATGAACAATCAGCCGATATCGCTCAAGGGGTTGATCGGGCGCAAGAAACGCGAGAGCATCTGAGTGAAGAACAACTGGATGCGGTCGGCGCTGGAGATCAGGGCTTAATGTTCGGCTATGCTTGCAACGAAACGCCGGAACTGATGCCTTTACCTATTAGTTTAGCGCATCGGATTTCCCGACAACTGGCAGCAGTCCGCAAAAATGGTACCCTGCCCTATCTCCGTCCAGACGGTAAAACCCAAGTGACAATCGTCTATGAAGATGGCCGTCCAGTAGGAATTGATACCATTTTAATCTCTACTCAACACACCGCAACAATAGCAGATATTTCAGACCCGATTGCCATTCAAGCCCGAATCAAACAAGATCTCTGGTCAGAAGTTGTAGAACCTGTCTTTGAGGATATTCAGATTAAACCGGATGCTAAAACCCGCTTTTTAGTCAATCCCACAGGTAAATTTGTGATTGGCGGCCCTCAAGGAGACTCCGGGTTAACAGGTCGGAAAATTATCGTCGATACCTATGGCGGTTATGCTCGTCATGGGGGCGGTGCTTTTTCAGGTAAAGACCCCACGAAAGTAGACCGAAGCGCCGCTTACGCCTGCCGTTATATTGCTAAAAACATCGTTGCAGCAGGATTAGCCGATAAATGTGAAGTTCAGGTCAGTTACGCCATTGGGGTGGCTCGTCCGGTGAGTTTGTTTATTGAAACCTTCGGTACAGGGAAGGTGGATGAAGATAAACTGATTGAGGTGATTCAGCAGAATTTTGAACTGCGACCTGCGGGTATGATTCAAGCCTTTGACTTGCAGAATTTACCTGCGAAACGCGGTGGACATTTCTTCCAAGAGGTTGCCGCTTACGGTCATTTTGGACGAACTGACCTGGGTTTACCCTGGGAAAAAACGGATAAAGTACAGTTGTTGAAAGATGCTTTATTACCTGTGTCTGCGGTTGGATAACAGCAATAATGTGTTTCGCGAGTGAAGCAACAAAAATATTACAATTATTGGGCAAGATGGGGAAATAACCTAATCAAATGACAAGATTTGATGGTTTTCACCTCTTGCTCTTTTTTTTATTAGGTTCCTCTCGGTTAGCAGAAGCTATCCTGACAAATTTCATTTTTTAGGGAACCTTGACTCTAATTCTATAGTCCTCAAGTCCGTCAATCCCAAACCACTACCATGAAACCTCAAACACCATTACTTCGGGTTGGTGACCCTGCACCTCTGTTTCGTGTACCAACTCAAGATCAAGTTAACTTCTTCTTACGAAGCAACGCAGGAAAGCCGATTCTTCTGTTATTTTATGCTTCCGATCAAATTCCGGCTTGTCGTGAAATTGCCTGTCGATTTCGAGATTTAATGCCGATGTTTAATCAATCGGATGTGCGTGTTTTTTCTATCAGTTCAGACTTACCCGAATCCCGACAAAATTTTGCTCAGACTTATAATATTCCCTTCACTTTATTATCTGATATAAAATTTCAAGTGAGTCTAGCCTATGGCGTTTGTTCTGTGGGTGAAAATGACCCCTCAAATTTAGCTTATCTGCGAACCGCTTTTTTACTCGATACAAACCTCAAAATTTTAGGGATGTATCCTCTTAATCAGCTAGAAGAAGCGATTCAAAAACTTTTAGGAGATCTGAAAGTTCTTATTCGTCGAGAAGAACCGCGTCACATCTCAATGCAAGCCCCGGTTCTGCTGATTCCTAATGTACTTAATCATAACTTTTGCCGGAAATTGATCGAGATTTGGGAAACTCAGGGAAACTCTGAATCAGGTTTTATGCGGCAAGATGGAGAGAAAACGGTTGGATATATTGACCCTAGCCATAAGCAGCGCCGTGATCATTTTGTTGAAGATCAGACCTTACTAAATCACATCGATTATCTGATGCGGCGACGAATTTTTCCGGAAATTAAACAGGCTTTTCAATTTGAAATTAATCGTCGAGAAGCTTATAAAATTGCTTGTTATAATTCCGAAAGCGGTGGATATTTTCGACCCCATCGAGATAATACGACACCGGGAACCGCTCACCGTCGGTTTGCTATGACGATTAACTTGAATGTTGAAGAATATGAGGGGGGATTTTTGAGATTTCCAGAACATTGTCCTCATTTTTATAAACCTGATACCGGAAGTGCAATTATTTTTTCTTGTTCTTTAATGCACGAAGCAACAGATGTTACGGCAGGTCGGCGTTTTGCCTTGCTTTCATTTTTCTATGGAGACAAAGACAGTCAAGCCCGTCAAGCCTATGAAAGCCGAGTACAGAATAATTATGAAAATGTAATTCGGGTTCAACAATAGGAATTTAACGCTTTTTAAGATATTATTTCAGGACTGATGCGATCGCTATTTTCACCGACTGCACGAACCGCCAGTCCTGTTTCTTTTTGGAAAAAGAGACTTTCTGAGTATTTCTATAGTTTATAGCGCTTCGCAGTGGTATATAGCGCTACGCGCTAGGGAACAGGGAACAGGGAACAGGGAACAGTAGACTGGGAAGGGGTTTTAGGATTTAGAAATGTCCTAATGTATTCGCGTAGTGCTATATATACAAACGCACCGAAGGAAGAAAAGCCAAAAGCCTCACTCTTACAAGCTTTTTCCCTCCTCTTGCCTGTTGCCTCTTGCCTGTTGCCTAGCGCTTCGGCGCTATATAATACTTTCACGGTTAATCCGAACCAGTTTTGAGATTGTCTACTACAATACACTTATCGCTTTGACCTCAACTCCTCACACAATTGTTGATACACTGATGATTCTGGCTTTCTAACCCACGACTCACCGTTCAATAGAAAGAATGTCAAGGTAAAAGTAATAGCACGAGCGTTTCAGATCATCAATGTACAGATCCGTAGAGTGAATCGTAGAAATCAAAGCTCAATACATGATTGTAACACAACTAAGTTCTTTACTGCTGGCAACTGTTCTGCCTTGCATGACAACCTTAGTCACCCCCACATCCATTCAACCTGAAGTTTTGAGTCATAATGGTCATAGTAATGTATATGTTTTAGAAGCTCATGCAGCCACTTATAACATCTATCAAGCACAAGTGATTACTAACTTTGATTGGTTTCTCAATGGAGATAAAATCGGATTAACGGGTGGACTTACAGAAGATGATCTCGATTATATGGAACTCATCGATTTTGATGAAGATGGATTTTTAGATGATGTGGTGATTAAATTAAAATCAACCCAAGAAATTTTAGGGATTGTTCTTAATGCTGATGATTTTGTGATTGCCGGAGAGTTTATTTCGGTGCCTTCTAGTCGCCAGTCTATTACCTGTATTCCCCAGATTAATATCATCAGTTTTGATACCTCTCGAAGACGTTTAATTTAAACTTATTTTTTGAACGTATACGCCACACTCGTTTTGAGTTTTTGATTGAATCACAAGCTTGATATAATTTGAGAGAAAACCCATCTCAATTCAAATTTTATGGGATTAACTCAAAGCCAAAACTTTAACTATTTTAAAAAAGAGGGTGTTAAATCCACTTTTTTTGGTAATCTGTAAAAAGAGTTATCCTCAAAGTGGAAAAATGAAGCATTTTGACGTTATTGTTGTAGGAGGAGGGCCATCTGGTGGTCACTGTGCAAGGCTTTTGGCTCAGTCGGGTAAAAATGTTTTATTAGTAGAACAACATCTAACTTTTAATCACAATGATTTCTCGAGTGCAGCAACCCCAATAGAAACCTTAGAACAGTATCATCTCCCTCCTGATGTTGTGGGGAGTTTGTGGAAAAGAATCTCTATTATCACCACTCATGTTGATCAACATTGGTATTATGATTTCCCGAAAGGTGCGGTTTTAAATTTTGCTAAACTACGACAATTTTTAGCTCAAGATGTTCAAAAACAGGGTGGCGAAGTTTGGATGGGATATCGCTATCTTCGCTGTTTTAAAGAGAGTGGAAAAACCTTTGTTGAGTTTAAATCTTCTCAAAAACATGAAACTGTGATTGTGTCTACTCAAGTTTTAGTGGATGCTACAGGTCAAACTAGAGCCGTGATGGCTTCATTTCAAAATAAATCACCCTCTTATTTAACCGGAATTGGAACAGAATATTTAATCGAAGTTGAAAGCTCAGATTATCAAAAATATGCCCAAGAAATCATCTTTTTTATCGGTCATAAATGGATGCCAAAAGGATATTCTTGGATTTTTCCAATGGAAGAAAACAGATTAAAAGTGGGTTCGGCTCGGCTCAATCGCGATCATAAAATTATTAATCATACCGACTCTCTAAAAACGTATATTGAACTAATTTTTAAAGACTATTTATCTGGAGTTTCCTACAAAATCATTAATATTCATGGTGGAGTCTTAAAATATTCTAGCGGTCTGCAAGATCTTTACTCTAAAAATAATATAATTGCCATTGGAGATGCGGTTTCCACAGTTAATATGTTGGGTGGTGAAGGAATTAGACATGGAATGCAAAGTGCCGAAATTGCGGCTCGGCATATTCAAGCCTATCTGGAGGGCAAACAAGCTGATTTTCAAGACTACAAACGCGAAATGTATGATACTTATAAAAAAACCTGGGATTGGTCAGAACGGATAGGCATTAGTAAATATTTAGAATCTAGCGATGAATTTCTTGATCGCGGTGTGACTTTTTTAAACCAATTTAGCAGTGATGAAATTTGCCAGATTCTTTTTGACTATCAATTTAAACTTATCTATGGACGAGCGCTTCCTTACTTGCGTTACAAGCTATCCGGTAAGATTGCTAATTTGATTCAAAAAATAACCTCTAGATTGAATCAAAAAACACCCTAAAAGGTGTAAACTAGAATTAAAATTAGATTCAGCTATAACTGCCCTATGACTTCTAATCCCACTCAAGTTTATCCAATTATTTGGCAAGATCATCACGTTCTGTTAATTGATCAAACCCGTCTCCCTAAAGAATACACTCGCATTGAAATTAGCCGCTATGAAGATATGGCTCATGCGATTAAAACAATGATTGTTCGAGGTGCTCCCGCTATTGGAATTGCCGCAGCTTATGGAATGTATCTCGGGGCTAGAGAGATTCAAACCGTTGATCTTCCCGACTTTTTAGCCCAATTAGAAACGGTAGCTAATGTGTTACGCCAAACTCGTCCAACGGCAGTTAATTTGTTTTGGGCGATTGATCGAATGTTGAAAACAGCACAAGAAACAAAAGGCTCCGTTGAACAAGTACAACAAGCCTTATTAGACATGGCAAAAACCATCCATGCAGAGGATATTCAAACCTGTCAAACCATCGGAGACAAAGGATTAGAGGTTTTACCCCGAACTCCTGAAAAGCTGAATATTTTAACCCACTGTAACACCGGATCATTAGCCACCGGAGGCTATGGCACCGCATTAGGAGTGATTCGTTCCGCGTGGCGAGAAGAACGGCTTGAAAGAGTCTACGCGGATGAAACTCGCCCTCGTTTACAAGGTGCAAAACTCACCACTTGGGAATGTGTTCAAGATCAAATTCCAGTCACTTTAATTGCGGATAATATGGCGGCTCACTGTATGAAACGAGGGTTAATTCATGCGGTGATTGTGGGTGCAGATCGAATTACCGCCAATGGCGATACAGCCAATAAAATTGGGACATATAGTTTAGCCATTGTTGCTAAAGCTCACAATATCCCTTTTTTTGTCGCAGCGCCTCTTTCAACCGTTGACTTTCAACTCAAGACCGGGGCAGAAATTCCCATCGAAGAACGAGACGTTACCGAACTGTATCAGATCGGAAAGACTCAGATTTGTCCAACGGGAGTTGAGTTTTATAATCCCGCTTTTGATGTCACACCCGCCGACTTAATTACTGCAATTATTACTGAAAAAGGAGCCGTTTCACCCCAAGACTTAAAAACATTGCAGGCTTAAGCCCAAACCCAGATAGATCAAGATCCCATTTTATATCGGCTTGTCGAGGTTCACCCACCTGCCAAAGACTTGAGTATCCATCCGAAAATGATCCCCAACCCCCCAAAACGAACCGCCTGCCAAAATGGTTCCCTTAAACTTCCCCAAGTAAATAAACTGCTTTCGAGGTTAAGTTCAAGGGTTTCTAACTCTGTTTGAATTTGGCGTAATTCTTCTCGTAATTGACGGGATCGAGTTTGACGCAGTTCGGGGATCACTTCATCAATACGATTTTTCAGTTCCGCCTGACGACGTTGATCCCGCTTAACCTGAGCATAACGCTGTTTAATCTCCTCCAGCGATCGCTCAACTTGAGATAAAGCTTGCTCAAACTCCTGATCTTCCGATGTCATCTCTGTTTTAACAGGGTAAAATTCCAGGCTAGACAGATTCAGTATAATCGGGATCGGTTGCTCAGGGAAGTTTCTTGGCATAATATAAAGGCAAAGATGCAATTTCCCTTAATCTGTATCTGATAGAAGGTTACTTATGGTTAATTCGATCCCCACATCTGCTGACAACCGTAGCTTTGTTAATAGTTCCCAGGCTTCTCATTTTGACGAGTATACCACCGAGGAGCTTGCCCAAGCCCTAGCACAACGCCTAGCCATTGGGGATCAAGACTGGCATCAACTCAAATCTAACCGAAAAGCTCGTGCTAGCGAACTGATTATGGCGGCTCTAGTTTTTCTACTCAAAAATCAGCCTCAAGAATCGATCCCTCGCTTGAATCAAGCAATAGGCTGGCTAGATCGCTCGATCTCAGCACCTCCTTGTCCGGGTCATGGCGTCAATTCACCGTCAAAATCTTAAACAAGATTAGAAAAATTACTGTTATGATAGTTGGGGAGAGATTCAGAGCAGATCTGAGTCAAGTTTGACTCAAATTTACTCAAGGTTTGAATACAGGGATCAAGCCGTCAAGCTCTAAGCCCTGTGTTTCCCCCCGGCTGTTGTTGGATGTCTAGCTCAAAGACGAGTTAACAATTTCCTTACAAAGGGTTAACTCTGTCCCCTCCGAGTTCCATTCAACTCGATCAAAAATTTGGTGCAAGATATACAAACCTCGTCCACACTCATGGTCATCAACAGGTAGTATTGACTCTTCGATGGGTGGATGATCCTCCTCCAACAGATGAGCCGAACAAGGACAGGGGGGACGAAACCCTGATCCCTGGTCAGAAATCACCCACCAAAATTGATTTTTGATGATGGAGAAGCGGACAACGATTGTTTTACTGGGGTCTAGTTGGTTTCCGTGCTTTGCTGCATTTACCAGTGCCTCCTGGAGTCCTAAGCGGAGTTCCGCTTGCCAGCGATCAGGAATTTCTGCTAAAAGCAAATCTAAGATCGGACACAGATAAAGCGTAGAAGCAAAGCTAACGGTTACCCAGTTCCGTTTAACCGGGCGCGATGATATTGCAATCACTCGGAAAACTCCCTGGCATCATGGTGGATCAATTTCACACCCTGCATCAGTTTTGAATACCCTGTCCGAAAATCGGATCAGGCTCGAAGCTAGTCTGGGTTCCCATTTTCCCCGTGCAGGACATGGGAAGGGTAGACGACTTCTCAAGAAGTGGGCGAACAAACGGGCATCTGTTAGTCAAATATTCAACTCAGTCAGAGTAGAAGAACAGATGCTTGTACTGAACTCAAATCATTAAACTTTGACTGTAAATCATTGAACAGACTGGGAGTTGATCTTCAGGACTTGGCGATGGACTTTTGGAAAGTCCTGCTCAACGGTGAACTTCGCCTCTACCTGAATTCTATCATTTCTCAGCCATTCAAGCAGCGATCAGCTACTTCCGTTCGAGAAAACCCCCTAAATGTGATTCGATCTACTCTGAGAAAGCACTTTGAAACAGAGTTGAGTCATCATCAGCCAATTTGCCAGAATTATATCCTTACTTTAAGATTATCAAAACACAGGCTAAAAAACACCTCCCCAGCAAAATGTTGAGCTTGAGCAAAAACCTATTCTAAAATAGAGCAATTATCATTAACCTGAGTTCAGCCCATACATCCTATGCAAACCACTGTCACCGCTAACCCTGATGCAATCTCTGGTCATTATTGGAAGTGGCGAGAACAGTTCATTTATTATGTACAAGCAGGTGAACCTCAACCCTCTCGCCCTCCATTGTTACTGATTCATGGGTTTGGGGCCTCCACCGACCATTGGCGCAAAAATATTATCGGTTTGAGTGAACATTTCCAAGTCTGGGCGATTGACCTACTGGGCTTTGGACGTTCTGCCAAACCCAATTGGGACTATAACAGTGATCTTTGGCGAGATCAACTCCATGACTTTATCACCGAAATCATGGGTCAACCGACGATCCTCGCCGGGAACTCTCTCGGGGGATATGCCGGTTTATCTGTAGCCGCTCAACTTCCCCAGTCCGCCGCCGGGTTAATATTGCTCAATAGTGCAGGGCCATTTACCGAAACCGAACCCCTTCCGCCCCCTCCCGCTTGGAAAAAAACCGCTTCAGGAACAGTGCGATGGATCTTTCAACAAAACTGGGCCAGTTATGCCGTTTTTCAATGGACCAGACGACGCTCAACTATTCGCAAAACCCTGAAAAAAGTATATTTAAACCCAGATAGCGTCACTGAACAGTTAGTCGAAGAAATTTATCGTCCCTCCTGTTCGCCCGGGGCCGCACAAGTCTTTGCTTCGGTGTTCAAAACTCGCTCAGGAGAAAAGGTTGATGTCCTACTCAATCAACTGACTTGTCCGTTGTTGCTACTCTGGGGAGAAGCAGACCCCTGGATCAACTGTCGCGATCGCAGTGCTAAATTTCGTCAATATTATCCCCAACTCACAGAACATTTTTTACAAGCGGGTCACTGTCCCCATGATGAAGTCCCGGAAATCGTCAATGACTTAATTAAAACCTGGGTTCTTTCAGAATGGGAAATTAATAATAAAAACGAGGATGAATCCGAGGGTTCAGCTTTTCTTGAACAGGTTGACCGCCTTTGAGATGCTGTTCAACAATAGTGGGAACATCTTGGGGTTGAACTCGGTAATACCAAATTTCATCGGGACTCACCCGCACCGTCGGGCCAATACTGCACTGACCCATACAACCACTTGCCTCAATCACCACTTCAGAACCCTCAAACTGAAGAAAGGCTTCTAACACTTGCGCCGAACCGTGTCGAAGACAGGTTTGATGTTGACAGACCCAGACACAACGATCAGTCTTTTGGGGAAGATTGGAAGTAGATTGATTAACCTGAGTTTCTGACATGAGTCAAGAGTTAGACATTGATCTTTCTGTTTTATTATGACAAACACCACTTTTTCTGCTCTTTTGTGGAAAAACTGTGGATAATTTGATAAAAAGCTGTGGAAAACGGTGAAACACTCTTAATCACTTTGTTCGGATGGTCGAGGCTGAAGCAGTTTTCCACAAGTTTTCCACAACTGATTTCATGCAGATTGTAGTAGTACAATCATGGAGTTATGAGGTAGAGCAGCCTCAACATCCTACTACTCAAAGATTAAGATGCTAAACTTCAATCTCAATGGGGATGATCTATTCTTCAGATTAAATCCTTGGATGATTGCGATCGCCTTAAATACCGTTTTACTCAGTTTAGTAGCGATCGCGCCCAAAAAACTATTAACTTCGGCCGGAATTATTCATGCTTGGATATTAGGTGTCTTAATTTGGGGAAGTTTAGGTTGGCAAGGCTATCTTGTCGTCGGGTTTTACTTTCTAGTGGGTTCGGGAGTCACCCGCATCGGGATAGCCGAAAAAGAAGCCGCCGGAATAGCGGAAAAACGCAGTGGCGCACGGGGGCCAGAAAATGTTTGGGGTTCAGCTTTCACTGCGGCTTTGTGTGCGCTGGGAATTTTAATGCTCCGGTTGTTTTCTGTAGAGCCTCAGACAATCGCTCCCTGGGTGTCTTTATTACTATTAGGGTATGTTGCCAGTTTCAGCACCAAACTGTCTGATACCTGCGCCAGTGAAGTGGGAAAAGCCTATGGTCAACGAACCTTTTTAATTACCACTTTACAACCTGTCGCCAAAGGAACAGAAGGAGCCGTCAGTTTAGAAGGAACCCTCGCCGGGATAGTCGCCTCAATAGCGATCGCCTTGCTGGGTTGGGGAGTGGGTTTAATGGATCTGATGGGTGTAATTTGGTGTGTGATCGCCGCTTTTATAGCAACCAACTTAGAAAGTGTGATTGGGGCGACTTTACAATCTCAGATTCAATGGTTAACCAACGAAGTGGTAAACTTTATTAATACATTCATCGGAGCGATTACAGCAATAGGACTTGCTCTGATTTGGAATTATAGCCAAACGTTGCTGACTTAGAACCTTTGTAGAGACGGAGAACTTAGAGTTAGAATCAACTAGCTCACTTATTTTTTACTGTTGTTTGTTGTTGAAGAAGTGATTTATTATGGCTCAACCTTTTCTAACCGTCAATGATGAACCCATTACATTGGGACAATCTTTAAGATATTTGCAATCTTCAGGGAAGTTGCAATCTTTTATTGGGGAAATGCTACGCCAGTACATTCTGGATAAAGAGTTAGAGTCCCAAGCCAACTTAAATGTTAATTCATCTGCGGTTGAACAAGCGGTGATTAATTTCCGGCTTGAACGCAATCTCAGCGATCCGCAAGCGTTTCAACAGTGGCTCGATAGTAATCAAATGAGCTATGATTCCTTTCATCAACAAGTAGAAGCGGGATTTAAACGGGAAACGCTGAAACTCTCAATTGTTCAATCTCAGTTAGAAGAATACTTTCAAGAACGTAAACCGTTTTTAGATACAATTATTCTATCGCGAATTGTTGTAAATGATTATGAACTCGCCGAAACCTTACAGCGTCGAATTCTAGAAGAAGAAGCTCGGTTTGAACAACTCGCACGGGAATATTCGATCACCCCCGAACGCAATGTTAATGGGATGATGGGAGCGGTAAGTGTGGCGAGTTTACCCGAAGACCTCAAGCCCAGCATGATCGGAGCCGTTTCCGGACAAATTATCGGCCCAGTCGAGATCGACAAACACTGGTGTCTATTTAGAGTTGAGCAATTGCTCGAATCAACCTTTGATGATCCGAAAATCAAACAAAAACTCCAAAATGAATTGTTTGAAAAGTGGATCAATGAGAAACTCAAAACCCTAACCGTTAAACTCCAAATTAACGATTAAAAAACCCGATGCTGCGAGCGGGCTAATTGCTAAAGGTTTATCCGAAACTAGCCAGCCAGCAGCATCAATCGACAGATTATTCGTCTTCTTTCGGGCCAAAAACAAACTGTAAAACCATCGGTTCTCCACCTGTTTGATGATAGCGATCGGCCCATTGTCGGAGGATTTCATCTAACTCTTCTAAAGCGCGATCAACTCGATCAGCAGGTATATCAAGTTCCTCCAAAGCCCGCATAACTTTAGGTTGACGTTCCGCCCAATCTCTCATTAAACGGAAATATCGAGCCGTATCTTCAACCATCACATAGGTACGTTCTTCTTGGTCTTCAGGAGAGTAAGACGCACGAGTTAAAGCATAAAAAGGCATTCCCCAAGGAGAATCTATTTTAGTCACTGTACCCGAATAAATCAAACGACGCTTAATATGTTCGGCTAACGCTTCACTCAAAGCCATTCGCCGACTCGATTCTAAATCTTCTTGAGAACGTCTATGAAGAAACTCAATTAACTCCATAAATTGAAAAGAGTTAATTAGTTGAGCATCGGGTAAAAGTTTAGGGAGTTTACTTTCAATTACCCGCTTTTCTTCTGGGGTCAAACTATTGCCTGGAATTCGCGGTTTTCCCGGTTGCCAGGGATATTGTTCGAGCCAAACATAGGGAAACTGGATTAGGTAGCGAGGTTCTTGTGAACCCAACATTTTCAACAGTTTTCCCTCGGTTACAGCTTGCCGAACTTCTTCAACAATTACCTTAACTCGTTTGGGTTCAATATGGTGCAGGTGTCCTGTCATTCGCAGGTTTTGATCCTGCTCCATATAGGTCATGTAAATTGCACATTTTGCTGCCGTAGCGGCGGCATCGAGAAACGCACCATGCCGATGCCCACTCGTCCGCATAGCACTAAACGCCAAATATAACATGATCTGATCCATCGAGCTGGGGCTGAGAGTTTTGATCAGATCGGTATCTTTTCTCATGGTTTTCCTTCAAATAGCCTAACTTGGAGGCTGGGTATCATCCTCCGTTAACGGTTGTTTAGGTCTGAACTTGCTCAATCTTAACCTATGGCAAGCTACCTAATCCTGTCGCCCATACCGAGCTTCGCCCCCTGATGTAGATGAGGCATGGGTATAATAATCACATTTTCATCCGAATTACACATCATAGCACCCTCTTTATATCAGTCCTAACGAACTGTTCAAAGCTCATTCTACCTTGAGTGTTGAATGAATTTAGATATTAGACTACAAAAATAATATAAACAAAACCCCTAAAAATGCAAGACTGCTAACATCTAACCAGAAAGGGGGTTGGATGAATAGCAGTCAGATCGGCTAAAAAAGTTGATAATTGCTCAAGACGACATTCTGTTATGTGGAGGCTGAACTGTGGAAAACTAGACTATAGAAGTTAAGAGATTAATCTTAATCTCAACTAACCTGTTTGGAGCTTATTTAACGACCACTTCCACGACGGAAGAGCTTATCGTAATCTGGGTTTCTGTTGTTTTTTGAATGATCGGCAAAACCGCGTCGTCCATTGCCGCGAGGGGGTGGAGAACCTTCGTTATTCATCAAATTTGCTGACATCATATATTTATAATTTGCTAATTCTAATGTGGTTGTTAGTTGAGGATTTGTGGCTTGAGCTTGACCAGTAATCAAAACAACTAGAAGGCTAGCGAGGGTAAAAATAGTTGTAAATTTCATGGGAAGTGTCCGATTTTTATCTGTCCATTTCCTGATACAAACATTAGCTGACTCGATCAGGATAATCTTCAAAAAAAAATCAGATAAAATTCTCTGAAGTAACAACTTTAATGGGTCTTTCAGTGTTTTTACGGAGACTCAACCTCGCATTCAGGACGTTTTACGAAATCAACCGTATCCATGGTGTTTAATTCAGAAAGACCACAGTTCAGTCTGAGTCCAATTTCAATCCGTCACACTCAGGCTTGTATGGGTTTAGAAAATGATTTAAAATTCAGAAAAAATTGAGAAGTTTTCTCAAGTTTTCGGGGGTCTAACGCAGAGGATTACCCGAAAACTGAGACCTTAAATAATCTTCAAAACAGTCAACTCAGCATTTCCGCAACTTCTCCCCCTCAACCGATAATTAAAGCCTCAATGATTAACTGGATTTTTGAGTGATTGACAAAAGCCATTGCGGGTTATTAATTGCAGTCACAATTAACCAACCCCCCGCCCAGTTTAACTGTCCTTGAACTCGAATTGGAAACTGATCTAAATATTGTTTGAACTCTTGATCAACCTCGGCTTTAAGCGTGACCAAGGTCCAGCTTTGATCCACAAAGTCTTGAGGAAATGTGAGAGTAATGGTATAATGATCTTCTGAACATCGATGAAAAATACCTTCAAAATAATGTTCAACTTCTTCGGGTTCAGATCCAGGTGGATGTAAATGAGTTTCAGAATTAAAATTAGCTGAAATTAACGGTTGCATCCGGTCTTTATTCTGTTGAACATCAGAGGTTTGAACAACATTAACAATCCGAGGCGACTTCCAAACTGAATACCCACTCGCCGGATAAGCTTCTGGGTATTCAAGATAATAACACTGCTGATCTAACCAATCGGGATGATTTGGGGATAAATTAAACAGAGGAATAATGGCAGCAGGTGCAACCGGATCCTGTAATAATTCTTGTTGTAACTGACGCACAGGCAAATCCCTCGGCTGACAATCATCTTCTACACACATGGCTGCGGCCATTCCGGCAGCTTGTCCAATGCCTAACACCACAGGCTGTAAACGAGTCGCACCATTGGCAATATGAGACACCGAGATATTTTTCTCACAAACCAATAACCCCTCCGTTTCCTGGGGAATTAACGCCCGGTAAGGAATGGTAAACGGTGTCCCTGTCCAGCGTCCCCCCCAACGTAAATACTTTTGTTGAACAGGTAACACTCCCTGGGTATAATGATGATCATTAGGATAATTACCCATAGCGATCGCCTCACATTCACCTGTTGTATGATTAATCGGTAAAGGGGCAACCGTTCCACCGGGCATCGGTAAAATATCCTGTTCCCGAATCGTCGTTAATCCTTGCAAACGTCGGCTTTCCCGGTAATACAAATGTAGGGCGAAAGATGTATCCAAACCATTAATATCATTCGTCGGTTGCAGAGACGGAAACGTTCCCACAGCCAACCCATAACGACGTCCGAGTTGCATCTGAATAAACCGGACAAAACTCTGAGTATGCCATCGGCTTTCTTGAAAAAATTCTTGCTGTTGGGGGGGAGATTGAATTAACCGATTTAAATTTTCTCCATAATCATTTCCGCGACAAGGCCAATTAATCATAATTAATTCACCGGGAAGCCGCCCATAATTGATAAACTGTTCAGCACTGTACCCATCCCAAGCTCCAACAAATTGGTCAGGGTTGTCAAGAGGCGGGGCTGGAATTTCCGGGGCGCAAGCATTTTCCCCAAAATCTCGCAAAATCGCAACCCAAGTGGGGGCTTGTACTGGACAACATTGTGTTAGAGAATAAGGAACAACAGGCGCGCTGGGTTCATCCCATTCCGTTTGTAACTCCCAACCCCAACGATAGGGAATGTCCCCTAAAGCCAATAAATCCCCTAATTCAGTGGCATCTACAGTAATTTTCGCAAAAACTGTAAATTCGGAGAATCGCACGCCTGTAATTTTATGGTTGTGTTTGAGGACTTCTAGGGGTTTGTAACCGGAAATCCAGTGTAAGTTGGGTTGTTGTGAGACCCAATCTGCAAAGATTTTCGCCCCTACCTGGGGATTAAAGGTAAAAAAACTCACCCAACCCCAATCGAGTCCCTCGGGGTGTCGGTGTCTTAATTCTTGTAAAAAAGCACCCCACAACCCGGTTTGAAAAGCAATCAATTCGTTGCCATCGGGTGCGGATACGCCTGCTGAGGTGAGCATTCCCCCCAACCAAGTGAATTCACTGACTAAAATAGTATTGGCACCTCGACGGGCTGCTTGCAATGCTGCTGCCACGCCGCCTGTCCCCCCACCAACAACTAAAACATCGGTCTTTAATGAGTCGGTCATGGTGGTTTCTGGGGTTGAGATGACGAAAACAAATTAGCTTATCATTATTAAGCGATTGGGGTTTTTTGGCAATGGGTGTGAGAGCGATTATATTAGAAACGCGGGGTGGCAATATTTTGAGACGAGCAACTCACCTGAATTGAGATGAAAACCTTGAGCAATTATCAACACTTTTTTCGGAAAACAAAAACGGGTTCCGCGATGCTTCTGGGATGTTCTCTCCCCTTTATCCTGGGAATTGAGGGGGCAAAGGCTCAGTTTCTTCCTCCACCTGTTCCTGTTCCCACTCCAACGGTTAATCCTGCACCTGCACCTCTTTCTGAAGGCTATATTCTGGGTGTTGGCGATCGCATTCAAATTGACATTTTTAATGTTCCTGAGTATAGCGGCCCTAACGGTCAACATCAAGTTTCCGTCGATGGGACGCTCAATTTGCCCTTAGTGGGGGCGGTATCGGTACAGGGGTTAACAACGGAACAAGCGACAGAGGTGATTAAACAACGCTATGCGGAATATCTACAACGCCCTTTGATTTCCCTCAGCTTGCTGTCGGCGCGTCCGATGCAAATTGCCATTGCAGGTGAAGTGCAGAGTCCCGGCGCCTACACTTTTTCTGGGGTCCCAGGCGGTAACGCCATGTTGGGTAATGTAACATCAAATTCTGGAACGTTACAACTGCCCCGTGTGACTCAACTGTTGCAAATGGCGGGAGGGGTTACGCCTTTGGCTGATATTCGTCAAGTGAAAATCCGCCGTAAACAACCTGGCTCTACTATAGAGCAAATTCTAAGTGTGGATTTGTGGGAATTGTTACAAACGGGAGATTTGCGCCAGGATATTAGTTTGCGAGATGGGGATACGGTTTATATTCCCACGGTAACAGATTTGAACCGCATCG
Source organism: Limnoraphis sp. (assembly GCA_050485465.1). Lineage (GTDB taxonomy): Bacteria > Cyanobacteriota > Cyanobacteriia > Cyanobacteriales > Microcoleaceae > Capilliphycus. Next base: position 58,059 of record JBJHBL010000016.1, on the reverse strand, counting down.
AAGCCCGTCAAATGGCTGTGGCGAATTTTGCCAGTTCGACATCTCAACCGATTAGTGTAGCAGTAGTTGGAGAGGTGAACCGTCCGGGGACTCATACTTTAGCGCCGTCTCAGGCTGTACCTGTGTTTGACCCGGAAAATCCTCAACAAACGACGGTTTCACCCAGTCGAGAAGGGATGGGAGTGTTTACCGTGACGAGGGCGATTAAAACCGCAGGTGGAATTACAGCAATGGCGGATATTCGCAGTATAGAAGTTCGTCGCCTGAGTCGCACGGGAACTGAACAAATAATATCAGTGGATTTGTGGTCGTTGTTGCAAGAGGGGGATTTGTCTCAAGATATTGTATTGCAAGCCGGGGATACGATTGTGATACCCACAGCAACAACGGCGAATTTTAATCAATCCGATGATGTGGCAATGGCAAGTTTTTCACCGGATACGGTTAAAATCAGTGTAGTGGGGGAAGTGATGAGACCCGGGCCGATTCAGGTACCACCGAATACCTCTCTCAATCAAGCCTTAGCTGCTGCCGGAGGATTTAACCAGTCTAGAGCTAGAACTAAAACGGTAGAACTGATTCGGATTAATGCCAATGGAACCGTAGTTCGACAGACGATAGCTGTTGATCTTTCTCAGGAGGTTAATGATCAGAATAATCCGATTTTGCGCCATAATGATGTTATTGTGATTGGACGTTCTGGTAGTGCCGCCTTTCAAGATGGGGTCGGTGGGGTAATTGGACAATTAAGCCCGTTTAATGGAATTTTTGGTGTCCTAAGATTTGTGGGGATTTTAGATTAGGAGCTTGTCAATTGTTGGGCTGTGAGGAGCCAACCGGGGCTGATTTTGGGGTGATTCATTCTATATTTTAATCGAGGTTTAAAGAGGTTTTTCTTCTGAACAAAGAAGCAAAAATTTTCTCTAAATTTTTCACTCTCAACCCTTGAAGCTGTCTCCTTATCAAGATTTAGTTTAGATCAAAATGAACAGTCCCAGTCACCCGAGTTAGCTTGGATTTTTCAGTTGAACAATTTCAGGATTTTTAGTCGTCTATTGAGATAGACCGGAATCAAACAAAACGCTTAATCAAAAACGCTCTAAATACAATGAACACAGGGAAAAATAGTCAAGTTTCAGTTTTTAATCCTCAGAACAAAGCTCAAAGTTTTGCAGCCGATTACCCGGTGAAAAGGGGTTCGTTTGTTTATCATTCTGAGGTGTATTCTCACTCTCCTGCTCGTGGTGGAAATCAATTCTGGAAAGGAATTTGGCGGCGGGGAATTTTAATCTTAGGAATTACGGTGGCGACCACCTCAGCGACTTACTTTTGGACTAACCATCAAACCCCTGAATATCGCGGTTCATTTCAACTGTTTATTCCTTCTAATTTAGACCTAGAAACCCGAGAAACGTTTTTAGACCAATCCGAACCCGAGTTTCTGTATGCGTCTCAAGTGAAACTGCTACAAAGTCCCAAGTTAATGTCGGGAATTATTGAAAATATTAAAACCCGGTATCCTGAAATTAACTATAGTTCATTATTCAATCAAAAAACAGGTCAAACTAGATTTGAATCGGATAGATTATCGATTACACCCATTCCAGGAACTCGAATTTTAGAGGTAAGTTATCGGGATACTGAACCGCAAAAAATAAAATTTATCTTGGAAAATATTGCTCAAAGCTATATTGATTCTAGTCGTCAAGAAGAACGTTTCGACCCGAACCGGGAGAAATTAAAGTTAATTGAGGCTCAATTAAATCCTCTACAATCCCGAATCGATACCATTAAAAAAGAACTGCTCAATTTACAGCAGCAATATACCTTTATTACACCCGAGATTAAAACCCAACAAATCACCCAACAAATTGGTCAAATCGAAGCCGAAAGATTGGAAACCCAAGCCCAACTTTATCAACAACAAGCCAGTTATTTAACCTTGCAAAAACAGTTAGGATTAGCACCCGAACAGGCAATGTTAGCCTCGGCTTTAACCCAATCTCCCCGTTATCAAACGTTATTACAAAGGTTACTCGAACTGGAAACCAATATCGCCATAGAATCGGCTCGGTTCACCAGTAAAGCCCCGCAAATTCAAGCCTTACTCGACCAACGCCAAACCCTATTACCTTTATTAAGTCAAGAAGCTGAACGGGTTCTCGGACAGGATTTAGCCAATATTGACCCGCAAATTTTATCCTTTCAAGATTCGATTCGCATGGGGTTAATTCAGCAGTTAGTGATAACGGCGAACCAAATTTCAATGCTAGAAATTCGCACCCAAGTTTTAGAGAAAGCCTCTCAACAATTAAATCAATCGGCTCAAGCTTTACCTGCCGTCATGCGACGTTATACTGATTTAGAACAAGAATTACAAGTTGCAACCAGTCGGTTAAATGATTTAACCCTGCAACGTCAAGACCTTCAGTTAGTGGTCACGCCGCCGCCGCCACCTGCTTGGGAACTGATTGCTGAACCGAATATCCCTCGAAACCAACAGGGTGAATTAATTAGTGTTTTTCCGATTATGCCCTTAAATTTGGCGTTGGGGGGACTGGCGGGGTTAGCTTTAGGAATTGCTGCCGCCCAGTTAGTTGAACGCTTGAATAACGTTTTCCATAATACCAACGAAGTGACCGAGCGGGTCCCCCTGCCGTTGTTGGGGGTGATTCCGGCTAGTGATGAAGCGTTGATGCTTCCGGCGGCTACCATGCCTCGGATAGCGGTTTCTCATCAACGAACCTATGAACCCAGTTGTACACCGTTTCAAGAGGCGTTTCGTTCCCTAAATGCTAATATTCGTTTGATGAACCCAGAAAGTCCGGTGCATTCCTGTGTGATTAGTTCCGCGACGCCTGCTGATGGAAAGTCAACCGTTGCGATGAACCTAGCAATGGGGGCCGCCGCGATGGGACAACGGGTGTTGTTAGTAGATGCAGACTTGCGTCAACCGAAAGTCCACCGGATGTTACAACTGTCCAATGAAAAGGGTTTGAGTGATATTTTGATTCAAAATCTAGAGATTCAGGATGTTGTACAGAAAACCCTCGGCGATGAGAATTTCTATGTTTTAACGGCGGGTCAACCAATTGCAGACCCCACGCGGTTGTTATCATCTGCGTTAATGCAGGCGTTGATGCGTCAGTTGGCCCAGGTGTTTGATTTAGTGATTTACGACACGGCACCGTTGTTAGGGTTGGCTGATGCGAACCTGTTGGCGCCTCATACCAATGGGTTAATGATGGTGGTGGGTGTCGGCAAAACTGACCGCGCGGCGGTTGATTTGGCGCTGCGAGAACTGGAAATGGCCGGGGTTCCGGTGTTGGGAATGGTTGCCAACGGGGATAAGCAAGAGCGCAAATATTACGCGGCTTATTATTAAGTAACTTATCTCTAAACAAAAATACCTGGAAATCAATTTCCGGGCTAATCATCAAAGTCCATAAAAGATACCCGGAAATCAATTTCCGGGCTAATAAGCAAAGTCCATTAAAATGGCGTTGGGTTTCCTCCCTCAACCCAACCTACGGTAGGGTGCATCAGATAACAAAGTTCATGGTTGAATTTTTAATTCTATTGTCTATGGCGTCGGGTTTTGTCCCTCAACCCAACCTACATCTAATTCATAAACAATATTTTGACAGAACCCTAACGACAAGCTAATTCTTCTACTCTACTTAAGTATTTACACTGTTAAATCCGCTTAAATTTATAGGCGGATTTCAGTGTTTTCCCGTATTGTCAACTTGTCTCTAGTGGGTTTAGCATGATAATTACAGCGACTAAAGTTCTTGATTTGCCTTCACCTGACCCGGGCAAAAGGCAATCAAATTTATATCAAAAAAAATCAATTAGTTGACGAGGAAAAAAATGACATCTAAAGCCTTATCTTCCGCCCAAGCCAATTTGAAACTGGCACTTTGGCAAGTTGATGCGGATTCCATGAGTAGCAGTGATTTGTTTGTTTGGTTAAATGATAGCGGTTTACCTTTAGAAGTGACAACTAGACTGCATCAACTGGTTAGCTACACAAAAAAAATAGGTCATAAAGTTCTCGCGATTGGCAAAATTATTCTGATAAAAATTATCGAGTTTGTTCAAGCTCATCCTAATTTGGTCATGGGCGTAGCAATTGGTGCAGCAGTAGGACTGTTAGCCGGTGCGATTCCATTTGTTGGCCCACTATTAGCACCCATCGCAACAGCATTAGGAGTAACAATTGGTGCGATCGCAGGTCATCGGTTAGATCAAGGACATCGCCAACATGACGGCATTATTGGAGTAGCCCAAGATGTGATCCAAATTGCTCAAGCTTTTTTCAAGCTGTTGATTGATGTTTTCAATACGGTTTTCCGCAATGTTGTCACAGCCTAATAATTTGTATTCTACACGGAGAAATCATCATGGCTACAAGTAAAAATCTAACGAAAGAGCAAATTCTCAAAGCTATTGAAAGCTTAGAAAACAATCCTAACGATAAGCTAAATATTTTAGCTGATATTGGGATTGGAGTTGTGGGTGCTGCTGGCGCTGGCTATGCTGCTAGCGTTCTGGGGGCGAGTGCTATATTTTTTGGTTTGGTGCCAGTTGCAGCACCTTTAGCAGTAGTTGTTGGAGGTGCTGCGTTAGGTGGTGCCGCTCTTATTGGAGTCAAAAAGATGTTATTTGATGGCACTTTTGATCAAGGCAAAAAAGCGGAAATGCTAGAACAGTTGAAACAACAATATAAAGAGGTTGAAGCTAAAGAAAGAGCTTCCAAGTTAGGAGAAAATGATAAGACAAAATTTATTATTTCTCTGAAAGAACCCGTCAGACTTAATCTGATTACTCCGAAAGATGCTCAAGAATTAATGCGTGCTGTTGAATCGGGTCAAATGCCGATTAAGGAAGCGATTAAAATGGTTGAGGATATTGTGAAATCAGCTTAACGTTAATTCCTGTAGCTTGGGTTGAGCGCGCTTAACCCAACATTAACTATTTTATTCTAGACTTTTTAATCAGTTCTTTAACGATACCAACCCCTTCTGGATAATCTCGAATAATTCCCCGTAAACGAGCAATTAGAGGTTCAAACTGATAAAATGAGGTTCCCGTAATTAGTTCATCGCTCATAGCCGTCATCTTTCTTCCCAATTATTGTGCAGTTTTCCAGCCCTTCTTCATCTAGATTAAACGTAAAAGAAGCAAAAATCATCCGTGTAAATACGGAAAAAATAAACTAATTTTTGTTGAAATATCAAGCGATAATTGTCAAACTGTATTATAAATTTATTTCTGTTCATTTTTTATGAGATAATAAATCAGATTTTATTTCTCCTTTAGTTCTAATCCTTGATCGCAGATGATCCCTTTTTTGACGGAATCAATAGATATTACTAGAATTCGTTTATCTTCACAACTTAACCGAGATCAACGTAGTCAATGGGGGCAATTTTTCACTCCTATTCCTATCGCTCGTTTTCTTGCTGATAAATTTAATAATCTATCAGGTGACATCAAACTTTTAGATCCGGGTGCAGGAATAGGGATATTAACAGCCGCTTTTGTAGAAAGATTATTATTAAATAGTCATCCTGTTAAGAGTTGTTTTATTACAGCTTATGAAGTCGAAGAACAATTCTTGTCTCCTTTAAAATTATGTCTTGAAGAATGCTGCTTTGCTTTGAATCAAAAAGGAATAAAAGCAGATTACTGCTTGCAAAACAAAAGCTTTTTAGACGCCAATATTGAAATCAATTTACCTCTGTTTAGCGAAACTTATCCTAAATTCACTCATGTTATTACAAATCCACCTTATAAAAAAATTAGTAATCAATCGCTTGAAAAAAAGATTCTCGCTCAACAGGGGATCGAAACGGTAAATTTATATAGTGCTTTTATTTGGCTGGCTATTTTACAGCTTGCTGAGAAGGGAGAGATAGCAGCAATTACCCCTCGCAGCTTCTGTAATGGTACTTATTTTCGTCCCTTCCGTCAAGCCTTTTTACGAGAGATTAAACTTAAACAAATTCATGTTTTTGAAAGCAGAAAGATGACTTTTTCCGATGATAACGTTTTGCAAGAAAATATTATATTTCATGCCATAAAAACTAAAGATAATCCTGATTATGTTGAAATAACTGCAAATAGTGAAAATGATATTGATGCGTCTTTAGAGATTAGAAATGCTCCCTATTCTACTGTTGTTGAGCAAAATAATTCTGAACAGTTTATTCATATTGTGACCAACTCTTTAGAGAATTATGTAAAAGTGCAAATGGAAAATTTTCCTTCTACCTTAGAAGAATTAGGCTTAGAAATATCAACAGGTCCAGTTGTAGACTTTCGGCTTAAATCAGCCTTGAGAAATTCTTTGAATGATCAGACTGTTCCATTGCTTTATCCAGAATCAATTCAATTAGGGAAAGTATTTTTTCCACCCACTAAACCCCGAAAATCAATTGCAATTTTACAGAATGATCAAACTTCAAAGTGGTTAACTCAATCGGGTTGGTATGTGTTAACAAAACGTTTTTCAAGCAAGGAAGAAAAGCGTCGCGTTGTTGCGGCTGTATGTACTCCCCTAAATACAGAATTTTTTGGAATTGAAAATCATTTAAATTATTATCATGCCAAAGGAAAAGGGTTGAATAAAAATCTAGCACGAGGTTTAGCCGCTTTTCTAAATTCTAGCTTATTTGATCGCTATTTTCGTCAATTTAGTGGACATACACAAATTAATGCTACAGATTTACGCAGAATTAGATATCCTGATAAAGATGATTTGATCAAACTAGGGTGTAAAGTTGGTGATGGTATTTTCAATCAAGATCAACTTGACACACTGATTTACGACACCTTACCCATTATGAGTGAAGCGGTTAACGCAATTTTAGCCAGTCAACGAATACAAGAGGCTCTGACTATTCTTAAAGAAATTGCAGCACCCAAAGAACAGCAAAATGAACGTTCAGCATTATGTTTACTTGCACTTGCAGATATTAAACCTCAAACTCCTTGGAATGAAGCCACTGCTCCCAGACGGAGAATAACAGAAATGATGAATTGGTTTCAGGAGTATTATGGTAAACAATATGCTCCAAATACCCGTGAGACTGTTAGGCGACAAACCATGCACCAGTTTATTCAAATGGGGTTAGTAATTGAAAATCCCGATCAACCTGATCGTCCAATTAATAGCCCAAAATGGTGTTATCAATTGCACCAACAAGCTTTACTCCTTTTACAAGCTTATCGCTTTCAACATTGGGAAGAAGCACGTCGAAATTATGCGGTATCAGTCACTAACTTGTTACAAGATAAAAGCAGGATATTACCTCAAATTCCTGTTACTTTACCCGATAGCCGAGGGATTCATCTTTCATCCGGTGGACAAAACAAGTTAATTAAAGATATTTTAGAAAATTTCTGTCCTCGATTTACTCCCGGAGGTATTATTCTTTATGTTGGTGATGCAGGGGATAAGTTTATCATCAATGAAGCTCAAAAACTAGAAGAATTAGGAATTGAGCTAAATCGTCGGGGTAAAATGCCGGATATCGTCGTTCATTATACCCGTCAAGATTGGCTGGTTTTAGTTGAAGCTGTTACCAGTCACGGCCCCGTTAATCTTAAACGACGCAATGAATTAAAACAGTTATTTCAGTCGAGTCAGAGAGGATTAGTCTTTGTAACAGCCTTTCCCAGTCGTAAAGAAATGACTCGTTATCTCGCAGAAATTTCTTGGGAAACAGAAGTTTGGATCGCCGATCAACCCGATCACATGATTCATTTTAATGGAGAGAGATTTCTTGGTCCTTATGAAGATCTACAACCCCATCAAAATATCACTGACTGAAGAAATAGGGGATTTAAACGGCTATCATCAATTGATAGTCTGTTGGCTATTATCAACTTACAATTGACAACAGACAACAGACGGCTTTACAAACCTCTATTCTGTGCAGAAAGCCTACATTTTTCCCTTCTGCATCACTTCTTGAAGATGCCGACGAACTTCCTCAGCTTGCTTGGTTTCTTCCTGTTTCAATTTCTGAAAGAGTTCTACACAAGGCTTAGAGTCAATATTCTGGGCATCTTTGATATAAGTGTTATACATCTGAATCGCTTCAGATTTATTCTTTAACACGGTCAGCAAATCGTATTCAAGGTCACTGATAATTTTGGAGTTTTCAGTAGCAACCATAGAGTGAACCTCCATTAACATCTTTTGTACTTATTTTGACTTAATTTCGTTCATACTTCATCTACCGGAAAGGGGATGAATTGCGATCATCGTCCTTTTCTCAAATACACAAGCCTTTCCATTTTTTATTCAGAATCTAACTCAGAAAAAAGATTAAGTATAAATTCGCAGTATGGCTCCCAATTTTCAGGTCTTTTAGAAACAAGCAGAAAAAGACTTGAAAAATGTATCGATTTATGTAGACACCCCCCCAAGAGAAAAGTTAAACAAGAGTTAGGAGTAGTTCAGAGTTAGGATAAAGAAGAACGGGACAGGCTGAATCAAGCCGTCCGAACTTTTATCTAAAAAACCTAAAAGTTACTATGGGGATTGCTACAATAAATCCAGCCACCGGGGAGTTGCTGAAAACATTTGAACCGTTAACCGACGCTCAGATCGAACAGAGTCTCAGCCTCGCCCAACAAGCTTTTGAACAATATCGACATCTGTCGATTGAACAAAAAGCCCACTGGATGCAAAATGCTGCCAATATTCTCGAAACCGACGCGGAGAAATTTGGTAAACTGATGACGCTAGAAATGGGAAAACCCCTCAAATCGGCGATCGCAGAAGCCAAAAAAAGTGCCTGGGTTTGTCGCTACTACGCCGAAAACGCCGCCCAATTTCTCGCCAACGTTCCCGCCGCCACCGATGCCAGCCTTAGCTATGTGCGCTATGAACCATTGGGGATTATTTTAGCCGTGATGCCCTGGAATTTTCCATTTTGGCAAGTTTTGAGGTTTGCGGCTCCTGCACTCATGGCGGGCAACGTCGGTCTGCTCAAACACGCTTCCAACGTTCCTCAATGTGCGCTGGCGATCGCTGAAATTTTCACTCAAGCAGGTTTTCCCGAAGGGGTGTTTCAAACCTTGTTGATCGGTTCAAGTCAAGTCGCTCAAGTGATCAGTGATGATCGGGTGAAAGCAGGAACCCTCACCGGAAGCGAACCTGCGGGAATGAGTTTCGCCGCTCTTGCCGGGAAACACATCAAAAAAACGGTATTAGAATTAGGGGGGAGCGATCCCTTTATCGTCTTGGAAAGTGCAGATTTAGAAGCGGCAGTCCAAGCAGCCGTTACCGCCAGGATGTTAAACAATGGTCAGTCGTGCATTGCTGCCAAACGGTTTATTCTCGCAGAAGCGATCGCCGATCAATTTGAACAGGGATTAGTCGAAAAATTCCAAGCTTTAAAAATCGGTGATCCGATGGCAGAAGATACAGATGTCGGGCCGTTAGCAACTCCTGACATTTTAGAAGATATCGACAATCAAGTGAAAGCCTCCGTTGAAAAAGGTGCTAAAGTGCTGATAGGCGGTCAACCCCTGGCTCAAGCCGGAAACTTTTATCCGCCAACAATCCTCAGCGACATTCCGCCTGGAACTCCCCCCTACGAGGAAGAATTTTTCGGCCCTGTAGCACTGATGTTCCGTGTCTCCAACCTGGATGAAGCGATAAAATTAGCAAATAGCACAGTCTTTGGTTTGGGTGCAAGTGCATGGACTACAGATGAAGCGGAGCGCGATCGCTTAATCTCAGAGCTAGATGCGGGTGCTGTCTTTATTAACGGTTTAGTCAAGTCTGATCCCCGTTTACCCTTTGGAGGGATTAAACGCTCAGGCTACGGACGAGAGTTAAGTATTCAGGGCCTTCACGAATTCGTCAACATCAAAACCGTTTGGGTGAAGTAACAGAAACTCGGAATTGAGGATTTCAAGTTAAAATTATTCAGGAAACACTGAAAAATTGGATAATTATTAACAGCTAATGCAACGATAAAGAAGTCAGCCTATCAAAAATTAGCTTTGAATCCTACTCAATTCCGAGCCGTAATCTATCACAGGTCGTGGCGAGTTGTCTATTGAAAAATCAATGACATTGAGAAACTCTCAAAGCTATCTTGAAAGGGTTTTTCAACTCCCCCTCTCCTGTTTCCGGTGTTCCCAGCAAGAGCGCTCTTATCTCATCTGATTTCAAAATTTCCAATTTTTACACCTGAAATGAACACAGCAGAACTTCTGGTTAAGTGCCTCGAAAATGAAGGAGTACAGTATGTCTTCGGACTACCTGGTGAAGAGAACATGGAAGTTCTCGAAGCCTTAAAAACCTCCCCGATTCAGTTTATTACCACCCGCCATGAACAAGGTGCTGCTTTTATGGCTGATGTCTACGGACGTCTGACCGGAAAAGCCGGAGTTTGTCTATCCACGCTTGGGCCAGGAGCTACGAACCTGATGACAGGTGTAGCCGATGCCAACCTTGACGGCGCACCTTTGGTTGCCATTACCGGACAAGTGGGAACAGATCGAATGCACATTGAATCCCATCAATATTTGGATTTGGTGGCAATGTTTTCTCCCGTTACCAAGTGGAATTCTCAAATTGTTCGACCCAGTAATACTCCGGAAATTGTTCGGAAAGCGTTTAAACTCGCCCAAGCGGAAAAACCTGGAGCCGTTCATATTGACCTACCCGAAAATATTGCGGGAATGCCAGCACCCGGACAACCTCTTGAGCGAGATAAGCGAGAAAAAGTCTATTCAGCTTATCACAGTATGAATGAGGCGGCTGTCGCTATTTCTAAAGCTAAAAACCCAATTATTTTAGTCGGAAATGGTGCCTTACGCGCTAATGCCAGTGAGGCGGTGACTGAATTTGCGACTCAACTTAATATTCCCGTTGTTAATACATTTATGGGGAAAGGTGCAATTCCTTATACTCATCCTCTGTCTTTGTGGACAACTGGATTACAAAAGCGGGATTATATTAGTTGTGCTTTTGATAAGGCTGATTTGGTGATTTCTATTGGTTACGACTTGATTGAATATTCCCCGAAAAAGTGGAATCCAGAAGGAAAAATTCCAATTATTCATATTAGTGCAACGCCTTCGGAAGTCGATAGTAGTTATATCCCAATCGCAGAAATTGTTGGGGATATTTCTGACTCGCTCAATGAGATTTTGCGCCGTTCAGATCGTGCGGGAAAACCTGAACCCTATGCGTTAAAATTGCGCTCAGATATTCGTCGCGACTACGAACAATATGCCGATGATGATGGCTATCCGATTAAACCTCAAAAACTTATTTATGATTTGCGTCAGGTTTTAGGGCCAGAGGATATTGTGATCTCTGATGTTGGCGCTCATAAAATGTGGATCGCTCGTCATTTTCATTGCGATCGCCCCAATACTTGTATCATTTCTAATGGGTTTGCAGCGATGGGAATTGCCATTCCTGGTGCAATGGCTGCTAAATTAGTGAATCCTCATTTAAAAGTGGTTGCAGCCACAGGCGATGGTGGATTTATGATGAATTGCCAAGAGTTAGAAACAGCTTTACGAGTCGGTACGCCTTTTGTCACTCTCATCTTTAATGATGGTGGTTATGGCTTAATTGAATGGAAGCAAGAAGACCATTATGGAAATTCTTCTTTTATTAAATTCGGGAATCCTGATTTTGTCAAATTTGCTGAAAGTATGGGGTTAAAAGGCTATCGGGTTGAGTCTGCAACGGATTTAGTTCCGATCTTAAAAGAAGCGCTCGCCCAAGATGTTCCGGCTGTGATTGATTGTCCTGTTGACTATCGAGAAAATGCTCGTTTTAGCCAACGTTCAGAAGGGTTATCCTGTCCGATTTAATCTAAAAAGCCCGCTTTATTGTAGGGTGGTTGACAAGCCATTACCTGATTTTAGAGTGGGTGACAAGCCATTATTCAACTGCTGAGATCACCCACTTTTTGCTGTTACCCAACCCACTGAGTTGTAGGTTTTTTAAAAAATATAGATTGCCAAAATGAACCCTTTTCTGTAACTTAATCAAAGGGAGCAATTTAGAACCCACTTATTTGATCAATTTATAATGAAAATTGCGACTTGGAATGTTAACTCAATTAGAACTCGCCAAGAACAGGTGTTAGAGTGGTTACAAACAAACCCTATAGATATTTTGTGTTTACAAGAAACAAAAGTTACTGATCCACAATTTCCCCGAGCGCCTTTTGAAGAGTTAGGCTATCATCTTTATATCTCAGGACAAAAAGCTTATAACGGCGTGGCAATGTTTAGCCGTCAACCGTTAGAAGATGTTAGCATTGGTTTTGCTTCTCTTTTAGATCTAAATACCGTTCAAACCTTTGATGAACAAAAACGAGTGATCGCCGCAACTCTTGACGGAATTAGAATCATAAACCTATACGTTCCCAATGGTGCCAGCGTCGGAAGTGAGAAATATATCTATAAACTGGGTTGGTTAAAACTCTTAAAAGAATATCTCCAAAAAACCTTAGAAACAACCCCAAATATCTGTGTTTGTGGAGATTTTAACATCGCCTTAGAAGATCGAGATATTCACGATCCAAAAGGTCGAGAAAATCATATCATGGCTTCTGAAGCCGAACGTCAAGCCTTAAAAGAAATTCTAGACTTAGGGTTAGCCGACGCCTTCCGCAAATTTAACGCCGAAAGCGGACAATTTAGTTGGTGGGACTATCGCGCCGCCTCGTTTCCCCGTAACAAAGGATGGCGCATCGATCATCATTATTTGAGTTCATCTCTGTATGAAAAAGCCAAAAGTTGTATCATTGATAAAACCCCTAGAACTTTAGAAAAACCTAGCGATCATACTCCCGTTATTGTTGAGTTGTGAAATATATTTTAAGCAAAACAATTCCATAATTTGAGGAGTCAGAAGCTAATCTTGAAGTTTCCCTCACGAGACTAACCCACTCCGACTCAAGCTTGACAAAAAGTTAAGTTTTTCTAATCAATAACTGGAAATCGTTTTGAAAAATAAAAGTTTATCGGTAAAATCGTATTTTTAATTGAGAAAATTTCTTAAAAAGTTGACGGAATTCTAAGGGTTCTGGTACAATAAAAAAAACACCACCCAAGGGGTTACTCTGTCTAAACGTCAAAATAGAGGCTACAACCCTTATGACATCGTTAAAAATCAGCATATCCTGACTTAATTTTTCAACAGCGATGCACCAATTTCCAGAGAGGAAGCCCAAGCCAAAAATCGGCATCTTGACAAAATCGAGTGTTTGTGCGTCTTTCCATCAACAGGTTTAAGCAAAAGCCAAAAATTTGAGGAGTCAGAAATTAATCTTGAAGTCTCCCCCCACGACTAACCTCCAACTCCTCAGCATCAAGATTCTATTGAACCTGTACCAATTCTAGAAGTTCATTTCAGCAGCTTGAACCTTTTCAACCTGTTTCTTCTTCAGAACCAGCATAATTTGAGTCAACATAACTAAGGCAAAGAAAGCCAACAACCACTGAATACGTCCTGCACTTTGTAAGACAATTTCAGTATCCGCTTGACCAAAACCACCCACATTAGGATCACGGTTTAGGGGTTGACCTGCGGTGACATCTTGACCTTCGGAAACCAGTAATTCAGGGCCAGGAGGAATGGTATCAACAACCGTTTTACCCTCAGCCGTTTTAATACTAACTTGGTAGCCGACGCCTTCTTCAGAGGTAATTTGAGAAATCGTACCCGCAGCAGAGGCTTTGTAAACCGCGTTATTGCTGGCGTTTCCTGCCGGATACACCTGTCCACGACCTCGGTTTCCACCGACATGAACAGCGTACTTACCATAGGTAACAGAAGAATCAGTTCTCGGGTCAGGAGAAAGAACCGGGAAAACAATTTCTTGGTATTGTTCACCGGGTAACGGCCCAACCAACACAACATTGTCTTGATCTTCGCTATAAGGTTGGAAATAGAGATCGCCGACTTCTTCTTGTAATTCTTCGGGAACTCGTTCAGGCGGGGCAATTTTAAAACCTTCAGGAAGCATTAAAACAGCACCGACATTTAAACCGCCTTTGCTACCATCCCCTAAAACTTGTTGTACGCTGGTGTCATAGGGAATTTTAACAACCGCTTTAAACACGGTATCCGGTAAAACGGACTGGGGCAGTTCGACTTGAGTAGGTTTCGCGCCTAAATGACAGTTGGCACAAACAATTCGGCCAGTTGCTTCACGAGGCGTAGCCGGGGCTGTTTCTTGCGCCCAAAAGGGATAGGCAGCCGCCGCTTGAGGAAGGGCAATATCGCTGGTGAGGAAGAAAGTGATCGTTGCGATCGCAACCAGCATCATCTTCCAAGTTGCCCGAATGCTACGATAAAGCATTGGAGTTGGGTCAGATTTTGACATTATATATGTTCTTACTTGCTCAAAGTCAAAGGATAGGGACTTGAGATTAGGAATTTTAACGTTTAATTTTCCCAATCTCAGATTTTATGTATAGCAGGGAACAGCAGATCAGGAAACAGTAAACTAGCAATTCACCGTCTATGCCCGAATCACTTTTTCAATTGCTATCAGTTTATTAAGACCACCAGGGGTTTTCACCCGTGCGGAAGTCGGTTTCTGTCCAGGGAGTAAAGCTGACTTTATCATTTTCCACATTGGCATGAGCCAACGCTAAGGACAGAGGAGCAGGCCCCCGAACAACTTTTCCTTGGGCATTATACTGTGAACCGTGACAAGGACAGATAAATTTATCTTCACTGCTGTTCCAGGGAACAACACAACCTAAGTGGGTACACACAGCGTTAATACCATAGTCCGCTAGTGTTCCGTCGGTTTCCACGACTAAATAAGTCGGATCACCTTTTAAGCCCTGAGCTAAAGTGCGATCGCCCGGGTTATGGTTAGCCAAAAATTCACTGGCGAGAATGTCATTTCCCAGAGCATCTTTCGCCGCCACACCGCCACCTGCATTACCACTTGATGGGGGAAGAAAATATTTAACGAAAGGGTAAAGTGCGCCGAGGGCTACACCTGTAGCCGAACCAAACGTTAAGAGGTTCATAAATTGGCGACGCCCCATACTAGGAGCTTCTGGCGTTTCAGAAATTTGAGTCATAATTGACGCAGTTGATTCTATCTTGTGTATGTTAGTTTTTAAGGACTTTGCAGCCAACAAACAAAAATGTATTGCAGATTAGCTTGAATTATTGCACCAAGTCTGCTATGGATCAAGACTAGACAGAAGGGTTCTATCAGGCTTTTCCCATCATTAGAGTATTATTACATTTTTTAAACAAGCTCTTTTATTGTTACAAAATGTAAAGGGGATCAATCAGGAGCGAGACATGACGGGCAGAGAATTACATCAGCTATTGTTGGACAAGTGGGGGGTATCCTATGACGTTCAACTCCGGCGAACCCGAGGCAAGGTTTTCTTGCAGATCATGTGGAAATATCTAGAACAGATGTCTTTTCCCTTAAGTGAAGCCGACTACATCGCCCATTTGAATGCGATCGCGCAATATCTGAATGGATGGGGGAGTGTAGAATTAGTCAGAGACTATATTCAAAAGACCAAAGAAAAACCCCGTCTCGGTAAAGCCGTCAGTATTCCTCTCGACTTAGGAGAACGAGCTTCAGAATGGATTTTATAACTGGGGACAGGGCAACAGAATCCCCAAACCCGAAAATTCTTTTTTTCAACCGGGTAAATTCAAAAAATTCTCAGTCCCATAGGAACATCTTGATCCGGTTTAATCAGGGCCACTTTTCCTTCATCCATCACAACCCCTAATACCAGTACCTCGGATATAAAATTAGCAACCTGTTTGGGGGGAAAATTAGTCACAGCGAGAATCTGTTGATCAATTAAATCTTCAGGTTGATAAAGTTTAGTTAATCCCGCACTCGACTTTTTAATGCCTAATTCTCCAAAATCAATCCAGAGTTTATAAGCGGGTTGACGAGCTTCCGGAAAAGACTCAGCATGAATAATTTTGCCAACCCGAATTTCTAACTTCAGAAAATCACTGTATGTTGCTTTATTCATCAAAAAATACACCCCTCACCTTCCACAGAATACTAGAATTCACTCTACCGCTAACAACAATTGAGCTTCAATAGAATCAATATTCTCAATTTCTTGAGGCCATTGACGATAAACCTTGCCTAACAAATGTTGTGCCAGCTTGGTATTTCCCTGTTGAGTCCACATTCGTGCTAAACTAATAGCGGCTCTGAGTTCTAACAATCTTCCCCCTTGACCATGAGCAATTTCAATCGCCTTATTGAAATAATATTCCACAGATTGAGAATGAGGAGCAGACGCCTGACTTTGAGCCACTAACATCGCAACTTGTTCAGGACGCAAATTTTGTCCACCTCCGCCTTTAGCATACATTAACTCCCCTCTCAGACGGAACAGTTCAGCTTCCCAGAAGCGTTCTCCCGTTTTTTCGACCGTAGACAACGCCTCTTTTAAAACCGCTAACCCGGCTTCAAATTGTCCCGCTTTCGCATGAGCTTGAGCAAGTAACCCCAAGAAATACGTCCAAGAAATTTTAGCACCCGTTGCCGCATGAGCCGCAATACCTCGGCGAAGTTGATTAATTCCCAAATCCGTTTTTCCGAGTTCAACGAGCGCCCAACCCTGCATAATAATTCCTGTCGCTAACCAAAACTCAAACCGTTGTTCACTCGCTAAAGTAATAGCGGCTTCGGCTTGTTGTTGAACCGCTTCCGGTTCTTGACGCAACTGATGAAACATCGCCTTCATACAGAGTGCAAACCCGATACTATAAGGATGGGATAACTCCAACGCTAAATTAATCGCATCTTCGCTATATTTCAGTGAGTCTTCAGATTTTCCGAGTAACCAAGCACTCAAAGATAGATAAGATAAACTCGCCACTCCCACATCTTGACCTGTTAAACAAGTTTGACAGGTGCGATTGGTTTTTTGATAGAGTGCAAAACTCTCCTTCCAATGTTCGTGAGCCGCTTGTAACCGTCCGAGATAAAATAAAGCAAACCCCAAGGTAAAACGGGCTTCCATCTCCAAAATCGGATCATTATGACGTCGAGCTAAACCCATTAACCGACTGCCAAAGTCGAGAGCAATTTTATGTTCACAACGCGCCGCATGATAACCCCACAGTCCCCACAATACAGAAAATAATTGCGGTGTTGTTCCTAATTCCTGGCAGATTTCTCGACTGCGTTTGTAGATTTGTTCAACTTTGATCGCCGCATAACCTTTTGTTGCAATTAATGCTTTTCCAAGCGTGGTTTGTAAATCAAGTTCTTGCTTTAAGATCTCGAGACTCGAAGCGCCGCCCAATAAAGAAATTGTTCGACCTTGTTCGGCTTTGAGACTATCAATTAAATCCAGTCCGGTTTGGAGATGAGCGATCGCTTCTTCATTGGCCGAAGCCAAGAACGCTTTTTCACCGGCTTTTTGCCAATAGTTAATCGCACAAAAAGACAATCCGGCTTTGGTATAATGATAGGCAAGTAACTCCGGTTCACGCTCGGCCAAGCTGGGAAATTCAGCTTCTAAAACCCTGGCAATGCGACGATGATATTGAACACGGGTACTGCGGAGTAAAGACTCATAGGCAGCATCTTGAATCAGAACATTTTTAAAGCTATAAGTTGATTTTGGAAGTTCACCGTCAACAAATAATAGCCGGGTTTCGACTAACTTTTCTAACCCTTGAAGAATACGACTTTCATTGATCGCAATCGCGGGTAACATTTGACGGCCATTAGCTTGAATCAGCTTGGGTTCTTGGTAGAGGGCCAGCGATCGCAATAACTCATAACTAAACTCTCGGCCAATGGTTGCCCCCAGTTGAGCCACTTCTCTGGCCCCATCCAGGCGATCAAGTCGTTCCATCAATAATCCTTTGAGGGTATCCGGAATACTCAGCGTCGGTAGAGGGCCTGTGAGTTCATAGCTGTCGTCTGTTTCTTGAAACGGCCCGGACTCAATCACCATTTTAGTCATTTCCTCAATAAACAGAGGAATCCCATCACTTTTTTCGATAATCAATTTAGAGACAGCAAACGGTAAACGTTTACCGCCTGTCACCCCGTGAATGATTTGTTCAATTTGATCAGCCGGAAGATGGTTAAGATTAATCTGACTCACATGAGGTAATCGCAACCACTGAGACTGAAAACCCGGTCGCATGGTATAAATCCGTAAAATCGGATAATCAGTTTCTTCGCGGATCAGTCGGTCAGCCAGTTCTAGGGTAGACGGATCAATCCAGTGTAAATCTTCTACCACCACTAAAAGAGGTTGCTGACTGGCGATTTTATGAATCATCGCGAGGAGAACTTCTAGCAGCTTTTGTTTAGTCGCCGCCCGGGAAAGGTTAAGCGGGGGATATCGTTCTTCATCAATGGCAATAGAAAGTAACTGAGCAAACAGGGGAACCGCTTCTAAACGTGGAATTTGATGGGAGTCGAGGAACTGTTCAAGTTTAGTTAGTTGTTCAGCGCTGGTATCTTCGCGAGTTAGTTTTAACACCCGTTCTGCGAGAAGTTCAATAATCGGATGGAAAGGCGTATTTTGATAATAGGGAGAGCAGAAAACTTGCTGTAGGGTGTAGATATCATCAGCAATGCGTTCACGGAAAGCTTGAACCAGACGGGATTTGCCTAATCCGGCTTCTGCCATCAATAAGACCACCTCTCCTCGTCCAGATTTAACCCGTTCCCAAATTGTGGTCAATTGTTCGAGTTCGGCTTCTCGGCCAACATAGGGAATCCAACTACTTTCGGCAACTTTCTGACGCTTACAGGAGGAAGATTCTTGCAACACTTGGTAAATGTCTACCGGATTTGAGACCCCTTTGAGTGAATGTTGACCTAATGAGTGAAATTCAAAAATACCTTGTACCAGTCGATGGGTCGTGGGACTGACCACAACAGTATTTGGTTGAGCGAACCCTTGCAGTCGAGCGGCAAGATTGGGTGTTTGACCGATGGCTAATTCTTCCCGTTTATTTCCAGCCCCAACTTCCCCAACCACAACTAAGCCTGTATGAATGCCTAAGCGAACCGACAGTTGTAGGCAGCGGTTGCCAATACAACTAATTTTGAGGGCTGCAATGGCTTGAATTATTCCTGAAGCCGCGCGTACTGCTCGACCCGCATCGTCTTCGTGGGCGATAGGATAGCCAAAATAGACGAGAATACCATCTCCGAGATATTGAGCGATGTGTCCTTCGTATTTCAGGACGACTTCGGCACAGGTTTCTTGATAGTTTTGGATTAACTCTCGGAGTTCTTCCGGGTCAAGTTCTTCAGATAACGCCGTTGAACCCACCAAGTCACAAAACATGACGGTTAGTTGACGTCGTTCGGCGGGTCGGAACGGTTTAGGGTCTACAGGCCTGTAGTGGTTTTCCTCTGAGGGTTGACTGTCCTGATTGAGAGCCGTACCACATTCTGTACAATATTTCGCCTGGGGCGAATTTTTCTGTTTACAGTGGGAGCAAACTTTATAGAGAGATGTGCCACATTCGGCACAGAATTTTGCACCTTCTGAATTTAAAATGCCACAATTCGGGCAATTTACCATGACCTGAATATTCTGGCTAAGGGAAGAAGTTTTGCTCATCTCAAACCTCACGACAGGGAGTAGTCTGTCTGTTAGTACATATCTTGCATCGTATCGGAGAGTTTAAGAAAGATCCGTTCATTTCTCTCGGTCTGAACGTTTAATTACTATGAGGCGGTGAATCCAGGTTTTTGATCAGGGGGTCGTTGTTACCAACAACTTCAGTGTGCTTTTGGGGCAGAGCTTTTGCTGAGTCTATGCTATAATGCGCTTAAACGGCACAGTAGCAAGTCTGTTTGTACTACCGTTCCTCCTCACCACAAAGCGCCAAAACTGCTCAAACTGTGGAGAAAAAGTTAAAAAAAGTTGCTCAACTCGAACTCACGTCTATCTTCACTGAAGACCTCGATGTGAATGCAGCTAAAAACATCCATCCTGCAACCGGGTTGAACGACTGTAGGGTATACCGGAAGTGATCAGCGCAGGCGTGAGGTTCCCTTTTGCTAGGTTGGATTAGTCCTGCTTAGTAACGGAGAATTTCGCTAACCCCGAATCTCCTTGCCTTTGAGCAGGGAAGTGTTAAAAACGTAATGTGCGAAGGTCGGATGAGTCTTGAACCAGATTACAACCAGCAGTGCCTTGATAAGTTGGTTTGGGCAATGAACCAGCTTGAGATTGAAGTGGAACCCCAAGAACTGGCTAAAATTACTGAACTTATTGTTCAGACGATGACCGGGCCTTGGCGATATTTCCACACGCCTGAACATATTTTTGAGGTAGGCGGGTCTGAAGATCCCATTGAAGTGTTAGCCGCTTTATTTCACGATGTTGTTTATGTTCAGGTTGACCAAAGTGTTAATTTTAACTTAACGTATTACATTATTCCGTTTATTCGACAAGTCGCCGAACATCTGGTGATTCGGGATAGTTCAGAGTTACCCCCTGACCCAAGTTTTGAAATGGTGATGCGGGTTTTTAATTTTACTCCCAGTCAAACTCTTTCTCCCTTAGAAGGACAAAATGAGTTTTTGAGTGCCTTGGTGGCGGCTAAGGTTCTAGACTCCTTTCTCCCTCCTGAATTGATTCTTCAAATTGTGGCTTGTATTGAGGCGACAATTCCGTTTAGAACTCACAATGCAGAGGGTCTTAACAATAGTGATATTCTCTATCGCCGTTTACAAGAAATTACTCAAAAGTTCAATCTGAAGCTGACGGATGAAGAATTGAAGGCGAACATCATTCGTTCAGTGCGTCTTTCTAATCGAGATGTCGGCAGTTTTGCTCATCCTAATGCGGCTCGATTTTTAGATAATACTTGGAATTTACTTCCAGAAACCAATCATCATCTAAAATATTCCAGTTCTTATACGATTAATCAATATCGTACAGCCTTACAAAAAATGGAAGGCTTTCTGAATTTTATTAAGCCTGAAGTCATTTTTCATCAGTTTCAGGGCTATCCTGAAGATAAAATTTATAACGATTTAGTCGTTCGCGCTCGCAAAAATATTGAAGTTGGACGGCTTTATCTAGGGAGTAAACTGTTTACAATTGCTTTTCTAGAAGCCCTTTCTTTGCGATTTGGTCGGGTGATTCCGGTGTCAACATTAATGGGGGAAATGCCAACCGAAAATTTTGTAGCCGCTTCTTTAGTTGATTTTTTACCCGAAATTTCTCATCCCCATGAACCGAAAAATGAGTTAGAACAACAGGTATTAACCCTGTTAGATAAAGGACGCACTCAAAGCGCTTCCTATGATATTAAAAATTCTCCTCTGGCGACTTATATGGTGAAGTCTATGGGGTTTGATGAGATTCGACATCAACGAAATCGCGCTCAAGAATTCTTTCAAGGGGTGATTTCTCCAGAGGACTTTTTAGCAGGTTGTGATGTAAATGTTAATCAAACCGTGACCCATGGAATTATGAAGTTATTTGATAGTCGAAAAGCGGCTTTGTGTAGACTTTAGAAAGAGAATAGGTCAAAGGCAGTCCCTATCTGGCTATTTCTTGTTCCAGCGCTCAGTTCCTTTTTTTGTCGGTAAACCTGTGGCGTTAAAAGCCCAAATATCCCGTTTATTTTGTGGCCCATAACTGAGGTGAATGGGTCTACTTTCACCATAAAAATAAAGGGAATCAAAGGGTAAATGGACGGTAATCCAATCAATGAGTTGCCCACTATTTAAATCTTGAATATAACAATCACAAGCCGCACCAAGTCGAGGGCAATAATATTGACCATTTTTTTTAACTTCATGGGCCATGTGTTGATCAAGATTGGGTGCAACTCGACCATTTTTCAGCCCAGTTATCGGATCTTTTTTTTCCAGAAATCGTTTGAGATCTTTTGAACAAAAACCGTAGGTCAGTTGAAATCGTTCAAAACCAAAATGATCAATAATCGGATCAATCAGCTTTTGATTTAAGACTTGAATCGCTATAATACTTTCGCTAGACTCTGGATAGGGATTAATCTGGTTGGAATATTTTTGATAGGTTTGAGTACAAGTACAAAAGACTTCTAGCGTTAAATATTTTCCCAGTTTTACGTCTTTCATCGTGATCCGAGACTTTTGAATTATGATGGAATTGAACCCGAAATCTCAACCGGATCGGTGAGAATGGGAAAACCCAAAAATTGCAGGTGATGTCGTGTTTCTAGGGTGAGAGAGGAAAAAAGGTTAATCTAAAAGGGCTAGTTAGCGCTGAAAACGTGGATGAGATAGAATACTACTACCAAATTTTAAATCTTCAGCCTGGGGCATCTCTCGACGACGTAAAGCAGGCTTATCGAAATTTGGCATTGATTTGGCATCCTGATCGCTACCCTCTGGATTCTCGCTTACAAGCTGAAGCCGAACAAAAATTTAAAGAAATTAATTATGCTTATGTTCGTTTGCGATCGCTATTAAGTGACCCGCAAGTTTCTGAGTACCTGCGAACCCCTCAACCTCGCGCATCAAGTTCAAATCAAGCAACAAACTTCAATTCTCAAACCGCCAGAGTGGATCGAGATTCACCTTCCTTTATTGATTCTCCGATTTCACCTCCAGACCCCTGTTTAATCCCTTGGGGATGGCTAGCAGGTACTTTTTTAGGATACACCTTGATGGGTTGGGTTTTAACAACATTATCTATCCCATTATGGAATGAAATTCTCGCTTTGATTTTATGGCTGACGACTACAATTTTCGCGAACTCTGGAAAAACCTTTGAACATTCCTGGTTTATGGCTTTGATGATCGCCGGAGGAATGGCGGGATGGGTGATGGGTTCTCAAGCTGGAGGAATGGTGACAGGAACAGTTTGGGCAATGATTGGCATGGTATTAGGAGCGATCGCCGGTTCAGAAGCTCGAATGCAAGCGATTTTATGGATACTCACCCTAGCAGGAATTTCGGCGATCGCAGGTTTAGTCGCCGGAAGCCAAACGGGGGATTGGCGAGGATCACTATTGGGCGGTATGCTAGGGGCAGTGATTGGCACAACCATGGGAATGGTTTCTGATACGGCTTTCAAAGCAAAACA
Source organism: Limnoraphis sp. (assembly GCA_050485465.1). Taxonomy (GTDB): domain Bacteria; phylum Cyanobacteriota; class Cyanobacteriia; order Cyanobacteriales; family Microcoleaceae; genus Capilliphycus. Next base: position 34,974 of record JBJHBL010000016.1, on the reverse strand, counting down.
CAGGAGCAAAATCGGTACAGGGAGCGTCTTTGGATTTGGCTTCGGAGCTTGGTTAGGCGCATGGACAGGTGCAGGACAAAATGCGGTGATCCAAGCGATTGAAAAAACAGGCTTAGAAGTGATTTTTGGGGCTTGGGGTGCGATCGCCGTAATTTCTGGAGTGATTGCACAAATGGTTTCTGGCGAAAAATTACTTGAGTCGTTTAACGGATTTTCTACTTTTATGATTCTCGCTACAACTTCTGGCTTAGGATTATCTCTGGGATACTGGTTCGCCCATAAAGGTTGATTTGATTAATCCCTACTGATTCAAAGAATAACTGCAAGAATGAGAGTTTACGGACACTGGTTTGGCTTGGGTAGAGAAAAATGAAACTCAATTTACGCAGATTTTTTCGGGCATCTAATCCCGCAAAAACACTAAATTTTGGTACAATAGAAGACCGAAAATATTATATTGATTTCTCAGAAGTTCGTGGCGGAAAACTGATTGAACAAATTGCCCGCACCATTACCCGCCTTTCTCCTGATAATCCAACTTGTCAGCTTTTTACCGGACATATTGGTTCGGGGAAATCAACAGAACTTTTACGATTGAAAGCCGAATTAGAAGAACAGGATTTTCATGTAGTCTATTTCGAGTCGAGTAAAGATCTCGATATGGCGGATGTAGACATTACGGATATTTTGCTGGCGATTGCTCGTCAGGTGAGTGAAAGTATAGAACAACTTCAAATCCAATTGCAACCGACCGGGTTTAAAGCATTGCTTCAGGGTTTAGCAAATGTTCTACAAGCCCAGATTGATCTGCAAGGGGATCTCCCCGCTTTAGGAAGTGTGGGTACAAATATCAATGGAGACTTTTCTCTTTCTTTGGAAATTGGTAAAATTACGGCTAAAGCTAGAGATAGTCGCGACTTACGCACTCGTTTACGTCAATATTTAGAACCGCGAACCAATACGATTTTACAAGCGATTAATCAAGAATTACTTGAACCTTCGATAGAACAACTCAAGCAGCAAGGTAAACAAGGGTTGGTGGTAATTATTGATAATTTAGATCGGATTATGAGTTCGAGAACCGCCACCGGAAGACCCCAACCCGAGTATTTATTTATTGATCGCGGAGATCAATTAAATCAGTTAGGCTGTCATGTGGTTTATACCATTCCTTTGGGATTAATTTTCTCCAATGATTTAGGACGACTCACCAATCGATTTGGCGGAGATCCGAAAACATTACCGATGGTTCCAGTTCGTTTTCAAGATGAAACCCTCTGCGAAGAAGGGATAGAATTGTTACGACAAATGGTTATGGCGCGTGCTTTTCCTGAACTTAAACCGGATGAATATCCTAACTCAATCACTCAAGTTTTTGATCAACCGGAAACTTTAGATCGTTTATGTTTAATGAGTGGGGGTCATGTGCGAACATTACTGGTGTTATTATATAGTTGTCTGCAAAAACAAGATCCACCGCTTTCTAGAGAGGCTTTGGAAGATGTAATTTTACAACGTCGTCATCAGTTATTATTAGCTATTGAATCCTATGAATGGGAAATGTTGCGTCAGGTGGGGAAAACCAAAAAATTAAGTGGTTTAATTGATTCTCAAATCTTATTACGGAGTTTGTGGGTTTTTGAATATCGCTATCGCAAAGACTTTTGGTTTGATGTTAACCCAATTTTGGTTGAAGCACCCGAGTTTGGTTTCTAACAGATGGGGTAATGAAGGGATTATATTAGCCTAGATTCGGTTTAGGTTTTGAGCAATAGAGATTCAAAAATCATCGAAAAATGTCATAATAGTAAAAAACTTGAGTTGAAGAGATTAGATTAATGATTCAAGGTACAACAAAACTTCTGGGTGTGATTGGTGATCCGATTGAACATTCTCTATCTCCTGTTATGCACAATGCTGCAATTGCTCAGATGGGAGTAGACTATGTTTATCTGCCTTTTCCGGTTCAATCAAAAGATTTAGATGCGGCTTTAGCTGGGTTTGAGGCGATAGGTGTAGTGGGTTTTAATATTACAATTCCCCATAAACAAGCTATCCTTTCTCGACTGTCTCAGGTGTCAAAATTAGCTGAAGCGATTGGTGCAGTGAATACAGTTTGGCGAACATCTAAAGGCTGGGAAGGAACGAATACTGATGTTTTTGGTTTTCTCGCACCGTTACAGAATTTAAATCAATCTTGGTCCGAGAAAACGGCGATTATTTTAGGAAATGGCGGTGCTTCTCGCGCCGTTGTTGCAGGCTGTGCTGAGTTAGGAATTCGCAATATTTATGTAATTGGAAGAAACTTAAAAAAGTTAGAAGAATTTCAGCAAAGCTGGTTAGAGTCTCCTTTAGCTTTATCGCTAAATATTCAGACTTGGGAGAACTTATCAGAAATCATTCATCAAGCAGATTTATTAGTTAATACGACCCCAGTGGGGATGTATCCACACATTGAACATTCTCCTGTGACAGAAGCAGTGATGAATCGGATTCAATCACATTTGATAGCTTATGATTTGATTTATACTCCTAATCCCACTCGGTTTTTAACACTTGCGAAAGCCAACGGTGCAATTATTCTAGATGGTTTAGAAATGCTAGTTCAACAAGGTGCCGCAGCGTTACAACTTTGGTTACAGCAAGAAGTTCCTGTAGATGTAATGCGTCAGTCTCTCCAACAAAAGTTAGGATTATTGTAATTTTACATAGATTTCTAGAGAAAGCCTTGTCCGTCAATTAGACTTAGACGAATATGAAATGCAAGTAAACTTATAAAATTGGATTGAATTTCTAGCAGAAGTGTCGTTAACTCCAGAATATTTACAGGAAATTGCAAAACTTGAAGCCCATCGTCGCTATGTTAGCGGTGAATTTTGGGCGGTGTCAGGTAGTCCATATACAATGGCAAACCTTTGGGATAAATAACAGAAAAAGAACCTGATTCTACTGTTTGTTAAACTCTCATTTTCTTTGCGGAAATTTCATGTGGTAAAGTTAAAAAGGGTTTAGCTGTAGGTTGAGTTAAGCTAATTAAGTTTCAAACTGAACGACTCAATTTAAAGTAGAGCGAAACCCAACAACACCTCTAATTTTATTAAGTATAATTGTTGGGCTGCTTATCTTAACCCCACCTACTTTTTTCTTTCAGGTTTCAGATCAAACGACTCAATATTAGTTCAAAACTTTTGAGAAAAAAACAAGGATTTAACCATCAGATACTTTCCAGAATTTTCAAGTCTTTACTCCGCGATTTCTTCAGTAATTGTACCTGTCCAACGTCTGACAGGTCTCCATCTTGGCCCCGGAGGAGGTGGAGGCGGTGGCGGTGGGTTTGTTCCCCAAATTAAAAACAGCAAAAATACAAAAATTATCAGGACTGCGTGCATTTTTTTTCTTTTTTGCTCTGTTGTTTCTGATCCAAAAACTATCTTTTCAACCGAAAATTTTTAAACTATTTTGTTGAGTTCAGCACCTTGAATAAACTTTTGAACACCCCAGAGGAAATTTCACAAAACATTGATTAGCTGTGCCTTGTAATGATACATAGATGCAAGATTCAAAAGCCGTTTTTTGAAATTTGGGCTGTATTCTTGTGGTTGAATTGATAACTCTATTGTACACCGTTATGGAAATAGGGTCTTCCAACCCGGATTGACTGCACCGAACGTTGGTCACACAACTGCAACACTCGTACAAAATAAGGGTATTTTGAAAGTGTTCAGCTATATTAAGCATAATTAAGATAGAGTCAGTGAGAGTTAATAACGATGATGGAAACGAAACAACAGGCAGATCGAGTGTTACTACATAATATTACCTGGCAACAGTTTGAAAGCTTGTTAGAGTGTTTAGGAGAGCGGCGTTCAAGTCGGATTGCTTATGATTCGGGAACATTGGAAATTATGACTCCATTACCAGAACACGAATATTTCAAACAATCTATCAGTATTGCAATTGAAGATATTGCTGAAGTTTTAGACTATAATTATGAAAGTTATGGCTCAACAACTTGGCGACGGGAGGTAGAACTTGCAGGCTTAGAACCTGACAATTGTTTCTATTTTCAAAATGAATCTTTAGTGCGTGGGAAATTACAGTTTGACCTCAATCAAGACCCACCTCCTGACTTAGCACTAGAAATTGATCTCACCAGTAAATCGTTGAATCGCTTCCCTATTTATGCTCGTTTGGGTATTCCTGAAATTTGGTGTTATGAACAGGGAAAACTGCGAATTTATCAACTAGAATCAGGGCAGTATAATGAAGTTGAACAAAGTTCAATATTTCCCATGTTATCTATTCGTCAACTCCCTGAATTAATAGAATCCCATCGGTTCCAAGGTCGCCGAGCGCTGCGTCGGGCTGTCCGTCAGTGGGTACGAGAACAAGTTTAAAAGATGCGATTTCCTCTCGTTTCATTGGTTTTCTCCGGAGCGATCGCATTTGGGTAGGGGTTACTCGTTCACATATTCCATTCCTATGAGTAACTTGATTTTCAAAGATAAGTGTTTCCTTTGGATATTTTCCTAGAAATGTAATAATTTTGTTTTGACTCATTGTAGAACTTCTTAATTGAGATTTAATAAGGTTTGACCCATACCTAAACGAGTCTTAATTCCCGTTCCTGTAAAACGAATTAACATCATTATAATACCTTAAACTTAACCCACCCCGGCAAAAATTTAATATCACCTTTTGGATCAACAATTGTTCGGCGAGATTTGGGTGCTTCAAAGTTAGGTGCAGAAATTCCGCAGGTATCTCGAATATCTGCTCTTAATTCATCATTCAATAACCAACCTATTGTAGTTCCGTTCATACCACTTCCCCACCAATATGAAGTCCTGTTTCAACTGTTAGAATACTCTTAATGATGAGTTTTCCTAGTAAAGATTTTTGGAGTCTTTCAATCACAGTCATTGTTACTTTCCTCCTTCTGCTTTGTGATAAGCAATAATAGATTCTATTAATTGAACGAGTCGCTTAAAATCCTCGACGTTATGAACGTGATCAATAGCAGCAGACATCACATCACTCAAAGGTTTAGCTACTTTTTGTCGAGCGGCTGCATAGGCGAGTTTGGGTTTTAAAAGGACAATTTCAGACTCAATCTCAGAAAATATTTGTTTATCGTCTTTATCTTGAGCTAACTTAACTTTAAGACGGTTAATCGCATCCAAAAATTTACGAATTTGATTGGTTTCTAGTCGTTGATTTTTTAGTTCTGGCCCAAAAGCTTGTGCGTGTTTAACCAAATCACGAATGGGATAATCTTTCAGGCTTCTATCCGGGTTTTCTGAGGTTTTTAATTCTTTAATTGTATAAACAATTTCTTGAGCAGTATAACCCTGCTGCTGACGATTATTTCTTCGATCATTAAATTGTTGATCGCGGTTGGCTTGGTTAGGTTTTTCTCTTCTTCTAGGTGGTTGGTTCATCGGTTTTAATTAGGAGTAGGAAGCTTATATCAATAGCGATCGCTTTCACTCACGCTTGCCATACCTGTTCAACAGTTAAGGCTAATTCTGGAAAGATCTGAGAAACAATTCTATCATTTCCTCTATATTCTACCTGTTCATACAATCCCTCTACTAGATTTAATATTACTACTTTTTGTTCGGTCGGATCAACAATCCAATATTCAGGAATTCCCACCACACTATATTCGGAACGTTTATAACGATAGTCCCTTGTTTTCGATTCGGGACTTACAATTTCTACTGCTATTATTGCTGATTCCATAACAGCAGATACATCCAAATCAGAGATTTCTTCTGGGTCTATGATACAAAGATCTGGAATTCGAGAACGATTTACAGATGTTCTTACCCCAATTCCTGACAAAGTAATCCAAGGTTGATTAAGCTGATTAATTTGTCCTTCAAAGAAATTGGTCAAAAAGCGAATGATAAACGCATGACGAAATGTTGCTGGATTCACGATAATTAATTCTCCATCTTCCAATTCATAACGGTTATCAGTACCATCGTCATAGTTAAGATACTCCTCAAAGGTCAGTTTCTGTTTGGTTGTTGTATTCATGGTTTTAACCTTAATTTTGTTGACGGTTTAATAACTCAATCCAAGTGGCGATCGCTTGAAAATAGGGAGCATTATAGGGACTTTTTAAGGATTTGCGAAAGTCCTCATCATCCAGCACTTTTTTCGGAAGCCTTGCTAAAGTATAAGCCACTTTGGGTAAGTGCAAATAATAGCGAATATCTTGCTTTTCTCCTGAATATAGTTCATTTTTTTGTTTGTTTTCAATTTCCTTAATCATTTGGTTTTGGAGTTGTGCAGTTGCGAGTAAGTTTCTCACAAAACTCCGCGAGTAATTCGGATCTATATTATAGAGCTTTTGCACAAACGGTAAGATTCCTAATAAATCAGGTTTACTCTCGCTGTTGAGATAATCTCTAACCTTTTGATCAACCACATCTAAATTTTTAATTCCTAACCATTCATGCCATTTAAACACCTCCCCAAATAATCCCAAACTGTCTCGACCATTTCCTTTTGCTTTCTCCTCAGCTTCTCCTGATTCATTAGCCGCTTGATACAATGGAAATTTATAGTCAGCGAGGCTAATTCCTCCCGATAACGTGATATCTGGATTGTGACCTGTATAGGCTCGAAATGCTTGATAAATATCAAAGGAAAATTCAACAATCTCGTTCCAACTACCGCTTACAAATAAGTCATCTCCTCCCGCATAGATAAAGACTAGATTTTGGCGATCGCCTTCATCTAAATTTTTTGCTCCCTTGGGAAAATTAGCACAGCGTTCCTTAGCCAAGCTATTCAGATAAACTTTAAAGAAATAAGTCATTAGGCGAGACAGTCCCGCAATTCTTGGTAAATTTTGAATGGTTTTTTCCTCAAGACCTTTAGCAAAAATTCTACCTAAGTTGTCTACATCCATACGAAGATAACCAACTCGCTTAATTCCTTTAGCTTTTTCTGCTAGTTCACCCGCACGCATTGTAATTTCTTTTTCTATATATCCCTGTTTTTCTATACTTTTTTGAGCATAATTTCCTAACAATAAAGGTGAAACTTTGCGAAAATGACGGAATTGATAGTGTTCTACTGTCCAATCATTAACTAATAAAGTTGTATCTGGATTATTAATGATTGTTTTCCATTGCTCGAAAACATGATAATAAACTGTTTCCGTCTTAAATTTAAAGGTAATAGGTTCAGAATCTCTCCCTTTAATTTTCTTTTCTTTAGAGCGAATTATTGCTTCAACTTTTAACAGCTTACCTCCCAACTTAAACATTTCTCGACAAATGGGACAAGCATCAACAGAATCAGGCTCTTGAGGATTCAAAGGTTCTAAATCGGTTGTATCATCTCGATGACATACACGACATTTTTGCTCGTAACTGGGCTTACAATCAAGTAAATCACCAATCCGATCAATAAACTTTCTTGACTTTTGCTGATTAATTTCTTTGATTGCCTCATTCCAACTTTTAGCAAATTCACTTGTTGCGACTTGTTCAACAGGGAAAAAATGGCAAGCTAGAGCTAAAAATATTTTTCCTTGAAATTGATCATAAAGCCATTCATTAAATTTATTCCTAACTTCTTTAATTGTATCTTCAGTTTTTTCTGCTGGAGCTAATATATATAAATTTCCCCCACCCGCATATATAACACTGGTTCGAGGTAACTTTAATTTTTCCAAAAGCTGCTGTACAATTTCCTCAGCAACTAATTCTAAATAGAAACTTCTGGCTCTCAAAGACTTGAGCGCACCATCAGAAGAAATTGTATAAATAAATTTCTGAATTCCTGACAAATCCCCCGCAACTAAGCAAATGTTTTCGGATTTAAGATTGTGAGCGATTGACGCAGTAGCGTCACTGGCGGAGCCAATCGCACAAGCAACCGCAGCCGTTGATCGCGCCATGTCAATTAACGCAATATCTGACTCGCCAAATCTCAAACAAGACCCATATTTTTCGACAAATAAAGTCAGCAGAGACAAGTTATTCCAGTCTTCAGATTGTAGGCTTTCTAAAGCTTTTTTTATATCTTCTTTATGGTGAGCTAGGTTAGGTTTTGTTTCTACTAGATAGGGAATAGAAGGGTCAGAATCTTTGATTTCACCGACCGGACAATAATATTCTTTCGCTTGACCTTGTGCAAGTTTGACAAAATCAAACAATAAACGCAAATAGCCGGGTTCGTTATCTGTCCATGAAAGAATAGTTTTTGCTCTTGTAACTGCTGGATTGTCTTGAACAGTCGGAAACTGATCGGTTAAGTCTACCCATTTAGCTAAAACTAATACAGCCTCTTGCATCACTTGTAAAGCCATTTTTTCAGAGTTCATAACCCATTTTCCTAAAAAAATAAGGGATCTTTGCTGTTTCAGTTTAATGCGTGAATAAACTGTTTTAACCCTTCTCGCAAACCGGATTTTCCGGAATGAGACAGCTCACAAAAACAACTTTTATTGATTTTTTCTTAATACTTTTAAAGAGTAGTACATGATATTACTTTCTGTCAAATTCTGCCTTAATCAACACAATCTCAAGTCATTAGAAAAAAACGGTGAAACAAGTTTCCCGGATGGGTTTTGACGATACACCTGACGGCACGCTTTGCGATCGCCAAATTTGAGAACGAAACAGCCTAAAGCCTGGGTTTGACAGAATGATTATCTTGTGCTAGTGGATGACTTCATCAGCGTTGGGAGTTGAGTCAATTAGCACAAGTCCGTGATAGACAGCGACTGATTGTCCCTAGAGAATGACAGAAGGCTTAAAAACACGATATAACAAGAATCTGACCCCGAGAGTTTCGCTGCAAAAGCTACAGTAAGTATTAAGTCAAACCATTACCCTAACAATCGGGAGTTATCATTGACAACCAAACAAACAACCCGATCAGATTAATTCATCAGGAATCACTATGCCTCGACGCGACGATATACATAAAATTCTGCTGTTAGGTTCTGGCCCAATTGTGATTGGACAAGCCTGTGAGTTTGACTACTCTGGAACCCAAGCCTGTAAAGCCTTGCGAGAAGAAGGATACGAAGTGGTGTTAGTTAACTCCAACCCTGCCACCATTATGACTGATCCTGAAACCGCAGAACGAACCTACATCGAACCTCTGGTTCCTGAAATTGTCGAAAAAGTCATTGAAAAAGAACGCCCCGACGCCTTACTCCCAACGATGGGGGGTCAAACGGCTTTAAATATTGCTGTTGCGTTGGCAAAAAATGGCGTTTTAGATAAATATGGCGTTGAGTTAATTGGTGCTAAATTAGAAGCCATTGAAAAAGCCGAAGACCGACTGCTGTTTAAAGAAGCAATGGAACGTATTGGCGTCGCTTGTTGTCCGTCGGGAATCGTCAATAATATGGACGAAGCGAGGACTGTCGCCCAACAAATTGGCTCTTATCCTCTGATTATTCGTCCAGCGTTTACAATGGGCGGAACAGGCGGCGGTATTGCTTACAATCAAGAAGAATACGAAGAACTCGCCAGTGGCGGCTTAGATGCGTCTCCGGTTTCTCAAATTTTGGTTGAACAATCTTTAATTGGTTGGAAAGAATTTGAACTAGAAGTCATGCGAGATCTCGCAGATAACGTGGTGATTATCTGTTCGATTGAAAATATTGATCCGATGGGAGTTCATACCGGAGATTCAATCACCGTTGCCCCGGCACAAACCCTAACCGATAAAGAATATCAACGATTGCGAGATGCGTCAATTAAAATTATTCGCGAAATTGGGGTTGAAACGGGCGGTTCTAATATTCAATTTGCGATTAATCCAGTCAACGGGGATATGATTGTGATTGAAATGAACCCCCGTGTATCTCGTTCCTCGGCGTTAGCTTCCAAAGCGACCGGGTTTCCCATTGCTAAATTTGCGGCTAAATTATCGGTGGGTTATACGTTGGATGAAATTAAAAACGATATTACCAAAAAAACCCCTGCCTCTTTTGAACCGACGATTGATTATGTGGTCACTAAAATCCCTCGTTTTGCCTTTGAAAAATTTCCCGGTTCTCAACCCACTTTAACCACTCAAATGAAGTCTGTGGGAGAAGCAATGGCAATTGGGGGAACCTTTTGTGAGTCCTTTCAAAAAGCCCTGCGAAGTCTAGAAACCGGCTTATCGGGTTGGGGATGCGATCGCGCTGAAAAACTACCCAGTTTAGATAATATTGCAGGGTCTTTACGCACGCCTCACCCGGAACGAATTTTAGCGGTGCGACACGCTTTGATGTTGGGAATGTCTGTGGAAGAAATCTACGAATTAACGGGAATTGATCCCTGGTTTTTAGATAAATTCCAACAAATTTTAGAAACAGAAAAGTTACTGAAACGCACGCCCTTAAAACAGTTAGATGCTGCTCAACTTTTAAGTGTTAAACGTTTAGGATTTAGCGATCGCCAAATTGCCTACGCCACCAAAACCAACGAAGATGAAGTGCGGGCTTACCGTTTAGGATTAGCGGTTAAACCCGTTTACAAAATGGTCGATACTTGTGCGGCAGAATTTGAATCTAGAACACCTTATTACTATTCTACCTATTGGGAAGAAGATGAGATTTTACCCTCAGAAAAACCTAAAGTGATGATTCTCGGAGGTGGGCCAAACCGCATCGGACAAGGGATTGAATTTGACTATTGTTGTTGTCATGCCTCCTATGCGTTGCGGGCGGATGGCTATGAAACCATTATGGTCAATTCTAACCCCGAAACGGTTTCAACAGACTATGATACCAGCGATCGCCTCTATTTTGAACCGTTGACAAAAGAAGATGTGATCAATATTATTGAGGCTGAAAAACCCGTTGGAATTATTATTCAGTTTGGCGGACAAACCCCACTGAAATTAGCCGTTCCTCTGCAAAAATATTTGGAAGCCAACGCCGAAAAAAATCCCGATCTGAAAATTTGGGGAACCTCACCCGACTCAATTGACGCCGCAGAAGATCGAGAACGATTTGAAAAAATATTGCGTCAACTCAATATCCAACAAGCCGAAAATGGGATGTCTCGCAGTTTTGAAGAATCCTTAGTGATTGCCAGTCGAATTGGCTATCCCGTTGTGGTGCGTCCTTCCTATGTTTTAGGGGGACGGGCTATGGAAATTGTCTACTCCGATGAAGACTTAGAACGGTATATGCTATTTGCGGTACAAGTAGAACCCGATCACCCAATTTTAGTTGATAAGTTCCTCGAAAATGCCGTTGAAGTGGATGTCGATGCGATCGCCGATCAGACTGGAGAGGTGGTGATTGGGGGGATTATGGAACATATTGAACAAGCCGGGGTTCACTCGGGAGATTCAGCTTGTTCGATTCCTTATCAAACTTTACCCCAAAGTGCAGTGGATACCATTCGTCGTCAAACGATTGAACTCGCCAAAGCGTTAAAAGTGGTCGGTTTGATGAATATTCAGTTTGCAGTACAAGGGGAACAAGTTTATATTTTAGAAGCCAATCCTCGCGCCTCTCGAACCGTTCCTTTTGTGTCGAAAGCCATTGGAATTCCGTTGGCTAAAATCGCCTCTCGCGTCATGTCTGGTAAAACGTTAAAAGAGTTAGGATTTACCGAAGAAAAAGTTCCCACCTATGTATCAGTCAAAGAAGCGGTTCTTCCCTTTGCTAAATTCCCCGGAACTGACGTTTTATTAGGCCCAGAAATGCGTTCAACTGGGGAAGTGATGGGAATTGATACCGAGTTTGGTAAAGCCTTTGCAAAAGCCGAACTGGGCGCAGGTCAAGTTTTACCCCTCTCAGGGACAGTATTTGTCTCGATGAATGATCGCGATAAAATGTCTGTTATTCCCATTGTGCGAGATTTTCAAGAGCTAGGCTTTAAGATTACTGCCACGATGGGAACTCGTCGGGTATTGTGGGAACATGGTGTTAAAGTGGATTTAGAATTAAAACTCCACGAAGGTCGTCCCCATGTGTTAGATGCGATGAAAAATCAAAACGTTCAAATTGCACTGATTACGCCGTCAGGGGAAGAAGCCAGGGCAGATGGAATTTTAATTCGTCGTACTGCGTTAGCTTACAAAATCCCTATTATTACAACAATAGCCGGAGCAAAGGCAACAGTAGCAGCAATTCGGGGGATGAGAGCAGCATCTATCGAAGTTAAAGCCATTCAAGACTATTACTAAACGCCTAAAATTGGGTGTGTCAGAAAGTTAAGTCAATAATAATTTAACCCTGATACACCCAATCATTAAGCAAGCCATCTTCTTCTAATGCTGCAATATAACCTGCGATCGCAAGATTGAATAATGGTTTTAAAGATTGATTCCTAAAATAATAGGCTTAGGAATTTATAAACAGCTTACTATAAAAAAACAGAAAAGTTTTAACTTATAGTTAGATTCTGATTATTCAGCTACCTCAGCTTTAAAGGTTCGGTCGTTACAATAAAAGTTTTATTGCCGCTTGAGAATTTTATGAGTATTATTCATGTTCGTCAGATAGAAAGATACCTCAAGTCACTCTTTACTAATTTAATTGATCTCAGTGACTACACAGACAAGTCACCTGCTGAACAAGAATCTGCTTTTTTAAGTCGTTCGCTTGCCGCATTTTCTATTCTAGTTACTGCTGACATCAGACCAGAAGAAGCTGCATCATTTGTTACTGATGGATTTAATGATAATGGTATTGATGCAGTTTATTTTGATAGTCGTGAGAAAATTCTTTCTCTTGTTCAAACTAAATGGCGACATGATGGTACAGGCAGTATTGACAAAGGCGATGTCTTAAAATTTATTGATGGTGTAAAATCTATTATTATTAAGCCAGATTTTGATCGATTCAATCAAAAAATTAAGAACAGAGAAAATGAAATCCTGGAGGCATTGTATCTTGCAAACACTCGGATAGTTCTTTTAGTTGCCTATACTGGACAGGCTAAATTATCTCCAGACATTCAGCGTGTTTTTGATGATTTTTTGGATGAAGTGAATCAGCCTTCAGAGGTTTTAGAATTAAGAGTTCTTCGACAAGGAAACTTGCATCAAATCGTTGCTAGTGGAACTCTAGGTGCGCCAATTAATTTTGATGTAGTGTTAAAAGATTGGGGAAAAATTAGAGATCCCTATACTGCATATTATGGTTTGATATCCGCAACGGAAGTCGCAGATTGGTGGAATAACTATTACCCCAAAATTTTCATGCCAAATATACGTTCGTTTCTTGGGGAAACAGAAATTAATCAGAGTATTATTCAAACTTTGCTGTCTGAACCGGAAAATTTTTGGTACTTTAATAATGGCATAACGGCATTGTGTAGCAATATTTCTAAGAAACCATTAGGGGGTAATACTCATGAAACTGGTATTTTTGAATGTCTTGATGTAACTATTGTAAATGGAGCGCAAACTGTAGGAGCTATTGCAACCGCGAATGCAAAATCACCCGATCAAGTAGGAAAAGCATTTGTGTCAATCCGCTTTATTTCACTTGAAAGCTGCCCAGAAGATTTTGCTATAAGGATTACACGAACAACTAATACTCAAAACCGCATTGATAGCCGTGATTTTGTTTCTCTTGATACTGACAACCAGGAACGAATACGAACTGAGTTGCAACTCGAGGGAATTGAATATGTATATAAAGCTGGCTATACTGTGCGTGATAATAGATGTGGTTTCGATTTTTCAGAAGCAATTGTTGCCGTTGCCTGTTCCCATTCAGAGCTTACTTATACCGTACAAGCTAAGAGTAAGGTGAGTCTACTTTATGAAGATGTCAAAAAAACACCATACACAGCCCTTTTTAATCGAAGTCTTTCTAGTATTAGGCTTTGGAAACTTGTACAAATTCATCGGATCATAGAAGATCAACTGAAAGCTGAACGATCAAAGCGGCAAAAACGAGAGGCAATGTTACCTGTTCATGGCAATAGATTCTTAGCTAGACAAGTATTTCGACGCTTGAATCTTGGCAATCTTGATGATCCTAAAAAAGACATCAAGGAGATTCTAGACTTAGTTCCGGAAATCACCATTCATGTAATTGATGAAACAGCCGAAGCAATCCGTGAAAAGTATCCAGATTCATACCTTGCGAATTTATTTAGAAACAAACAAAAGTGTCAAGACATTGAGAACTTACTATCTTAATGAATTATCTTTACCAATCTATTAGACACAGTGAGCGAATGCGATCGCACAGTTCAAGCTAAAATAGATGTGACTACTAAACACAGCGTACAAGTCTAATCAATAGAGGCTTTTTATGGAAAACTCTCAACCCGATAAAAATCAAGCTGCTATTGTTGTAACGATAGCTGACTTAGAAGCACTATTAACCAAAATTGTTCGCCAAGTCATCAAAGAAGAAATGAGAAGCTTACCCATTCAACAGGTACAGCTACAAGAAACAACAGAACATCCTTTTGAAAAGTTTATGGAAATATTTGGTGCTTGGGAAGACGATCGCACAGACGAGAAAATTATCCAAGATATCTATGAAAATCGTAGTATTTCCTACATAGAGAGATTGGCAGTTGGAGAATAAACCGATGAGAGTCAAGAAATTAAAAATTACATCATTTCGAGGAATTCGGGATTTAACATTAACCTTTGACAAATAGAATTTAACGGTTTTTATCGGTATTAACGGCGTTGGGAAATCAAGTATTCTTGACGGTATTGCTATTTTGTTGTCTTGGTTGTTAGCTCGAATACAGTACGATCCCGATCAAAAATCTGTATCGACATTTATAAGGAACAAGAGAGTTTTATATGATGAAGATTTGTTTGTTTCTCCTTTAGATGAAAACTGTGAACAGCTTTTTACCTATACATAACTTGGAGAAATTAGACCGATTTCCTATCCTCAATTGCAAAAATCGGCTGAGACAACAATTAATAAACTCGGTTTAAATATTGATAAACTTAGAGCGATGCGTCGGGATGCTATTGAGGCAATTTTAGAGGGTTTTGAAGACTTAACAGAAGCTGACAAACACCAACTGATTGAAGGATTTAAAACAATGGATAATGAAGGCAAGTATACAGACTTTTGTATGGTTTTGGTGTATATTATGAAGCATTTTTTATAAACTGAATCTATGAATTTTTCAAGGTTAGTAGGGTGCGTCAGACCGTTAACTTAATGATTTTATCAATAACAATTTAACGCTGATACACCCCAAAATTGGCGATCGCCTTACAACAATTCAAGAAACTCCTCGATACTTAAACCAGCGTCTCGAATAATCGCCCGTAACGTACCCTGAGCCAACTCCTATTGTTGGGACATCAACGATTGGGCTAGGAGATGTAAGACGGGCTATGCCTGCAATCTCTGAAGCGAACCCTTAGAATCTGCCGTTTTCAAAATGGGGGAGTATGTCAAACAACCCTCCCTTATGTAAAGGTGAACGAAAGTTTGGGGTGTAAAATTGTAAAGTTTATGTTAAAATCATCAGAGATTATTGCGACTCTATCTCAAACTCGATTAACATTTGAGTTGTGGAACTTTATACATCTTCACTAAGTTTGACCTGTTCGATAAAGTTGAACCGTAGATCAGGAAAAAGTCTATATAGAATGACCTAGTTTAAAATGAAGATTAACCCATTTTTTAGGAAAAACTGGTGAATTTGAAAAGCATTTTCCAACCCCTGTATCTAATTACAGTCACACTTCTGTATATAGTGGCTCTAGTTATTGTTCTGACGGCTATTGTAGCATATGCAATTTTAGATGAAATCTTCAAAAAAATCAAACCGTCTCAACAATCGGAATCCTCAAAAGTATGGGTTTACAGATGATTTTAACCTTTTCAATAAGACTAGAGTCAGTCGAAATCATTCGATTTTCCAGTACAGTGCTGATGCCAAAAAAATTAGGCTGACACATCTTAAAACGGCTCAAAAACTCTGGATGAACTCGATCTCGCGCTCAACCGAAATCCTGGGCCTGAAACCTGTGATGCGGATGCCAGTAACACGCTCATCGTGCCGAAGAATCTTTGCGATAGACACCGCGACTCCGGGGTAACAGGGTGAGGGGGATTTCATTGTAACAAGATGTAAAGTATAATGAGAACAAAACACAAGCACATAGACTATAAGGTTATCAATGCGAGTTGCGATCGCCGGAGCAGGTTTAGCAGGCTTATCTTGTGCCAAGTATCTCACCGATCTGGGTCATACCCCCATCCTATTAGAACGGCGAGATGTATTGGGTGGCAAGGTAGCGGCATGGAAAGACGAAGACGGGGACTGGTACGAAACGGGTTTGCACATTTTTTTCGGTGCTTACCCCAATATGTTGCAGCTATTTAAAGAACTCGGTATCGAGGATCGGCTGCAATGGAAAGAACACACGATGATTTTCAACCAGCCGGAGAAGCCAGGCACCTATTCTCGGTTTGATTTTCCCGATCTGCCTGCTCCGATTAATGGAGTGATAGCGATCCTGCGTAATAATGATATGCTGACCTGGCCGGAAAAAATCCGATTTGGCTTAGGGCTAATTCCAGCAATGCTTCAGGGGCAAAAATACGTTGAGGAAATGGATAAATATTCCTTTTCCGAGTGGCTAAAACGGCAAAATGTGCCGCCTCGGGTCGAAAAAGAAGTGTTTATCGCCATGTCAAAGGCTCTTAACTTTATTGACCCCGATCAAATTTCAGCCACAATTATTTTGACCGCCCTCAACCGCTTTCTACAGGAGAAAAACGGCTCCAAGATGGCGTTTTTGGATGGTTCGCCCACAGAGCGGCTGTGTCAGCCAATGGTAGATTATATTACAGAGCGAGGCGGTGAAGTCCGACTCAACGCACCGATTAGAAAGTTTTTATTGAATGCGGATCACAGCATCAGTGGCTTTCAAGTCGGGGGGTCAGAGGAGGTGCTAACGGCGGATGCTTATGTTTCGGCGATGCCTGTTGATCCGCTCAAGTTAATTCTACCGGATGCTTGGCAAAAACTGGACTATTTTCAAAAACTCGAGGGTTTAGAAGGGGTGCCAGTGATTAACGTGCATCTGTGGTTTGATCGCAAGTTGACAGATATTGATCATTTGCTGTTTTCGCGATCGCCGCTTCTGAGTGTGTATGCAGATATGAGTAACACTTGTCAAGCCTATTCCAACCCGGATCGTTCGATGCTAGAGTTAGTTTTAGCCCCGGCGAAAGATTGGATTGCAAAGTCTGATGAGGAGATTGTGGCAGCAACGATCGCGGAATTAGAAAAACTGTTCCCAGAACAAATTCCCCATCAGGCGAAGTTGTTGAAATCTCATGTGGTGAAAACCCCACGCTCAGTTTACAAGGCTGTTCCTGGCGCTCAGGCTTGTCGTCCGTCTCAAGTCACACCCATTCCCAATTTCTTTTTAACTGGGGATTATACGATGCAAAAGTATCTGGGTAGTATGGAAGGTGCTGTACTTTCTGGTAAACTAACAGCGCAAGCTATTAGTCAGCACTCAGCCTCCATTGACAAGCAAGCCCCGGCTGCTGGGGTTGATTCTGCCCTTAACGGTAATTCAGCCTCTGTCAATTCCCAATCCCGCACCCCTGTTACGCAATAACCAACCGATTTACGGCTGATAGCGACAGAGCAGAAAAACGACGAATGCTACAACTGTCTAAGTCCCTCCGGATGAGAACTCTGGCTTCCTTGGAAGACTCCTACGAACTCTGTCGTCAGATTACTGCGGAGTATTCCAAAACTTTCTATATGGGAACTCAGCTTATGCCATTCGCCAAGCGTCGGGCGATCTGGGCAATTTATGTCTGGTGTCGCCGTACCGATGAATTGGTCGATGGGCCGATGGCGAGTTCAACAACGTCTGAAACTTTGGATCATTGGGAAAAACACCTCGAATCTATTTTCGCAGGACATCCTATTGATGATGAGGACGTGGCTTTAGTTGATACTCTCAGCCAGTATCCTCTTGATATTCAGCCGTTTCGAGATATGATTGCGGGTCAACGGATGGATCTCTACCGCAGTCGATATGAAACGTTTGAAGAGTTAAAACTGTACTGCTATCGGGTGGCGGGTACAGTTGGGTTAATGTCTATGGCTGTGATGGGCGTTGCCCAACCGGACTACAAGGCCCCCTGGGATCAAGAACAAAACTTTGAGATCCCCACAGAAGAAGCGATCGCCCTTGGAATTGCCAATCAACTCACGAACATTCTTCGAGATGTTGGTGAAGATGCTCGCCGAGGTCGTATTTATCTTCCTTTAGAAGAATTAGCCCTGTTTAATTACACCCAAGAGGATTTATTGCAAGGAGTGGTCGATGATCGCTGGCGAGAACTGATGCGTTTTCAAATTCAGCGAGCGCGTAAGTTCTATACTCTAGCTGAACGAGGGATTCGTGCTTTGAATCCTGATATTCGCTGGCCCGTTTGGTCGGCATTACTTCTCTACAGCAAGATTCTCGATGAAATTGAACGCAACCAGTATGATGTTTTTACCCAACGGGCTTATGTTCCGACTCGGCGTAAATTGTTCTGTTTACCTGTTGCGCTTTTAAGATCAAAGGTGTTGTAATCTTCAGCCTCTTGAGGATGATCTCTGATAGTTAATAACCCGCCTGAATAGATTCGGGCGGGCTTTGTTTAGCTGGAAATTCAGTGGAAGTGCTAGGAGTTTGTGGTTTGAGCAGAGAGCATTTCCTTGAGCTTCTCTAACTGGTCAGCCCAACGAGGATCGGGTTGAACAGAGTCAGAGCTACTAGAACTTGATGAACTGCCGGAAGAACTGCTCGCTGAATTGCTTCGACCTGATTTTTTCTTCTTACTGCTGCTGCTGGTTGATGTTTTAGCTGCAACTGGACGCTCTTCCTCCTCGGCTGCACCCTCTCCTTTTTCATTTTTGCCTTTTTTACGGGGTAATGCTTTCTCGATTTTCAAGGGATTTTCCTTGAACATGAAGCCATTGTATTTTTCTACAATTTGATCGGCAATTTCATCGGTTTGTACGGTGACAAAACCAAATCCTCGACATTTTCCGGTCTTACGATCCGTAATCACTTTGGCTGAGACGTTATCTCCTTCTTCAGCAAAAACGTCTTGTAATTCCTTTCGCTCCAATTCTTTGGGTAGATTTCCAACATAAAGACGAACGGGCATGAGTAAAACCTCCAAATATCAACTCAAATGTGCTAACTATATAGCAGAACCTTGACTGCTATTATCTGAATAAAAAACATCTACTCTCGAAAAATTCTCTCCCATTGGAGAGTCTTTTAGTTTCAGGTAGAAAAAAACTAGACAACGGCTAATAGGTCTAAGCCTAGAGAATGGGTGATTTTGAAACTTCTTCTCCACCTGTATTCGCTCATGCAAAGACCTATATTTTTTTAGGTTGTTTTGTAAACTTCCGGTCATTTCTTAACAATTTGCTGCCGTATACGCTTTCAATTCCCTTGAGTGTCGATTCAAACACATCTAACCCAGACTATAAAACTAATATCAATGGATTTCAGCTTCCTGTTGATGTAATACCTACTCAAGTTTAGTACATCCAAGGGTACAAGTTGACATTTTCTCACTTTAAGCTTTTGGCTATAATGAGAGCTTCTTAAATCTCACGATTTAAGTGTCCTGTTTCATCCAGCCTGAACGAGACAGTTCCTCGATGGAAAATGCCTTCGCCAGAACCCGTCATCAGGCGATTGAGTTTTTAACTCCTACCAAGTCTCCCCAAGCTTATGAACACTTATATCTCGGAATATTAGATCAGACACTTGGTAGAGTTGCCTGTGCGTGATACCCCTTCGGTAAAAGACAGCAACTTTGATAAAACTTTGCTCTCTCTTATCCAAGACCGGATCATTTCAAGCCACTCTCTAACATATCATATCTGTGAGCAGAATTCTAGCTCTGTATTCAAAATTGTTGCTAAAAATCTCAACGTCTTCTGCTATCTTATTCCAATTGGTTTAAGTTCTCCTCCAATTTTCCTGATGACTTCATCCCTGATTAAAGGTTTGTAAACAAATGTAACACTGAGTTGAGCAAAATGCAAATCTAACTCTGTTCAAACTGACAAAAACTTAAAATCCTCCGCGAAAAATCATATAAGCTCCCCAAAAGGCGAGCGCACAAGCTATGATTGTAGACCAAATTGGATGTCCTCCTGTTAACATCACTTGATGATCTTGAGTTTGTAAAGTCTCGACATCGATCCAAGGTGTTGCACCACGTCGCCACCATCCTATAACATTAATCGACTGACCGATCAATTCAACCGGATGGGTTGATTTGCCCAAGTTGGCTAGAGGAGTCAACACCGGAACATAATGTAACTTAATCAATCCGGTGGGTGTTTTTAAAAACAAATCCTGTCCCATCAAATTAATGAGACCTTCTCGCCCCAAAAGTTGACCCTCTAGATAAACAGGTTGACTATCGATCGGTAGAGTGTCAGGATTAGCTAACAAACGGGCTAAATTCGGCTTTTGTAGTGGCGTTGAAGGTTTAATCTCAGCAAAGAAAGAATTCAGGCGCAGAAAAATTCCTAAACTGCAAGCAAGGGGAATACAACCTGCCAAAATCCAAAAATCGCCGAATAACCATTCTAATTGCCAAACGCCCACCGCAGACAAAAAACCGCCCAATAACCAAATGAAACTTCCGAGTAATAATCCCGCTGGAAGTCCAAAATAAGGCGCTCCCTGTAGCAGCAAGCGACGGTGTTGATCAGACAAAGGAGATGGTGATTTGGTATTTTCCCTCAATAAGTCTAACTCTGTGTTCAATTTCCAGAAACTTGCATAGTGAAATAATATCAACAAGCGATCGCCAATTACCGGGTGCGTATTATTGATTTCCAACCATTGACGATAGGGGTTTGCTAAATCCCAAGTTAGCAGAGACTCTATCTTACCAGAATTAGCCGCTATACTGCCGAATGTTAGTGCTTGTTTGCTACTGACGGGCATCAAGAGATCAAATCCTTCTAATAAACTACTTGTGCCTTGATTCTGTATTTCTGTTGCCATTCCCATCGCTATCTTTACCATAGCACGAGTCAGTCCGTTCGGGTTTCCCGTCAGATTGCAAGCGGTGCGATCGCTGTAGTAAACTCGTCGGCGAGACAGCCAGAAGATCGGCGATCGCAAAATTCTATACAACCCATAACTCAACGGTGAAATAATCCGGACAATAGGGTTTGAAACTTTCACTATAAATAATAAAGCCGATTGCACAAAATTCGGCACTTTTTCCGGTAACTTATTAATTAAATCCGACGAATGCTCAACCCATTGGGAAGATTGCCAATAAAGCTGATAGGGAACTTGCAGAATTATCGTTGCAAAAGACATCACCATGAAATCTTTTTGACCGATAGAAGCCATTTCTCGTGCATAAATCACGGCTATTTCATCTTCTGAGAGTTGATCCAGTAACCCCTGACTAATAACAATTCTTGCAAATCTCGGCAAACATCCATAGGTCATAGCGATGGGTGCAGTTGTTGGTATTACTCTTAATGCAGGCGCTTTCCAATGGCGTTGCTGACAATAGCTTCTTAAAATTTTATTCGCTTCTTGACTGTGTTTAAATAACGTTGTCATCGGCAAAGGTTTCATCCCATAAACCCATTTTAGCAATCCATCTAATAGCCAGGGAGATAAAATAAATAAAACGGCTAAACTCTGATATACAAACCGATCAGGATGATTGTAAAACAGAGGAATTGGTCTAACAAAAGGCAGCACCAGTAAAATTCTATTGATGGAAACCATCAAGAAACCCAATAAACGGGGAATCAACCACAAAAAAGCAATAACCGTAAGAACTTGTTCCAGATAAAATCTCGTTAAATTCAAAGATTTTAAACGCTTCCAGGTGGTTGCTCGTTCAGCTTGTCGCCAAGTTAAGGGATGAGATTCGATTGCAGGTTCATCTGCGACTTTTTCTTCTATTGTTGGCTGATTTTCGGGGGTTAAAGGTGTTTCTACGTCTTGGGGAGTTAAAAGATTATTTTCTGAAATATTAGGTGTATTTTCAGGGACTTTTTGGACAGAAATCAAAGAGTCTTTAGGCTTTTTTAAACGATAAGAATTCAGTTCAGCATCAACAGAAGGTTTGTTTTGAGGAGGTTCAAGGGGTACAAAACCCGCATCTTTTGGCGGTTGAACTTTGGGGGGTTGTAAAGAGGGTTCAAAGGGAACAAAACCGGGTTCTTTTTGAGGTAAAGTTTCTGATGAATAACGGTTATTTAATTCTTTTAAGGTTTTTTCCGCCCAAGTTTTAACTTTGGGTTTGGGATGTTGCGTTAAACTCTTGCAGAGGACGATCGCTTTTTTGACATTGCGAGTCCGTTCATAAGCAACCACTAACGCCATTTGCGCCTGCATTCCAGCAGAGCGGTTAGACTGAGACTGAGCGATCGCTTCAAGATGGGTTATCGCTATTTTATATTGTTTTTGTTTCAGCGCCGCTAACCCCGTTTCCAGAGAGGGGGTTTCTTCTGGGGACTGTTCCGAACCCGACGCCGGAGGACGAGGAGTAGATGACATGGCGGTTCTTTCACTGAGACTTCTTTTTAAGATAGCCTAGTGTTAGGGACTTTTTGATATTTTATCAGATTGTTACAAGATTTAGAGTTTCAGGTTCCGCAAAAACTCCTTCATTCTGCAATATATTTTCGGCATCTTTTCAATTGGGTTGCATCGCATTTCTAAATGCTAACATTTTAATTGACAAAAATCAACCCTTTGCGACCTCAATTAATTGCTTTTGCATCAACTATTTATTGTATTCAAACACTGGAGAGAAACGAGCATGGATGAAGTCACTGTGAAATATGGCGATAGTCATTTACATTTAATCAAAAGTAAAAATTTGATTGGAGCCAAACCCGAAGCCGGGAAAACTGATCAAGTGAGTAGTCTATTCTCCTCAATTTCCTCAACTCCAGAACCCCAAATCAAGAAACTCGGGGGATTTCAAGTTTTTGACGTGAGTTGTTGTTCAGAAGATGCAGAAGACATTCTAGATACAGTCCGTCAACGCTCAGAAATTCGGACAGGAACTCATATTTTTCATACCTCCGATGATGAGATTCCTTTTGTTCCAACAGGTCAGCTTTATATCACCGGAGACTCATATTATAACTCATGGTTATGGCTACACTCCTCCAACGGGAAAAGGTGTTGAGTGGTTATTTCTAACATTTTGTGGGCCGTGGCTGAAACCTACATTAATACGCAAGGGAATTCTTGATCCGATTGAACAACGAGAGGTGATATTCACAATCCTTGATCAATATAATCAGATGTTGTCTGATTTGGCGCAAAAACATGACAAATTTCACTATGTTGATCTGCGTCCTCTGATTGATCATGAGAAAGATTGGGTCAATGAATTACATTTGCGAAACAGTGCATACGCTAGGGTTGCTGAAAAATTTCATCTGACAATTCAGGCTTTATTCAGTTAAAATAGGATTCACGGCGATCGCTAATTGCTCGTTTGACTCAACCGCTTTTACCATCTTCCTGCTGAAGTTGATCAATTTCAGCCTTTTCTAGTTCGGCTGAACACCCTGCTACACAAGAATTTCAGCCTTTTTTGTCTGCCCTATCCGTTCAATTTGAGCGAACGGTGAGATAGAAATTACAGTTATTCACGTAAAAACTCAGGATTTTTTCTGATAGAGAAGTAGATACAGCCTGAATAATAAATTTCTTGAACCGATAAGCCCTATGACCAGCATTCGTCGAAATCCTCCACCTCAATTACCGCCTGGCTTGCTGATGGGTCTGATGATCGCCTTAGCGGTAACAGGTATTCCGAGTATCATTCGACATATTTTAGATCAACAAAAATATGAAAGTGCTATGTACTCTTATCGAGTCGGTGATTGTTCCACTGCGGTTGAGAAGTTTAATCAAATTATTGCTAGTTTCCGCTTAATTGACTCGGGTAACTATGCTGAACGTTCCATACAAAAGAAAGCTGAATGCAAGTTTTTTCAAGATGGGATTGCGGCTCAAGAAGCTGGAAAGTTTGAGTTGGCATTACTCAATTATGCCAAAGTTGCGGTGTATGACAAAAGTGCTTTGCTTGAACCTGTGCGAAACCAAGTTCAGCAGCTCTTTCAACAAGCTTCAGTCCAATCCCTGGCGACACAGGAGGTTTGTGAACGCTTGGACAATCTTATCCGGCAGAATTTATTACCGAATGTCGCTCAAAATATGCCCTTGTTATATTTAGAATGTGGAAAAGTATACCAAGAAAACCGAAGGTACAACAGTGCGATCGCGACTTATAGAGAATTTATTCGACAGTACCCCGATCATACTTTAATAGAGGATGTCAAGCGATTATTAGCGATTGTTATTGTTGCTGATATCAAAGACAAAGGCGCACAAAATGTGGTCTCGCCAAAGCTAAAGGGAATCACAACTGATGGTTCTACGATCATTGAAATTCAAAACTCATCTACAACTAAAATGCAGATTATATTTAGTGGGGAAACTCCTAAATTTGAGGAAATAGAAAAGTGTCAAGATTGTGTATCTTATTTTAATCCTCCTGAAGCTTGTCCGGGAAAAGGGCCGGTCGGACGATATGTATTGGAACCCGGCCAGTATGATATTGCTGTAAAACCTCAAGGCAGTTATGGAAATCCGGTTCGTCCCTGGTCTGGAACTTGGTTATTGGAACCGGGTGCTATCTATCAAACCTGTTTCTTTGTTGTTAAAAATCCAACGAATTCAAAGAATTGATAAATCCTTAAACCCGAAACTGGTTTCTGCTCGAAACTGGGTTTATACCCAATCGGTGTACCTGACAAAACTGAAAACTACTCTATCTATAAAACCTGTTTATTTGTCTGAGTGGAGAACCGTTAAACCCCACTGATACAAAGACTCTATTAAGCTTTGTTCAGAAATTTGCCAGCTTGACGGACAGACCATCAGCATTGTTTCTACAAAGCGAGTTTTGATTGCAGCTTCAGGACTGTTGATTATTATGAGTTGCCAACCCACATTATTCCAGAGTGAAGTTAATTGGTCTTGAGAAATAGGAGCAGCTTCATGAACAATATCATTTCTAAGCTTACGAATATCATCAAATAGCTTATAAATTGAGTCTTGAGGTTTGTTTTTAGCTTTGAACCAGGCATCTATAAGCTTTTTAAAACCGGGATTATAAGTGGCTGGGTTTCCCCGATAATCTCCCAGGTCAACAAATCCTTTATTTAACCAATCTTCCGACTGATAACGTAAGTAAAGCAACCGTTCTAAGGTTTGAGAAAACTGAAAAAAAGCGGCGGTAGAATTCCCTTGTTTGAGAAGCAAATCAATAAAGAATACAGACTCCCAAATTTCTGCGGGTTTATTATTCTGTAATTCTTGCAGGTGTTGCCGCCATTGTTGTACTTGGTTTGAACCCGCTTGTTGAGAGACAACGTTTGACCTCAGCCAACTATTTTCAAACTCTCGGTTCTTGATAAAATCGGCAATTTCCCAGTTGTTGGAGATGCTGAGATACCCCGCCAGTTGATAGAGAAACCGATAGCGATTTTGATGAGACTTTAACCACAGTTTCGCTTCAGAGAAATCCCCTCGTTTCCAAGCGTAAATTACACGGGAGCGTTCCAACGGCCAGAAGTATTCACTGACAGCAACCCATTGATAGGTTTCGGCACTGCGGGAGGATTTTTGATGGGGAGAAGGTTCATCATAAAGGGGATGGGGTTCTACAGGGGTAATGCTAAAAACCTGACACTGGCGCACTAATGCCGCCGCACAAATTTCTAAGCTTTCGGCAATAGCAGGAACTGCCCCTTTATTCTCAATTCCTAGAACAAACTCCTCATCAAAATTGGAAGCGGTTTCCAACGCAAGTGGCAGAATAAACCCTTCGAGTTTCTGACGAATAGTTTCTCGATCATTTGCCGAAACAATTGGATGTACAATATCAACTTTTAAATGGGGATAATCTGCTTTAATTTTACCCTGCATTAACTCCGCAAGTGCTATCGTATCGGCACGGCGATATACCCAAGGAATATTTTCCGGTTGGTCTGTTGCCCAAAGAATAATGTGTTTTAGACCCTTTTGTACGCCTTCTTTGATAATATGACCATCTAATAGCAACTGAACATTACTAAAGTCGTTATCCAGCCATTCTTGACAGTATTCAAACAAACGATATCCTAAGTCTCGCACACTCCAAAGTGTTTGAGATTGACCCGGTTCGTGAGATTGGCGTTCAACACCGAGTTCTTGGTACAACTGGTTAATATGAGGGGGATGACCGCGATCGCCATCGGCACCCAAACAGCGAACAATTCCATCCTCACACTTCCACCCAACCTGACGGGTTCCCACTGTAATAATAAGGGTATCGAGGCGATTAAATTCAACGGATTGTACTAAATTTCTTGTCATAGCCAATCAAAATTGAGAATCAAAGACTAAAAGTTTAAGCGTCATAATTTAGAGAAATTTGAATCAATTTCTTTAAGACTTTGAGAACATCAGACAAATTATTCTGACGATTGTTGATGCCAAACAAATCAGACGTTGCATATTGCGGGTGTTCAGTTTGAATGAGTTTCAGAAATAGAAAACTTCCTCCGTTTGTAATTAATCCAAAACTGGATTGATGAGAATTGGGATTGGCTAGCATATATGCTAAGATTTGAGCAAGTCCAGCTTCGACTGAAAATTTAGCTTGTTTAGATTCAATAACCATCACCCAAACTTGATTTTTTAGAACTAAAGTATCTATATTCCCCTTGACAATTAATTCAGAATCCTCTGATATGGCGGATATTTCAACACTTTTTTCGGCTCGAATGTTAAACGGAGATTGATAGAAACGACCAATAAACAGTAAGGGAGAAACCACAGTTAAGTTAATCGGTTTTTCTAGTAATGGCGGTTGTTTGATTAAATTTGAATAACCTGCTTTAATTTCTTCTAGGAGTTGAACTTCCCAGTCATTGAGTTCAGGTAAATCAATTCGCCATTCCCAAAAGAAGTTATCATCCTCAACATATTCAAGCTGAAAATGAGTTTCCAACTGTTCTAAAGTAATATCCTTCGCCGCTAAAACTTGAACCATAAGATGTTCTCCCAATTATTTATACTAATTCTATCTTTGGTAGATACTGCATCTTGAAGATTAAACTATTCTTGGAGAGGCCATATTTGCCAATAGCTATTTCTGTTTGTATTGCTTCGGAGGCGGTTTAAATATTCACGGCGAGGGTTTTCTGTTGATCCAAAAACCGTTACAACTTGATAATCTCCCAAATCTGCAATCCAAACAGGAGAGGGTTTAACATTACCCAAAACTTGACCGCAAAGATTGCCATCATAGTCAAGATTTCCGCGTCTATCTTCTACTTTTAAATCTTTGCTATGCAAAATAGCCAAAGGATATGGTTTTCCAAAATCTTCTTGTCCTGAACACACAATAATTCTGCAATTTATGTCAACTGCTTCTATCCATTGATCGCGTCGCATTTGACCTGCCTTTCGAGGTTGGCGGTAATTAATTTGATTTCCGGTAAGCTGAGAGTTAAGCTGAGATAAACTCTGATAAAATTGTTCTAGCTTTTGCTGAAACTTTCGTTGAAAAGCTTGTATATTATCAGGAAGTTCCCAAAGTTGTTCATCACTATTAATATAAAATGTTGAACCTCGATACCAGGGAGCGCGTTCCCGATTTTGCCTCGAATAACACGGACGTCTGGCACCCTGACCAATTCCTCCTAAATGAAACATCATCCAAGTGAGAGATTCAAAGAGTTTGTGGATTTGTGTATTTTGGTTTGTTGGTACTTCGGGAGAATAAGATAATATTAACGTTCCGACTTGTTCGCCACAATCATCATCTTTTCCGCTAAAGTTTGGTCGGGGTTCCCGTTGAGTAACCTTGCCATCTTGAATATCAACTCTAACCCAACCCAATGTTTTAGGACTAATTCCACCAAATAACTGGGCTTCCCGTGTTTTAACGGTGTTAACATCCAAAACACCTAATGAAAAAGCCCGAAACCAATAACGCAACATTGATTTAAACGCAATTGGACGAACTTCTGCATCGGCTTGTCCTCGCATTTGCCAATCGTTTCGGCGTTCATTCCAATTCCAATGAGTAAATTTTTGTCGTCCGTGAATGAGTTGACCTTCCAAAGAAAACTCGACTTGCAAAAACTCATCAAGAGAACGACTAGAACCCGCCCGAATTAATTCCCCATAACCCGAATTAACTTGAGAACCAATTCCCGCTTGTAGTCCTGCTGTTAGCCATTGTTTTACCTGCTGTAAAATCTTCGGGTCGTCACAGTGGCTTGCCAACTTTAACCCGATTAAAAATGTGGGTTCTCTCAGAGAAAAGAACGGGTTGGGATTGGGATTATATTCAAGTTCGTTATTGTTGTCCCATGTCCAAATATTGTTTGCCATATCCATCTGCAAACCCATTTGACTGGGTAATGGGTAAGCATCTAGAAAGATAACTTTTCCACTGCGATGGGGTTTTTCAGCTTCCAAGGAACCAAAGTAAGGTGCTATTTTCTTCTCGGCTTCTTGCCATTTAATATGATCCCGCTTCATTATTTCTCGAATGGCTTGAGTTCTCGCCACACCCCGCAGCGTTGAAGATGGAATATAGGGCATTCCCAAAGCATCAAAAGCGGGTAATAAAATACTTTCTGGGCCTCGATGTCCACCAACCCGAATTCGCCAGGAACACTTAACCTGAAAACAATTATCTTTTCCTGCTATTAATTTAGTTCTTTCTGTAAGTTGACTGAGACGTTTATTGTAGTTAGCCGAGTCTTCAGCCATTTGCAAAATTTGAGTTTTGGTTCCGTCTTTTTGAGGATGATCTGGCGATCGCATCCACCGCAGATATTCAACAAAACTAGCATTATCATCGGGTGAGGGTTGTTCTTCTGGTTTTAGCCAGGGAGAAGGCTGAGGAGGACGATTATCCCCATTACCGCCACCATTTCCCCCCCGGTTTCCGCCAGCATTTCCGGGTTTGCGAGGGATGTTTCCGCCTCTATTGGGTCGGTTTTGTTGAGTATTCGGTCTTTGGGTTGGGTTCGGTCTTGCGTTTGGCTGACCGGGACGCTTAGGACGTTCAAATACCATTGGATTATTCCTCTCCTTCAATACCTACATAAATTGCATTAGCCCAGAATGAAAATTCTTGAGATAATGCCAAACCTAAACCAGTCAAGCCCAGATATTCTTCTGTTCCGAGATTTTTTAGGGTTTCTAAACCCTTATCACCGACTAAATTTTGAACATCAGACAGAGTTTGCAAGCATTGAAAATACTGACGAACAACATCCTTTTTTCCATCTTGATTCAAAGCTTTTTCTTCAGCTTTTAACCGCATCATTCCCCAGGTTGAAAGATAGGTGTAAAGTTCTACAGCTTGACTTTTTTGTTCTTTGAGACGGGTATCATTTCCATTATATTGCGAACGTAATTGGGATAAAGCATCATAAACGGGTGTTGCAATTGTGCGGGGGTCAAAAACCATCATAACTATTTCTCCTGATTATGAATCTAACCACTGTTGAACAAAACCGCGACCCAAACTTTCTTGGCCTCCAATTTGTAAAAGTTCGTGACTTTGAATTAACTGTTTAAAATCGGAATTGGACTGTTCTGCTGTTCCGTTAGCTTTTGCCGTTAAACCCCAAGGAAAATACATCAGCGTATCGGGAGGAATGGCTTCTTCATAGCGGAAACCACCATGAACAGATTTATGTTCGTCGAGTTTAATTTTAACCTGTCGCCACAAACTCATTTGAATCAAAGTTGAACAGTGTTGGTCGGGCAAAATCAAAATTCTTTCAATCATTTGAGTTTGTATATGTTCGGGGATAAAACGTTCCCAATCACTCCAAGCCAGCAAATGATTCGGTTTGATAATGGCATCTTTTAAATAAACAGGTTTATCAGTGTCTAAATTGGTGCTGTAAGCTTCGGGAATCTCCGGTAAATTCTCCTGAAAACGTCCCCAACGCCGCAACAACATCGGAGAACTAATCCAAACAATACCGTGACTTAAAGACGGGACGGGCAACCAAAGAAGCGAACCATCGCCGATCCAAATATCTCCCTGTTCGAGTTGAGAAGATTCTTCCAAAGTCGTCCCAAAAAGTCGATTTCTTTTGGTTGTGTCTCCCTCACTAGCGCGTATCCGACCCCGAATGGTACTGGATGGAATATAAGGTAAATTGGTGTGAGATTCGCGGGCAATTCCGAGTAAATTTCCCTCTTGAGTTGTGCCGCCTGTATGCAGAGGAGACAGTAAATAAAGGTAAGCGTAATTGTAAGTCATTAGTTTTCCTCCTAATAATAAATCCACAGTAATTCTGAATAACCTAGTTGTCGCCAGTTATGAACTTTACCGCTAGTTTCTTGGTCTTGAAACAGAGTTTGCGGTTGGTTCAAGTAATACAAACTTCCGGGGGGTGCAGCAAACACTTGAGGGGCGGGAATACTACTATTGTCCTCTTTATCTCGAAATCGGCAACTAATGGGAACTGCTTTGTCAGTCGCCACACTAACCAATGAACCCGCAGTTTGATTCCCATTAACGGTATTTGCTAGTTTCCATTCCCAGGGCCAAGAACGGCAGATGGCTTTACCATTATGCTTGCGTTCAAATACTCCAGGTGTAACTAAATAAGCAATTGATTTCCCTCCTTTCTTAAAATTAGTTTGAGAAATATCTTCAAGTTCTTCCCATTGTTCTTTAAGTTCGTCGCAGCGTTCTAAAATTGCCCGGTGTCCTTCACCTCCCAATTGAATAATAGTTGGTGTAGCAGGAATTTTAATATCAATCCCAATAACTAAACTCCACCCTTCCAACAAGCGAATTGCATTTTCAACAAAGTAACCATCGGCATCTTTTACTTGACGAGTTCCTATCTCAAGCGAATTATGGGAGCGAGTTTCTATTTTCCAGGGTTTAGTTTCGCTTTTGTCTTTTGCTAACCAATCAGATTCATTGATTTTACCTTTCTTAAGATAGTTAGCTACAACATCATGGGGAAGATACTGACGGTAATTGTTATCTTTTTTATCTTCCTCGGATAACAAAGTAGGTGAACATAGTGGAGAGGGTTGAGTTTTATCCCACATCGCTTGTTTGATAGGATGAGATGAACACCAATCAATCGGAATTAAGGGTTTTGAACCCATAAAACCCAATGGACGAGGTAAATATAATTGGGGTTGATTATTTTGAATTCTACAGAAAAATGGCCCTTTCAGTTTCAGAGTTTCTTTCTGATTCAGTAGACCTCGTAATGCCCCGGCGATGGTATGACCATTAGGAGGAAATACGCTGCCTGCCCAAGCCCGTTCTCCCGGTGTGAAGGGTTTAGCATCCCTGAATAATAGAATATCTAAGGGGGTAATTGTGTACCATTCCATTAAGATTTACCTCCCAATTTAATATCGCGGTTTCGCAGAACAAAGGCGGCGAGTTTTAACCAATATTGAATTTCATCGGTTAAATTTTCTTCGGGCGTTTTTTCCCAGAGTTCTATCATAAAATGGGTAAATTTTGTTTTAAATTCATCTTTTTTAGCTTCATCATTTGCAAAGAAATCACGGCGTTCACAAAATACAGTTGTCCAGGCTGAAAGTGCATTAGTATGGGGGGCGGGATGTTGAGTCCAGAGCGTTGCAGCCGTTTCAAATAATGAACTTTCTAACCCTTTGGTTGTAAGAAGTTGATGCCATTTTTGAAAAGTATTAAACTTGGTTGTGGCTTTGAGAATGTTACCGTTTCCATAGATAACTCTAACCTGCACTGCATCTTTTTTCTTGTTATTGGGAGCTTTATGTTTTTTTGCTTCATCTTCAGCTTCCCAGAGATTTTCTAGAGAAATAGCCAAAGGAACGGAATGATGGGCAATAACAACACCAAAACTAATTGTGGCATCTTTCCCCATTGTAAATAAAGGACGTTTAGCTAAATTATCCGATACTTTTTCGTCTTTCCAACACCAGTAATTTCCTGTATTATCAAACTCTTTTTTAGGGTCTTCATCTCCTCGAAAACATTGGCGAATATCCCACAACCAACTATCCCATTCCCAGAGATTAGTGTAGGCGAGAACATCATCACCTCCCCCATAGATGAGCCGTCCTGCATAGCGTTGTTCCGTGAGATAGGGAACCAACTGATTAGAAAAATCGAGTAGCGCCCGACTTAATGCACTATGAGTTGATGGCCCCATCCGTTTCTGAAGTTTCAAAAACTTGATAGTTTTGGTTTTGAAAGTTTCCTCTGTTTCTGTATTAATTTCATTATCTGTGAATAATTCCTCGTCAGAGATATTCAAACTTTGTTGTAATTTTTTAGGAATATAATCTCGATACTTATTCAGTTTTTTTCCTTTCAACCATTCGCTCATCCCGTCACCGTCTCCCGCAGCGATAATATACCAATCGGCAGGATTATTGCTAGGGTAATATTGGTTAATAATTTCCTCAATTTCCAAGCGATAGGTTTGTTTGATTTTAGTAAATTTGGTTTTGAGTTGTGCAAGTTCTTCTGAATTTCTAGTTTTATCAATTTCAGCCTGTAAAGCTTTTAACTCACGAGTTTGAGCATCTTCAACTAACCATCCGGCATTCAATAAACGGGGATGAACAAATAAGTCATGGTCAGACTCATCCATCCAGGGAATACCCCATTTATTAGACATCTCGTTAGTAACGCTATTAACCCAGTTACCATAGCTGGAAATAGCTTGACAGGTGTTTTGAAGATGTTCCCAAACGTCTACATTCTCTTGATGTACTTTTAAATATCCTGCAACTCCGGCGGTTAAATCTGGATAGGTAGCGATATTTGTTGAGTCAATTTCTAATCGTTGCGATAAAACTTTTTCTAAACCCCGTTTAACGGTTTCAGTCGCATTTAACTGTTCAATACCATCAAATAAACCCGCATCCCGTTGCCAATACCGTTGGGTTTCTCCTTCCGTTATCCAATCTTCACCCGGATGAACAACAGGCCCAATTCCTGATATTGTTGAACGAGGGCCGAAAGCGGTCGGTATTTTCCAGTTACGGGCGTTTTTAACAGTGGCTAAAGTTAGGCGAGTTTGGTCAAAAATATGCGGCCACCAAGACCCGACATTGACGCTGAAACGTCTTCCTTGCTTTTCCCAACGCTGTTGATAGGCTTCTCTTAAAAAGTCAAGTTCTTCTTTGATAAATAACTTTTGTTTTTCATTAGTTAAATTGTAAGCTTCATTATGTGAATTAACCCAGGGTTCAAATTTGCCCTTTTGTTCTTCTGGAATGGCAGCATTTTTAAGTTCTTCCCCTTCAACTCCTATTGGAACTGCACTCCAGTACGTTTGCCATTGAGAATTTAGCCAGCTTTTCCAAGTATTGCTATTTGCCGATAACTGCGGCATCCAGTGTCGTTCTTTTTGTAAGTTTTCTAGAACTTCATCACTTAAACTATACCAAGTTTCTAATAAAGTTTGACGGGCAGTTTGCATCGCTTTTTCGACTTCATCTTTCGGTAAAATTAATACAATGACATTTGGAAACCCGGCAGTTAAGAGTTGACGTTCACTCGGTTTCTTAACCCATTGTTCAAACTCTGGATATTGTGCAGTTAACCAATGGTCGATGAGGGGTTGCTGAAATAAACTCGGATAGAGTAAACAGTCCGGGCCGTATAAATTTGCCAGTTTCCAACTAATAACCGCAGACAGATAATGAAGTATCCAGGAACCTGACCAAAAATCCCGCATTTTGCGACTGGCTTTAATCAGTTCTTGAATAGGAGAAAAGCTAAAAGTTGCCAGATAGGGATGAGAAAGTGTTTTATAGTTACTTTTAATATCTTCTGTTGTTAAATGATAACCCGCTAAGGCCCCGGCTAACGCTGCGGTAATACTGGTATGACTCCAAATTGAACTGTCGGGCAGACGGGTTTCGGCTGGCATTAACAGTAAAGACTCATCTTGAAATTCTTGAATAACGGCTTCCGGCAAACATCGCCACAGCCACCAAAATAACCGTTGACTATCTTGACGACATTCTTCGGGAATCACTTGTAAGAGTTGGTTTTCTTTTTGGTTTAAATACTGTGTTCTCTTGTTAATCAGTTCATCGTGTTGTTTGAGTTTTAAATGAAGCTTTTTCCCGGACAATAGATGAGAAATATCTAAACCAAAATCTCGGTCATTTCCTGGGGCATAATTAACGCTTCCCGATATACTTCCAATCGCACCCCTATCGCTTGCGGATGCAATATAATCAGCTAAATGAATATGTTTAAATATTTTTTTTCCTGATGTTTCGGGGTTCCATTGATTGTCTACCCAATTCTGCATAACATCTAGCTGTTCCCAGAAGCTATTTCCACCTCGTCCAGTTGTATGCAGGGCTTTTAGAGCAGGGTCATGGAGTAGACCCCAGATTTTGGCTTGCCAGTATGCTGACACGATAAGATGACCTCAATGAGTTTAAAAATCAAATAAATACTTTATAAAACTTTGGGGCAAGGAAGCTCAAATGCGAAGTGAGTTTTATGCTTTCAGAGATAAGCTTTTGCTCCGTAAGTTTTCCTTCTCCTAAACTACCAACATTTGCACCCAGACTACAATGTGGAAACTACTGATATTTGCTACTCTCGAAATGATAATTTGATACAACTCACCCCTCAGTTTTCACTGAGAAACTGGAAAATATTAGTTCTTCAGTCGAAGGGATTGAGTTTTTTACAAATCTGCTTATGTTTATCTACGGTATCGGCAACTTTCTTAACAGTTTGCTGCTGTTCTTTGCTTAGGGGACACTTCAACTCGAACTTGGATTTGTCGCTCATGGGGTTGTTCCTTCTCGTCTACACTTGCTATAGCGATCGCAAATGATTCATGAGAATGAGCCATACATTGAAAGTTTGGAAAATCGAAACGTATCTTGACTGATACTCCATTCAAATAACCACTG
>JBJHBL010000015.1:0-83997 GCA_050485465.1 Limnoraphis sp. | reverse complement strand
TACCCAAGCGAGAATTAGTATGAAACGAACAGAAGCCTTAAGAGTTCCCACCGTTACCCACTCAGCCTCAGCCCAGGCCAGTTTGCTGAGAATGTTGTCTAGTTTACATGGGTATTTGGCAACCGGAAACTCAGATTTTCGGGTTCAGTATCAAGCTTCTAGACATCATTTTGAACAAGAGTTAATTGAATTAATTCAACTCGCCGACCAGTGGCATTTGAATGATCATCAAGAAGAATTGCGTCAACTTCAAGAAAATTATCAAAATTGGTCGAATCTTCCAGAACAATTATTTGTGCTAAAAGATAATATTTTAATGAATCAACCCGCTTGGCGACTGTATGACCAAGAAGGAAAAGTAATCATTAATCAAATTTTACAAGCCGTTGATAATATCCAAGAAGATCAGCAAGGAAGATTAACCTCAGTGTTCGATGTTGACCTGATCTTCTCCATAACAGAATTTTCAAATTCTTTTACTTCAATGATAGCCGCTTTGCAAGGTTATATCACCACGACTAATTCTCAATTTCGTTATGAGTATTCTTTCCACTGGAATAAAAATCAAGCCGCTTGGGAATTCCTAGAATCCAATCAAAGCGTATTCACAGAAAATCAAAGAACAAGCTTTCAAACTATTACTAATTTAAGAGAAGAATTAAAGGCACTGAATCAACAAATTTTTAATGCTGTTAATAATGAACGCTATCGAGAAGATATCTATTTATTTCAAACTCAAGTTGAACCCCTAGCTACTGAAATGCTAGACTCGCTAAATCAGATCGTGACAGAACAACAACTTTTACTCACAACTGAGTTAACAGCCGGAAATCAGAATCTCATTTTAGGTCAATGGAAAGCCTTAATTGTTGGGATCATCAGTTTGATTTTAGCAATTTTAATGGTTAGTTTTCTGCGGCGAAGCATTGCTTATCCGATTCAACGATTAACCAGTGTAACAACCCGAATTATGGAAGGAAACTTCGAGGTACAAGCAAAAGTTGAGTTTCAAGATGAAGTGGGAAAACTAGCCAGTACCTTTAATCAAATGACAGCCTATTTAAAACAGTCTCACGCAGACTTAGAACAATCTAAGGCAACCCTAGAACAACGAGTTAAACAACGAACTAAAGAAATTCAAGAAAAAAATATTGAACTGGAAACCACTCTCCGCCAACTTAAAGACACTCAAGCAAAACTCATTCAAAGTGAAAAAATGTCGAGTTTAGGACAATTAGTTGGGGGAGTCGCCCATGAAATTAATAACCCTGTTAACTTTATTCATGCAAATCTTTATCACTTAGATCAATATATTATAGATTTATTAGACTTATTGAAACTTTATCAACAGGAATTAGCCACCCCTTCTTTAGATATTCACACGAAAATTGTAGAAATGGATCTAGACTTTTTAATTGAGGATTTTCCTCAAATTATCCATTCAATGCAAACGGGAACGGAACGGATTTCTCAAATTGTGACTTCTCTGCGAAATTTTTCTCGTTTAGATGAAGCAGAAATGAAGGGTGTTGATATTCACAACGGCCTAGAAAATACCTTAATGCTTCTCCAGAAAAAGCTGAAATCTTCAACCCAACAACCGGAAATTCAAATCATTAAAGAATATGGTCATTTACCTGAAGTCGAATGCTATGCGGGTCAACTCAATCAAGTTTTTCTCAGCTTAATTGCCAATGCTATTGAAGCGTTACAGGAGTCAAAGGTACAACAACCCAGCATTACCATTCGCACTCAATTTTTAACTAAAAACTCCCGGATTCAAATTCAGATTGAAGACAATGGTAAAGGGATTAATCCCCAAATTCAAGATAAATTATTTGACCCCTTTTTCACGACAAAACCTGTGGGTCAAGGTGTTGGCTTAGGGCTAGCCATTAGTTATAATATTATTGAAAAACATCATGGAAGTTTAAGCGTTTTCTCTGAACCCGGACAAGGGGCAATCTTTATCTTAGAAATTCCCATTTATCAAACTCCTCAACTGAAGTTAATATCCTAAAATCACTCGCCAAAAACTCATCATTAAAACTCCAATCGCTAAGTGTTGAGGCAACAAAACCTTAAACGGTTGACGAGCAATTTGTTGAGTTAAAATCACTGATGTTACTGCACCAAAAATTAACACCGTTCCCTGTAAAAAACTAATCACCGCCGGATGGGCAATTAATAGGGGTAATCCTTCCCCTGTTAAACCAAACGTTGCAAAAGCCACTGGAAGAATGCGTCCTCCTTCTGCTAATCCTAACTGTAAATAATGGGCTAAATTTCCGGCTAAAACCAGAGGCAAATACCCATAAGCTAAGTCTACAAAAGACCGAGATTTTACATTCAAACGGGTTAACAGATGAGCAACCATAGGCACAACCGCAGGTAAACTTAAAGCTGCAATAGATACCCAAAAATGAGGTTGAAACTGTGTTAAATCAAAAGGTAAATTGAACTGAGTTTGTAATTCAGGCAGATGATGTAAAAACACCGCTCCTAACATCAGAAATAATAACGCCACCTCATAACTGCGAGACACATGAGTTGTCCAGAGTTCAATACCGGGTGGACGCAAATTAAACTCAACTGAACGATGGGGACAAGCCTTTAAACAAGTCATACATAAAACACAGTCTCGATTATCTTCTAATTGTGCCGGATGAGAATACAACGGACAGCCCTCTGTTGCCATTCCCTCGCCTTTTTCTGGCCCGCCTTTATAGCATTGATAGGTGGTACATTCAGCTGAACAAGTACCTTGCTGCGCCCTTAATTCGGTCATAGAAAGTTTAGCAAACATCCCATTCATTCCGCCAATTGGACAGAGATAACGACACCAAAATCGCCGCTCAAACAGGACTGAAAAAATCATCGCTCCGGCTGTAATTAACAATAACAAACAAGCCGATAAATAAGCAGTATTCGTTAAATCCCAGAGTTCTTCCCAGAGTAAAATTAACGCAAATAATCCAAACACAAACCATCCGCCCCAACGTTCTGCTGATTGTCTTGGCCAGCGTTTAAGTTGACGAGGAAATAGCCACAGTGAAAGTTTTTGTGTGACTTCTCCATAAATCATAAACGGACAAACCGCACACCAAATTCGCCCAAAAAAGGGAAAAAGGATCAAAACAATCGGCCACCACCAAGCCCAAAATAAATTTAAGGCAAAATTTTCGGAACGGGTTTGGGGGCCAACAAATAAAATCCCAACAATTAACGCAAAAGCAGTTAAGGTAAATCCATAATTAATCCGATCCGGCCACCAGGGACTGCGTAGAAAATGCCGCAGTTTAGGATTAGCATTGAGTAAATTCAAACGAAATTGTTTTTTCTTCGCTTGTGAAGGCCAGATAATTTCTTCAGTAATCTCTAAATCACCTTCAAGTTGAATAATTGCCCGTTCAACTAAGCTGCGAAGTTCGCGTAAATTATTCGGAAAATCGTAGGCTTGCAGTCGTCGTAACGCTTCAGGAGTTATACGAACTTTGTTTATTCCTTTAGCCCGACAAATTAAACTACTATAATATTTTACCCAGTCTTCTAAGTCGGCTTTTCTCACCCGTAATGGAGGAACTTTAATCGAGTTTTCAACACTAGAACTCAGTTCAGAAATCGCTTTTTCTGAGATCAGAATAATTTGTGCTTTACAGGTTTTAACCGGGGGTTCAGGTTCTCCCAAGCGCCTCACTGGACTGTAGGTTTGGGTTTGAACTAAATTCACAAGAATCGGTAAAAGTTCGGGGGGTAAATCATGCACATTATTAAAAACTAAAGTGCCATCGCCTAACGCTTCAATTAACCCCGGTTTTCCCCCCACTCGACCTAATAATTCTGAACCACTAATTTGTAAGGTGCTACAATCGACTTTAATTAAGGGTTTACGCCGCTCGGATGAACCAAAATGAATTAAGGCTGCAATATTATCTTTTTCTAGTCCCGGTTCTCCAAAAATCCACACAGATTGACGGTTTGTCGCTTGTTTAATTTGCGATCGCAATCTCACCGCATAGCGACTTTTTCCCACAATTCCCCGTCTGGCTTTTGGAACTAAATAGGGTTGTAAAATCAGCAGTCGTTCTTGTTCTTGAACCAGTTGGGAAGACAGTGCTTCAACTTCTGATACCAATTGCTGAGAAAAAACCTGAGTAATTTCGGGATATTGACTGACGAATTGATTAAAAGGTTCAGCCGCAATAAACCAAAATTCACAGTCATTGAGGGTTATTAAGGTTTGTCTAACCGTTGTTTTGACTAATAATTCTTGCAGATTAATTGCCGCCCCCGGTAATAAGCCATAGGATCGCCAGCGTTCCGGTTTGGCTTCTATGCGCCCCGAACGCAAAATGTAGAGTCCTTCTGGGGGTGTTCCTTCTGTGGTGATCGCTTGTTCAGCTTCTAGGGTGCGGGGTTGGAGTTGAGAAGCGATCGCAGTTAGGATCTCGGAGTTTAACAGACTCAAGGCGCTTCGTTCTTTGAGCCATCTGACCAACTCTTGAATCTCCATCACGGGTTCCCCCCTTTACCTTTATCTTATATTTTAAAGGAAAATGGAGTAATTTTTTCAACCATGATCGAACTGTCTAGTTTGTGGGTTCCTGGCGCGCTTTTAGGTTTAATCGTCTTAGCCGCGCTTTTTTTCAGTTCCCGTTAAACGAATTAATCAATCAAATGATTAGTCATCGCAAAGCGCACCAATTCGGCTCGGTTGTTACTATCTGTTTTTCTCAGTAAACTACTCACATATTTTTCTATCGTTCTTGGACTTAAATGCAGCTTTTCACCTATTTGTATATTCGATAACCCATCGGTTAACAAATCCAAAACTTGTTGTTCTCGCTCTGTTAAATTAATTTCTATCGAAGATATTGCTTTTGACTTCGATGAGGTTTCAGATTCTCCATTCGGAACAACCACAGACTCCGTAACTCGCGATCGCAACTCAGACTCAATCAACTGCGATCGCTCCAATAACGCTCGAATAACCACCCCCAATTCGTGCAGTTCAAACGGTTT
Source organism: Limnoraphis sp. (assembly GCA_050485465.1). GTDB lineage: Bacteria > Cyanobacteriota > Cyanobacteriia > Cyanobacteriales > Microcoleaceae > Capilliphycus. Next base: position 78,975 of record JBJHBL010000015.1, on the reverse strand, counting down.
AGGTAAGTAATTATCGCAGCCTAATTGATAGCCCCGAATTCGTTCATCAATGGTAGTATGAGCCGTCAAAAAAATAACAGGAAGCAGACGAAAAGCTGGACGTGAACGGATACGTTTAACCAAGTCGTAACCGTCCATTTCGGGCATCGCAATATCTGTGACGATCAGGTGAGGTTTGTGTTGATCCACCAACTCAAGAGCCTCTTGGCCGTTTTCAGCAGAAATCACAGTGTAACCTGAAATTTCCAAATAATCACTGATCGAGAGGCGAGTCCCGAAATCGTCATCTACAACCAATATGGTTAGGGGCATAGGACGGGGACTGGAAATTCAAATTTGTAGAATATTAGTTAGCATTGCTTGTTGGAGATTCCAGCTTTTTGGCAATATAAAACAAGCAAATGTTATAACTTACATTTGTCTTACTTATAATTGTACCCGGTTTGGGGAAGATCAATCAAACTCAATAAATGAGTGAGGAGGTTGACCTACCCTGATCCCCACCCATTCTTGCTCTTGTTGCCGACGACTGAACTTAAGCGGTGTAACTCACCGTTAAACTCGCAGGTTGAGCCAGATTACCTGTTAAAACAATCCCCCGATCATTAGCCGCGAGATGTCGTAGAATCTTGTAGGCTTGCTCCACATTTTCCGAAGCCCCTGCTTTTGTCACCAAAGCCTCTAAAGATAGCCCAGATCCTTCTGCTTTTAACACGTTCAGCAGTTGTTGTTGCAAGCTCAAGACGGTAGCTGCGGCTTTCTTTCCGGCTTCGACTCCGGGTTGGTGATAAGCATTAATATTCACCAGGAACCCATAAAAACTCACCGCCCGTTCATATAGCGCAATTAACGCCCCGACGGTGCGAGGTGTTACCTCGGGGATGGTAATGGTAATTGAGTCTCGCTGATTTTCATACAACGCCTGTCGGGTGCCTTGCAAAAATCCTGAGAGATAATCCCCGGCGGTGACATTGGGTTCAACTTCGGGAGATGGGCCAAGGCGATCTTGTAGGACTTCAATAAACGTCGCAAAAAAGTTTGGGACTCCATCCCGCAACTGTTGGACGTAGGCGTGTTGATCGGTTGATCCTTTATTTCCGTAAACGGCGATACCCTGGTTGACAACATTGCCATCGAGGTCTTTTTCTTTCCCCAAAGACTCCATGACCAACTGTTGCAGGTAGCGGCTAAAGACTTGCAAACTGTCTTTGTAGGGCAGTACCACCATGTCTTTTTCGCCCTTTCCGTTGCCCACGTAATACCAGCTTAGGGCTAACAATGCAGAGGGGTTGGTTTTCAAGTCCGCTTTGCGGGTGGCCTCATCCATGATTTTCGCCCCCTCTAACATGGCACGAATATTAATCCCTTGTAGTGCCGCAGGCAACAAACCCACTGCTGAGAGTTCTGAGGTGCGCCCCCCCACCCAGTCCGCCATCGGGAAAGTTTCGATCCAGCCTTCAGACTTGGCCTGTTGATCGAGTTTACTTCCGACTCCGGTCGTGGCGATCGCGTGTTTGCTAAAGTCTAACCCCTGGGCTTTATAGGCGTGTTTAGCCTCTGTCATGCCGTTATAGGGTTCAGGAGTTCCACCCGACTTAGAAATTACTAGCGTTAAGGTGCTGTGAAGTCGATCTTTTAATTCACCCAACACTCGATCTATACCATCGGGATCTGTGTTGTCAATAAAATGAATCTTGAGGGGGGGAGAATTTGGAGTCAAAGCCTGAGCGACAAATTGTGGCCCTAGGGCCGATCCACCAATTCCGATGGAGAGTAAGTCGGTAAATTTCGGCGCGCCTGGAGGTTGAATTTCCCCACTGTGAACCTTTTTCGCAAAGGCTTCTATTTGTTCGAGGGTACTAATGATTTCTTGTTTAATTTCCGAAGTGGGGGCCAGATCGGGATCTCTTAACCAATAATGACCCACCATGCGGTTTTCATCCGGGTTCATGATCGCGCCGCCTTCGAGGGCTTCCATGTCTTTGAAGGCTTTGTCAAACTTCGGCTTCATTGACGTATGGAAGGAATCATCAAACCGCACGCGACTCACATCGAGGTATAACCCCAAGCCTTCGTGATAGTATAACCAATCTTGGTAGCGTTGCCAAAGTGCTGAGGCATCCATAGTATCGTCTTCCGCTAATTACAAATGCTAATGCAGAATTCGCTCAAACTGCTGTTAACGAGGAAAGCCGGACATCACGCCCAATATTTCCCCTTCTGTCAGGCTGTGGTCAGCTAGACCGAACCCGATCTCACAACCGTCCCTAATTTATCATTAGTTTTTGAGGGGGAAGGTATTTCATTTACCAATTCTAAAGATTTTCTATCTCCTTGACCCAGCTTTGACTGGGAAACAAGTCAGAGGGTTGAGAGGTTGAGTTTTAGCTTTTATACCACGACTAAATTTCGGGTTTCGGTAAAATTCGGATAAATTTAACAATTTGACCCGTCACCTCAATTCCAATAAAATAATCATCTAGAGTAAAACGATAAAAAATCAGGCTCTTGTCTAGGGGGTGCAGTTCCGGTAAGTCATATAGGCTATTTAGTTGGGGGAACTGAACAAAGACGTAATCATACACCCGCTTATAAACCGGGGGTTCTAAACTGATTAAGTCTCTCAGGAAAGATCGGGCATAACGCACGTCAAGGTTCACAGAAATTCAGCAATAGCACAAATTATTTCAAGTTATCTTTTTATGTATCAAAGTTTAATCATATAATCATTAGACAGTACCCGCATTGCTTCATCTATTGTAAAAGAGTCTCCGGGTTTTAAGGTTCTTTGAGCATATTGAATTGCCTTTAGCATATAGGCATCATAATATAACGTTGTCAAGACTTCCCAACACCGTTCTAGCTCACTTTTTGGCATTTGGTCAACTAAATTGTGCAATTGCTGGCGACGCGATTTCATTTTCTTTCTATCCAATATGCGATTTAACAGTTTACAAGATTATTTTCCTAACTTCAATATCGCACAAGTTGCCAGCAATTTTGGTTAATCTGTATAACGACGTTTAAAACGAGGATCTAAATGATGTCTCTTTTTCAGGTTACAACTTCGACAAAGCGTTTGTAAATTGCTGAGGTCGTTACTTCCGCCTCTTGCTAAAGGAATAATATGATCAATGGTTAATTCGGTTTCTTGATTGGTTTTTCGGCAACTTTGACAACAATAACTATCCCGTTCAAATACATATTTTCTAACGGGTGCGGGAATAATAATTCTTGGTGTTTTTTCGCTCATCTCTTTTTCCTCTTATCTGTAGGTTGGGTTGAGTTTTGGTCAACTCAAAAATCACTATTATAACTGTTTTTTGGGTGAGTTTAACTCGGATAATTGTTGGGCTTCGTTCCTCAACCTAACCTACTGTTTGAAGTTTTATTCGGTTTCACTTTCCATTAATTTCTGACGTAAATCATCTAATGGGGATTCGGGTTCATCCGGACAAAATTCAACAATTACTTTTAACCTGACTTTTCCTTTTTGCCAACCTTTTGAACCGAGTTTTAAGATTTCACATTCTTTCCCATTATTAAACCACTCTCCATTCGGATTTTCAAGTTCATCATTTTGAATTTCTGCTTTGTTAACTCCTTGTTCTTCTAAGCCTCTGAAAAACTGATATGATACCCATCCCGTTAAAGTTTCTATAACTTTATCATAAAAGTCACTAACCCTGTGGCTTTCATTCTAAAAATAGATCACATCATTTTCACTACAGTTATGCGAAATTAAATTATCTTTCATTTGAATGAATTTCCTAAACTACTACATTATATATCACGAAATGACCCACACCAACCTCCCCCTAAAAGGAGGAGGCTATTAATTAATTTAACCCCCACCAACCTACCCTTTTATTACTCCCTTATCCTCGTAGGGAAGAAGTTAACGTTCAAAGTCAGTCGAAACTAACATCTCTTCAGACTGAGAAATTTCGGCGAGTTTTTCCTGTAATATATCTGTTGAAGTCACCTCAACAACAACAGGTAAAACAAATAAATCCCCCTCTGAAATAATCGGTAAAGTTTGGCGATCTAGCTGCATCATTTCCAAACATAAATTAATCCCTTTTGCAGACTCATTGTAAAGATCAATTTTATGCTGTAACTCGACCTTTTGCTTCTCATTAGTTTGTAATTTTTCAGCCGCCTCTTTATCCAGAGTTTTTGCTAAATGTTCACAAGCTTGATCATGTTGTTGCAAAATATGATTCGCCAAATTTTCAGACGGTTCTAACAAATAATGAATCAGCGTTTTATTCACCGTTGGACGAAAGGTTCGGAGAATCGTTTCACCAATTTTGGGGTCAAAATCAATCTTCAATAACTGACGAATAGCAGGTTCAGCTTTCACCATACTTTCATAGTCATAACCCCGACAAGCTTCTTGTAAAACTTGACGCAATTGAAACACAGAAACCGTTCCTTCTGAATAAAATTCTGGACGTTCTCGAACATAGCGATCGCATTCGGTTTTCGCCTCATTCACTAACGCTTCTTTTGCCAATTCACACCACCGTTTTAAATTTTGTTCAATGCCGTTATCATTCCCCAAAAAACGATATAATCGGGTATAATAATCAGACTGACGAACTCGTTCTAAAAGTTGATAAAAGAAGTTATCGATTAACTCCTTAGACGCATCCTCTAAAACGACTTCTAACTCATTAGCCAAGTAATAAAAAGCCTCAGCTAAAATCCCCATCATCGGAACAACTGCATTACGTTTATGACTCGCTTGGGCGCGTTTATGGGCTTCTCCAACGGAGAAACTTCTGACTAACACATCCAAGCGGCTAATCATTCGTCGTTGAAGCTTTTTAAAGTCTTCCTCAAAGGCTAAATTTTCTGCACTTGCAACCACTAGATTTAACTCATTTTCGATGTGCTGACAAAACTCATCTCCAATCTGTTTAAGTTCAGTATTCAGTTGGCGTAACATCTGTTCTCGCAGTGCATTGACCTCGCGAGGTTGACTCTCTAACTCCCGCCAAGCTTTTAGATAAGATTCCCGCAAACTAATACAAATCGGTTGTAAATCTTTCGCTAATACCTCAAATAATTGGGGTCGTTTTTCTTCAACTAAATAGCGTGTCATTGCGTCCCGAAATTCTTCAACACCGCTATCTTGAATCAAATGTTCGAGAACCGTATTTCCAAGATAATTCAGAATAGCAGTATATTTTTCATTCGGACGATCCGCAACTAAAACTTGAGTGGGAATGGGAAACTTACTCGAGGGTAAACGTCCCGAAACCAAACAATAACGGTTAAATTCATTCACAAACTGCGGTGTATTTTCAATACCATTCTCACCGTGAACACCTTCAGCAAAAATCGAATCTAATCCCCAGCGATCAGACTGATAGGTTTGATGTTGAACTAAGTTACTATAAAAACCCAGTAACCCACTCGTTTTATAAACGCGAGTCGTATCCCGAAATTGAGTTTTGATATGATACTCTAACCGAGACTTTAACTGATCATCAAACCATGTTGCATCGATATAATTAAACACATAAAACACGCGATCACGAATCCCAGAATTTCCTTGAATTTTCTCGAGAAGTTCTGTTTCTTCGGTGGCTAACTCTCCCGTAGAAGCCGTTCGCAAGACAAATACCACCGCAGAAGTATCGGGATTTTGAATTTTATCATAGGCAATTTGAGCATCTTTTTGAACAGGCGCATCAATTCCCGGCGTGTCAATAATTACGTTACCATCTTTGAGCAAAGAATGATAACAATAATATTCAATTCGTTTCAGTACAGCACTATTTTTACTGCGTCGTGCATATTGGGCGGCTTCTTCGATATTTTTAGCATCAAAATGTTCCATCGAATAAGTCGCATTATTCAGGGTTTGAATGCGTTCTCGGTTGCCTTCAAACCCTTCTAATAACAACTCTAAAGCTTTTGCTTGTTTAGCACGTTCTGAACGGGCTTCACCCCCTTCTAATTCTAAAATAGCTTGGGCTTGTTTTTGTAAATGTTGGCAGGTTTCCAGTTGATTAATATTCCCCACCAACGGTAAATCTAACAATTCACAGAGGGTTTTAACCTGTTCACGAATTTCAACTTCACTCAAAAACGTTAAAACCACTCGTTCTTGATCTTGTTCTGCATAACGAATATAACATTCTGTTCCAGTGGCGTGTCCTTGAGCGCTGTAGAGGAGTTTTCGCCCCAACAATGCGTTAATTAACATCGATTTTCCCGCACTAAAAGCCCCCGCAAAAACAATTTCAAACGTCGGAGAAATCACTTTATCGAGGGCGGCGCGTACACCTGTCACATCCTGTTGTCGTAGCGTGGGTTCACTGTGTAGCAGCCCCAGTAGGCTTTCAACTTGTTCTTGCAAATTTTGACACTGTGGTATGATTGGGTTCACGATCGCAAGCTCCTGGTTGAGTAATATTGCTTACTTTCCTATCCAAGTCAGTTTTTGCAGAGAAAAGTAATCTATCTAACATTGTTATCCGAGTCCGGGGCAAATGAAAACCGAGTTTTCCGGACTTTCTGATGTATTAATAAACACTCAACACAAATTAGAATGTCGTAGAATATACTTACTCGTCGTTTCTCATACGGTTAACCGGGACAGGTTACAGGTTACAGGGGACAGGGGACAGGGAATAGGGAATAGGTTACAGGGGACAGGGGACAGGTTAGGGGTTAGGGGTTAGGAGTTAGGACAACTGTTTACTGGTCACTGGTGAAGCAGCGCGGTCTTGGGGGTTTCCCCCATGAGCGACTGCTGAACCCGAAGGGTCACTGGTCACTGATAACTGTTTACAGGGGTTAGGTAATGAGTGGCTTTAGCCCGGTGAGTATGTCAATGTAAAACTGTTGTCTTCTGGTAGAATAGTAAATATCATTTTTCAAGTCTTTTTAGTCCAAAAAATTTCTCCAACTATGGTTGAACCCAAAGACGAAAAGTTAATTCATTCTCTCAATCAACTGATTGAAGAACATGGTATTAAAACTGTCATTCAAGGACTTGCATCTCATTGTCAGAAAGAAGCAGATTTTCTCAAAAAAGATCGCAGTACCGATTTAGCAAATAACTGGGAAAAAGCTGGAGAGTCTCTGCAAGCTATTATTGATTCGTGGGGGACTTAACTGTAATTTATTGAAATTTCTTGATTCCCATTGATAGAATTAATTTAAGGGTTATTTTTTAATTGTTCTTCACACCGTTGAATATACAACTCCGCGATAATATCAGTGGGATCTTGTTCGATAACGCGCTGAAAATACATTAAAGCTTCAGCCCAATTTTTCATTTGCCCAGCTTGCACCCCCTTTTCAAACCAAGACAATGTTTTGATTTTACTCTCATCGATCAGATGATTTTGATTGCCAAAGAGTTCATAGATTTTAACTGCGGTTTGTTTTCCCCGAGGCGCAACTTCATCTAAGCATCGATAATAAAATGAACTTGAAGCTGTTGTATTTTGATGAAAGTTTGCATGAACAATTGTGGCTTGACTCGCAATAATTTTACAGCCATAGGTTTTCGTTAAACCTTCCAAACGAGAAGCCGTATTTACCACATCACCAATAACCGTTGAGTCCATACGTCCCTCTGAACCCAAAGTACCAATCATTCCCACGCCTGTATTAATCCCAATCCCTACTTTTAAAGGTTCTTGGAGGGTAAATTGATGACATTCTTCGTTAAATTTCTCGAGGCTTTTTTGCATCATCACGGCTGAATTGAGTGCATCTTCAGCATGAAACTGTTCTCGATCAAAAACCGCCATAATTGCATCGCCAAGATACTTATCAATAAAGCCATAATTTGAGTCAATACAAGCACTCATTTGATTAAAAAACACATTCAACCATTGATAGGTTTCACTCGCTGTTTGAGATTCAGCAATTGCGGTAAAGCCGCGAATATCACAAAATAAAATCGTTAATTCTTCTTCAGTAAAATGCCCTAACTTAATCGAGTCAAAGCCTTCAGGAGCAATGCGTTCGAGAAACTGTTCAGGAACAAATAACCGCAAGGTTTCCGAAGCATTTTCCCGAACCTCTGTAGTCACTAAACTCGTTGTTAAACTTTTAGAAAAGCTTGAGTTATCAGTGGTCAAAGTTTCGCTTCGCATTTGATTCAGCTTTAAAATACTCGAAACTTTTGCCAACAATAAACGACTATTAAACGGTTTAGTAATATAATCATCTCCCATTAATTCTAATCCCTGGATCCGCGACTGTTCATCATCCAAAGCCGTTAAAAAAATTACCGGGGTCACTTTAAGTTGTTCATCTTTTCTTAAATCGCGACAAACCTCAAAGCCATTTATATCTGGCATCATTACATCTAATAAAACTAAATCTGGCAATGTCATTTTTGCCATTTTCAAAGCTTCTTGTCCTGATGCGGCTAAAAAAACTTCATAGCCTTGTGAACCTAAAAGTTCTTCTAATAAAATTAGGTTAGCAGGTTCATCATCAACAATTAAAATTTGAGGGGAGTGATGCGACATAAAGTTATTAATTATTAGATAGGGGACGATATAGCAAACTAAATCGGTTCATCGTTTTGACCTAAAAATCCTTTCTCTTTAACCTTAGTCTTGACAGGATAAATCGTCTATATCATGTTTGATATCCAATTCAAACCGATAACGACAAACCCATAAACTGTATTCGATGCCCCTGAACATTTCCTAAAACATTTATCAATAACTCAGTCTCTAACTCTGGAGTAATGATTTCACCGTCGCTAATACTTGATCCACATCCAAAGGTTTACTCAGGTAAGCCAGAGCACCCGCCGCCAAACACCGATCACGATCTCCTGCCATTGCCATCGCCGTCACCGCCACCACCGGAACCGACTTCCACAGCCCATGGGCTTTGAGTTGACGCATCAGTTCAAACCCATCGACTTCGGGAAGCTGAATATCCATTAAAATCAGATCCGGTAGCATCGTTGCCCGTACAAAAGGCGAATTAATCATTTCCATCATGGTTTGCCCTTCACAAATCAATTCAACTTGATATCCTTCCATTTCTAAAATCTCCGAAACCAACAACTGGTTAAACGGTTGATCTTCAACAACCAAAATTCGAGGAGCATTGCGAGAATCAGAAATTGAACTGAGGGTTGAACTGGGTAAAGTTTCCAGAGAGGGTTCAGAGGGATCCTCTATATCCACTAAGCTTTGTCGCATTTCTGTTAGGGGCAACCATACCCGAAACCGACTTCCTTTGTTAACTTCCGACTGTAAAGAGACAGTACCCCCATGAAGTTCAGCCAAACGTTTTGTTAAAGCCAAACCTAAGCCCGTTCCTTCATGGCGTCGGGTTAGGGAAGCATCCACCTGTTGAAAAGGACGAAACAACAGATGCCAGCGATCTTCAGGAATACCAATGCCTGAGTCCTGAACTTCCAAGCACAGATAAGGTGTACTGGCATTAACCGGAGAGCGATCAGGGCGATAATCCCCTTCAATTTGACTTCCGTAGACCAAGCGTCCACTCAGCTTAATTGTACCTGCTTCAGGGGTAAACTTGACGGCATTGGAGAGCAGATTAATGATGATTTGTCGCACGCGACGCTCATCAAGAAGCACCTGGTTTAAACGGTAATCTAATTCTAATGATAGAGCCAGTCGTTTTTTATCTGCCCTAGGTTGGATCATTTTCAGACACTCGCTACACAGACGATGAACCTCAACAGGTTGGATATTGAGTTCTGTTTTCCCGGCTTCGATTTTAGAAAGATCGAGAATATCGTTGATCAGTTGTAAGAGATGTTGACCGCTTTTTTCAATTAATTTCACATGATTAACTTGGCGGTGATTCAGTTCACCGGAAATTTGCCGTTTCAGCAAGTCAGAAAATCCTAAAATGCTATTGAGGGGGGTTCGGAGTTCGTGAGACATTGAAGCGAGAAACTCCGATTTCATTTGAGATGCTCGTTCTAAATCTTCGTTAATTTGTCGCAGGCTAGCTTGAGACTGAGCGCGTTCAATTGCAGCCCCTAGCGTACGACAAGCCGCATACAGCATATCCCGTTGGGGGTAGGCTTGCAACTGTTGCAGGTTCCGAGACTCAAGTGTTAATACCCCGATAATTTGACCATCTATCGCCGGAATGGGAAATATTCCCAATTGACCAATACCCGGATGACGAAATCCCGCGACGGCTTTGGGATGGTTGGCGTAGTCTTGAACATAGACGGGTTGACCTGTTTCAACCACATCCCAGAGTAAGCCTTGACCGTAGGGAATGCCTTGATCGAGTAATTTTTGCATTTCCGCTACCGCAGGTTCTCCGTAGCTGGCAATAAATTGACTGGAGATTTCGTTACTAATTGGCCCGGCTTGTCGTTGCTTACCTTCCCCCGTCACCACTTTGACATCCCCGAAAGCCGCATTCATTACCTGTACCAGATAGTCTAGGGCATACTGGGCAATTTCTCGCAGGTTATCGGAATCTTGCAACCGTTCGTTTAAACCCAGTAAAAATTTTAACCGTCGCACTTCTGAGTTGAGGCTGGCTTGGGAGTTGCGGTAATAGGTGACATCTCGAAAGGTAAATAAGCAGCATTTACTGGGCATAATGGTGGTGTAAACTTCTAGGCACACTCCATTGTTTTGTTCTAGACAAAAGGCTGTTCCTTGTGATTTAGATTTCAGCAAACACCCTTTTAGATAGTTGCATTGATCTTCACTCCAATATCCTTGATTAACTATCTCCTGAACTATGTTTTCAAAAGAAGGTTTACTGGCGAGAAATTCCGGTGATAATCCCCATAATTCACTCAATTTTAGATTAAATAAAATTAGATCTCCTTGGGGATCAAATAAAGCGATCGCATTGTCAACTTGATTCAGTATCAGTTCTTGTTCTTCCCTCCATTCCTGTAAATTCATCTTAAAGTTTATCCTCCAAAATTAATAATGATTGAGTCTAACTCGGGTCTACTCTAGAAATTCAAAGAAAGTTTTTAAAATTCTTGATTAATTGTTACAATAATTAATGTTAACCCCGATGATCCAAGCCGGGTTGATCGAGTGATCCTGGACACTAGCTCCTGGAGTAACCCCAATGATTTCTGTCTGAGGGTAGAGGCATAATTCCCATGATACGGAGTATTATAACTAAAGTTATAGTGGGTCAAATCAATTAAGGCTGGACGCCTGATTGGGGCAAACCCGTCATTGATTGAAGTCCGCAAAAAAGTTTTAGCTTTGATCCAGTTTGTTATAAAATGAAATAAATGTAAAGATTTATGTAGGGCTGTCCAAGCCACTCACGGCAACCCAGTGGAGCCGGGAGTAAAGGCGGGTAAGTTCATCCTATATCAAAGTCACATCAAATTTACAGTCGTTCAGAGAGGATTAAGAACACAATGGCATTTGAACTTCCAGAACTCCCCTATTCCGCAGATGCTTTAGAATCATCTGGGATGTCTAAAAACACCTTTTCATATCATCATGGCAAACACCATGCGGCTTACGTTAAAAATCTCAATGGCATGATTGAGGGAACTGACTTAGCCAATAAGTCCCTCGAAGATATTGTCCAAGCCACCGCAAACGATCCCAGTAAAGCTGGTATTTTTAACAACGCTGCCCAAGTGTGGAACCACAGTTTCTTCTGGAAGTGCATGAAACCCAATGGAGGCGGAAAGCCCTCTGGTGCATTAGCTGAAAAAATCAATGCAGACTTCGGTAGCTATGAAGCGTTTGTCGAGGAATTCAAAAAGGCAGCCTCCACTCAATTTGGTAGCGGTTGGGCTTGGTTAGTCCTAGAAAGTGGCACACTCAAAGTCAAAAAGACTGCTAACGCAGCAAACCCCATCGTTGAAGGTGCAACACCCTTACTGACTTTAGATGTCTGGGAACACGCCTACTATCTAGATTTCCAAAATGCTCGTCCCGGTTACATTGAAAATTTCTTAGAGAAGTTAGTCAACTGGGATTTTGTTGCTGAAAACTTAGCTTCCGCCTAGTGATCATTGCCTAAAATTGAGCGTAACCTGCGCCTGTATTAAAAAATCAGGTTAAACTGAAAAAGCAGTCACTCGTCAAAAAGTGGCTGTTTTTTACATATTGAATACAAATTATGAATAGTGAAAATTTAGCCAAATATATTGAAGCCACTGAGGGAATCTCTAAACCCTGGTTACTGGTTCAACTCCGAATCCAGAAACTTCAGGAACGTCGTTCGCAGCTAAGTGCTGAAGCGTATCTGCAAGAACTCGCAGAGATTCAAAAAGACTTGATGAGCTTAGGCGAATGGTGGGTAGGTCTTGAGGATGAAGTTTTTGAAACGAATCGCCCATAGTTCAGCTTTGTAATCAAATACCTATATTAACTTGCGAATCCTATTTGTTCACGCGCTTCTCTAGGATATCGCCCAGGTAACAAACTCATTAACCCATTATGGAAGATTAACCGGGAACTGGAGATTGAACCCCAATGCAATCATCTTGCAGAACAAGATAAGGTTCGCTCAGAATCATATTGTTGTTTGAGTAACTCCCGTGACTCTTGTCTAACCTTACCCGCCATAGCTGCAAGCTGCAAGTTAACAAAAGCATTCATCTCCTCGACTCCATAGCGAGTCGTTTGTAATAACTGCCGGAGTCGTTCCTCGGCCTCTAGACTCAAATAGCCTGTGGCTAAAACATGGTTAACAACGTCATGAATGCAAGTCATACTCGGATTTTCCTCGTTCACAATAACTGGCTCCTGTCAGTATCCGAATCTGGGCTTCGCAATCTGCGAGAGTCAGACATCGGCATCTATGATTTCATTAGGAGCGACTCTGGAAATTTATGCAGTTTTCTATCCTTGTCTATGCTGTAAAATTTTGTGATTCTGATCACACACACTTTCGGTCTAGAAATTCAAGTCAATACCTATGGAATCTACACACCAAACCTTACAACAACAACTCACTTCTCTGTCAAGGCGTCATACCAGTTTAGGATCGGCTTTGTCTCAAGCGGCTCAAGCCCTACAGCAACTCGGTATACCAATATCTGAAGAATTACTCGCCGAGTTAGTCAAGTATAATCGAGACTTTAACCACCTGATTCAAGAGACATTTCCAGAAGATCAATTAATTTCTCAGGAGGGAATTTCGCTATCAGAGTTAGAAAAGCGAGTCTATCAGAAAATGCAACCGATGGACGTTCAAAACCAACACTCTCAAGTCTTAACGATTCTGGAACAGGTTTTGAGTCTAAAGCATAAAGATCAGGAGACTTTTGCCCCTTTGGAAACCGTTAAACAAATGGCGACTCAACTACAAAGTCAAATTCAAAATCCAACCCCAGAACTTTCTACCGATCTCGAAGCGTTGATCTCAGGTGAACATCCTCTGAAAGCTTTACTGACTTTAATCGAAACTTCAGAGGATTTAGATGATGAACATTGGGTTATTTTGGAAGAAAAAGTAGCAGCTAGTTTTGGGAAAGCCTTAGCTGTTGCCATTTCTCGCGGTAAAATTGCTTTGTCTGTTTCCCCAACTGTTGCCATTGGCTCCCCTGCGGCAAACCCCGATATTGTCATTTTAGGTGAACCCACTTCAACAGCACCTCAAGATGTGATTATTGTTCCAAGCGTAGAATTGCCGAAAACTCCCCCCACCATTGACGGAAATATTGTGTTTGGAAATGCTCCCCTTTCGGGAAAATCTCAGCCTTCCCCTAAACCTGGACTTTCCTCTGTTGGCTTGAAAGTTGGGGTTTCGATCCAACAATTAGGCGATCGCGAATATAGTGCCCATGAATATGCCGGAACTCGTGGTCAAGGTCTTCCCCTCGAGGCGTTTCAAATTCGGATTGTTCCTCCAATTCCTGGTTTAAGTTTACGCTATGGAGCGCATATTTCTGAATTGGGAGATGTGGAGATGGTTCCGGAAGGTCAACAAATAGGTGAACCGGGGAAAAATCGACAAATTGAAGGATTTGCCATTGAACTTACAGGGCCACAAGCTTTAAATTATGATATTTTTTACACCGCTCACATCCAAAATCTTGGTGATGTTCCGGTTTGTTCTAATGGGAAATACTGCGGAACTCGTCGTCAGGCGTTGCGGGTTGAAGGATTGGAAGTTTGGATACAACCTAAAGCTTGAAATTTAAATTGAGGCGATCGCAATTGATTTGTAGCTTTTCACAACGGTAACAAATTTGAATTATAACTTTGCCATCGTGATTTTGAACAGCACATCCACCGGGCAAAGTTATCTCAAATTCTTCAGGGCGCAAACCCGAGCGCCCCTCACTTCAATATTTAAATCAACTCTTTCAAAATTTGTTCAAGTAACTGACTCGCTCCGGCTCCCCCTTTTCCTTGAATATAGGATAGGATAATCGGTACAAATTTTTTAATCATGCTGTTATTTAAGCCCAGTTTAGAAAAACCTGCCGCTAAAGTCGCTAGATTACTAATGGATGATGGCGCTCCCATAGCAGAAGCTAACTCACCCAATGTACCCATCATTCTTCCGGCTTGAGGAGCCGCTTGTAAGAGTTCACCGATACCCGGAACATACTGAGCAACTTGAGCAAACTGTTCATTTTTTAGTTTTTCTTGAGCCAGTTTAAAGAGGAGTCCGGCTCCTCCTTTGGCTTGCTGTTCTTGTACACCGAGTTGACGGATTAAGATTTCAACCAGTTCCATCTTACTTTTCCCACGACGACGTACCAGATCTATCACAGTTTTGTGGACTTGCTCAACTAGATTGTAATCGCTGCTCGGACAAAGCTATTACTAACATTTTGCCAGCGAGGGTTACAGACTTTGCCTTCTACCACGTCAAAATGAACCAAAAACCAACGATCCACTAAACTTCCTCGTTCGAGCATTTGTTCAAAATACAAGACTTGTTCGGGATCGATGTAGTATCTTTGACAAATTTGATCGAGTACAATCTCGAAGGCACGACCTATACTAATTCCTTTGTTCCAGGGTAGTTCTGTAACAATGATAATTTTACTCCCGTCTGGTTTACAGTGAATCGTCAAGTCAAACTTACAGATGCTACCGGGCCAAAGTTCACATTTGAATAACATTACAGCAATATCCTCATTTAAACTACAAACACAATAGAGATAATTCTCTACTGTCTTCATTCTCTCCGAGAAAGTTTATGAAGTAAACCTTAAGATACAAAAAAATGTACACTCTGAACAGAATGAAAACTTTTAAGATTTGCTTAATCTATTGTATCAAGGAAAGATCAGGTATTGCCACAATCGTCAGATCTCAAGAAATATTAAGTATAATTACTTACTGAAGCATCAAATACAACAAAACACGAAGACGCAACAGAAAAATCTTAGGTCTCCGTGTCTTGGCTATTCGTTTTTTGACAACAATCTCAACTCAATTAACTTCTGAGATCCACTTGAAACTGCTTGGCTAAAGCCTCCCGAACTTTTTGCTGTTTGGGTTCAATTTCTTCTTCAGTTAATGTGCGATCGCTCGCCCGATAAACCAGACGAAACGCTAAACTGCGTTGACCTTCCGGAACGTGTTCGCCACGATATTCATCAAACAGTTTAATTGATTCAAGCAAATTTCCGGCTGCTTTAATCATACATTGTTCTAAATCAGCAACAGAAACGTTTACTGGAACAAAAAACGCAATATCCCGATCTGAAGGCGGAAAAGTCGAAAAAGGTTTAAACTTTCGAGTTAAATTTTCCCCTTGAGTCATCGCTTCTACAATTAGCGATAAATTCAACTCAAACAAATACACTTCTTGGGGTAATTCTCGTTTTTCTTGCAGTTGAGGATGCAGTTGACCAAATATTCCTAAACGGTTTCCATTTAACCACAGAGACGCTGTTCTTCCGGGGTGTAATTGTTCAATTTTACTTTCTTTTTGGTAGTTTACTGACAAATACAACCGTTTAAAAATAGCCTCTAAAATTCCTTTAGCTTCAAACCAACTGATCGGTTGTTCTCGTCCACCTTGCGTCCAATGTCCTTGAGTAGGATCGCCTCCTATTATCCCCGCAATTGTATCTTTTTCGTGATACTTTTCTGCTTCTTTCCAGAATACTCGTCCAATTTCAAAGCCATTTAACGGCCCATTTCCCTTTTCAAAATTAAAAGCAAACGCATCAATTAACCCTGATAACATCTCAGTGCGTAAAGCCGAATATTCCACAAACAAGGGATTAGAAATCACCACTTGATTTTCCCCTTCAGTTTTCACCAAAGAATAGTGCATTAATTCCGTTAATCCCACCGCTCGAAATGCCGTTCTAATTTGCCGGAAAGCTAACTGATCTGGGGGTAAATAACCCGGGACACTTTGAGCGGGTAAAGTATCTGAAAAATTATCATAACCGTACAAACGGGCGACCTCTTCAATTAAATCAATTTCTCGTTCTAAATCTCGCGCCCGATAAGCCGGAACTGTTACCATCCAAACCAGATCTTCGAGTTTCTCTTTTTCTTCAGTTTGACGCACTAAACCACACCCCAACGCAGTGAGAATCGCTTCAACTTCTTCCGGTTGTAAGAAAGATTCAACTAACGTATTTTCACCGCGTTTGAGAGAACCTAAAATTTGATGAATCCGACTTAAACGTAGAGAAACTTCTGAAGAACTGACATCATCAATTAGGCTACTTGCAGACTCTTGTTGTGTGGGAACACCGCCTGCAATTTCTGTAATTAATGAAATCGCCCGATAACAAGCCAGCACCAATTCAGCCGGATTAACCCCTCGTTCAAAACGGGTAGAAGCTTCTGTGCGTAGTCCTTGACCCCGGGCGGAACGTCGAATAGCGACCGAACTAAAAACCGCCGCTTCTAACATGATATTCTGCGTTTCTTCATCAACTTCAGACTCCTCACCCCCCATAATTCCAGCGAGGGCGACAGGTTGATCGTTCGCGGTAATTAATAGGGTTTCATCTTTGAGTGGGCGGGTTTGACTATCTAAAGTTTTCAAAGATTCGCTCGACTGAGCAAAACGGACTCCCAGGGTTACATTTTTAGAAGCGGTAATTTTTTGTAGCCGATCTAAATCAAACGCATGAAGCGGTTGTCCCCATTCCAACATAATATAATTGGTAATATCAACCACATTATTAATTGGTCGAACCCCTGCTGCTTGTAAACGCTGTTTCAGCCATTGCGGGGATGGGGCAATTTTCAGACCTGCAATCATTGTTCCTGTATAGATAGGACAGGCTTGGGATTCGCTAATTTTAACCGCTAATTTCCCCGATGCTTTTTTGTCTTCAATTAAAACACTTGTAGCTTCAGGAAGGCGTAAGGGTGCAGCCGTTAAAGCCGCAATTTCTCGGGCAATTCCAATCATACTTAACCCATCAGCCCGGTTAGCCGTTGCAGTGACATCTAAAATTACATCATCTAAACCGAGCAAGGGTCGAACATCACTGCCCAATTGAGGGTTTTCCAGATTAAACTCATGAATACCCGGAGATTCCTTTTCTAAGCCTAATTCTGATAAAGAACAGATCATTCCCTCAGACGGAACCCCCCGCAGTTTAGTTTTTTTGAGTTTGAGATCCACTTTAGGTAAATAAGTGCCAACTGTAGCGACAGCGACAATTAAATCAGCCCGAGCATTGGGGGCGCCACAAACAATATTGAGGGGTTCAGTTGCGCCAATATCTACTTGACAGACTCTCAGTTTGTCAGCATTAGGGTGTTGAGTGGCTTCTAGAATTTTTCCCAAAACAACTCCTGATGCCCAACTGCTGCGATCTTCGAGATCTTCAACTTCAAAGCCAGCCACAGTTAGGGTTTCTGCCAACTGTTCAGGAGTCATGTTAATATCTACTAATTCTCGTAGCCAATTTAGAGAGATACGCATTCTTTTATCAGGGGTTCAGTGTTCGTGCTTCGGAGGTTTTCAGACCTAACAGCAGGTCGTCTAGAGGTAAAATGGACTGATCAACTCTGCTATCGGTACTTAGCTTGAGTTGAGGAGGTTTGATTGTCCAGTTCTAATCATAGAGGAAAGCGGAAAGTTCAGCACCCGTTAAAATTTGAGTCAGTAGCGTTAAGTTTTTAGGAATTTCTGATTTCTATAGTGAATAATAGAAGAAGGGGGAAACTATCTAGGGGCAGGATGTTGGTGCATCCCCTGGTGATCATTCCAGTTGCAGGTACAATTAACTCACTGTCGATTATGATTAGTTTCTCGCAGACTCAATGACGAGGTAAAGGGTTGTTTTTCGGTCTCCGCTAAACTTAACATTGAAGTATTCTCAAAGACTATGAGTTATTGTATCAATCCAGCTTGTCCCCATCCTGAAAACCCGGAGGATGCCACACAATGCCTGGCCTGTCGGTCAAAGTTGGTGTTGCGAAATCGCTATCATATTATGAAGCCTCTCGGTAAGGGTGGGTTTGGGGCTACGTTTTTGGCGGAAGATTTGTCTTTACCTGGTTCTCCTAAATGTGTTGTTAAACAACTTCGTCCAGCGACTAAGTCTTCTAAGGTCTTGGAAATGGCGCGCCAACTTTTTCAACGGGAAGCCAAAACCTTGGGGAAAATTGGCGATCATCCTCAAATTCCCCGACTGCTGGATTATTTTGCAGGTAAGCAGCAGTTTTATTTGGTTCAAGAATATGTTGAAGGTTGTAATTTAAAAGAAGAAGTTCAGCGATTGGGTTTGTATACAGAAGAAGAGATTAAAGCCTTTTTACGGGAAATTCTCCCCGTTTTGAGCTATATTCACTCCAATGAGGTGATTCACCGTGATATTAAACCTGCTAATATTCTCAGACGGACTCAGGATCGGCGACTGGTTTTAATCGATTTTGGGGCGGTAAAGGATGAAGTCAAACAGGCCACAGAGTTTGGGACCGGAGAAACCGCGTTTACCAACTTTGCGATCGGGACATCCGGTTTTGCACCTTCGGAACAGATGGCGCTGCGCCCTGTTTATGCGAGTGATATTTATGCGGTGGGGATGACTTGTGTTTACTTGATGAGTGGAAAATCTCCCAGTTCTCTCGATCATAATCCGATGACGGGAGAGGTATTATGGCGATCGCTCATTTCAGTCAGTGATTCTTTTGCTTGTATTTTGCAAAAGATGTTGGAAATGTCTGTTTACCGACGGTATCAGTCGGCTGAGGAAGTTTTAGGGGCGTTGGATCATGAAACGGAGTTTTACACGAATTTTTCAGAGGGGTTAGCGGTTCAACCTGCAACTCGCGCCACAGAAGCACCTACCCGAGTTGAATCCCATGAGGATCAAGATCTGACCATTTACAATGATGACGAGGAGACAACCGCGTTAAGACCGTTTGCGGCTCAGGCTCAACAGATTCGAGAACGAAAAGCCCGGCGTCAGAAAAAAGACTATACTCAACTCGGAGACAATTTAACATCTGTGGATGCGGGTTTGAGTGCGACTCAAGGCGCCCCCACCCTGGCTTTATTTAGTTCGACTCCGGGTAAGCAACGGAAGAAAAATGTCCAACATTGGGATGAAAACAGTTTACATCATGCCTATGCTAAAGGCGATCGCTATTTTACCGATTGCGATCTCCAAGGTTTAGACTTGAGAAATGAACAATTTTCTAGCGCTTATTTTACAGAATCTCGTTTACAACAAACTAATTTTCAAGGCGCAGATTTATCTAAAGTTGATTTTTGTCGAGCCTCCCTCACCGATGCCATTTTAAAGGATGCTAATTTAACTCATGCTCGTTTGAGTTATGCCAATTTAGAAAATGCTGATTTGCGAGGGGCGAATCTAACTTATGCTAACTTGAGCTACGCTAATTTGCGGGGTGTTAATCTCTGTGGTGCTAATCTTACCCATGCTTTAGTTTCTGATCAACAGCTTGCTATGGCTAAAACTAACTGGCGTACTATTTTACCCAAGGGAAAGCGCAAATTTGGATTTTAATCTTGATGGTTTCCGGTTTTAAGAATTACCTTCTTTTCGCTTGGTTGTAAAAAGGATGTTCTCAAGTTTGTTGGGGCGGCTCACTGTTGTTAGAATTTGCCGGAATAATTCGAGCCGGAACACCGACTGCTGTCGCTCCAGGGGGAACATCACAAAGGACAACAGCGTTGGCCCCAATTTTAGCATGATCGCCAATCTTGACTCTGTTGAGAATTTTAGCACCAGCCCCGATATCCACATGACCCCCAATTTGAACATCAGCCGTAATGGTAACTTGTTGTAAAATTAGACAGTTCGGGCCGATTACAGCTTGAGGATGAATCACAATTCCGTTGGGATGAGTGAGCAATAAGCCACCGCCCAGTTGACAGTTTAAAGGAAGATCCGCACCACAGACCACACTCCAAAATCGATGTTCCAGAACGTGGATTTTTTGAAAAAACTTAGCAAAAATTCCCCCTTGTTTTTGACAGTTTTGATACTGACGAATTGATTTGAGAAGTTGTTTTCCTGGCGACCACCAATGGTCTATTTTTTCACGATTCCAGTCCGGTACTGTTGCTGAAATTTTTGGCGGTATTTGTTGTGAACTTTGTATAGATTCTAGAGATTTTTCCATACTCCCATAAAAAAATTTATGATCTTAGAAGCAAAAGAATCATTAATCAATTTACTCCGTTTTATATTCTACCAAAGTTCGCTGACGACCCAGCAAACGATTGATATGAAACTGTACTTGTCCTTGAAGTTGGGGAAACTTGCCCAATATACAAGATAACGCATAAGCTGCTGAATCTTGGCTAGAATAACCCCGTTGTTGAGTATAATAGCGATAAATTCGATAAGTCAAAACTGGATAACCCAGAAATAGTAATAAACTCAATGTATGGGTGGGAACAGCAAGTAGTAATGCCAGTAGAGGGATAAACAAGCCCCAAAGCCAAATACTATTGCTTTCTTTCACCCAATGCCGTTCCGGGGGTTGACCATGCAGCCACGCCCCTTCTGCGTAAGCATGACCCGCCCGCAGCATCCGTTTCCACCATTGGTTCAAACGAGTCATCTGAGCATCATGGAGGGTCATTTCTGCATCGAGGCGAAGAATTTTCCAGCCCTGTTGACGCAATCGCACACAGAGTTCGGGTTCTTCTCCGGCAATGATAGAATCGTTAAATCCTCCCACCTGTTCAAAGGCTTTAACCCGCATCATCGCATCTCCCCCGCAGGCGAGGGCTTCTCCCACAGGAGTATTCCATTCAATGTCGCATAATTTATTATAAAGGGTCGAGTCGGGAAACCGTTCTCGGCGACGCCCACAAACTGCCGCTACATCAGGTTTGGCGAGTAATTCTTGTTGAGCTTTTTCGAGCCATCCTTCCAGCACTTCACAGTCCCCATCCACAAACTGAACCCATTCAATTTGGGGGTGAGTTTGTCGTAGATGTTGAAACCCGGCATTACGGGCGCGAGCGGCTGTGAAGGGAATGGACAAATCAAGTTCGACCACCTCAACACCCAGCGATCGCCCCATCTCTACACTACCATCGGTTGAGCCTGAATCCACATAGACAACCGAATCAACTTTCTCTAAAACAGAAAGCAAACATCGACGCAGGCGTTCACCTTCATTGCGTCCAATAGCAATGAGTCCTATCTGAGTCAAGTTTCAACCTCCTCTATTGCTAAGATTTCATGTTTGACCATTCTTTGTATTGACCAGACGACAATCTGTGTTTAAATAACCACTGTTGATTTTCTGGAGAGTCAAAGAGCCAGTTATTCACTAATTCTCCCCATTTTACCGGAATTTGTAGACTTTTCCAAGTTTCAGAAGAAGCCGTAGAAAGACTTTGATAGAGTTCCGGATCTAATAATAATTCTTCTAGACACTGGGCTAAAGCAACGGGGTTACTCGCGGGAAAAATCAAGGCATTTTTTCGGTGGCTTAACTTCCTCAAGAACATCGGATGATCCGAAGCAACAATGGGGGTTCGAGAGCAGAGAGCCTCATAAATAGTCATGGGAAATCCCTCTGGATACTCGTGTCTACTGGGAATGATAATTAGATCAGCTTCCCTCATCAAAGGAACTATCCTTTTATTGGGGACTAATCCCAAAAATTCTACAGCATTCTCTATCTGTAAATGTCGAACTTTGTTCTTAAAGTGTTCTAAATCCCCTTTACCCGCTATCTTTAATTGAATAGATAATCCCTTGGCTCTTAGCTGCGCTATCGCCTCGATTACATCACCCACTCCTTTTATCTCTGCAACTGGACCGACATATAAAACGTCTTTATTATCTTTGTTAGAGATGATACTTTTGGCTGAAAAAGTATCAGGATTCATTTTAGAAGGCCAATCCCAAGGGATAATTTTATCGGGATTAACCCCGATCTGAGTCAGGGAGATAGAAGCGGTAAGACTATGATTTCCTACATAGTCAATTTGGCGATTATTAAGTAACTTTGCCAACCCATAAAAGCGAATTTTGTTGCGTAAGCCATTCGCATTAAAGGAATCTGCTAAGGTGATCAGGGTCTTGATCTTTTTTTGGATTACCCAACGTAGAAGAGATCGAATGGGTGTTCTGAGAATCAAATGAGTAGGCTTAAATTGTTCTACTAACCTTAGCAACTGCTGGCCTGGGATTGGTTGGGGAAATCCTCCACCGATTGCGCGAACACCATTTTCAAGAATCTCATTGTAGGGTTCTTCTGTTTGACAACATAACGTTGCAACTTCCTCTACTTTGTGACTAATCTCAGCAACAATATCAACCGAATATTTTTGAGCATAATAAGTTTCGTCTCCTCCGGTTGCAAAACGTTTGAAAGTTTCACGATAATCCCCAGCATACTGAACGATTAATACACGCATTATAGTAGCTCCTCTTCAGTTCATTTTCCCGTTTTCCACTGATTTTTTAGGGGAAACTGGATTCAATACTCAGAATCATTGCATTTTCTGACTGACCCAAAGGCTTTAGCTTATACTTTTCTACAACCCAGACAGTACACATCTATGTAAGCGTTTCGCTTGACAGACATCGACGCAGGCATTCACCTTCGTTGCGTCAAATAGCAATGAAAGCAATCTGAGTCAAGTTTCAACCTCCTCTATTGCTATGACTTAATGACAGTTCATAAATTAATCATAATTTTGTAAATGGACTCAGCCCATTGATTCCAATTTAAACGATTATCGTATTCTGTTCGAGAAGAACGCACAAGCTGTTCATATCGATCTGAATTTGAAAAGTGAGTGGCGATTAACTGAGCATATTCATCACCCCCCGCTGATAAAGGTAACATATAACCATTTTTACCGTCTTGAAGAATTGTTGGAATTCCACCAACAGATGTTGTTAAGACTGGAATACCAAAGGCATTAGCTTCACAAATCACAATAGGTGAACAGTCTGCTCGAGTTGGAAAAATGAGAAAATGAGAATTGAGAAGTAATTGGTTAAACTGTTCTTGTTCTTTGGGAATATTTTTATTTAAAAAAGGAATGACTTGAAGTTTTTCGTGTTGAAATTCTGATGGCGGAACACAACCAATCATTAGAAGTTCTGCATCTACTCCTAAATCTAGTAGAGATAGCAGAGTTTGATAAGCAATATTTCCTCCCTTTCTTTCCCAATCTTTCCCAATAAACAAGAGCCGACAGGTTGAGACTTGTTGACATTTTCTTAGGGTTTCGTTTGCTTCTGGTACTGTATCAATATTAGCTCCGAAGGGTATAACTTCAATTTTACTAGGTTCTGCCTGATAATCATTAATAGCAGAATTTGCAGCCCATTGTGAGGAATAAACTACCTTCGTTGCTTTTGAAATAGCTGTTTTTTCCCGTTTTGAAGCGAGAATAAAGTCTTCCTCACTAGAGTATATTTTGTAAGTTTCTTTAATTAGATTGGGTGTAGCATCTGATAAATAAACAATAGGCAATTTAGTTTCTAAAAAGCTTAATTCTTTAGAAGATACGGGAGAAAAAATTAAATCACACTTTTTTCTGCTGAGTTGTTTTTGAACATCATCATTTAATTTTTCGTATAATAAATTAGGATAGGAGTCTTTTTTATTGAACAAAGAGCTTGCTTTACTAACAAGTTTTAAAGGCTTATCCAACCAAGAAGGTTTACTGGGATTACCTAAATTAATCAGATTAACATTCTGACGACTTAAAGCCTTGTACATATGATAAAGTGTTCCCGAAAATGTATTTTTATCTAAGTAGTTTTTAGCCGAATAGTAACCGACATTAAGAGGTTGCATAACCAAATTCCTGATTTTATTGATGAGAATGAATTGCAGAAGGTTTAATCCAGTTGAAGGAACGATAAGTTACAACACTTTTGTGGTTGTGAAAATTGAGTTTTATTCCAAACCCCAAACCCAGATCGGCTCAATCTTGATCAAAGATGGTTTCTAAACGTTTAATCGGTTCTGGGTCAAGTTTAGGGTTTCCTTTCTGAGTCCATAACTCAATAAGTTTAAAAATGCTCGACCAACTCTTAGGTTAACATATTATATCGCATCGTCAATAAATTTGAATCAAAAATTTTGGAGATGGGGTTAATTTTAAGTTGTATCGTAGAGGATCTACCCCAGAAGAAGATCGGAACAATTGCAGATTCAGTTATGGACAGTCTTAAAAGAGGTAGAGTATAATAGGTGCGTGGATTTCGGAAATCGAGCCAACTCACCCTTGAAGTAATGCGAGTCCAGAGAGTCAATCTCTCCAACTCGTTATGCCCCTTGACTTTACCTATCATTAGAAGTCAGGTCAAGTGAGATTCAATGAATTTGAAAGAGATTGCATCTGTACATAGATGAGTTTATAATTTTATCACAATCTCAATAACAATTATGGTTAAATCTCAAGAGTTAAATTCAAACTCAACCTCAACTTCTGAAGCATCAAAAGACTCAACTTCTACACAAACTCTGGGGTTTTGGGAACAAATTCGTGAAGATTGGAACGCTCACGAGCGAGATTGGACAAGACCTGGATTTCGAGCGGTAGCGGTAGCCCGGTTTGGACAGTGGCGAATGCAGGTGAAGTTAAATTTATTACGAGGGCCTTTAAGCATTCTTTATCGTTCTCTGTATCGCCATGTTCGCAATGTTTATGGCATTGAATTACCCTACACCGTAGAACTGGGTCGGCGTGTCATTATTGAACATCAAAGTGCAATTGTGATTCATGGGTATAGTAAAATTGGGGATGACTGCATTATTCGTCAAGGTGTAACCATTGGAAATCGCCATCTTGATCGTCCTTTTGAAGCCCCCAAATTAGGGAAGCGAGTCAATATTGGTGCAGGTGCAAAAATTCTGGGTGGCATAACAATTGGTGATGATGTTTGTATTGGTGCAAATGCAGTGGTACTGGCTGATGTGCCTGCGGGTGCAACAGTCGTGGGGATTCCTGCTAAAATTCTTCGCAGCAAAAAGGCCGATCTTCAAACGGCTGAATAGTTAAACAATCGTTTTTGAAACAGTTGTATGAATATCCTGGTTGTCATTCTCAATTATCGTACACCTCAACTGACCATTAACTGTTTGCGATCGCTCATTCCTGAAGTTGAATCTCACCCCAATACTAATATTAAGGTTGTAGCGGTAGATAACTGTTCAGGCGACGGTTCAAAAGATCAAATTCAAGCGGCAATTGAAACACAAGCATGGGGAAAATGGGCTTCCCTATTAGCCCTCGATCATAACGGCGGATATGCCTTTGGGAACAATGCAGGGATTCGTCCTGCGTTACAATCTGCTGAACCCCCTGATTTTGTCTGGCTCCTCAACCCCGATACAGAAGTTCGCCCCGGAGCCATGCAGCCTTTAATCGAGTTTCTTCAGACTCATCCCCAAGTGGGAATTGTTGGGAGTCGCTTAGAATATCCCGATGGAACTCCCCAGCGTTCAGCCTTTCGTTTCCAAACCTTAATGAGTCAATTTGACACAGCCTTGCGAATGGGAATTATCTCTAAACTCTTATCTCGGTGGGTCGTTGCTCCTCCGGTGTCAGACTGCCCTTGCGCCACAGACTGGCTAGCGGGGGCGAGTATGATGGTACGGCGAGAAGTCTTTGAACAAGCAGGTTTACTTGATGAAGGATATTTCCTCTACTACGAAGATGAAGATTTTTGTCTGCAAGCCAAACGAGCAGGCTGGAGTTGTTGGTATGAACCCAAAAGTCGGGTGGTTCATTTAGTTGGGCAGAGTTCGGGGATTACAGACACGAAAATTACCCCCAAGCGTCGTCCCCAATACTGGTTTGATGCTCGACACCGCTACTATGTGAAGAATTACGGATGGTTCTATGCGGCGCTGGTCGATGGGGCGTGGATTTTCAGTTTAACCCTGTGGGGTTGGCGGCGAACCCTAGAACGGAAACCGATTCTTGATCCGCCTCGTTTTCTGTTGGATTCAATTCGCAATAGCGTATTTTTTTACTCCTTTCAAAACCTGAGAACAGAGAAATCTTGATGTTGATTCAGGGTCTTTAAGACCAAAATTTGAGTATTGATGAATTGATTGACCCTTAAGAGCGACAGTTCTCCCACCAACAGGAATGACTATTAATAAAATCCATTAAGGCTTTATATTTGGGAGAACTTTCCTGACTCTGATATTCTAAAGCACCCCAACTTCCCCATTTACTCGGTCTACCAATATCAGCAAAGTGCATGAATAAAGTTCCTCCGGCTTGTTGCCAATCTTCAAGCAGTTGAGTGTAGAGATCGTACATTTGGGGGTGACGGTTGAGTTCAATAAAAAAGTTAGTGAGCTTATCATTATTCACCACATCTTGTTTACCGACAATGTGTTGACCTCCTTCATAAGCCACTAACTTTAACCCTTTTTCTTGAGCCACTTGAGCATGATACAAAAATTCTTCTTTGACAGCAGGTAAACTATCATTTCCACTTTTGTCGAGCAAAGTTCCTGTTTTCAGTTGTTGAAAGGCTTTATTGAAGCCGCCATCTCCATCCTTTAACCAAGATTCAATTTGAGTCACATTCTCCGGGTCCCCCAAATAACCCCCAAAATATCCTGCGATCGTATAGACATCAATGCCATGCTGATAACAAGGTTTGTTTCCTTCAGCAACCCAATAAGGACACTCTAGTATATCCTGTTCCGAGCCTTTCCAAGCGGCTTGAGTTCCGATCACACAAATCACCCGATCTTTTTCATTACCAAAAGTCTGTTTCCAAATATCACACATTTGAGCCGAACGCATTCCATACCATTGTCGAAAAGCATCTCCTTTATCCTTTCCCCAACGCTTTTGACCTTCTTCGAGCGCATAATGAGTTTGTTGAAATTGCCAGTTCCAAACCTCATTAGAAAACTCAACATAAACCTGTAAATCTTTACTTAAATTATCTCGCACTAAGCGAGCAAAGTTTTTCATATACTCATCCGTTGCTTTATGAGGCATATTAAACCAAGGATCAGCTTGAATTTTATTAGATAAAGCGACCATCACCTCGGCGGGGACTCCCTTGCGAGTATAAGCCACCATTTGAGGGGTTGGTCTATTTTTCCACTCTTTTTGTTGAGAGTGATTCGTTCCCATCCAATCCATAAAGCGGAGTGCTTTAAAGGTTTGAATTTTCTCGATAAACTCGGGATTAAAAATTTCTCCTTTTTGATAAAGGGTTTCGTATTCCGCTTTAATAACTCTGATATTTCTAATGTAGTTTCCAGTCTTATTAGGATCGGTTGCTAGGATAGTGATGAATATTCCACCTGAACGTGATGGATCGACATCTATCACATCTCGACCTGGAGTGGAAGCTGCTTGATTTTTCTGAGCAGAGAAACCATATTTGATCTCTCCTTCTCCTTCATATAAAACAATATACTGAGCTGAAGGATCATTCTTCGATAAGTCTCTTAACAATAAAGTGCTGACACGAGTATATTTTGGAGGGGCATCAGGAGAGGGTAAAGATTTCACCCAGCCATTTTCATCCAAGTCTAAGAGATCGCTTTCTTCGGTGTCCCATTCTCCTTGACAACCGGGATCAGATTTTTCACATTGAGTAATCCAATTTTTTGAAGACTTAAAATAATCGATAAACGGGAATTGAGAAGACCAATAGGATATACCGTTCAAATTGGTTCCCAAAGGAGAATTCACATTCATCTTGGGGTTTTGACTGAGGGTCATCAAAGGTTGATTTGGAGAGAACCAAGCATTAGCTTGATCATATAATTTGGGGAATAATGTCGAAAATAAAATCAGTCCCACCACAAAAAATAATATCAAATAATTCTTTTTATTAAACATTGATTGATTCCTAGTGAAAAAATATGATGTTGGCTATTCCCAATTGAAAACTTGAATTCTTGTCGGGATTATCGTCAATTTAAGCTCTAAGAGCGAACCGCAGGAAGTCTACGAGTTCGTTTCATGGGTTTAACGAGTCGAGTCGGTTCAGGTGCTTTGAGACATAGCCCGGCGATCCCTCCACTGGCTAATGTAAAAACTGGATTAAACTGATTGTTCAAGGTGCAATCAAGTGCATATAGAATTGTAATTACGACAATTACAGCAGCAGGGCCTACTTTGGGTGTGAGCCAAGTGCGAGCGGGGTAACGGAATATAAAACCCAAAGCGGGCAGAAATACCGCTCCAAAAATAGCACTCAAACCGACTATTCCATTAACACCATAGGCAATAATCCATAAACTATCGGTAATTGAAATATCGACTAATTCACCAGCCCAGTTGTAATCGAACACACGATTTCTTCCCCAGCCTCCCCAGCCAAATATCGGTCGCTCTAAGGCTTTTTCGACCAGTAACTCCTCGTGATAAAATCTAAATTCAAGGGACTGAGCGCGATCTGTGCCTGCAATATCTGAAGCTACAGTAACAATTTGATCAGCCTTCTCTCCGGTAAAGTTTCCGGTTGCTCCTAAATATAAATATAACGATAAAAAAGAGATTAAAAAAAGTAGGGGGAATGAACTTCTCAACGACTTAGCGGTTAGCAAAATCACCAGGCCGTATAACATATACAGATAGGCACCAGTTGAGCGAACCAGAAGATGAGTCACAAACAGTCCACCAACTATCACATTCATAGGAACATTCCGAAACGTTTTGAGCAGGCCCGATTGCCACAGCCAAATTGCCGTAAGCAAAGCCGACATCATCCACACTCCCACGCTCAAGCCGTGTATCATAAAAACATTCGGTCGGTAGCCTCCCAAGCGAACAGATTGACCAAATTCGTGAATTCCATGATAGCCGTAAATCATCCGGTGTAACTGAGGACTGATCACCGTCTCAATCAAACACAGAGGAGCATAAATCAACCCACTCACAAAGATTCCCATCGCAAGCTCGCGAAGTCCTAGAAGGTCATTGAGGTAGATGCGACCCAGAAAATAGGGAATCCCATACTGCATGACTCGATCTAAAATGGCTGAGAATCCATCGTAGGCGCCTAAATCATTGCTTAGGGATGAAATCATCGGGCAGATACACCAAACCAACATGGGGATATCTAGCCAGCCGAACTTGAATGAACCAAAGCGTTTAGCATCAAAGAGAAAAGTAGCGAGCAAAATGCTATAGCAAGTTGCTGATGTCCGATCATAGTTAGGAAGACCGGGAAAGATAAAAACCACTCTTTGAGGCAAAAATAACCAGGCGGTGATAAAACTGATTACGAGGGCTTTCCGAGCGGGGAAATACTTAAATAAACCCAGAACAATCGGTAGCCAGATCAGGAGTACAAGTTGAGCTTGAGGAGTCATTGTTTAGAGTTGAGATTTACTCTGATCTACATTTTAATTATTTTTTTGATGAATGTCTATTACCGAGAAAGTTCCCCATCTCAAATACGATAGGAGGAACTAGCTTTTTCACTAGGGTCTTGACACTATTTTTCTCAGAAAAAGATTTGCCCGTGAAATTTTCTTGAGGTCGGGCTTTAAACAGGGTGGAATGATCGCCGGAAATCTCCTCTGCTGGTCTTCCATTGCTATAGTAATACAGGGCTAAAGATTTTCGCGTCCATCCTTCTGGGCAGGTCAAGGGTTCGGGATGTCCGTGGTAGGAAAAATCGGTGGTACTAAAAATTACACAGCGATTGAAGATGGGAAGGACTTTTTTCTCACAACGAGTCATTTCTGTATTCCACATTTCAAAATAACCGCCATAGTCTTCTTTCCAATCTTTATTGAGATAAATCAGGAGATTGAGTCGGCGATCTAACTGAAGTTTTTCGTGACGGTTAAAAATTGATGAACAAATTCTCATTTATAATGCACCCTCAATAGGCAATCCAAAACCTAAATAATACCGACCGAAGCCAACAATAAATAGCAAACCTAACATGAGAATAGTCGCTTGTAGATCTTGCCTAAAACCCGTCAGCTTTTCTCGCCACAGCCCAAAACTAACCGCAGCATAGGTTGGTAAGTCGTTGAAAGCAACGACAGTAATTGCACCCACTACTCCAAACAGTTGATATCCAACGGGGAGGAGTATAATCATATACAAAAATTTCAGGAAGTTCCCTAACGCCACAAATTTAGGATTTCCAATGGCATATAGTACGCGATCAATGGTGGCTGACAAGAGCATCGGCCAGAGTCCAACCGCTAATATAGGCAACATCCATCCGGCTTGCTGATATCGTTGATCATAAAGGATATTAATGATGACATCTCCAAAAGTAGCAAGAGCTACAACCATAACAGCAAGCCCTATTAATAAAAATTTACGTTTACTTAAAATCTTAGCCCGCAAACTGGCTCGATCTAAATCTGCATATTTAGAAAGGACTGGAAACATGACTTGGTGAGTAATTCGATTAATCACTTGTCCTGGTAAATCAGCAAAGGTAAAAGCAATTGTATAAATTCCGAGTAACTCAAGGGTAAACAAGCGTCCTAAAATTAATCGGTCAGCTTGCGAAGCTAAAAAGGTCATCATGGTTGAGACAAAAATCCAGCTTCCAAAGCTCAGAATTTCTTTGAACGCTTCTTTTTCCCACGCAAACCAATTAAAACTTTCTCGCTCTAAATAATGACTCCATACTGTTTTAACAATACTAGCTACAAGATTTCCTCCTACTAAAGCCCAAACTGTCGGGGTAATAGAAGCCCAAATCACTGTAATAACAAGAGAAATAATCTGAGTTCCAAACTCAAGTATTGTTAGCTTCCCAATCTCTAGTTTACGGTTAAGAGTTGCAATCGAAGTCGAAGCAAATCCATTAATAAATACTGTTAAAGCAACAACTGGAAGTAACCAAAGCAACCGAGAATCATCATAAAACCGAGAGACTGGCCAAGACAGGAGCATACATCCTATCCAAATCCAGCCAGAGCGGAGGACTTGTAGTGTCCAGGCGGTATTGAGAAAAACGCGATCATTCCACCGTGAGCTACGGACAATACTAGGTTGAATTCCAATGTCTGAAAATAAGGCTACACCCATAATAAAGGTGTTGACCAGTGCCATCAATCCAAACAATTCTGGAACTAATAGGCGAGTGAGAATCAGGTTACTACCGAGACGAAGAACCTGACTTCCACCATAACCGACTAATGTCCAGATTGTGCCTTTAACAGCCTGCTGTTTAACTGAGGACATAACAAGTGGGTAGAGAGGGGATCAGAGCGACAAAGTTAATATCAATTCTGAACTTAATATCGCTTATTTTCACAAAATTAGACACAATTGTCATCTCTCAAGACTAAAAACGATAACTGAGATTGACATCTTTCATTGGGCGGATGATTGAATTTGCATAGAGTCTACCTTATTCAATGCTGAAAACACGGAGGTTTTGAGGTTTGCCTCCCCTAGTTTAGTCTACCCTTTCTCTGTAAAACTACTGTAATGGGGGATCTTTACAAAATTTTTACATTAAATTCAACACCCTTTACAGTTATTCGTTTTGCCTGTTCCTGGCTGCCTCTGAGGGATTTATACAGCCTTTGGGTGGGAAACATCTATTTTGCTGGCACCTGCCCCTAGATTGAAGTTTTTGATCTTAACAGAATTATGATTTGAAAAAAACTTTAAAATAATTAAAGAGAGCGGACAGCCGCCCTCTAGTTTTTTGGGATAGCTTGATTCGGTTAAAAATCTTAATGACTTTTGCTAATTCCCAAGATTTTGCGAGCTTCTTCAACTTCTTTCCATGACGATTTGATGCGTTCATAGGATTCTTGAGAAGATAACTTTCCGCCTGTGTGTAAGCCAGCAATAATATTAATCCTTTGAGCAAATTGTTGCAGTTTAGCATCAAAAGCTATATTTTCTATTGTGGCTTTCCCTCTATATCTGTAGCCCGAATACACAAAATCATTGAGTTCCATCGTAGCCCCTCCAAATGCTCATATTTTGTTCCGGTTTAATTCTGAAAAAGCCTATAAATTTAGCTTTTCAAGCTTATTGGGAGACAATAGCCCCAAATTGGGAACTTTGTTCTCCTAACTCCTATTGTATAGACATTTTATTATTTTGGCAATATTTCACCCTCTTAAGCCAGATTGATCTTATGGCTCGTGTCTTCTACTGAGTTTTTTGGATGTATCACTACAAATTAAAGATCTGCGTAAGATTCCGTATCTATCAAAAGTAGTATTTATAAATATTCGGTATAATTCTGCAAACATAGAAAATCCCCCTCCTCCGAGAGCGCGATCATTATTTAATACTATTGTTAAATATTGTTCCGGTTCTACAGTTTTACCTTGAAGGAGAAGTCGAGTCACTGGCTGACCAACGGGTTGAGTAATATCGATAGTATAGTCAATTCCTTGATCAATACCCAGTTATAATCTTGAATATTTTCCGTCACAATTTCACGGGGAGAACGGGGAAGATTCTCCGGATCAACCTGCTTAAAATAAGCCGCATTTTTTTCTAAAGCTCGACGTAAAATATCGCCAGTAATCTCAAGAATAAATAAACGATAGCAACAAAAAAGCAAAACGCTAGACCAAAAAGTCAGAATGAACGCATCGCTGCTGAACACAAGAATTAAACGACTTTATGATAAACAATAATGGCTAAAAATTCTATCTGTTCATTATTTCCCGTTCCCTCTTGCCTCTGTGACCCCCTGACAAGGGACAGGTTGCCACCCGGAAGCATTAGGCGTAACATGAGGAGGAGTGACGACCAGTTCAACGCTACCATTGGGACGAACAATCCAGCCCTGGGCTTCAATCAAAGGAGTTGGCTGAGGAGTGGAACTTTCTAGGGGTTGTCGGCGCTTTGGCATCACAACGGATTGAGGGTTCAAATCCGGACGAATCACCGCATCAATCCAATTGACAATCACAGCATCACTACTGAGAGAATCCGTTGGACTCGGAGGTAAACCGCCCCGCCCTGTAATAATAAATTCACTACCTGCAAAACTGGCACAACCTGCAACCACTAACGTGCTAGGATCAACAATAGTAGTCGGTAACTCTGCTAAAGCCGAATTCGGGTCAGTTTCCGGGCGATTAATCTCCACAACGCCGCTAAATTCTGCCCCTAACTCACTGGTTGCGGTAATATCACTGCGAGAGGTTGTCTCTTGGCGAAACTCTGTCCCAAACACGCCTTGAGCGTTAATCCGCACCGCCCCCCCACGTCCTTGTTGAGCATTGGCGGTAATATCGCTATTATCAAGGGCAATCAACGTCCGCGTATTAATCGTAATATTTCCCCCATCGGCTGTTCCTGAATTGGTTGTAATCCGACTTTCTCCCCGCAATTCTAGGGTTTGAGTTTGTAAGGTTACGTTTCCCTGGCTTCCGGCAACCGTCGCCCCACTAATCGCCCCTTGATTATCTAAAACAATCGATTGAGCGTTAATATTTAAGTTACCTGCCGACCCCTGACGAGTCCCCCGCACACCGACCTCTGCCCCCTCTCGAATGGTTAGGCGATTTGTTGTAATGTTTAAATTCCCCGCAGTCCCCTCACCACTGGTATTGGATTCAATTGCACTGGGAATAATCCCATCACCCACGATGCCAAAAGACACCGATTCAACCGTTGGGTCAGCGTTTGTGGTTGTTCCAATCACATCAATCGACTCAGAAGCGTTTATTGTTAAATTTCCGGCTGCTCCTGAGCCGCCTGTGGCCGCAGAAATTTGTCCTCCATCTCGCACCACTAACCGTTGAGTATTCACGGTTAAATCGCCAGCAGAGGCCGATCCTTGCTGTCCTTGTACTGTTAACAGTGATGATGAGGTTAATAAACCTGTGATAAACCGACCATCGGGAGAGATTCCCACTAATTCAATGTCTGTGGCATTCACCGTCAGGTTTCCCCCTTGTCCTGCGCCGGATGCGGAACTGGAAACTTGGGCGCCGTCTGTGACTCGTAGTTGTTGAGTATTAATGGTTAAATCTCCGGCATCGCCTAACCCGAGCGTTGCGGTAAAAATGCCTGCCGGAACTAAGGCACCGTCGGGTGTACCACTGAGTTCGACGACATCTGCATTGACTGTAACGTTCCCGCCTCGACCTCTTTCGGTGAAATTAACGGGTGTGGTACTGAGTGATGTTCCTTCAATAATTCGGAGTTCACGGGTGTTAATTTCTACATGACCTGCGTTACCTGCGGCGGCAGTTCCCGTTACAATCAGAGAACCTTTGCTGAGTTCAGCCGATTGTAGATTGAAGGTTATATTTCCGCCATCACCTGGGCCTAAAGCGGTGGTTAAAATTCCGCCACCGTTTCTGACAATCAGTTGATTGGCGTTAATCATAATATTTCCGGCATCTCCTGGGCCTCCACTGAGGCTAAATAAACCATCTTGGGGGTTTAACGGGTCAAATGTCACAGAGGCGGCTTGTTCGGGGTCAGCTAATGCTAACAGTTGAGCTACAAATTGAAAAGGGGCTGTTCCGGTAATGCTTACGGTGTCTGCATTCAGGGTAATTCCGCCTCCTGTACCTGTTCCTAAAAAGGTGGAAGCAGACAAAGCGGCTTGATTTTGAATGTTAATGTCAGAGGCTTGAATTTTAATTCCGCCCCCATCAATATCTCCCAATGTATTGGCGGCGAGTCTTGAACCCCCTGTTAGGGTGACGTTTCCACTTTGTAGCTGTATTGAACCCCCTCCTAAACCACTGGTTGTCACTTGGCTATTATTAGACAGCAAAATTCGTCCTGAAGCGGCGGCCCGGTCTGAGGTGCCTCGTCCGAGTTGCCACACTCCATTTTGAACGGTTCCGAGTTCAATTTGACCTCCAAAAGCGGTTAAATTTCCCCCATCGAGTTCGAGGTTTCCACCGACTAATATGATTCTTTGTCCGGGTTGAACTTGTAAGCCTGTGGGGGCGGGGTTAAAATCTAAACCAATACCAACGGCTTGGGAACGGTTTGCAATGATGCCGGGATTGTTTCCCAATTGTAAACCTATCGGAACATTTACACTCAGTAACGGGGGGTTTTGAGATTGAAAAGCACTGAATACAGTACCATCATTAAAGATTAAATTATCGGCGGTACTGCTGACAAATGAACCACCGATATTCAGTTGAGCGTTAGGCCCGAATAAAATACCACTGGGATTGAGTAAAAATAGGTTGGCAGTACCGTTGGCTTGGATTAAACCGTCGATTAAAGATAGGTTTCCGCCTGTGACTCGACTAATAATATTTTGAATATTTGTAGCATTGTTAAAGAAAACAGCACTTCCGGTTTGAATCGAAAAGTCTTGAAAACTATGGAATAAGTTTCCCCCGGCTTGGCTTCCCCCCTCGATTCTAAAAATATTGCCTTCCGGGGTGACAATAGTATTATTGGGTAAGCTTTGATCGGGGGTAATTTGCGCGATCGCCTGACTGGAAAAAACGCTGAAGAAAATCGGCAAAAGTTTTAGAGTTTTCATTAATAATGCCATGATTTTTAACTATAATTCATCCGGGTTTATTCCCATTTCTCTTAACCGTTGTGCGAGTCGTTCCGCACGTTGTCGTTCGGTTTCCGCACGTTGATATTCAGTTTCCGCACGTTGATATTCGGTTTCCGCCCGTTGATATTCAGTTTCCGCCCGTTGTCGTTCGTTTTCTGCTCGTTCTTCTCCTGTTAATAATAAATTCCCTTGACTATCCCACCAGCGCAACCAGGGTAATGACCTATTATTATAACGCCCTTGCCAGATGCCTAATTCTACTCCCATTTGAGGAATTGCATAGTGATTGCGTTCATTGGGTTCTAATTGTTCATAATGATTTTCGACGAGATGATACATTTCTATCGAGGCTTTTTTCACTTCATAAATTCCATAATAAGGAACTCGGATACCTTGTTCATACACCCAAAATTTCCCGGCTTTTCTGCCATTATCTGGGTTTAAAGATGGGGGTGGGGTTTGATCTCGTTCTTCTGAACCCGAACCCGAAACAAATTCTAATACTATCAATGGCGCAATATATTCTTGCCATAATACATAGGAACGTCTCACCTCTCCATTAATTAACGGCTGGACATGAGGTACATAAAACCAGTCGGGGGCTTCGGCTCCGCGTTCCGGGGGTTCTGTTAACCGCCAATAGATACCACAATCTTGACCGATGGCGTATCGTCCATTAGGATGAAGTTGATCGAGGGCGGGTTTTATAGAGTCTGTTAACAGGATACTTTGGGGATGTTCTTGAAAGTTTTTCACGAAGGTACCATCGGACTCTGGGAGTTGAGTATGATCCGGCAGTGAGGTAATATTCAGTTCATTCGGATGAGCAATTGTCATGCTTGCTATTTCTCCGATTGTGGCTTTTTCAAACTATAGCATTTCCTAAATTGTATCGGGATTAATTCCCAATTCTCGTAAGGGTTGGGCGAGTTCACCCCTTTTCGTCGGGTTTCACAAAAATTGGATTAAGCTAATCATTTATACAAACCCGCTCTAAAAGATAGTTAATAGACGCTGATCCTCTTTATACCAGAAACTCGGGTTTTTTGCTAACTTAAGAGGCGGGGTTTTCTGGGGGTGTTAAGTCTAGGGTGGCGTAAATTTCTGAGAGAGGTGCTTTTAGATTAAGGCTTTCAATAGATGCGATCGCTTCTAATCCTTGATAGGTTTCTAAAACCCAACGTTCGCCCTCAATGCGGTGAAATATTTCTACTAAATAGTCCTGAGAACTGACGATAAGATAATCTTTTAAACTTGGAATTGTCCGATAAAATAGAAACTTTTTACCCCGTTCAAAAGATTCTGTAGATTCTGATAAAACTTCGATAATCACTTGAGGGTTATCCACATAGACAAGATTTTGATCATCATTGGGATCACAAGTCACCAGTAAATCAGGATAGAAAAAGCGTTGTCCTTCATCAATTCTTACCTTGAGATCTGCAAAGTAGGTGCGACAGGGAGAGGTTTTAAGGGCGCTACGCAACAGCAGATAAAGATTACCACTAATCATATTATGGGCTTTGCTTGTCCCCGCCATCGCGTAAATATCACCCGCAATATATTCATGTTTGATGGGGCTATGACGTTCCTGTTCTAGATATTCTTCGGGACTAATATTATGACCAGATATTATAGCAATCATGGTGATTTTTGGGTTAACTCTTAGTCTAATTCATATTGAAGTGTTGCGCGATCGCGGTGAACCTATTCTAGCTGATCTGATCTAAGTGGTGCGAGTATGAGCAAACACAATATCGTTATTTTTCCCTTTTGATGTCATCAATCCAAGCATTAAGATTAAGTTGAATCTGAAGTGCTAACCAAGCCAGATGAGCTAAACTAATTTGTATGTAAAATTGGTGTTGAGTCTGGAACAATGGCAAAGCCGAAATCGATTCCGAAATGGCAGCAAAATCTCGTCCAGTGGTCTCCCCTCGTTGGTACAAGTGGATTAACGTTTTTTCTCGCGAGCAGTCAAAAATTTGGGGCTGCGATCGCTTCTGCGTTCTTAACCGGGGCGACATTGCTGTGGGGATCTTACAGTAAAAGTCTCATGGCGGAGGCGGAACAGGAAGCAGAAAAACTGGGCAAAAAGTCGGCGCAGTGGTTTTTTCAGCTTATTTATCGCTTGGGTAATATTGTTAAAGAATGGGCGATTCAACTTTGGTGGGCAATCTCGTTTAATTTTACGGGAAAATATTACAAACGACTGGATATTTTGTGCCGGGAATTTGAAACTAGAGGGATTACCCTCGATAAAGTGTTGTCGTTGCAAAATATTTTTGTGGCGGTGCATTTATCGCCCCGAAATTTGGTGCAAGTGTCGCCCAATTTATTGAAAAAGCGGGATGGAGAAGATTTAACGCAAGACTTCAAGGATAAGGAAATCGGGCATTATTTAGCGTTGATGCCGAAATACCCAGAATTTCGACGGTTGGCTATTTTGGGTGCGCCCGGGTCAGGAAAAACAACCTTAATGCGCTATTTAGCATTGATGTATGCTTCCCGCAACCCTCGCCCTTTACACCCGAAAGCGCCGCAATATTTGCCTGTATTGTTGTATTTGCGGGATATTTACGAGGAAATTTTAACAAAGCCAGAAATCTCTTTAGCGGAATTGTTGACCCAATGGGTGCAGAATTTACAACGAGTTGATCCGCTTAAATTGCCGAAAAATTGGTTTACACAACAGTTGCGGAAAGGGAAATGTTTGGTGTTGTTGGATGGGTTGGATGAGGTGGCAAATATGACCCATCGACAGGCGGTGAGTCAGTGGGTTGATCAGCAAATGTCCGACTATCCAGAGACACCCTTTATCTTGACTTCGCGGCGTTTAGGCTACGAGGAGGCGCAACTGAAACAAGCGGTGCAAGTGTTGGAAGTCGAACCCCTAAGTTCAGAAGAAATTGAAAAGT
Organism: Limnoraphis sp.; assembly: GCA_050485465.1. Lineage (GTDB taxonomy): Bacteria > Cyanobacteriota > Cyanobacteriia > Cyanobacteriales > Microcoleaceae > Capilliphycus. The sequence goes on along the minus strand of JBJHBL010000015.1, from coordinate 40,242 downwards.
TTGTGAACAACTGGTATCAAGAGGTAGAACGGACTCGGCGAATGGGTGAGGATGACTTAGCCACAAAAGAAGCCGCTTCTCGGAATGCTCAGGATTTACTCAAGCAAATTAATCAACACCAGGCGTTACAGGATTTGGCATCGAACCCCCTGCTGTTAACGCTAATAGCTAGGGTACACCAACAAAACCAAAGTATTCCCCTCAAACGGGTGGAACTCTATCAGAGCATTTGTGAGGTGATGTTGGGTAAACGTCAGGAAGCGAAGGGGATACAAAGTCCGCTCACCATTCGGGAGAAGTTCTCGGTTTTGCAGCCCTTGGCGTTGGAGTTGATGGGGCGACAAACCCGCCAGTTCCAGCTAGAGGAAGTTGAAACGCTGTTTGGGGAGCATTTAGGGAAATTACCTAATCCTCCGCAACCATTGGAGTTTTTGAAGCAGTTGCAGGCGGTGGATGCGCTAATTGCCAAAGAACGAGAGGGAGATTATGAATTTGCCCACCTGAGTTTTCAGGAATATTTGGCTGCGGTAGAGGTCAAAGAAACGAAGCAAGAAAAGATTTTTCGGGAAGCATTGGATAACCCGAAAAAGCTCTCCTGGTGGGCGGAAACCATGCGGCTATATGCGGCGCAGACGGATGCGAGTGAGTTGGTGAATGCTATTTTGCAAGAACCAAATTTAGAAAAATTATTGTTGGCGTGGGATTTTTGTCAGGAAGGATTTGTCAACCCTGAAGCGAAGAAAGCATTTTTAACTGTTAGCAATCAACCCCTAGAAATCCTTGATGAGACAGATCGCGACTATGCCATCAGTAAACAGCCCTTCTATTTCAAGCTGGCATACTATCTACAAACGGGGCAGTGGAAAGAAGCTGACGAGGAAACTTTTGAAGTCATGTATCGGGTTATGGGTGGATTCTCAATATGGGGTCTCAAAAACTTTCCCTGTGCTGATTTGCGAGTGATTGATCGGCTTTGGGTCAAATACAGCAAGGGAAAATTCGGTTTTAGTGTGCAGAAGCAAATTTGGATCGATGTGGGTGGTAAGCTAGACTATGGAGAAGATTACGATGCTGCAAAGAAAGCGTACTACAAGTTGAGTGACCAAGTGGAATGGCGAAAAGACGGAAAATGGATAGGAAGCGAGGACCTGGTTATGGAAAGCACTAAAGCTCCCCAAGCCCACCTCCCTTGGGCCCACTTGTTGTGGAGAATTTATGGAGATAGTGTGTTGTTTTCTCTTCTCTCGCATCCAGACTTGTAGACTGTAACATATAAGGGATACAAGATTTTTTTAAGAATCATTACACCGTTGTTTTCGTCGAAGTCTTGCGGGTTCTGGTGTTGGCTTACCTGGCACTGGCACGCTCGGGATTGATCGGGCTTGGGCTGCGTCTGATTCGTACTACACCTCAGTGCGCCGCAGAATTTCCCCGGCCACCTTTGGGTTGTAGCAATTAGCCAGAACAAATTTTTCTGCAACCGCTTTGACTTGGTGGTTCATCGCCTCCCACTCATCCCACGGCAACCGCATCTGTCCTGGTGATGCACTTTGGCGTTTTTTCTTCAGACCGACCAATATATTTTTTCCCCAGTGATTTCGCCGTTCAGGTTTTGGCTTCGGTTTATATCGCTTGCAAAACTGACGATATTTTTCGGCACATTCCTCCAACGAATGTCCCAACGCCAAAAACGCCGGATGCCAAGTTGTTAAGCCATCGTCCCCCAGACGGTCATATACCCCGTAATTGCTAAAATCATAGAAAAACCCTTGCTGTATTGCCGCCGCCTTTGGGTTGCCGTGAATATATCGTAAGGTATTCAAAGCCCTTTGTTTATCGGTATTCGCAAACCCCGTACTATGATAGCGTTTCTCCCAAAAATGCCCCGTCCGGTTGAGCATTCGATTAAAACACATCGCCGTGTACCAATTGAGAAAGTGCATAATTTTCGGCACATCCTCCGGTTCTTGGGGTTCGATCAGATAATGCACATGATTACTCATAATACACAACCCATAGAGCTTAAACTGATACTTGTTTAATGCTTTTTCAATGGCAAATAGCAATACCTGACGGCATTCGATGCGCGTTAGCCGAAATTCCCGATTATTGCAACGGGTCGTAATGTGATATGAAAAATTAGGATGAAATTGACGAGGGGGGCGTGGCATTTTTTTTGTTTATAATACACCGCTATCGTCTTATCGCATACATTGATAGATAATGTAAGCATGAGTAGGAGAAAAAAATGCGTTATGCAATTGTGATTGAGAAAGCCAATGAAAATTATTCTGCTTATGTTCCAGATTTACCCGGATGTGTTGCTGTAGGAGAAAGCAAAGAAGAAGTATTACAATTGATTCACAGAAGCCATTTCATTTCATCTTGAAGACTTACAAGAAAGTGGTCAACCCATTCTACGAACCAACTTCTACCAGTGAGATTGTAACTCTTTCCATTGCCAATAGCAACACCTGACGGAACTCAAAGCATATTTAACCCACGCAGAATATAGCAAGGAGAAATGGAAAAATGACGAGTGGTTTAAAGACTCAACCGCCCTTATTATTTAGAACTCATTACCGCATTTCCCCCTCGCCCGATAACCAATGAACTTGAATACCAAGCCACGCAAGCACAAATTAACAAAATTTTAGACAAGCCCCAATTAAACTCCGATGATCGCGCCTATCTAAAAATTCTCGGTCTGACCATCTACGACTATGAAGAACAAACCGAATCTTTTTGAAATAGCCATCAGTTTCCAGAAGAAATAGTGAAAATAGGGTGAGCAGAACCCACCCCCAATTTTACAGGTTATTGTAAGACCCAATTCACCAAAAGTCTCACCCCAAAACCTGTCGCTCCCGTGCTGCTATAACCATTATCTTTATCTGTCCAAACGGGGCCTGCAACGTCTAAATGCGCCCAGGGTGTTTTCTCGACAAATTGTTTTAAAAACAGGGTGGCTGTAATCGAACCGCCCGGTCTTGGCCCGGTATTTTTCATATCCGCATGAACGGCTTTTAACCCTTCAAAATATTTCTCCTCAATAGGCATCCGCCAGAGTTTTTCTCCAGTAGATTTAGAGGCAGTTTCAAACTGACTGGCTAAGTCATCATTCGGACTCCAAAGACCTGCAATATCATTGCCTAATGCAATCACACAAGCGCCCGTTAAGGTGGCTAAATCGACCATCGCATCCACACCCAATTTATCCGCAAAAACCAACGCATCAGCCAGGGTTAAACGGCCTTCTGCATCGGTATTATTCACTTCGATTGTTTTGCCATTAGACGCTTTCAAAAAGTCTCCAGGGTGCATTGCTCGGCCGCTAATCATATTCTCAGTTACGGCACTAATAAAATGCACTTCCACATCGGGTTTTAATAAACCAATTGTCTTAGCCGCCCCAAAGGTTGCCCCAGCGCCGCCCATGTCGGTTTTCATCATTTCAATACTACTCGCCCCAACTTTCAGGTTTAATCCACCGGAATCAAAGGTTAATCCTTTGCCAATAATTGCTAATTTACGCCTCGGTGTTCCTTCGGGTTTGTAGGTTAAATGAATGAATTTTGGCGGCATATCAGACGCCTGGGCAACCCCTAAAAATGCACCCATTCCTAACTTTTCACAGTCTTCTTTTTCCAAAATTTCTATCTCAAACCCATATTCAGAGGCTAAGGCTTCTGCCATTTCTGCCATCGTAATTGGGTTAACTTCGTTGGCGGGGGCTGCCACTAATTCACGGGCTAAAAACACCCCAGAACAGATATGTTGAGCGCGAGTAATTGCGGCTTCGGTTCCGGCTAAACCTAATAATTCAACTCGTTCAATGGCAGGGCCTTTGTCTTCGGTTTCTGATTTAAAACGGTTATCTTGATACAGGGCTAATTCCACCCCTTCCACTAAAGCTTGAGTGGTTGTATCGGCTGTTTCACAAGTTGGAAAACTCAAACCCAGCGTTTTACATTTAATCGTTTTTGCGAGACGTCCTGCCGTTGCTGCGGCTAAACGCAAGGTATCTAACGATAACTTTTCTGATGAACCCAAACCGATTAAAATCACCTTGCGAATGGGGCTATTACTCCCCACACGAGTTGAAGCATTGCTGCTAGGTTTACCATCAAATTTTGTTTCTTCTATCAACTCTTTCAAGGTGCCTGCGAGTTTCTCATCTAACTGGGCTAATTCACCCGGTAACTCGACTTCATGTTCAAATAAACCAATTGCTAGGGCGTCTCCTGTCCAATCGATGCGGGGTGTGTCTGTAACTCGAAATTCCATGCTTTCTACTCTAATGTCTAAAATCTGTCTAACACTTAAAAGCGTTTGACGCAATTCTTGTCAAATCTGTCAATTATTACAGCAAATTTTCAGATCAATTGCATCTTGCCATACTTTTTGACATTTGGGTGCTAACCTCTGCAAACTGCTCCGATTTGTGATACCATCAACACCTAATAAGCTAGGGGTGCCTGCGAAGTCCAGGCTGAGACGACACCCTTGGAACCTGAGTCCGGTTAGTACCGGCGTAGGGAAGCTGTTATCAGAGGAAATTCAAAATGCGTACAGAATGGGTTAATCTGCGGCGTGGTCAAGCCAATGTTTCACAAATGCACTACGCCCGTCAAGGTGTATTAACTGAAGAAATGCACTATGTCGCCAAGCGGGAAAATCTCCCGGTTGAGTTGATTCGCGATGAAGTTGCCCGGGGTCGGATGATTATTCCGGCGAATATTAATCATACCAATTTAGAGCCGATGTGTATTGGCATTGCTTCTAAATGTAAGGTGAATGCAAATATCGGGGCGTCGCCGAATTCTTCTGATATTAATCAAGAAGTTGACAAACTCAAACTCGCGGTAAAATACGGGGCAGATACGGTGATGGATCTGTCTACAGGCGGGGGAGATTTAGATGTGATTCGCACGGCAATTATTAACGCTTCTCCGGTGCCAATTGGGACGGTTCCTATTTATCAAGCTCTAGAAAGTGTTCATGGTAGCATTGAAAAATTAACGGCTGAAGATTTCCTGCATATTATCGAAAAACACGCCCAACAAGGTGTGGATTATATGACAATTCATGCAGGGATTTTAATTGAACATTTGCCCTTAGTTCGCAACCGAATTACGGGTATTGTTTCTCGCGGTGGTGGAATTATTGCCCGTTGGATGCTGCACCATCACAAACAAAATCCCCTGTATACTCACTTTGATGATATTATCGAAATCTTCAAAAAATACGATGTTTCCTTTAGTTTAGGGGATTCTTTGCGTCCGGGTTGTCAACATGATGCCTCTGATGAAGCGCAACTCGCCGAATTGAAAACCCTCGGACAATTAACCCGTCGCGCCTGGGAACATGATGTGCAAGTGATGGTCGAAGGGCCGGGTCATGTGCCGATGGATCAGATTGAGTTTAATGTTAAAAAACAAATGGAGGAATGTTCAGAAGCACCCTTCTATGTTTTGGGGCCGTTAGTAACCGATATTGCGCCGGGATATGACCATATTACCTCTGCTATTGGGGCGGCGATGGCAGGTTGGTATGGTACCGCAATGTTGTGTTATGTGACGCCAAAAGAACACCTCGGTTTACCCGATGCAGAGGACGTTCGCAATGGTTTAATTGCCTATAAAATTGCCGCCCATGCTGCTGATATTGCCCGTCATCGTCCGGGCGCCCGCGATCGCGATGATCAACTGTCTGAAGCCCGTTATAACTTCGACTGGAACCGTCAGTTTGAACTGTCTCTTGATCCAGATCGCGCCCGTGAATATCACGATGAAACCTTACCTGCGGATATCTACAAAACGGCTGAATTTTGTTCAATGTGTGGGCCGAAATTCTGCCCGATGCAAACCAAAGTTGATGCCGATGCGTTAACCGAGTTAGAGAAGTTTTTAGCCTCCCAGGAAAAAGAGGCGGTTACTCAAAGTTAATCGCAATTTAAATAATCTATAATAGAGGGTGAGTCTAACGGATACTCACCTTTTTTATTATCCCTAAAATGAGGGACGCTTATTTGAGTTAGCACAAAAAAGGGACTGTTCATTCCTGAAAAGCAATAGTTAACTTAAAAACAAGTTGATCAAATTCTGATAATTTTTTTCTCCCCCTTCCATTATAGATCGAGAAGGGGGGTAGAGAATTAAGTTACTTCAACGCACCCGCAGGAATACCAAGAATCTCGTCAATTTTTGGCATATCCTCAACGGAAATAACCCGCCCTTCATCTTCAAACCCTTCAATTTCATTGAAGTTGAGATAACGGTATAAATCCGCAGCAAACGGGTCGAGTTTCTGGGTAATAATTTCCTTGTATTCCTCAACGGTTGGAATGCGTCCTAACACCGCACAAACGGCTGCTAATTCCGCCGAACCGAGATAAACTCGCGCATCTTTCCCCATGCGATTATTGAAATTTCGAGTCGAAGTTGAAAACACTGTTACCCCATCTTCAACCCTTGCTTGATTCCCCATACATAGCGAACATCCAGGCATTTCTGTTCTTGCACCTGCCGCAGCAAATACACCGTAAATCCCTTCATTTCTTAACTGTTGTTCGTCCATACGTGTGGGAGGACAAACCCACAGGCGAACTTTCACTTTTTCCCCTTCTAAAACCTTCGCCGCCGCCCGATAATGGCCGATATTCGTCATACAAGAACCGATGAATACCTCATCTATTTTATCCCCGGCACATTCCGACATTAACTTAATATTATCCGGGTCATTGGGTGCAGCAACAATCGGTTCTTTGATGTCGTTCAAATTGACTTCGATAATATCCGCATATTCCGCATCTTGGTCGGCTTCCATTAACTGAGGATTGGCTAACCATTGTTCCATTTTTGCAATGCGACGGGCTAAGGTTTTACTATCCTGATATCCGCGTGCAATCATATTCGTCATCAAGGCAATATTTGACCGCAAATATTCAGAAATTGTCTCAACACCTAACTTAATCGTCGAACCCGCACAAGACCGTTCAGCCGTCGCATCCGTTAATTCAAAAGCTTGTTCAACTTTTAAATCCGGTAAGCCTTCCATCTCCATAATACGGCCGTTGAACACATTTTGTTTGTTCTCTTTGCCAACAGTTAACTTTCCTTGTTGCATCGCTACCCAGGGAATAGCATTCACAATATCTCGCAGCGTTACACCGGGTTGTAATTCGCCGGAAAACTTCACTAAAACCGATTCTGGCATATCTAATGGCATCACGCCTAAAGCCGCAGCAAACGCCACTAAACCTGAACCGGCGGGGAAGGAAATTCCTAATGGAAAACGAGTGTGAGAATCGCCCCCTGTTCCCACTGTATCGGGTAACAACATTCGGTTTAACCAAGAGTGAATAATACCATCACCCGGACGCAATGCAACCCCGCCTCGTGTTGCAAAGAAATCGGGTAATAGTTGGTGAGTTTTGATGTCAACGGGTTTAGGATAAGCCGCAGTATGACAGAAACTTTGCATCACTAAATCAGCAGAAAATCCTAAACAAGCGAGTTCTTTTAACTCATCTCTGGTCATCGGCCCAGTAGTATCTTGAGAACCGACAGTTGTCATCATGGGTTCACAAGAAGTTCCCGGACGAACTCCGGGTAAAGCACAAGCTTTTCCGACCATTTTTTGGGCAAGCGTGAAGCCTTTTCCGGTGTCTTCTGGAGTGATTGGACGAGTAAACAAAGTAGAGGGTTGATAACCCAAAGCTTCACGGGTTTTATCGGTTAAACTGCGTCCAATAAGTAGAGGAATTCGTCCGCCTGCGCGAACTTCATCTAATATTGTTTCCGGCTTTAATGTGAAGGTAGAAATAACGTCTCCCGCTTCGTTGGTAATTTCCCCTTTGTAGGGATAAATGGTAATCACATCCCCAGTATTCAGAGAAGTGACATCACATTCTATCGGTAACGCCCCAGAATCTTCGGCTGTATTAAAGAAAATCGGGGCAATTTTTCCACCTAAAATATAACCACCTGCCCGTTTATTCGGAACAAAAGGAATATCCTCGCCAATATGCCATAACAGCGAATTAATTGCCGATTTCCGTGAAGAACCTGTTCCCACAACATCGCCAACATAAGCCACTGGATGACCTTTTTGTTTGAGTTCAGCAATCGTTTGAATTCCCTCCGGCATTCTTGACTCTAACATCACCAAAGCATGAAGGGGAATATCCGGGCGAGTGGTGGCATGGGGGGCGGGAGATAAGTCATCGGTGTTGGTTTCACCCCCAACTTTAAAGACAGTTACGGTGATGCTTTCAGGAACTTTTGAACGACGAATAAACCAGTCGCCTTCCGCCCAAGCATCTATTACTTGTTTAGCAAAAGGATTGACTTCAGAAAGGGCGAGAACATCGTTAAACGTGTCAAAAGCTAAGGTAATTGTACTAAGGGCGGTGGCGGCTTCTGAGGCAATATTAGAGTCAGAAGATTTGAGGAAACTCACCAAAGATTGAACATTATAACCGCCAATCATTGTCCCCAATAAATTAATCGCCCCTTGAGGAGACAGCAAAGGACAGTGAATTTCTCCTTTGGCGATGGCGGTTAAAAATCCCGCTTTGACGTAGGCGGCTTCATCGACTCCGGGGGGAATGCGATCGCGCAGCAAGTCCATTAAGAATTCTTTCTCCTCCTCTGGGGGGTTTTTCAGGAGTTCGCAGAGTTCGGAGGTTTGTTGGGCGTTGAGGGGTAACGGAGGTATCCCTAAAGCTTCTCGTTCAGCCGCGTGTTGACGGTAGGCTTCTAGCATAGTTGATGTTCTCCATGTAGGTATCTTTGATTATGGTATCGATAAACCCCCCAAGTTTGTAGATCCAAAAAATACGGTTATTTTCTCTTGTGGAAATATTCGCAACTCTCCATACTGAGAGAAATTTCGTTATTTCGATAGCAAATTGTGTTACAAATATCTGTTGATAATAGATGAACATGACCAATATCACGTTATCCCAAGAACAAAACTCAGTACAGAATGACTGGCAATTTACTGAGGTTTGGATTGATCCCATGTTAACGCCTCCCTATGTGTTACTGCTATTAGCTGATGCAACGGGAAAGTGTCAAATCTATGACCCGGCTAAAGGTTATCAAGTCATTTTTACCAGCGAAAATTATGAAAGTGCTAAATTGTGGTTATTAGAGGATGAATATGAACCCCTTGAAGGAAGATTGTTGTCTGAGGATTTGTTCGGTTAATTGACGGAAAGCAAATCGGTTATTATAATACAATCACGGATTCAAAAATATTCTTGAGCAATCAATGAAATTATCTGCCTTTAAATTAACACAAAATAATCTATCAATGTTGGTGTTTCTTGCTCCAGCTAAGATGATCTATGAACGGTTTGATGTTTCTCGGAGAATTGAAGACAAAGTATTGGGATACCAAAGATCGTTTTCAAATTCTAGAATTAAACAAATTAAAAATTATATTAACCAAGAACAAGGAGTAATCCCCAACTCTATTCTAGTCAACCTTGATGAAGGAAAGTATTCTTATTCAGAAGAAGATCAACAACTGAGTTTAGATAAAACTGATTCTTTGGGGTTAATTATCGATGGTCAACATCGGGTTAAAGGATGCTATGAAGCCAATCCAGAGTTTCAGTTAATGGTCGTTGCTACTCTAAGTTTATCTGTTAAGGAACAAGCGAGAATTTTTATTACAATTAATCAAACTCAAAAAGGAGTTCCAGCATCTCTGTATTTGGATTTGATGAATTTATTAGAAGGAGATATTGATAATTTTGATCAAGAAGGTATTTCCGCAGAGAGACGAGCCACAGAAATCGCTATTCGATTAAATGAAGCGGATGAAAGTCCTTTGTATCAGCTTATTAGACGCACAGGAGATGCAGGTTTTGGAATCTCTTTAAGTGAATTTGTCAATCAAATGAAAGATTATGTAGAACCAAAAACGGGAAAATTAGCCAATTATGGTTTTGAACAACAGTGTAAAATATTTGAGATTTATTTCCGTGCTATTAAAGCCGTTTTCTTAGAACAATGGGAAGATCCCAAATCTTATATTTTAAAAACGGTGGCTTTTGGGGGATTGATGAAAGCATTTTATGAAGTTTTTAACTTAGTGATTCAAAAATATCAAGTCTTCAATACCGAAAATACAATTAAAATTATTGAATTGATTAAAGATTTTAAATTTGATAAAAAAAGCTTACCCAGTGGTGGAGGCTTTAGAGCGCAGGAAAAAGTGGGTGATATGATAGTCAACCAATTAAAAGATACCATTCGAGAATCTCAATCTTTTATGGCGATGATTGGAGATTAGCAAGCGTGACATTAACCTTTGAAGAAATTGCGATCGCGTTTAGAAATTGTAATGGCGATGCCAAGTTTTCGTTTAAAGAATATTTACAAAGTTTGTATAAATCAAAGCAAGATTATGAACAAGGATTTTTAGTTTCAGATGCTAATAATTATATATTAACAGATATCGAAAAACTTTTATCCAAAGGAATTTTAAATATCTGTTCAACGGATTATTTAATCAAAAAAGGATACTTTAGTTGGGGATTTGTGACCTCATACTATGCTAATTTTTTCTTGCTTCAAGGTTTAAATAGAACACAACTCAATTTTACAACTTGGATCGAAAGTTCAGTAGATTGTATCTCACAAAATTATCAAGAAAAAACAATCAAAATTCAGGCGATAACTCGTTCAACCAATGAACATCAAAAACAATTTCAACGATTTTTTGAAAATTTCAAAGACTTTAAAAACCGGACAGGAATTGATAGATATTGGAATTTAGGAATTCGCAACTTTGAATTAGGAGATGAGCCTAAAATTAGAAATCAAATAAACTATGAAATCACTCAAGAAGGCTTTTATGAGTTAGAATTGAGTGAACCAGAGTTTCTTAAAATTATTCAAGATAACTTAGATTCTCCATTTACTCAACCCGGAGAAAAGTCAAGAATAACCAATTATTCTCGCAGAAACTTAAAATTAGCGATCGCTAGATTAAGGATGTTAAGCTATATATTAAATGTGATCGCCATTAGAAACTTAGAATATCAAAGTTACTATCAAAGAAACATGAGAAACAGATTGACAACAGTTCAAGCGAGGTATCCAGATGTCAGTGAATGGATTAAGGAATATTTTCAATATTGGTTAACCTTTGATCCCGAACTTGTTGAAAAAGATGAAATTTAGTTAGGGAGAATAAAGAGACTCAAAACCTCATCGGGTAAAGGTGCATCAAAGTCATCGGGAACAGTGAATTCTCCAGCACATAAACCATAAGGTCTGAGTTTTTTATTACCGGGTGGAATCGGTCTAAGTTCAGCAATAGGTTGATCGGCTTGGATAATAACAAACGTTTCACCCGCTTTAACTTGGCTTAGATATTTTAACGGGTCGCTCAAAATTTCATCAATGGTCACGTTTAACATCTATTAATCTTCTGTTAATTCTTGAAAAACGGCTGGCTGAAAGATTCCGGTCAGGTTGTTAGTGGGTTGTTATCGAGGTTAAGCCACCGCAATTGGGAGAGTTGGCTGATAACTTCCGGTCGGGTTTTCAATTGGTTGTTATTGAGGAAAAGTCTCTGCAATTTGGAGAGGTTGCTGAAAGATTCCGGTAGGGTTGTCAGTTGGTTGTTACTGAGGTAAAGCTCCTCTAACTGGGAGAGGTTGCCGAAAGATTCTGGTAGGGTTGTTAGTTGGTTGTTACTGAGGGAAAGCACTTGCAATTGGGAGAGGTTGCCGATCACTTCCGGTAGGGTTGTTAGTTGGTTGTTATCGAGGTGAAGCCACAGCAATTGGGAGAGGTTGCCGATCACTTCCGGTAGGGTTGTTAGTTGGTTGTTATCGAGGTTAAGCCACAGCAATTGGGAGAGGTTGCCGATCACTTCCGGTAGGGTTGTTAGTTGGTTGTTATTGAGGTTAAGCCACAGCAATTGGGAGAGGTTGCCGATCACTTCCGGTAGGATTGTTAGTTGGTTGTCGTTGAAGAAAAGGTTTTGCAATTGGGAGAAATTACCCAACCATTCCGGTAACTCCGTCAGTTCGTTGCTTTGGAGGGTAAGCGTCTGCAATTGGGAGAGGTTGCCGATCACTTCCGGTAGGGTTGTCAATTGGTTGTGATCGAGGGTAAGCGTCTGCAATTGGGAGAGGTTGCCGATCACTTCCGGTAGGGTTGTCAATTGGTTGTGATCGAGGTTAAGCTCCTGCAATTGGGAGAGGTTGCTCAAACATTCTGGTAGCGTTGTCAATTGGTTGTGATCGAGGTTAAGCGTCTGCAATTGGTAGAGGTTGCCGATCACTTCCGGTAGGGTTGTCAATTGGTTGTGATCGAGGTTAAGCTCCTGCAATTGGGAGAGGTTGCCGAATGATTCCGGTAGGGTTGTCAGTTGGTTGCGATCGAGGGAAAGCACTTGCAATTGGGAGAGGTTGCCGAATGATTCCGGTAGGGTTGTTAGTTGGTTGGAAGTGAGGCTAAGCTTCTGCAATTGGGAGAGGTTGCCGATCGCCTCGGGTAACTCAGTCAGTCCCCGATAGTGCAGGTAGAGTTCGGTTGCACCTTCTTGCCGTGCCTTTTCAATTTCGCGGTACGCTTCGTCTGTAGCCATTGTTCACATCTCCCCATTTCCAACTTTGTAATAGCCGTCATAGCATCATCTCTCTTTAACTATATTACCTGCTTGACGAAATATGGCGATCGCTACTGATTGGATAAGTTAACAATTTGTTGAGTAAACCAAGCGGCTACAGTGGTATTTTTTCATTGCTCAGATATTTCATCAGCTTCAAATTCATCTAGAATAGAATTAATTGCCTGAACGCTAATATCTTCCTGTTCAGATTTACTGTAAATTGTTAACAATAAAACCGAAGTGGGAGATTCAACACAATAAATTAATCGATAGCCTGCGCTTTTACCTTTTTGAAGATTACTATTTTTCACTCTAACTTTATAGATAAAATAATTTTCCCCAAATCCAGATAAGCGATCGCCAAGGAAATTCCCCTTTTGTAGTTCTAGAATAATCGGTTCAACATCAGCACGAATTCGGCGATATTTTTTTGATAACCGATATAGCTCATTTTCAAATTCATCTGCAAATCTTATAGAAATTTGCGGAAGGTCATTATTAGTCATCTATTCTCTCCCATAATTCAGATAAAGGTCTAGTTTGTCCAGATTTCATTTCCTTTAACGCACGTCTTAAACTGGCTTTAATTTCTTCGACTGGGGTATCATCTGGATCTGATTCATCCTCTTGAGTCACTAAAACAATGACTTTTACCCGACTTTTCTGACCGATTTCTAGGGACTGATCTAAAACCAATTGTCCTTTTTCATCAACGGTTCCCATGACTTCAAATGCCTGCATGATTGTATCTCCTGAACGGTTTAACCTAACCTGATTATAGCAGTTTTGATTAAATGAGAATCAGACTAAAATTGCGATCGCGCTAATTTTTCCTGGAACGATTAAAGCATCTATATTCTCTAAGAATTGGATAGGTTAACAATTTGTTGAGTAAACCAAGCGGCTGCACTGGTATTCGTTCCCTCGCCGAGTCGTTTTAATGTTTCTTCTAACACGGAAATCGGCAACCCGTTCAACGCCAGAGATTCGGTACAAATGTTGTATTTTCCCTCTTGTAACTGAAAGGCAAATACTCGCTGTCCGCGTACATCGATTACCCAATATTCGGGAATTCCTAACGCTTCATAGAGATGTTTCTGTTGGTCTAAATCATCTGCTAAAGTCGTGTCTGATATTTCTCCGACTAAGTTCGGAACTCGCCACTGGGTTAAGTTAATTCTGCGGGGTTCTCCTTGTTTCCATTGGGGATAATCTTCCCCAATATATAATACTAAATCTGGCGCACAGGCTTGAGTTTCGGGTTTTTCAATTAAACATCTTCCCAAAGAGGTAAACATTTGTTCGGGTCGTTGAATTGCCCAAAAAAACAGTAAACTGGTAAACAAATCGCTAACAATTGAATGATTAATCCCTTCTCCACCCATATCAACCCAAAGTTTTTCTTGATTATACGCTAACTTCATGCGCTCTTTAATGGGAGCATCCCGCAAGGTGATATAATCTTCCCAAGTTGCTGGATGCCACTGACGCAGGGGCGGAATTGCGATCGCCAATTGATCAGAAACAGTTACTGTCATTATTCACCTTGAATGTTTCTACTATTATCTCATTATAGGGTGTTTAATAATTGCACTAACTCTTGATTTAGTACCTCGTATCCCTTGTCATTTAGATGCAATTCATCTTTACTATATTTTCGTTTAACAACGCCTTGATCATCAAGCAAATTCGAGAATGGATTAAAGATAATAACGTTTTCACTGGCTAAATTCTTAATATAATGATTGACTTGTTCAATAGCAAGACTCACATCATCTGACCAAAAAGGTTGACGTTCAATAGGGATTTCTCCAACGGGTAAAATAGGGGTTAAGATAACGACTGCACCTAACGCTTTTGATTGTTCTACAATTTTCCTAATATTTGTTTTAGAATCAGCAATTGTTAATTCTTTTCGCCAGGGAAATAAGGGAATTGTTTTTAAGTCATTCACTCCCACTTGAAGCAAAATTACATCCGGTTGTAAGGGTTGAATATGTTGTTCAAAACGTTGAAGGGTTTGTATCGATGTTTGTGAACCAATTCCTCGGTTAATAAATTCAAATCCCTCCATATTGGGTGATCGCCAACTCGCGGCTCTGGAGTCTCCAAAAAAGACAAAACGGACTCTAGAATCTGTTTTTGGAGGGGGGTTAGAGTCTAAAGGATAGCTGTTCCAACCCAATGGATCTAAACGGGTGAGATTGAGTTCGAGATAATATTGTTTACCCCGGTTAAACAGGAGGAAATTCAGAAAAATTGAACTTCCAAGCAGTGCTAAAACTAAAGTCGTGAATAGAATTAAGGGTTTGTTGAATTTCATAGACATCTTAACAGAAGAGTTTAGTCATTCAATTGTAACCTTGATTCAATTGAATTTTTTGAGGAGTCGTCTGGGTTTCAGACAGAACCGATGCAGAACTTGAGTTTGTTACATTAGGCTATCCGTGTTTTTACGGATAAAATTGATACAGTCGTTCAAAATCTGTTGAGAATCAATCTGAATTAATCAGTCCAAACATCGTCATATTAAGTTTTTTAGAGACTTATCACTTTTGCAAATCTGCGACAAGAGGTCAAAGCGAGTTGGGATAAAAACACCGTATTTTCCACGAGACATCGAAGACTAAGTGATACATGAAGATCAGGAAAATCAGAATCAGCTAAGGTAGCTGTCTCTCTCAACTTTTACGTTTTATTAAAGTTTTTTTAAGACAATTAAAACCTTCTACCGAAATATACTAAAATAAATTATAAGTCAAAGCTCAATAGTAATCAGACTTGTGAAACAGCTTGAGCTATTTTTTTTAAGGCTGACCAAACCATAGTATTTAAGAAAGTTTCAAACCCAGTTTTAAAAATCTTAAAAAAATCATTAAAGGATTTTAGGGAGTGTCTCACAAGAATCAGCAGAAAGAGGATCAAAAACTGGAGAAGAACAATCATAGCCTTCTCCAGTGTTCTCATGCAGGTTTAGAGATGAAAAACACAGAAAAACTCAGTCCGAATGAAATTCAAAGTATTGTTGAATTTACACCAGTACCCCTCGCAATTTTTCGAGCGACTGATCAAAGTTTAATTTACTGCAATCTTCGATTTAGCCAATCTCTTGGATTATCAGAAAAACAACAGAAAGAATACGTTCACGTTAATCTTTACTACCAGTATGAAGATTATGAAATTCTGTTAAAAATGCTGGATCAAAGGGGATCAATTCATAATCTGGAGGTACAACTCAAACGACGGAAAGACAAGGGATTTTGGGCTTATATCTCAATGCAGTCCTTAACTTATAATGAAGAACCTGCCATTCTCCTGACCTTCGTTAATCTGAGTCGGCGACAAACTGTGGATTACTTCCTTCTTCAACAGTTATCCCAAATAACAAACCTAGAAGAAGCCATTATTTTGATTGATTCAAATGGTCAAATTAGGGATTGGAATTTAACGGCTGAACGTCTATTTGAATATTCTAAATCCGAAGTCATTGGTCGATTTATTTTTGAATTTAATTTACCTATTTTTGATGTTTTAATGTCTTCTGAAAATCCAACAAGTTTTACATTTTTGGAGAGTAAAGGAGCAAACCTCCAAAAAAACTTTACCTTCAACTTGACTCGGAAGAATGGGACGATTCTACACTGTGAAAATACGTTAATTTCTCTGCGAGATGAGTTGAATAATCTGCTCGGTTATGTTAGTCTTAGTAAAGATATTAGTCAGCGCAAATCATTTTCTTCTGTCGAACATCAGTTACTCGCCACACTCCAGGCGCAAGCCCAACAGCAGGCTGCGGTTGCTCATCTCGGACAAAAAGCTTTAACGGGGCTAGATTTATCGATACTCTTTGATCAAGCCGTTTCCCTTGTTTCTCGTACCCTAGACGTTGAATACTGCAATATTTTAGAATTAATGCCCAACGGCTATGCTTTTTTTCTGCGCGCAGGAGTCGGCTGGAATTCTGGGTTAGTCGGTTATGCAAACGTCAGCGCTAGTCGGGAGTCCCAAGCGGGGTATACTCTCTCAACTCAACAACCCGTGATTGTCGAAGATTTACGACTGGAAACGCGCTTTCCGGGAAGCCCTCTCCTGCATAATCATCGCATCGTCAGTGGTGTCACGGTTGTCATTTCCGGAAATCTCGAAGATATACCGTTTTCTAGTCGTCATGGTAGCACCGAACAGAACCCAAGTCAACCCCAAAATTCTCAATCTACATGGGGCGTTTTGGGAGTACATACTCGTCAAAATCGTCTGTTTACTCAAGATGATGTTCACTTTTTAGAAGCCGTTGCCAATGTGTTAGCCAGCGCTATTGAACGTCATCAGTCTGAGGAATGGATGCAAGTAATGAAACGCGCTATTGATAGCAGTAATAATGGTATCGTTATCACTGATCCAACACAACCAGATAATCCGATTATTTTTGCTAATTCGGGTTTTGAGAAAATAACAGGTTATCCTCGGGAAGAAGTTTTAGGGAAAAATTGCCGATTTTTACAAGATCAAGATAAAGACCATGAGAATTTTGAACACATCAGAAAAGCGATTCTTGAGGGCAATTCCTGTCATGTGATTCTTCAAAATTATCGTAAAGATAGGACGTTGTTTTGGAATGAACTGTCCATTTCTCCAGTTTATAACAATCAAGGATATCTCACCCATTTTATTGGCATTCAAACTGATATTACTCAGCGAAAATCCGATGAAATAGCTCTCTATAATAAATCTCAGGATCTTCAGAAGTTTGTTTCAGGCTTAAAATACTTGCATAAGATCTCTACAAAAAATTATGGGAATCTTCAAGAGATTTTTTCAGAATACCTAAAAGCTGGATGTAAAATTTTTAATTTTACAATCGGTGTAATTACTCAAATAGAGGGAGAGTGCTACCAGATTCAAGCTAGAAATCCACAGAGCGTAAAATTACAGCATGAATTTAATTTCCAAGCCTCAGAAACTTACTGTAAACAAGTTATTAATCACAAAAAAACGATAACTTACACTAATCTGAGTTGTGCAAATAAACTCCCAGATCATTCCAATTGTCAACAGTTGAAATTAGAATCTTATATTGGGACACCGATTTGGGTGAATGGAATGATTTATGGAACCTTAAACTTTTCTTCTCCCCATGTGAGAACTCAAGGGTTTGATTCTCTTGAAAAAGAAATCATTGAACTGATGGCGCAGAGTATTGGGCGTTTTATTGCGATTCATCAGACCCAACAAAAACAAGCCGAAGCCGAAGCTGCTTTGCGAGAAAGCGAAGAACGGTATCGCAGTTTAGTCGAACTTTCTCCAGAAGCAATAGCGGTTCATAGTGAAAGAAAATTAAGGTATATTAATCAAGCAGGTGCGAAACTCTTAGGGGCGACTTCTCCTGATGAAATCTTAGGTTTACCGATTGAGAATTTTATTCATCCAGATTCTCTCCAGACCATAGAAAATAGAATCAAAACCATAGAAAAAAATAGAATTGCTGCGCCTTTAAAAGAACAAAAATTAATTCGACTGGATGGTAAAATTATTGATGTAGAAATTGCTGGAATTCCAGCAAACTATCAAGGAAAAGTTGCCACTCAAGTTATTATCAGAGATATTACAGATCGCAAAAAAGCTGAAGCCCAATTAATCTATGAAGCATCTCATGATAGTCTGACACATTTACCGAATCGTAGCTTTTTTAATGAACAACTCAAAAAAGCTTTACAAGAGTCTAAACAAAAGCCAGACTATCAATTTGCGCTATTATTTTTAGATCTAGATCGGTTTAAAGTTGTTAATGATAGTTTAGGTCATTTAATCGGGGATCGATTACTGATTGAAATTGCTCATCGATTAGAAAAATGTGTAACTTCCAGTGATACCATTGCTCGGCTCGGAGGCGATGAATTTACAGTTTTATTAAATAACATCCGAAATTGTCGTGATGCGTTATTAATGGCTGAAAAAATTCACGATTCACTCTCTCAACCTTTCCATATTCAAGGACATGATATTTTTACAACCGTTAGTATTGGCATTGTTCCCAGTCAAAAAAATATCACCTTTGAGCAAAATAACCCACAAAGCTATCACTGTTTGTTGTATAATAACCCAGAAGACTTGTTGCGAGATGCTGATATTGCCATGTATCGCGCCAAAGAAAAAGGAAGGGCAAGATATGAACTCTTTGATCTGACGATGCAACAACACACCATCGCTTTGTTGCGCTTAGAAACAGACTTAAGACAAGCGATTTTTGGACGTTCTAAATCCCCAACAGTTGCACAATTAGAACCTGAAGAAAAACTCAGTCTAGAAATAGCTAAATCTCAGATATTAAGCCAATCAGTTTTACCCTTATTATCCTCTCTCAATCAAAGCCCAGAACCCACAGAATTTGTAGTTTACTATCAACCCATTGTTAAAATTCCTTCTCGTCAAGTTGTTGGTTTTGAAGCCTTAGTTCGTTGGATACACCCGACTCGTGGCTTAGTTTCTCCCGGTGAATTTATTCCCCTCGCCGAAGAAACCGGACTGATTATTCCGTTAGGACGTTGGATTTTAAAACAAGCCTGTCAGCAGCTAACAATTTGGCAAAACTCTTTTCATTCCCCCCTAACGATGAGTATTAACCTCTCGAGTCAACAACTGGTTCAGTCCAATTTACTGGAAACCCTAGATCAAATTCTTGCGGAAACTAACTGCAATCCCCATTGTTTAAAACTCGAAATTACAGAAAGCATCATTATGAAAAACTTTCAGACATCAGTCGTGGTTTTAGATGAAATTCGCAAACGGGGGATTCATTTATCAATAGATGATTTTGGTACGGGTTATTCTTCTTTGAGTTATTTACATCAATTTCCGATTAATACCTTAAAAATAGACCAGTCTTTTGTCAGACGTTTGCAGCCGGAAAATACCTCCACTCCCGGAAAATCGAGTCAACAAATCCAAATTATTCGGGCGATAGTCACTTTGGCTCATAATCTAAACTTAGATGTAATCGCTGAAGGAATAGAAACCGTTGAACAAATGCAACTCCTTCAGGAACTTGACTGCGAAATGGGTCAAGGCTATCTTTTTTCAAAACCCTTATCTTGCGATCAGGCAACCCAACTTCTGTTAAACTCATAGCGGATAGATTTAGATCTCAAACAAAGCATGAGGGAATAAAATGCTGTTAATTCTCTATAGCAAACCGGGTTGTCATTTGTGCGAAGGATTACTCGAAAAATTAGAAGAAATTCGCTTTGATCCTGAAATGGAATGTCACTTTGAGTTAGAAGTCCGAGACATTACAACCTGCGATGACTGGTTTAAAGCCCATGAATACGATATCCCTGTTTTGTACAGACAAAGAGACCCCAGTTGTGCAGAAGAAGCTCTACCTCGTCCTTCTCCCCGGATGAGCGCCAAGCAGATTGCAATGATTATACAAAAGTATTTGTAGTTTTGGTGAAGACTTGAACCTGTTCAGAAATCCACTATCATGCAAAACTAACTCAATTTGTTGGTGAGGAGTTGTGATGAAATTAAAAGATATACTCGAAAAAGTGACCGATCTGTCTGAGGTAAACCCCCATCCGGCTTTGGAGAAAGAAGTCCAAGGGTTAGCAACCAATTCCCATGCTTGTCAAACAGGAGATTTATTTATTGGAATGCCGGGAACCCGAGTCGATGGTGGGGATTTTTGGCCTGTAGCTTTCGCTAATGGTGCCGTTGCTGCGTTAGTTTCTCAGAGTGCCGCTCAGAAAACTCCCCCGACTTCTACTGAACACTCGGAACTTCCCTGTGTCATTCCCTCCGCCAATATGACCACCACCTGCGCCCAAGTTGCAGCCGCTTTTTACGGAGATCCGGCTCAACACCTGAAACTGGTCGGGGTCACAGGAACCAACGGGAAAACCACCACCACTCATATCATTGAATATTTACTGAATTTAGCCGAAAAACCCACTGCTTTGTTTGGCACCCTGTACACTCGTTGGTTGGGTTCTGTGCAAACGGCTACCCATACCACTCCTTTTGCGGTGGAACTCCAACAAAAACTAGCTGAAGCCGTGAAAGCGGGTTGTCAGTACGGGGTGATGGAAGTTAGTTCCCACGCGCTTCATCAGGGACGGGTGTTGGAATGTCCCTTTGAGGTGGCGGTGTTTACCAATTTAACCCAAGACCATCTCGATTATCACCCGACGATGGAGGATTATTTTGAGGCGAAGGCCTTGCTGTTTAGTCCTCAATATCTGAAAGGACGAGCGGTGATTAATGCTGATGACCCCTACGGAAAACGCTTGATAGAACGCTTAGACCCGGATCAGGTTTGGAGTTATAGTATTAGTGATGCAACCGCCGATTTATGGGCCGACCAACTGAACTATCAGCCCAATGGTGTGACCGGGGTTCTGCATACCCCTGATGGTGAAGCGGCGTTTGAGTTACCGTTAGTGGGTCAATATAATTTATCGAATTTGTTAGCTGGGGTGGGTGCAGGTTTGGCGCTGGGGTTAGATTTAACGGCGATGGTAGCCCAGTTCCCCCAATTTCAGGGCGTACCGGGACGGATGGAACGGGTGCAAATTAGCCCGGAACAAGATATTAGTGTGATTGTTGATTATGCCCACACGCCTGATAGTTTGGAGAATTTGTTGAAGGCGTCTCGTCCGTTTATTCCAGGGCGAATGGTTTGTGTGTTTGGCTGTGGAGGAGATCGCGATCGCACCAAACGCCCTAAAATGGGGAAAATCGCCGCAGATTTAGCCGATGTGGTGGTAGTGACGTCGGATAATCCCCGTACAGAAGATCCGAATCGGATTTTAGAAGATATTTTAGCCGGAATTGCTTTAGAAGTTGAACCGATTGTTATGTGCGATCGCGCTCAAGCTATTCAGTATGCTATTTTAGAGGCGAAACCGGGAGATGGGGTATTAATTGCCGGAAAGGGTCACGAAGATTATCAAATTCTAGGAACAGAAAAGGTTCATTTTGATGATCGTGAACAAGCCCGTATTGCCCTGCAAGGGAGAATGTCAAATCCTTCCTCTCAGGAATAGCGAACACTAAAGCTGAAGATCTTCACCAGAACTCATGCTAAGGGGTTGGTGAAAATGCAATTTTTAGTATTTAGGTTCAGGCGGGGTCTAGCACGGGTTGATGATCCGCTCCAAAAACGGATAGGATCTGTTGAACAATCCATTCGTTTTCTCCGTTGCTCGTCCCCCCTTTTTTTTGTGGATGAAGTAGGTTCTCTGTGACAATTTAATAACCTTCACAATCTTTCTATCCTGGGGTAGAGCATTCGTCATAGTTTATAAGATAGGTTAGGTATAATCGTCAATTTGCTCAATTGAAGAAGGATTTCCTGATCAAATGGGTTTGTATTGGGACACAACTGAATCTAAAAAAAAGTTTTTCAGGGAAATCAGGGAGCATCGGTTGTACAGAAAGGAAAGACAGTGGTGCGATCTCTGTTGAAATGAGAAAAGTCTCATCGAAAATCTCTCGGTTGAAGACTATATCAAAATAAATGAGGTGCATAAGAATGATCATTCCCGAAATATAGAAATTTGAGGAGACGAGTTCAATGTTTCTCTCTCTATCCGGTCTGGTGTGTAAAGTTCTTGTTGTTAAAAAAGCGTGATCAAAGGATCTTGTATGAATACTGTATTGATTTGTTATTTTTTGGTTGCATTGGTGGTTTTTGGCAGATGGTTCATCCTCTTTTGGAATGACTCCACAACTCCCTTTAATGACCGCATATCCTGGATTATTTTGGTGCTGGCTCCCCTCTGCTGGCCGATTACACTCCCCCTATCTATTTTGAGGCTAATCACTCGGCCAAGCAAAAACTGCGTTTCTTTGGAGAAGTCGCTCTCGATTCAACAGGTTCCCTATGCTGCCCTGTCTAGCAAAACTAAGGTTAACCCCCATTTCTAGTCTAGGTTAACTGGGTCAAAGCTGGATCTTTCCTTTACAAAAATTTGCTGCAAAACGACAAACGCTATATATGTTACAATACTAATTGTGACTCACAAAAAACGAGGATTGTATAGAACTATTATATAAAATAAAAGATAAACACTTGGTTTTCGCAGTTCTTAATGGAAGTGCCAAGATTTGAGTTAAAAGTAAGCACAGACTCAGTGTTGAGCAAGTGTAAGCGCGGTTTTTTGGCTAACCTTTTAAGGACTTTTTAGGTTTGAAGAATCCCTCCCTTGAGTGCGATGGGAGTGTCAAAAGGTCTCAAGCTTCGTCAGGAAGATTGACTCGTTTAAGAAATGTCAGAACATCTTATTCATATTTTTGTCTATGGTACACTTAAACCCGGTGAGTGTAACTATCAGCGTTATTGTCAGGGTCGAGTAGTTCAAGAACGAATAGCGATCGCTCAAGGTCAGCTATTTAATTTATCTTTAGGGTATCCTGGCATGACAACCGGAGAAGATTGGATTTCCGGCATAGTGCTTTCCTTCTCAACCCCTGAAATTTTTCAGGATTTAGACTGTTTAGAAGACTATCAACCCCATCGTTCCCCTGAAGAAAATGAATATCAACGCCAAAAAATTCAAACCTACACACCCAATCAACAACCTTTAGAAATGGCGTGGGTTTATCTAATGAATCAAACTAAAATTAAGCAATATCAAGGGGTTTATTTACCAACAGGCAACTGGAGTTCAGAACTTCTTCAAAAATAGTTGTCAATTATTTGGGGCTACAAGGGAACAGTCTTTTCAGTTGTTCCCTAAGCAAGGCCCTCTAGTATTGAGGATAATAGATCGGTGACTTCGGAATTGGAATAATCGGTTGATTGACAGCAATACTCGCCGCATCGGCTCGAATAATCGGGACAATCGGCTCATTAAGAGCAATTTTGAGAGGTTCAGGCTCAGTAGTCCCTTGAAAAGCAAACTGCGGAATGCGAGAAAAACTCCCCAGAGATACACTTGATACAGCGGCTACAAACATTGCAGCGATCGCAGTTCCTCCCCAAGCAACAACACGGTGAGTTCGACGATGATTCACCTTCTCAAAAACCTGTTGAGCCAGTAGATCAGGAGTAGATTCTTGAGAACTCGGTACGGGTAGACATTGCCACTGAGAACTTAGCTGTAACAATTGGCGATAGCAGCTTTTGACAACCGGATCAGTTGCTAACCACTCTTCAACTTGGCGGCGTTCTTCTGCATTCGCCTCACCATCAATGTAGACACTGAGCAGTTCATAGTGATAGTCACTCAGATCGCCATCGGAGGGATTTTGCATAGGTTCTTCCCTGTTAAATGTTGGATGATTGTGCTTTTCCTGATGGTTATTGGACTCAAAGTTAGACGTCATAGTAACACCTCCCCGAAAAATTTTAGGTGAATGAAATTAAAATCCTTGAGCAAATTTTTTGTTGTTGAAACTTGGGGAGCAACGCGCGGTAGAAATTCATTTGAGTAATGAACAATGTTACTAAATAGCGTATCTATCTCCAGTTGAGGAAACCTGCATTTACAGATTTTCCTAACTATTGAGATAAGGCTGTAACTGGCTTTGTAAACGTTGACGCGCTCGAGCAATTCTTGACTTGACCGTTCCCAAAGAAACCCCTGTAATTTCCGCGATTTCTTCATAGGCTAAACCTTCAATTTCCCGCAATACAATCGTTGTGCGGAACACTTCCGGTAAATCTGCGATCGCCTCATTCAGACAATCATAAAATTCTCGGGTACTGAGATCCTCATCTGGCCCCGGACGATCAGCCGGAATCTCCCACTCCACCTCACCATCTTCGATACAACGAGGTGCATCAAGGGATAAAGGTGGTTTAACCCGTTTCCGCTTGCGGAGTTCGTCATAAAACAGGTTGGTAGCAATGCGACTCAACCAACCCCGAAACTTAGCGGGTTCTTGGAGACGTTTGATATTGCGATAAACGCGAATCCAGATTTCTTGAGCCAAATCAGAACGATCTTGCCAGTCAGGAGCCAAATGGTACAATACCTTATCGACATGAACTTGATACCGACGCAACAGTTCAGTAAAAGCCGCACGATCCGGTTGTACCCCGTCCTGACAGCGCAAGATCAGGTCATAATTAGAGAGCTTTTCTGGGGACAATAACACTTGTTGAGGAACGGTCGCCTCAGCCGCAGACCAAGATATAGATATAGTTTCACTCATAGATGGAACTTGGCTCATCAAACATTCCCTTTCATTAGACGTCAGCCCAGTTCCGAATGTTCCCAAATTTTAGCTCAGGGTTCAGAGTCTGTCTAATCAGGTTGAATATTTATGTTGAAGTGACGTACAAAAGCAACCCAGGGATAGGGTGTGGGACTTCTTGGAGAAAAAACTTCAATCAGTTAAGGAGAGGTATTTGTTGCCTCTCCCATGGTGATTATTATTCAATTTGCTTCCCCAACGAGTCATACAGAGTGGATTGGGTTCCGTTTGCGCTCAACCGAGGACAATCAAGTTCTAGAATTCAAAAAGTGATCTTTGAAGTGCAACTGGATAGGAACCCAAAAGAAGCGGTTATTGACGATAGCTAGTAGTACCCGTCCGACTTGCATCAGACTCAGTATAGCGCACACCATCATTATTATCGCGCTTCTTGCCCGCTAAACCTGCCAGACCTCCCAGACCGAGCAGACCCAGCCATCCCCAGTCAAGCCTATCGTTAGACTCAACATTAGTAGTAGTATTAGGGGTAGTAGTATTAGGGGCTGTGTCATTTGTTGGACCCGTTTGAGCAGAAGCCGGGTGAACCATAGGGAGAATGCTTAAACTCAAAGACAGAGCGCCAACACCAACTAGCTTGCTTAGATTAGAAATTTTCATGATTTGTTATCCGTTGTTAAATGAGTATTTGCTTTGAATGATTTGGTCAAGTCTTTTCTAATAGATCTTCGTTTGAAGATTTGACCCGTGTTGACCTTTCATTGCACACTTTAAGAATAACGAATCCCTCGGGATTTTTTATCAATCTTTAGCCATAAAAACTTTAGTGCTTCAGTCTTACTAAAGAGATAGAGCCGTTCTAAAAAACGATACAAAAAATAGCCTGTAATTTAAGACCCAAAGTATTTTAAGGTGTTGTAGTCAAAAGAATATTGAGGAAGTTTTTTTCGGTTTTTCCTAAAGTCAAGTCACGCGATTGACAGCCCCAAAAGGAAGTTCGATGAAAAAAGAAGATTTGTACGGGTTCACCCCACCCCAGGCCCCCGTTCTTCCCCTCAGTCATCTAGAGCAAACATCAAAGGATTTCAAAAGAGTAAAACTTCAGCAGCAATAGCAGTAAAATTGAGGCGGGAATCTATATGATCGCGGAAACAAGCAACCTGCAAAACTGTTCAGCAAGATTTCTGATATTGACATGATTGATTGGGTGATTTCGTACAGGCAGATTTTGACGAGGTTTCCGAGTTGAAACCCTTGCATATCCTACAATTCGTGGGATTTTAGCAATTTCCTCGCTCACAAGCGCCAATACTCACCCAACTACTCGAACCATCAGCCCAATGTTCTTTTTTCCAAATAGGGGCGGTGTGTTTGAGAGTGTCTATGGCATATTGACAGGCTTCAAAGGCTTCTCGACGATGGGGCGAACCCACCGCCACTAAAACACTAATCTCCCCGACCTGTAAACGTCCAATCCGGTGATGAATAGCTACTCGAGTCACATCCGTCCATTTTTGGCGAATATCAGTCGCAATTTGTTCAAATACCCGAATTGCCATCGGTTGATAAGCTTGGTATTCTAGGGCTTCAACGGCTTGACCTTCAGTGTTATCGCGAACCATCCCACTCATTAAAACAATAGCCCCATTAGCAGGTTCATCAACCAAAGCATAGATTTCTTCAACAGACAAAGGAGCTAAAGTAATCGCAAAATGATCGGGGGATGAGGGCGAGTTAGAGAAAGGTTGAACAGTTAGAGGAGAATTTAACATCTTATCGGTTGGGTAAAAGAAATCTAACCCAACATTAGCGCTCATAGAGAATTATAGCTGTGTTGGGTTTCGCTGCCGCTACTTCAATGATAATGATTCATTGTTTATTATTCATTGTTAACTATTAATTAGGCTTCTATAGCAATCAGGAATCAGATGTGAGAAACTTAAAGAAGTGCAACAGGTAACTTTGATGGAAGAACTAAACTCCTTTATTGCATTGAATCCTGATCCTAGAGAACTGAAGCGAGCATTAGCAGTTAGCATGACTCTGCAAGGACGTACCCATGCAGAAATTATGAAGACATTACAAGTAAGCTCTGGGTTTATTAGCAAATGGAAACAAGTATTTATTCTGATTAAAAAGGATTAGAGTTAAGAAAGTTCAAAGGAGATTTAGCAGCGATCGCCTTTTTAACTTTCCTTTTCCCTAATCCCTAATTTGAGACAATTGAACGGTAAAATTCAACTATGCAACTGCTACAACTTCAGCAATTTCGGGAATTTTTTCGCGTAAACGACGCTCAATTCCCATTTTTAAAGTCATCGTTGAACTAGGGCAAGAACCACAAGCCCCTTGCAGACGTAATCGCACAACAGGGCCATCGAGTTCAACGATTTCAACATTACCGCCATCCGCCATCAAATAGGGGCGAAGTTCATCTAAAACGGTTTCAACATTTTCTGGAGTTAAAGCTAGAGTTGTCATGACTCACCTAATTGTTAGATTTTCAAAACTTCAAAATGATCAACCTAAACTCATCTTAATCCTAACATCACAAGAGAAACATTAAGACTTCAAAATTTAGCTGACTGTTGCAGGTTCTAACAGTTTGATATTGGAATAGTTAAACTCAGTGGTTGTTACTGTTCCTTTTTCCTTTGCATGAATAATTTGACGAGTCATCACATAATAATCGCCAATTTTTTCAAACTGATCCTCGAACTCTAATTCTCGCACGATTTCGTTAGTTTGGGGATTGCGGAAAACCGCATCGTAGTGACTGGCTGCATAACCTTCCCCTGTATCAAGGCTGTTGTGGGTATTGATGACAAATGCCATCCGCCCCATTACCCGACTGACTAAACAAATTTTATCGCCTCGGACTTTGTAGTTAGAACCCATTGAGTCCCCTTGCACTAAAATTTCTACAGCGCCCGTCTCATCTTTTTCTCCAAAACTAAAGCTATTTTTGCCATGAGAGTTTTCAAAAGACGTGCGTTTGCGGTGGGTAATAACATCTCGGAGTTGGGTGTAAACACTTTGTTTGACGTCTTCATCTTCAATCCCCATGACTTCTGCACTCATGTCAGGATTAATACGAATCTGACCCTTGTAGACCTCATTACCTTGCTTCAGTTCGATATCAGCACTATAGCCCGGGAAATTAGAGTCCCAGGTGTAGCGCTGTTCGTAAGCGGCTTTAAAAACGTCACGAGCGTTTGTTGATTCGGTCATGGAATTCTCGGCATCCAAAACTAACGTTATCTATTATAGAATAGACAGTGAGTTTTATCTAAATCTGCAATTATTCCCTCTGAAAATAAAATCCATTTTGAACGAGTCAGCAACAAAGCCCCGAATTTTCAACCCGAATCACCCCCGAACAATCACAGCCCCCATCATCATTTTAATCTTCTTAACTGACTGCATTTTTTCAACAAAATACTATCATGTCTCAACGTCCTATCTATCTCGATAATAACGCCACAACCCCTCTGGATGAACGGGTGTTAGCCGCGATGATTCCCTATTTTACCGAACATTTTGGCAATCCTGCCAGTATCAATCATCTTTATGGTTGGGAAGCCGAAGCCGCAGTTCAACAAGCTAGAGAAATTTTAGCCAATGCTATTAACGCAACTCCGGAAGAAATTATCTTTACCAGTGGTGCAACAGAATCCGACAATTTAGCCATTAAAGGCGTCACTGAAGCCTATTTTAGCAAAGGTCGTCATCTTATTAGTGTTGTAACGGAACATAACGCCGTTCTCGACCCGTTACACTACTTAGAAAAGTTAGGATTTGAATTAACATTACTTCCGGTTCAAACGGATGGTTTAATTGATTTAAACTTACTCAAAAAAGCAATTCGTCCCGATACAATTTTAGTGTCTGTAATGGCAGCTAATAACGAAATTGGTGTTTTACAACCCTTAGCTGAAATCGGGGAAATTTGCCGAGATCATAATATTTTCTTTCATACCGACGCCGCCCAAGCTTTAGGAAAAATACCCCTAGATGTTGAGGAAATGAAGATTGATTTAATGTCATTAACCGCCCATAAAATCTACGGACCCAAAGGCATTGGCGCCCTGTATGTTCGGCGACGCAACCCCAGAGTTAAACTCGCCCCACAGCTTCACGGAGGCGGACATGAACGAGGAATGCGATCGGGTACATTATACACCCCTCAAATTGTCGGTTTTGCTAAAGCCGTTGAACTCGCTTTAAAAGACATCAAATCAGAAGCCCAACGGTTAACCCAATTGCGACAACAGTTGTGGGAAAAATTAGCAACTTTGGGGGATATTTCTCTCAACGGACATCCCACAAAACGTTTACCGGGCAACCTCAATATTAGCGTTGCAGGAGTCGATGGTCAAGCCCTACTGTTAGGACTTCAACCTGCAATGGCGGTTTCCTCCGGTTCCGCTTGTACTTCAGCAAAAATCGCACCCTCTCACGTTTTAGCCGCTTTAGGACGTTCCGATGCGTTAGCCTATGCTTCAATTCGCTTTGGAATTGGGCGGTTTAATACCCCTGAAGACATTGATCAAGTGGCTGAATACGCTATTTCAACCATTCAATCTTTGCGAAAAGTTAACCATCTCCAATTCCTCGCCAGCAAGCCTTCAGGACTTATTTAGCCCAGACATTATCCTTCATCTTTTTCGGTTTTCCTCCCCAGAAGGTCGGTTTTCCTCCCTAACTTTAACCTTTAACAGGGGTGTGGAAACCTCGCCTAAAAAGTCGGGTTCTCTACTCTTTAAGAACGCCTTTTTTCTGGGCATCATTAAAACTGTAAGCCACAAAAAAAAAAGATTAGGAGAAAAAATATGATGTTAGTAAGTCGTTCTAACCCCTTTGCTGAAATCGAAAAAATGCAGCAGCAATTTGATAAAATCTTTACCGAAATGACGACAACTCAAACAGCAAGCCACTGGACTCCCGCAGTTGAGTTACAAGAAAAATCAGATCACTTTATTTTACAAGCCATCATTCCCGATTTAGATCGTGAAACTCTTGATATTCAAGTCAGTAAAAAAGCGATAGTCTTATCAGGAAAAACCCAACGTCCACAACTCTCGGAAGGGGAAAAATACCTCTATAGTGAGTTTCCCGTCGGTGAGTTTCGCCGCCTTGTTACCCTTCCTGAAGCCGTTATCAATACAGAAGTTAAAGCCGACTATCTCAATGGTATTTTAGTCATCACTTTACCGAAAGCACCAGAAGTTATTAACCGAGTTGTCAAAGTTAATTTAATGGAAACCGCAGACGTTCAATAACTCAAAACCTGTCGGATGGGTTATGCAATACTAACCCATCTTTTAGCGTGAACAGATGATCTCAATCAACTTAATCTACTGTTCGATACCAGAGTTTGTTATCTGACGTTGCTGCATACAATTGCCCCTCCATTCCCGCCATTGCAACCACATGATTGGCATGACCGATTTCTTGCCATTCTATCCCGTTAGGCGTAAAATCAACTAACCCCAATTTATGATCGAAAGTAACAGCATATAATTTATCATGGGTTGCGGCTAAAGCTTTGACTGAAAGACCTTGACCGATTTGTTTCCAATTGAGATCAACTCGACCATCTCTGACCCAGAATTTATCATCAGAAGTCACAGCATAGAGTTTATCATTCATCGCCGTCATCGTGACAATATTATGAGCCGCACCAATGGTTTGCCAAGCTACATCTTCTGTGATAATCGCACGTATTAAGAGTTGACCTTCAGAAGTTACCGCATAAAGTTTATCATTGATTGCAGCTATTGCCAAAACATTTTTAGCCTGAC
Source organism: Limnoraphis sp. (assembly GCA_050485465.1). Lineage (GTDB taxonomy): Bacteria > Cyanobacteriota > Cyanobacteriia > Cyanobacteriales > Microcoleaceae > Capilliphycus. The sequence goes on along the minus strand of JBJHBL010000015.1, from coordinate 9,640 downwards.
CAATAACTTGCCAGTTAATATCACCTGGAATGGCAACTCGTACCCAGAGTTTATGTTCGGAAGTCGCCACATAAAGCGCTCCATTTAAAGCTGTCATCGCTCGAACATTATTCGCATGACCCAAAGGTTGCCAACTGACTGAATTAATGCTCATTATAAATTGTCCTTTTTTTATTCACCATCAATAAGACAAATGCAGTGTATGTTAGGATCACTCAGGACAGGTTCATAAATTTTTTAAATTTCAATAGATTGAGAGAAGAACCCTTCTAACTCAAACAGCGAAAACGATTTACACTAAAAGAACGGAGTTTAATCATAGGAGAAATATGGCTAGAGGCGATCAGATTTATGCCTATCGAGAGTTTTTTAATCTGGATGGGGTGTATGAACATCACGGAATTGACTGTGGGGATGGTACTGTTATCCACTATCGCAAACCGAGTGAAGTTGTTGAACGAACTTCAGTCGAAACATTTGCACGGGGAGGAAAAGTTTATATTAGACCTTATGCAGTGCGTTATATTCCTGATACTGTTATTCAACGAGCGGAAAGTCGTGTGGGAGAACGCAAATATAATCTATTATTTAACAACTGTGAACACTTTGCAACTTGGTGTGTCACAGGCGTGAGTGATAGTCGTCAAATTAGAAATTTTGTACCGCTTCTCAATCAAATTGATGTTGATCAATTGTATCAACCCATTCAAGAAGCTTTAACAGGAATTAAAAAAGATAATGCCCCGTTATTATTTGATAAAGCTTTAGCTGATATTCGCACCGCTTGGGATGATGTTCACCCGAAATATAAACAAGCAATAGATGAAATGAATAATTGGCAAAAAGTCGCAATGGAAGCGTTAAAACAGGATCGAGAAGATTTAGCCCGTCAAGCTTTACAACGGAAGATTTTTTATGAAAAACGCGCGCAAGAACTCGAAGAAAATTTAGAGAATTTAGCGGTAATGACTCAAACGCTCATTAAAAATCAGAAAAATCTGCAAATTTATTAGAAAAATAGCTGTTGAAAAATTTGTTGAAAAATTTAAGGAGATTGATTGATCACCCACTTTAACCACTGACTGAATGACCTCAATACCCCTAATTTTTTCACATTAGGAGTGGTGATCGAAGCCAAACTGCTAACAGACTGTAACGCCGAATATTGTAAGCCTAAAAAGCTATCAACAGCCGCATAATACCCACCTAATGTAATCGCTCCGGCAGCATACATTCGCCCTTGAGGAGTTTCCGTAGAAATAATGGTTGTTTTTCCAGATTTCAAAGCCACTGGTACTGAACGCATTTCTACTAACTCAAAATCCGGAGCCACTTGTAAACGACCTAAAGCATTGAGAGGTAAATTATAATGCGTTATTAAATCATTTAATAAAGGATTCGTTTGTACCGTTGCATCTAAACCCGTTGCATCAATAATAAAGTCGGCGGATAATTGAATTTTGGCTTCAAATTCCTGTTCTCGAATGGTTGTTAATGTGCGTTCTCCCGTAATTTTTTCAACCTTTTCAACCCCACCAAAGATAATCTGATACCAGCCTTGAGTTAGACCTTGATTGACAATTTCTCGCCAATCTTTACGGCTGGCTGTGGTAGTTCCGCCCCAACTTTCGAGTAATTGTAATCGCAGTTCAGAATTGACCTTTTCTAGCTTTTCTTGGAGTTCCCCACCCCAACAAGCTTTCGGCCAATTAAAGGGCTGAAATTCAAAGTGATTTTCGACTTGACGCTGTGATCGTCCAAACTGACGTCCGGTGGCTTTTGGCGATCGCATTAAATGAAGAATTTTAATATTAGAATTACGTTGTTTTGCTTCATAGAGTCGTTGAAGAATGCGAGAGGCAACAATTCCCCGCCCCCTTAAAATTACCGTTCCCCCTTTTTTTTCGAGTTGTTGATAAAGATGTTGATGATCTTCATAGGCATTAACAACAGTGTGGAAATCTCCCGTCGTTTCGCGATAAGCTTGTAAATCTGGGAGAAACTGAATCGCTGGATATCCTGTAGCTAAATGAACATATCGGGCTAGGATAAATCCTCGTTCTTGTTGATCCGCTTGGGAACGAGAAACTGCGATCGCATAACGTCCATCGTTGGTTTTCCGAATACTTAAAACTCGTCCATAGCGATAAATTTTTTCCCAATTAATCCGTTTAACTTCTCGATCTATAGAGTCAAAAACATTTTGAGATTGAGGGGTATACGTTTCTGCAAAAGTCGGTTCAGCAAAGACACGCCAAAGTAATTTTAATGCAATTAATAACCGTCCTTTAGACAATTCGCGATAGGCTTCTCGCAAGGCATAACTTGGCCATCCCCAAATATTATCAGGACAAGAATCAGAATTAGATCGTAAACGTTCGTGAGGAGGAATTTGAGAATGAACACACAAGCGTTGATAACGGGCGTAGGGTTTTTCTTCTATTCCCACCGCCATAATTTGATGGCTTTTTACCCCGCAAATCCTCAAAAAATCAACCCAAATAAAACTCCCTAACCCCGCCCCAATACTAAGATAATCAATTTCCTCAACGGCTAATCCTGTCCCTTTTAATACAGAGGGAGACACGAAAGCCGCGTGTAAAAATTCTGATGGAGGGAAACTCTTATAAACTGGAGTTTGAGGATGACCAGTGGAGGGATCCAGTTGATTCGTATTCGGATTAAACAAGATTTGTGAAGGTTTAGATGAAGGATTAGTTTGAACAGCACTTGTTACAAAAGAAACTGTAATTTTATACCGATCAATTTGTAGGGTATCTCCATCATTTAAAACCATTCGGGCTTGATGAACCCCATTGACAAAAGTGCCATTACGGCTGCCAATATCTGTCAGAATAAGATTGCGATTTTCCCAAGTGAGCAAAGTATGAAAGCGAGAGACTCCATCTCCTTTCAACACCAGGCGCGACACGCGATTTCCATCAATTGTACTGGGCATTCGATCAAAGACTCGTCCAATGGCAATAGGAGGAGTGAATACAGGAGTTTGCCACTCATTGGTTGTCGGATCTCGCCAACTGAGTCTAATTTGCATGGGAAAGTGGGAATCAATAGTCTATATTTTAAAGTTAAGTGAATCAGATTTTCCCCAACTTTCTCCATTTTTTTAGAAATGCTATGGAGAAGGCAAAACAACACTCCGGGCTGCTGCTAACGAGGTACCACACCAACGACAACCGCAGTCAATCTGATCATAAGGAGTGAGGCGATCGCACTTTGGACATTGTAAAGCATATTGGGGGGTTTTCGGTTGAGATTTTACAGAGTAAACAGCCGGGTTAGGAGGGAGTAAAATAGTCTGTGGAACTTCCTCAGAAGGAATAGAAATAGAAACCACTTCAAGTTCAACTTGTCCTAAATACAGATGACTACCGGGGTTGAGTGTGGCATCTTGAGAATGCAAAAGTTGACCATCAATCATTGGTGGGTTTGTTTCTCGCAAATTCCGCACTCTAAATTGATCAGAGATACAATCAAAAAAGATTTCAATATGTAACCCAGAAACGGTAGGATGAGAGATAATCACATCACAGCGATAAGGATCGCGCCCAATGCGAATTTTTCCTGGATCTTTCGTTTGTTGTTGATCTTGTATTGTTTGGACGTGCAGTTGATTGCCTTCTATCCATTTTAAAGTAAGTTCATTCACGGGACTATCTCAATTGACTTAACTTGATTTACACCTGTCCTTTCTCATGTAAAATAAGAGTCAGAGATGAGATCGACAGTATTTCATCCTATTCTATCTCCCAAATACCTTGAGTGGCAATAGGTTGGTGAAACCAAGCCTTTGAAAAAAATGGGGAATTTAAACCAACTTTTGGTAAACGAATCACTTAAATTAATCAACAAATGTCTAAATGAACAGATTATTAGTCACAGGCGCAAGCGGTTTTCTAGGTTGGAATCTTTGTCAAGTTGCCACCTCTCAATACCAAGTTTATGGCACTTATCGTTCAAAGAAAGTAGAACTCCCCGGAGTAACAACCCTTCAACTTGATATGACAAATTTTCAGGATTTAAAAGCTTTAATTACCGAAATAAAACCCACTGCCATTATTCACACCGCCGCCCAATCCAAACCAAACTATTGTGAACTTCACCCCGAAGAAACCTATCCCATTAACGTGACTGCATCTATTAATTTAGCCGGAATATGTGCAGATTATTCTATTCCTTGTACCTTCACCTCAACCGACTTAGTTTTTAATGGTTTAAATCCCCCTTATCTAGAAACCGATCCCGTTTCTCCTATCAGTGTTTATGGGGAACAAAAAGTCACCGCAGAACAAGGAATGTTAGCACGAAATCCTAAAATTGCCCTGTGTCGAATGCCCTTAATGTTTGGGAAAGCATCCCCCCATGCAGGCAGTTTTATTCAAGGATTTATTCAAGCATTAAAAGCCGGAAAAGAACTCCAACTGTTTACAGACGAATACCGCACCTCAGTCAGTGGAACCACAGCCGCAAAAGGATTATTATTAGCCCTAGAAAAAACAACTGGAATTCTACATCTGGGCGGAAAAGAACGAATGTCTCGTTATGAGTTTGCAAGATTAATGGCAGAAGTGTTTGAACTTCCCGTTGAAAAGATTAAACCCTGCTTACAACAAGACGTACAAATGCCCGCTTCTCGTCCGCCTGATGTTTCCCTTGATAGTTCAAAAGCCTTTCAGTTCGGCTATAAACCCTTATCTATTAGGGAAGAATTAGAAGCTTTAAAAGCAGTAGTTTAACGTTTGCTTAAATTCGAGATATACTGTTTAAAATCAGCAGTCCGTTGTTCAGTTACTCGTGTTAAACACTGGGTTAATAACAGACCTTCTAAAGATCCGCCTAACGCTTCGCTCGCCTCATAATTACAACTTTTATCCCGAAAATCAATCCAAGACCGTTGAGCAGTAATTAAGCGTTGTTTGCGAGCGCTATCATTATTGAGATTTGCCATCAATCTTTGATAGGTTTGATTCAAATCTTTATCAGCCTTAACATATTTATCTTGGGCGCACTTTCTCATTTCTACCATCGAGCCATCTTCCCGACATTGCACGGCTTGGGCAATTTGAAAAGAAGGTTCAGCTAAACTGCTTGATATTACGCTAGAAAAGCCAGACAGTGTAATAATTACACCGAGGGAAACGGTTGTTAATATTTTTAGCATAGTGTTTGATTTAACCTGGTTATTCAAAGGGTAGAATTGGGATGAAACTACTCAAGACTACTCACGATTTGAATGGTAATCAGGGAACTTTTTGTTAAAAACTTGAATAGGGGCAATTCATAAATTACCCCTACCCGGTTACAGTTATTTTTCTATTTTCTTTTCCCTGTCCCCTATAACCTATCCCCTGTAACCTGTTCCCTACAACCTGATAACTGTCAACTGATAACTGTCAACTGGTCACTGGTCACTGGTCACTGTAAACTGTCTCCTATCCCGACACCACATTAGAAGCAGCGATCGCATCAGGAAGTTCTTTTTCCACCCGACGCAGACGAGGGGTGCGATAGGCAACAATAGAAGCCCCAATATTCACCATTCCCAGTAGAATTAACAACAAAGCAATTCCCCGTCCTGGCCCAACACCAATCAATTGACCTAAACTCCCTGCAAGTAGACCATTTTCAGCCATCATCGGTTCAAATAATCGATCAACTAACGGCCCAATTGTTAACTGAGTGGAAATCATAGCCGAACGTTCTATGACACTTTGCAGAGCAAAAATCCGTCCTTGTAAATTAATCGGGATTTTACATTGCCAAATCGTTTGGTTAGAACTGATAATAATCGGTTGAGCAAATAAGTACCCAAAACCACCAATTGCAGCCACAACCACAGACGCTTTCAAGCCACCTAAACACAGACACAACCCTTGCAAGGCAACAAATACTAAAATCCCGTACACTCGTCGTCCGAGTCGTCCTCCTAGAGTGCTAACTGCGATACTGCCAAACAGCATTCCGCAGCCACTAATAGAAAGAACAATTCCCAATTCGGAACTGGTACCAAAGCTTAAAACTAGAGGCCAAAAGACAACCTGAACTACACCTTCGGTGAGATAAATTACCCCTGTAAATAGAATTAACCGATATAAACCTGGTCTTTCTACGACATAATTCCAACCCGAAGTAATTTCATTCCACACTAAACGCAGAGAAGCAGTTTTTTCAGCAACCGTTTGAACTGAGGTTTTCACCTGAGTTTCAATAGAAGCTTTCACATCGGGGAAATGTACCGCTAACAGGCTGATAATTGAAACGCTGAAGGTGCAGAAGTTGAGCAACAACACCCCCCGAATACCGATGCTTTGAACTAAAAATCCAGCAATGGTTGGGCCAAGAATCCGCGCCACAGCGCGAGAAATTTGTACCATCCCATTCGCCCGACTGAGGTTTTGTTTCGGTACCAATTGGGCGATCGCTGCCGTATATGCAGGCCATTGAAATCCCGTACAAAATGAACCTAACGATACGCCAACATAGATGTGCCAGACCTCAAGCCGATTTGAGGACACCAGCACCATCAGAATAACCGCCATGATGCTTTTTGATAAGTCGCTGGCCAGCATTACCCATTTTCGGTTCCAGCGATCAACCAGTACACCAGCAAAGGCTGAAACCATCAAATTTGGTAAGTGCATGAACACAACAGTCATGGCAAATTGGGTGATGGAACCCGTTTGCTGGTAGACCCATACGCCAAGGGCAAAATCTGTAATATAGGTTCCCAAGACGGAAACAACTTGCCCCAACCATATAATAAAAAATGTCTGCATAGGCTTTGCGATCGGTTGTGTCTGCTACAGATGAACTTCAGAAAAATTGACGCGCAATTTACAAGGGTTGTCAATGATTATTGTTCATTTTGACATTGAGAGTTGTCGAGAGTGAAAAAACACCCAATTATCTTTTGATTGTTATGCGGTCATTTTCGCTTCAAGGGGGAATGTTCCCGGAAATTTTTCAGAATTGTTGGCGGGTTTCCCAGTAGGGGGACACCTCTGAAACTGTCACATAATAAGCAATTCTAGGTTTTCATCCGGGTTAAATGCTCTCTTTGATCGCTCTGTGTATTGGAGTAATTGAGTAGAAATTCACTCCTTACCCCCTTGACAAAATTCACGAGGTTAATTACACTCAATTTTGATTAATTTTTAGAGGAGATGTATTGGGTTGAATCGGTTTTTTGTCGGTGATTTGAGCCTCCCAAACCTTGACTAAATTCTTCACTGTTTGATCCCAACTGTAGTCTGCTACACAGCGCAAACCTTCTAAACCCATTTGTTTTCTTAATGGCGAATTCTCAATTAACTGCTTTAATTTTTGGGCAAAATCTTCACCGTCTTGAGGGGTGTATAAAAACCCATTTTCACCGTCTTTGATATTCTCAACGACTCCCCCCGAATTCGGCGCGATCACCGGAATTCCCGTTGCAAAGGCTTCTAAAACCGTTAACCCTCGCGTTTCTTTTTCCGAAGCAGTGACGTGAATATCGCTATTAGCCAACAACGCCGGAACATCTGAAGGCGCAACCCGACCCAACAACTGTACACTGGGAATCAATTCAGTTAATTCCTGTTCAATCTGCGATCGCATCGGCCCATCTCCTGCAATTAAAACAGCAAATTGATCCGGATCTACTATTTTAACCAATCGTTCAAAGGTTTTCAAAGTAAACGCCCACCCCTTATCCGGAGTCAGACGCCCCAAAAAGATCAACTTCACTTTACGATCAAAATTACTCAGTCCATAACGCTGTTCAAAAAATCCATCTTGGCGTAAATTGGGGTTAAATTGACTCCCATCAAACCCCAACAAATTCGCATAGTGGAGATTTTTAATCCCCATTTTCAGTAACTTTTTAGCCGTTATCTGACTGGAAACTAACGTTAAATCATAGGCATTATAAATCGCAGCAAAAGCCTTCCAAACAGCCTGTTGAATCATCGGAATCATCCAAGCGGGTAACGCTAAAAAATCCTCAGCATATTCAATAAAATTCGTTCTAAAAAAACTCACACAGGGAATCCCCGCCTTTTTCGCATAGCTAATTCCGGCTAACCGAAAGAAGCCAAAAAATAACCGTTCCGGTTCATCAACATGAATCACATCCGGTTGAAAGTTCTCCAACTCTTGAACTACAGTCGGATAAGATTTCCAACTAACATTTCGTTCAAAATCCACTCCAAACATCGGCGTACTTTCTAAGCCAATTACCCGTACACCCGGAAGAATATCCCCAACATAATCCCGCCAATTCGGATAAAGATTCGCCAAAGGACTATAATCGGGATAACAGACTAAAACTTCATGTCCCCATTCACTCAGCTTTTGAACTCGATACAGTCCACTAACGCTGACACCATCCAAAACAGGGGGGAAACCCGAGGTCAAAATTGCAATTTTCATTCATTCAGGCTTGTAAATCCCAGAATTGTTACTCTAAAAGGATATATCACACAGACGGCATCGCTTATGCAATAATTCCCATTTAGGTTGGCTTGAGAAACAAATAAATCTTCGGTGGATGTCGGGTTTGAGACTTCACAGACAAGCGATCGCACTTAATAATCACCGCTTTTCAACAGTAGGTTGGGTGGAGGTAACGAAACCCAACAAATCAACTCAATCCTCAGTCGATATTGGGTTTGAGACTTCACAGACAAGCGATCGCACTTAATAATCACCACTTTTCAACAGTAGGTTGGGTGGAGGTAACGAAACCCAACAAATCAACTCAATCCTCAGTCGATATTGGGTTTGAGACTTCACAGACAAGCGATCGCACTTAATTTTCGATGGATGTTGGGTTTCATTCTTCAACCCAACCTACAAGCTTTCACCAGATGCTTCAAACTTTGCCCATACTAATAATAAGTATCTACTATGAAACCATCAGATGCGTTATCGTCGTGCAAGAACACCAGGAGCAACATATTTCTTTACGATTGTCACTTATCAAAGACAAAAATTATTTCACCGACCGGAATTAGTTGAGTATTTGCGTGAAGCATTCAGGACAGTTCAAACCAATCATCCCTTTACCATTGATGCTATTGTTGTTTTACCTGACCATCTCCATTGCATCTGGACACTTCCTCCTGAAGATGCTAACTTTTCGACTCGTTGGCGACTCATCAAAACCAACTTTAGTCGAACTTGTCCTCAGCAATATAAGCGTGATCCAAACCCATCACGACAACGCAAACAAGAACAAGCAATTTGGCAACGTCGGTTTTGGGAACACCAAATTCGAGATCAACAGGATTTGAATCAACACATCGATTATATCCATTACAATCCAGTACATCATCGGCTTGTTCATCGGGTCAGAGATTGGCCCTATTCTAGTTTTCATCGATATGTACAAAGAGGTGATTATGATATTGATTGGGGTGTTGAAGCATCTATAAGCTTTGAAAGTAACATTGGATCTGAATGATTAGGGGATGTTAGGGTTCATTCTTAAAGATCGCAAAAGTAGGTTGGGTTGAGGTAACGAAACCCAACACATACAAGATCATCACAGTTACCTCAACCCAACACATACAAGATCATCACAGTTACCTCAACCCAACACATACAAGATCATCACAGTTACCTCAACCCAACACATACA
>JBJHBL010000014.1:0-86504 GCA_050485465.1 Limnoraphis sp. | reverse complement strand
TTCAGAAGTCGAAGACCATGTTAACCAACCCATTTGGGCTTCTAAGGCGAATAAACCCAACAAACTCAAACAACCCCAACTCAACCCACTGATCAATAACCAAGCATTTTGAGAATTGAGATGTAAACCATAGCGTTGAAAGAGTCGAGGTTGATGATAAATCCGTTTTCCCCAAAATTTCACTAATAGAATAAACTCCACATATAATAATAGTAGAGTCACAATACTTGCCCTATTAGGATCTTCGACGAGTCCATAAATAGGAATCGCCAACGGTAGCCACAACCCCAACAACATCAGAATAAACAATATCAGTCTGAGGGGAGCGGAAAAAGTAGAAATCCGACTCAGGTTCAAATTCAAAGCTTAATCAAAAACCCCCCCTAGAGCAAACAAACCTAGCACCCGGAAACCTTTTCAAGCGTTGAAAACGTATCCAGGTATTAGACTTGAGACTTATTTTTCATTATTCATCAGGCTCGATGGTACTGGTCAAGCCATTATTTTTCAGCGTTTCACAGTAGAACTCGGCGTGTTCTTGAGCGCAAGTAATCACTAAAGCTAGACCATTGGTATGAGCTTCCATCATAATACTGACGGCTTGAGGCTGAGTTAAACTGGGTATCGTCTGAAGTAAGACCTGTACCACATACTCCATGCCGTTAAAGTCGTCATTATGAAGCAATACGCGGTAACGTGGTGCGAGCTTACGGACTGTTGAACGCTTCTCAACTGTTTCGACAGACACGGCTCTATCTCCTTAATATTGGGTTCCTAAATTTAAAATGAGTTTTTCACTTTACATAGTGTAATGAATCTTGGTAATCCCGACAAGGTGTTTACAGTTATCTGTGATCAAACTTCCCCATTTCTCTATCTCCCGGATTGTAGTTCACGCGGACAACTTGTTAAAATGAGGGTAAGACAGTAACAGACTATATTGTTTGTTTGTGAAAAATTTTTTCCTGCTGGATAGCTGATATGAAACGTAAAACCCGCACATCTCCGGCTCGGTCAACTTTTAACTATACGGCTTTAGCCGTAATTGCTGGTGTATTGATACTTGGAATTGGGATTGGAATTGCGATCAGTTCAACCGCAACCTTTACCCCAGAAAACGTGGCTTCTAGCCAATTTATTGACCGTAGCGCCCCCAGTACCGAAACCTGTATTAAGTTTGGGGCGAGTGCAATGGTAACAGATCTGCGGGTTTTTGTGACGCTGAACCCGTTTAGTGTGTTTGTCTCTCGACCTCGAATGCAACCGGGTTGTGTGATGCGAACCAGTAACTGGACGATTCTCCGACAACGAAATCTGATTACCGCCGAACAAGAACGAGACTGTAAACAACGGATGAACACCTTTGGGTTTACGGGAGACTTAGAGGGTGGAAACTCCCAAGTGAGTTGCATCTATCAAAACAATAGTGCAGAAAACCTATTTTTAAATCAACCTGGAGTCAGTCCCACCCGTCCAAGATCTGAAGCGGATCGCTTCTAGTCTTCTGGGGTAAATACAAACTGGGATTGACGTAAATCTTCTATCAGGCGCACTTCAATCACTTGATTGGGTTCTAGAGTCGTGGGTTGGGGAGAGGTGGCTAAACCAACGGCCGCACCCCCCACCGCGCCGACTAATAAACCAATACCTGTAAAGCCTGTTAAAAGAAACAGTCCCAAACTACCAATTCCTGTATCCCGGAGAATGTGTCTGGGTTCAGCATCTAATGTTCCTGAGATCCAGGGAGATTCAGCCCGCAAGGGAATACTCCGTCCGTCTAAGTTAATCGCTTCGACCTGAAAACGACTCCCTCTAGAACTGGTTTCAAAGTATCCCACAATCGGTGTATCGGGGGGAATGATGAAGTTTCCCTCTTGGTCAACAATTCCTCCTTGTAATAATAAAACATCCTGTCGTTCCGGTTTATTCCTCAAACGCACTTCATTGGGGTTTGGATAACGCAGGGTGAGGGCGGTTCCCGTCGGAAGAATCACGTTGGGAGGACGTCGATCAATGGTTCTTGTAGAAACCGGGGTGCCGGGTTGGGTGGTTCTGGGTAAGGGTTGACCAAAGGGAATCGTACCCTCTTGGGGGTCAATGGCGACAGACGGTGGCGGGGGCGGGGGCTGACTGTCAAACCGGGGAGGAACAAAGGGTAAAACGGGACTGGGTTCTCCTAAAGGGACTCCGGTTGCGGTTTCTTCTGGGGGGGTCATTTCTTCTAAGTCGGCGGCGGAGTCGGAGGGCGCGTCGAGTTGGTCAACGGTTTGATCAACGGTAGCGGGGGTTTCTGAGGGGGGAACGATGGGAAATGCTGGGGCCGGGGCCGGACGTGCTAGAATCGTAGGACGAAGTACCCACAGGTTTTCTATTCCAATCGGCCGAAAATCAACTTCTCGTTCATCTAAAACGACACCCGCAACAAAATCAACGGTCATCCGGGTGACTTCGGGTTCAGGCTGGGTAAAACTGACTTGACGAATTACTCCAGACTCAAACCGTTCAGTAATATTAATCCCAATTTCAGTATCGGGTAAATCCACCACTAAGCGCGGGGGTTCTGTCCCCACTAATAAACGAGGTCGAACACCCGGTGGGAGTAAGACTTCTACTACTCCTGTACTGGGGTCAATTTTCCAGTCTTCTAAAAGGGCGGCGTAAACAGGTAAACTAAAAGACAAACTGGAGATCACGGCAGTTAGCGCGATCGCCCCAGACGTTCTCAGCAGCAGGCTACCATACAATGCAGGTACAACAGATGCGATTAATGATTGTGCTTGTTGAATTGTCTGTTTGAGTTTGGGGGTGTGCATGGTTCCTGTGTCAACCTCTGTTTGAGGGGGTTTAGGTAAGTGAATCTGAAGCATTTCTTATCATGTCTGAGGTCAAAAAGCAAGCTCAAAAAAACGATTTTTGATCCGGTTCTCAGTCCGCCGCATCAACCGTCATCTAGCCGTAATTTGGGATTAATTATAAATTGTAAATGATCAATTTTGCGGGCATCAAGTTATGAAAAAAATTGCCAAGTGGAAACAGTTAGACTCTCGCTTTATCTTGAATCATCAATGGTGTAAAGTTAGACAGGATAAGATTGAGTTACCCAATGGAGTGATTATTGATGATTTTTTTGTGAATATTCGCCCGGATGTTGCCTTAGTTTTAGCCTTGACACCGAACCAAGAAATTGTTTTTGTGGATCAATATCGACATGGTATCGGAGAAGTTTTATTAGAGTTACCAGGTGGAACCTTTGATCCCGTTAAAGAAAATGCAGAGAAAGCTGCAATTCGTGAACTGACAGAAGAAACTGGATACGTTGCTGAATCTTTAGTAAAACTCACAACATTATATGATAATCCGGTCAAAGATACCAATTCAATTCACTTGTTTTTTGCTTCTAATGTCAGACCTTTAACAGTCCCGCAGTTAGATATTACGGAAGAAATTAACATTGTTTTAGTCCCGGTTTCTGAAGTGATGCAGTATATCAAACAGGGTAAAATTTGTGTGGCGGGAACGGTAGCTGCTTTATTTTTGGGGTTGAAACAGTTGGGAGTTTCGCTCTAGAAAATCGAGTTAAAAAATGATATCCTGAAAAAAAGACTCAACCTTGCTATCCTGAATCAAGGTTTTTTATCGAACAATCATTATCTATGAATGTTGCAATTATTGGCTGTGGCTATGTCGGGAGTGCAGTTTCTCGCTATTGGAGTCAAACACTGGGGTTAACGGTAACGGCGACAACAACCACACCGGAACGAGTCGAACCTTTAGGAAAGGTAGCGAACCGAGTGATGGTTGTTAATGGAAATGATCCAGAGGCGTTAACATCGATTTTACAAGGTCAAAATACTCTTTTACTTAGTATAGCAGCAAAAGCGAGAGACTCGCAAGCCTATCAACTCGCTTACCAAAAAACCGCCCAAACTTTGGCAAAAGTTTTACCACAGGTTCCTGAAGTTCAGCATTTAATTTATACAGGAAGTTTTGGATTTTATGGCGATCAAAATGGTGCTATTGTTGATGAAAATACACCGATTAATCCGGTTGATAAAAATAACCAGGTCCTCTATCAAACTGAACAAACTTTACTCAGTTTAGCTTCAGAAAACCTGAAGGTTTGTGTTTTGCGACTGGCGGGAATTTATGGCCCAGGTCGAGAACTTGTGAAAATTTTTAGTCGAATGTTTGGCACCACTCAACCCGGAAATGGTCGTTATCCAACAGCTTGGGTTCATTTAGATGATATTGTCAGTGCTATTGAATTTGTCCGAAAAAATCAGTTAGAAGGGATTTATAATTTAGTAGACAATTCTAGCTTAACGCGGCGCGAATTAATTGATTTAATGTGCCAAAAATACGACCTTCCTCCGATCACTTGGGATGTATCATTACCCAATAATCGACCCTTGAATGTGCGAGTTTCTAATCAAAAAATACAGCAAGCTGGATATCAGTTCATCCATCCTCAAACCCTTGTTTAACTTACTAAAATCTGATAAAATATGTCTGAAATATCATCCCCAAAAGTTGTCGTTGTTGGTGCAGGTTGGGCGGGTTTAGGTGCAACTTATCACCTGGCAAAACAAGGCTATGATGTCACTTTGTTGGAAGCGAGTTCCTATCCTGGCGGTTTAGTTGCAGGCTGGAAAACTCCCGGTGGACGTTCCGTTGAAGCCGGAATTCATGGGTTTTGGTATCCCTATCAAAATATCTTTTCTTTAGTTAATAAATTAGGCTTAAAACCGTTTACCCCTTGGACGAGATCCGCCCAATATTCCCCCGCAGGACTCGAAGTAGAATCGCCCATTTTTCAAGATTTACCGCCCTTACCCACGCCATTAGGAACGTTTATTTACACGCAATTTAAACGCCTGCCTTTAAGCGATCGCCTCTCGGCTTTACCCCTGCTTTATTCACTCGTTGATTTTGATAACTCTGATGAAGCTTGGCGACGATATGATTGTATCACAGCCCGAGAACTTTTTAAACAATATGGGGTTTCTGCTAGACTTTATAATGATGCGTTTAACCCCATGTTATTAGTAGGATTATTTGCGCCTGGTGAACAATGTTCCGCAGCCGCAGCGTTAGGAATGTTATACTATTTTATCTTAGCCCATCAACCGGATTTTGATGTCGTTTGGTGTCGGGGAACCGTTGGCGATCGCATTTTTTCACCCTGGGTTCAACAGATCGAAGAATTAGGCGGAAAAGTTTTAACAAACCAGCGCGTTACCGATATCAAAGTTAATCAACAGGGTCAAGCAGAAGCCGTTATTTGTGAGGACGAAATCTTTCCAACCGATGCGGTAATTTTTGCGGTAGGAATTACCGGAATGAAGAAAATATTAGCCGGAAGTTCAGCTTTGCAAAACCGTTCAGAATTCAGAAATATTAATAACCTCAATTCAGTTGATGTATTATCAACTCGGCTATGGTTTGACCGAAAAATTAATATTCCTCGCGCTTCTAATGCTTGTTTTGGCTTTGATACGACAACAGGTTGGACGTTTTTTGATTTAAACGCTTTACACGATGAATTTGCAGATGAACCGGGAACCGTTATCGAAGCAGATTTTTATCACGCTAATCAATTTTTACCCTTGAGTGATGATGAAATTGTTAAAATTGTTCAAAGTTATCTCACCACTTGTATTCCTGCATTTGGAGAGGGGAAAATTATCGATCAAAGCGTCGTAAAATTGCGACAAGCGGTAACACATTTCTTCCCTGGAAGTTATCAATATTTACTCCCAGCTAAAACCAGTTTTGAAAATGTATTTATGAGTGGAGATTGGGTTGTTAACCGTCATGGTTCATGGTCACAGGAAAAAGCCTACGTCACGGGTTTAGAAGCTGCAAATTTAATCATAAACCAGTTTAAAGTTGGTGAAAAAGCCAATATTATTCCCGTTCAACCCGACGAAGAACACATTCAAGTTTTGCGACAAATAAACAAGTCGGTTCGACAAGTCAGCCAATCGATTTTTCCGAATATTTGGCTTTAATTTTTTTGTACAATTATCTCATAACTGGAGGGAAGTGACAATGGTTCAAAATCTAGAAACTGAAACCCAAATTATTTACCCAGAAAGTGATGGTCAACCGATGGCTGATAATACTTTGCAGTTTCGTTGGATTGTCAAAATAAAAGAGAATTTAGACATTTTGTTTGCTGAAGTTGAAGATGTGTTTGTAGCGGGAGACTTACTATGGTATCCGGTAGAAGGAAATAACAATATTTCTCAAGCACCCGATATTATGGTTGTTTTTGGTAGACAAAAAGGCGAACGGGGTTCCTATTTACAATGGCTAGAAGAAAATATTTCACCCCAAGTCGTCTTTGAAATTATTTCTCCTTCTAATACTCAGAAATAAATGGCGAAAAAGTTAGAATTTTATCGAAAATATGGGGTAGAGGAATATTATCTATTTGACCTGATAAAAATAGAATTTTGTGGTTGGATGCGTTCGGATGAGGATTTAACTGTCATTGATGCGATTGAAAATTGGGTAAGTCCTCGTTTAAATATTCACTTTGAACTAACAGCAGAAACACTAGAAATTTATTATCCCGATGGAAAACGATTTTTAACCCCCGTTGAACTGGCGAAACGCGCAGAAGAAGCCGAAAAACTTGCGGAACTTGCAGAAGCGCGAATCAAAATATTAGAAGAACGACTGCGAGAAGCCGGAATTTACCCGGAACAATTACTGTAATTTCAGTTCGTATTTTTTGGGCTTTAGCCCTAAATTTACCACGCTAAAGCGCAACAACTATTTATTTGTCTAATTCAGTTTTTTCACTTTTTTATCCCTTAAAAAAGGGGGGAGTTAGTTACCTTGACTATTTTCTACAACCCATCGACGGAATAGTTCAACGATTATTTTCCAATGATTTCCAGTTTCGCAAACAACATCATGGCGTTTCAACGTATTTAACGCATCATTTAATATTGTTTCGTCTAAACCTGTTCTTTGATGGAGTTTATCGATACTGAATCCTTCGGGATATTCAGCCAAAACTTTTATGATCTCCTGCTGTTTCGGAGAACCCTGTGCGGCTTGATTCCAAACTCCAGTAAAATAATAACGTCCTCGGTTAAAAAATTCCGAATCATTAATAACAGTTTCCACATCTTCAACGGTAAAGGTTGAATTCCGAGACTGTCCGAGTTCAAACACTTGTTCATTATAACAGGGAAATAACTCCAAAATAAAAATGCGACAGTTAATTCAGTCGAGTTAATTGCATTTTAAAGATGAACAACTTCAAAATCACTTCTACATTCCAACAAGTCTTCTTAAGTGTCGTCTGCTTTACCCTTCTTGCTGGCGGAGGTTCCTTCTGGTTAGCCAGTAAAGACAATCTTACCCCTAAACAAACTCGCGTGTTTGAAACCTGCAATACAACCTGGAATATGGGTATCGGTGCGATTTTTGGGTTGTTGGGAAGTAAAACAACTGATTTGTTAGAAGATGAAGAAGAGGATGAATAAGAATGCGATCGCTTTTCCCTCTCCTCATTGGAGGGGGTTGAGGTGAGGTTTATGAATTTGTTTTTCCGGGTTTTAACCAATCAAACACTTGATTAACGGTGAGATTCAGTTCTACAAAATCCGGTACAATTAAACTATTTTCACCCATTAATTCAATCGGTTGCTGTTCAGCCTGAAACACCAAAACGAATCGTTCTGTCGGATCAATTAACCAACCCAATTGAGTTCCACATCGTAAACCGTGCAGAATATTGCGAACTGAACGAGTCGAAGCTTGTTCGGGTGAGAGAATTTCAATCATCCAGTCTGGATAGGTTTCAAATCGATTTTCAATTTCTCCCTCTGCATCAAAAGGAATTCTTTCCCATCTCAAAACAACCACATCAGGAACCATCGAACGTCCCCCAAATGTACACCGCAACTCGGGAAACGCCAAGGCAAGTTTTCCATCTTCTACAACGTCGTTAACGGCGTTACAAAGCTTGAGTTGAAGGCGGGAATGTTTACCTTGAGGCATGGGTTTTTGATAAATAAAACCCTCCAAAAACTCACTTGCAGGTGTAGTTTCTGGAAGCTGAATAAACTCTTCTAAGCTGAGAGTAGTCGAGGTTGTGCTAACCATGATTCAAAATAGAAGACGATTTTCAAATTTCTCCCTCTCTTCGTAGGAGAGGGTTGGGGTGAGGTTAATTTAATTTCTCCTCGTAGGAGAGGGTTGGGGTGAGGTTGATACACCATTGAGTTTTGATTAATGCTAAACTAACTGAGAAGGAGATTACAATAATCATGCTATGCTTTCACCCTTTCCCAGAATGAACCCCTGTTTAGAATATCCTGTTTTGGCTAGAAGTTCATAATTGCTGAATTATTGCGATCGCAGACTTCCTCAATCTTTGTTACTGATGAATAAACGAGAAAACATCACCTCCTCATCTTACCGAAATCGGACTCCAGATGATTATCTAAATCAAATAGATCCAGATATTTTATCAAGTTTCAACTCTAAACAAGTTGCAGTAATTAAAACTCTGTTAAAAACAGCAATCCCTAAACAATCACCAAAAATTGTAGACCTGAGACTTACTATTGATCTAATTTTTTCTCGCTTTTATCTGGTTATATTTGTGGGAAAAGAACGACGGCGCGGACAGCGAGAATATCCCGTTAGAAAAATAACTCGGTTTGGAAATATCGTCGCTGCCACTTTGTTATTAATAGGGATTAACTTGATGATTAGTCTATTTATTTTTTTAGTGCTTTATCTGATTAAATCAGCCTTGAAAATTGATTTATTTCCTGGAGGAAGCCTGATCGATTGGTTGAATTCTTTAAACTTTTTTTAACCCTTGTAAGACTTCTCTAATCACCTCAGACGGAACTTGATCTGTAATTGTCACAACACCAATAGCTGTGGGTAAAATAAACCGTACTTTCTTATTTTTGACCTTTTTATCCGTTTGTAATGAAGCTAAAATTTCATCAATATTAATCCCAGTGGGTAACGTTGTGGGTAAACCTGCTTTTTGAATTAACCCCAATTGACGGCGATCGCAATCTTCATCCCATAACCCCAATTTTACTGCAATCCGACTGGCTGCAACCATGCCAATTCCTACAGCTTCCCCATGTAAAACAGTCGTATATCCCGTCAAACTTTCAACCGCATGACCAATGGTATGACCATAATTTAAAATCGCCCGCAGTCCTAACTCTTTTTCATCTTTACTGACGACTTCTGCTTTACTTTGACAAGACCGTTGTATAATTTTTTGTAATAATGAAGCTTCAATACACTCCATTTGATCCAAACGTTCAGCTTGTTCTAAATCACTAAACAATTCCCCATCCCAAATTACCCCATATTTAATCACTTCTGCCATTCCTGCCCGAAATTCTCGTTCCGGTAAAGTCTTTAAAACCACAGGATCAATAATCACCTTTCGAGGTTGATGAAACGCCCCAATTAAATTTTTCCCGTGAGGATGATTAACCCCGGTTTTCCCGCCAATAGACGCATCAACCATCGCCAATAATGTTGTCGGAATTTGAATAACATGAATTCCTCGTAACCAAGTTGCTGCGGCAAACCCCGTCATATCCCCAATAATACCCCCACCTAAAGCAATCATCGTCGAAGACCGTTCGAGGCGGTGTTCTAAGGCGATATCATAGAGAGTTTGCAGGGTGTCTAGGGTTTTGTATTGTTCCCCAGGCGGAAGGGTACTGCAAGCCACCTCAAACCCGGCATTTTCCAAAGCGGTAATCGCCTGTTGTCCATAGTGCTGAAAAATCTCTGGATTTGATACAATCAAAACTTTTTCACCCAATTGAAGCGGGGTGATCAATTCTCCCAATTTCTCTAGACTTCCTGGCGCGATCGCAATATCATAGGAAAGTTTTTCTAAATTCACCTCAATCACAGATTGCATCATCTTCTTCCTCAATTTGCCCCTGCACAGATGTATTCTAGCTCATCTCGTGTTTCAATAGTAAGAATGATGTTTCGTGGAGTCACAAAAATGAGTGTTGGTGCAGTAGTCGCTTATGGCGGAATTTATGTTGCAGCTTTAGCCGTTGCCTTTGGGTTTTTGTTTGTGTTTCGCTTGATTAAACTCATTTAGTCTGTCTAAACCGTGTAGAGACGTTCTGGTGAACGTCTTTACGGCTGTTGATTGTCATTGGTTCTATTGTCTTAATTTTAAACATCGGAGAATCTCATCCGAAAGTCCTGAATTATTACCAAACTTAGCCCCTTTAACAATCGCATCAATTACGTTACTCCCAAACAAGTTAGCGCTGAGTAAATTGGTTTTGAATAGCTTCGCTTGAGTCAGATTAGCATGGCGAATTTGAGCATAAGTGAGATTAGCATCACTGAGATCCACTTCAATCAGTTTAGCCCGGGTTAAATCAGCACAGCAAATTTGCGTCCCAATCATCACCGCTTGGTTAAAGTTCACCCGACGTAAAATAGCATAATTAAGATTAGCATCGCTTAAATTGGCTTGTCTCAAATTCGCTTCGCCCAAGTTTGTATTTTTCAAATTGGCTGTACTGAGGTTGGCTTGAGCTAAATTAACTCGATAAAGATTGGCTGCTTCTAAATTCGCTTGCTGGAGGTTGGCTTGACGTAAATCAGCATTAGAGAGGTTTGCCCCACTCAGGTTCGCCCCGGTTAAATTCGCATCTTGGAGGTTTGCCCCCATCAAGTTGGCGGAACTGAGGTTAACTCCACTTAAATTAGCTCCCTGGAGATTAACATTTTGTAAGTCAGCACCATACAAGTCAGCAGAAGCCAGATCCGCAGCATTTAAACTCCCATCAAACAGAACAGCATGGCTCAAGTTCGCTTGTCGAAGATTTGCCAAATCGAGGGAAGCTGTTGTTAAATTAGCATGAGTGAGATTAGCCCTGGTTAAATCAGCCCGTCGTAGATCGGTTCCGATGAGACTTGCATAACTCAAGTCGGCTTGGCTGAGGTTGGCGACTAAGAGTTTAGAGTGATCAAGAGTGGCTCGACTGAGGTTCGCCTCGCTGAGATTAACCAGTCGCAAGTCTAATTGAACGAGTTTGACTGTGCTGAGATCGCTGTTTCGTAAATCTGCACCTCGCAGTTCCAGATGACGGAGGTTAATTTTTTTGAGGTTTGTTCCTCGTAAATCAGGCCCTTTAGATTGACAAAAAAGCCGACAGGAATCTAGACTCGTGAGTAGGGTTGTGGGTTCTTCTTCTTTTGCTCTAACGAGGTGAAACTGAAGATTTTCTGTAAAAATGGTGAAGACTAAATTAAAGACTTCTAGAAAGTGAATGAGACGCTGACATTGGTCTTCTTCGTAGTCTTGATATTGCTGAATTAGTTTGGAAATACACAGTTCTAAATAGCTACGAGCGGAACTACAAATCAAAACAATTTTGAGAAGAATAATTACCAGAGTGAGAGGATTTTTCTGACCATTGAGTAGGGTAAAGATGGGGGAGGGCGTTTTGTTATCTTCGGTGGTTAAGGTTTCAATCAAACGGTTACAAGTTCTAATGATTAAGCCTTTATTGACTGGCCTGGGTTCATAGTGGGTGTAGAGAGTATCGAGTTTTTGATTGAGTCTTTCCCGCACTTTATTAATGGGAAATTGTTCACTACTCGAGATCATTAAGTATTGGGGTAAAACTTTTTTAAATTCTGCGTAATTTAGGTTTTGGGTATCTCGCAGAAACAGTTTAGCTTGTTGATTATAGCTGGATACTCTTTGGGATGATATCGTTTTTTTAATCAGTTGAACAACTTCATCTCCCAACTGAGTGGGGTTAGAACGTTTCTCGCTTAAAAAAGTTGTTGATTCTGAACGTGCCACATACATGGCTAAATCAAACTTATATCGGTCTCTAAGTTGTTTTGATAAATTTTGGGCAAATTCTTTTTGTTCTTTTGAGTTGTTTTCGTTATTGATATATTCAGGAACGAGCAGATAAGAGGTATAACGGTGACTCCAGTCTGTTTTTGATTTGAGCGCACAGTTTTTGATGGTTTGATATTCTGAACTGTTAAAAAAGTTACGCAACCAATGTCCTAAAAGATTCAAATTTGGAGAAATGGCAATACTTTCGTCTTCTTTTGTCGCTTCGAGGAGATCAATAAGTTTTTGAACAAATAAGTATTTTCTGTTGATGTACCAGTTATTGATCAGGATATAACAAACCCGTTTAAGCGTATTTTTAAAAATTAATTCCTGTTTAAAGCTAACGATTCGATTAATACTCTGGTCAATGTTTGGACTGTCGGGACAGCACAGATGAATAAAAATGTTTTCAAAATTCTCTAAAACTTGTTGGGGTTCCCCAGTTTTGATTCGCTGAATAAAAAACTCATAAATCACCTCTTGATCAATTTCTGGACTGGGTATGGTGACATAAGCATCGGAATAGGATTCCGTCTGATAATTGCTAGAAGTACATCCGTTTGTCATGCTACTCTGTTGTATTGTAAAACAACCCTTTTCTTAAAAAAACAAACACTCAACACCCCATCCCAAAACCCATTAAAAAAATGTAGAAAGGTGATTACCGGGTTCAATCGCCGCTCTCAATCTGGAGATACGGTAAAACAAAGCCTCAGTTGACCCGATGGGTCTTGGGTCTTGAGACTTCACTCTTAGCTTGAACCTGAGTTAACTTTACGAGAACTTCCTAGACCATTATACCTACTAGATTGACACTTAGAGTATATTTTTAAAATTCTCAGAGGAAATTTGGGAGTGGGGAGCAGGGAGCGGGGATAAAGGAAAAGCTGATGACCGGATCAGATAATCATGGTGTTGTATCGAGTACAATAGGCTCACAAGTCTGTCTAAATTTCCACACAGTCAGAACTCTTAAAGAGTCTATCGTTTTGTCCATCGTCTTCTGCCAAGGTTATAATGCTTCCTACTAAACTACTCAACTTGAAAATACTACGTTTAGTCGTTGCGCTGTTGCTGCCTGGTGCTTTGAGCGGCGTGGTCTTGATTGAAAATTTTTTCAATCCCGCGATCAGTAAAGCTCAAAATGCCCCTCCAGCGAAACAGAACCCCTCGACAGCGATGACTGTTCGCTCTGATATTCAAGAAGCAGATGCAAATACTGGAATAGTCACAGCACGGGGTAATGTCCAAATCAACTATCCAGCCCGTAATTTGCAAGCTACAGCCGCTCAAGCTCAATATTTTAGTCGAGAACAACGAATTATATTGAGTGGAAATGTTTTAATTTTGCAAGAAGGGAGTAGCATTCGCGGAGAAACCGTCACCTATCTAATTGAGGAAGGTCGGTTTATTGCACTTCCGGCCGGAGGTCAACAGGTTGAATCTATTTATATTGTTCCTGATAGCGGAACAGAGACTAAAAATGCTGCGGTTGAACCCTTCAACCCCAAACCCGCCTTTAAAAATCCGTTTAGTAGTCCTCCGGCTCCCTAAGTTCGCTTGAGTCTGAAGTGAAATGAAAAAACACCCGCGCATAGCCGGGAACAAAAGAGTAGATATTTCTGGATGAGCGAATTCTGCACACCCAGTTGATCCGGGGAAAGACTTTTCAAGTCTAGATTTTAGACTGGGTGGGTGGCTCTGTTTGTCTTTATGTATTTCTTAATGAACTGACTGCTGTGATACAACCCCAGATCCTCAAACCTGACGCTTTGGACTCTGATTCAATGAAAATTGAACTGGAAAATATTCATAAATCCTACGGAAAACGCACAGTGGTGAGTCGGGTGAACTTGTCAGTTTCTCAAGGAGAAATTGTCGGTTTACTTGGCCCGAATGGTGCGGGGAAGACAACCACATTTTACATCGCGACGGGCTTAGAAAAACCCGATCAAGGTAATATTTATCTCAATGAACAGGATATTACCACTTTACCCCTTCACAAACGGGCGCGACTGGGCATTGGTTATCTGACACAAGAAGCCAGCATTTTTCGTCATTTAACTGTCCAGGATAATATTTTGTTGATTTTGCAACAAACCCAAGTTCCTCGTCATTTGTGGAATTCTAGGCTGAATACTCTGTTGCGGGAGTTTCGGTTAGAAAAAATTGCTCACACAAAGGGAAATCAAGTCTCCGGAGGAGAACGACGCCGTACTGAATTGGCTCGGGCTTTGGCTTCGGGTTTACAACTCCCTAACTTTTTACTCTTGGATGAACCTTTTGCGGGTGTTGATCCAATTGCGGTGTCTGAAATTCAACAAATTGTCGCTCGACTGAGCGCTCGCAACATGGGGATTTTGATTACAGATCATAATGTTCGTGAAACCCTAAAAATTACAAATCGAGCCTATATTATGCGAGATGGACAAATTTTTGCATCGGGTTCAACGGAAGAACTTTACAATAATCCCTTAGTCCGACAGTATTACCTCGGTGATAGCTTTCAATTGTAAACAACCCCGCTTTACAAAGTCAGGGGGCTTAAGCCTAAATTAAAAATGAAAACATCAATTCCTAAGTCTATCAGCCTTTTTAAATTTCCCAGCTTCACCCTATCAATATTAGATCGCTATATCATCAGTGAACTGATTGCTCCTTTTTTATTTGGTGTCGGATTATTTACCTCCGTTGCCCTTTCTATTGATACGGTTTTTGAGTTGGTTCGCCGAGTGGCTGAATCGGGCTTAGATATCGGAATTGCGACGCAAGTATTTTTATTGAAAATGCCTGAATTTGTCGTTTTGTCTTTCCCCATGTCAATGGTATTGACGACGTTGATTGTCTATGGGCGAATGTCAAGCGATAGTGAGATTATTGCCTTGCGAAGCTGTGGAATTAGCATTTATCGGTTAATTGTACCGACGCTGATTTTTAGCTTATTTATTACTGCTTCTATGTTTGTTTTTAATGAGCTTATTGTTCCCGCAAGCAACTATCAAGCTTCTATTACTCTAGAGAGGGCGTTACATCGAGATCGACTCCCCATTCAAGAAGATAATATTTTCTATCCTGAGTATCGTCGTGTTCCTATCGAAGACTCTGATGAAGAAATCACGATTTTGGTGCGTTTGTTCTACGCTCAACATTTTGATGGTAAATACATGAAAGAGGTGACGATTTTAGACAAATCTCAACAAGGGATTACTCAAATTATTTCCTCTGATTCGGCTGTCTGGAATGGAAAACAACAGAGTTGGGACTTTTTTAATGGGACGGTTTATTTGATTGATTCACAAGGTTCTTATCGTAATATTGTTCGTTTTGATCACAAGGAATTAAAGTTACCTCGCACTCCTTTGGATTTAGCCAACCGAAGACGACGCTATGATGAAATGAATATTGTTCAAACCCATGAATATTTAGAACTGGTAAAGGTGAGTGGAGATCAACAGCGTATCCTCAAAACTAAAGTGAGAATTCAGCAAAAATACGCCCTTCCATTTGTTTGTGTGGTTTTTGGTTTATTAGGCGCTGCTCTTGGTTCTCGCCCCCAACGAACAAACAGAGCCACCAGTTTTGGATTGAGTATTATCATTATTTTCTCTTATTATCTCCTGGGATTTATTACAGGCGCATTAGGACAAAAAGGCATTATTAGCCCTTTTTTAGCGGGTTGGATACCTATTGGTATCGGTTTAGGGGCTTCTGGATTATTTCTGTATAAAACATCTCGTTAAACAGATGGCAACGTTTTCAAAATCAGGTGTATTTTTTTGACTTAATATGTTGAAATTAAAAAAAATCAATCTTTTTTCTCGTCAATCTCTAATCTCTTTACATCAAGCTTTAATTACCCCTACACCCTCTTTTTCTCATCCGTCTGTGAGATTTTACTTTTTACTGAGTATGTTGGTTGTACTGGGCTATGGTTTACTTTCCATGCAACAGGCTTTTAGAAGTGAATATGTGATTCAGGATGACGCCAGACAACACGTTTTTTGGATGCTGCGTTTTCTGGATGCTGAACTTTTTCCTCAAGATTTAATTGCCGATTATTTACAATCCCTTGCTCCCTGGGGATACAAAAACTTTTATAAAATTCTCGCTTTTTTAGGGATTAATCCTTTAATTGCTAGTAAGGTTTTACCGATTATTCTCGCTTTTATTACTACTGTTTTTTGTTTCGGAGTCAGTTTGCAACTCCTCCCCATTCCCGCTGTAGGATTCATCACAACATTAATTTTAAATCAAGGGTTATGGATAGAAGATGATCTCGTTTCTGCAACACCGAGAGCCTTTGTTGCTCCCCTCTTTTTTGCTTTTTTGTATTACTTATTGAGAAAATCTTTATTTCCGTTGTTAATTACAATTGCATTATCAGGTTTATTTTATCCGCAAATGACACTCTTATTTGTGGTAATTCTAACGACTAGACTATTTCAATGGAACCCATCTAAAATAAATCTTTCACCCCTAAAATTTAACTATTTTGCTTGGTTAAGTGGAGGATTAACTGCGGCTAGTGTTTTGCTTCCCTACAAACTCAAAGCCAGTGAATTTGGGCCTATTATTACCGTTGAACAAGCCAAACTCAAACCTATATTTAACTATTTTGACGGTGTATTTGGACGAGCCTTTTTCTTTCACGATAACCCGTTTATTTATTGGTTAGCTGGCCCTCGAAGTGGGTTACTTTTTATCGGACTTTTACCGCCTCTCGCTATTTTTGGCTTGATTTTACCGTTTTTACTCAAAAATAAACGCTTTTACTTGAATCAATATATTACCCCAAATATAAAAATTTTAGTTCAGATTTTGATTGCTTCTTTAGTTTTATTTATCATTGCTCATCTTGTTTTATTTCAGCTACATTTCCCCAGTCGCTATACCTACCACAGTTTTAGAGTTATCTTAACCTTAGCATCAGGGTTAGCCGTTATATTAATACTGGAAGCCCAACTCAAAACTCTCATTCAACTGATAGATACAGGTTTTAATTTGAAGCAATTTCTATCACTTTCTTTCTCATTAATTTTTGGAATTACACTACTTGTGATTCCTTTTTCACCAGATGTTATTTTACCCAACCAACTGTATCGCACGGGTAAAGAACCCTTAATGTATAATTTTCTCCTCATACAACCCAAAGATACATTAGTTGCAACCTTATCAGAAGAAGCTGACTTTATCCCGACTTTAGCTAAACGTTCAACTTTAGTTGCAGCCGAATACGATCTCCCCTATCATATGGGATACTATACCCAATTTCGTCAACGGTTAATCGACTTAATTAACGCTCAATATAGTTCAGATTTGCGTCAAGTTCAAGACTTTATCCGTAAATACGGCGTTGATTTTTGGTTGATCGATGGAGAAAGTACATTCAAAGAAACCTACATCTCCACTCGGATGTTAATCCGACAAATGGAGTTAGTTGAACCTATTTTAGATAAAATCAAACAGGGAGATGTATTTGTCCTTTCAACATTGGTGGAAGGATGTGCAGTGGTGAAAGGAAAACACCGACAATTACTCGATGCTCAATGTATTTTAGATCTCAACCCCAACCCGTTTTAAGGATTGGCAAATGTGTTAATTTCACCCCCTCCAATTCTGCGCCCAGGAATGGTACGGGGAACGGAAAAAGAACGATCCTGATTCATTTGATTAAATTGATCGGCTGGACTAATTGAATTCAAAGTATTTTGATTGACTTGATAGTTTTGGGGATTCAGTGCATTATTGTTAAAAGTTCCAGGTATAGTCGGACTGGGAACCGTATTATTTGGAAACGGAGCGCCAAAAGAACCGTTAGAATTCTGCACACCATAGGAATTATAAATGTTTTGCAGATCAGGAGTAATTGTAGCACCAGTTCGGGTGGGCGTTTGGGGAAGAATCGGTTGAGAAGGAATAACAGGTTGAGTGATAGAAATATTCGTTTGATAAGGGTTAATTGAAGGTGTAGGCGTGGTGGGCGTGGTAGGAGTGGTGGGGGTACGAGGAACAATCCAAGTGGCTTCAGGAATCGCAACAGAGGGCTGAGGAACACCATTGATTGGTGTTGTGGGTAAACCGGGAGTATTGGCGATATTCAATTGTTCCAAGTTAGAGTTCAACGGGGGAGTTGTAGAGTTGCTAGAATTATTACTATTATTGGCAGAAGATGAGCCAGAACGATTGGATGGAACTTGTTCTTGAGTAAACTGATCCATCGCTGCTTTTAGAGGACTTTCCGCCGATGTATTGTCTTCTGCTGTAAAACCCGGCGGATAATTGGCGTCAAAAGTGGTTTGAGGCATTAAATTCGGACTGCCTTGAGGGAAAGATTGAGTGGGTGTTGTGGGATTAAAATTGACAGGATTATTATTAGGATCAGAAGCGGTTGGTGGAATGGGAAAATCGAGTAAAGGATTAACAGATGTGGGTTCAGATTGTAATCGGCGATTAGAAAAGTTGGGCGTTGCAGATGAATTTGAAGGATTTCGACCCACTTGATCAAATATCCCTTCACCTGCGGTAATCGGACGATCAATAGGGAAGGGGAGAAGTTCCGGCCCTTCTAATTCTTGCAGGAGAAAAGCAGAACTGTCAATATCAGCCGCGATCGCTTTTTCCTCATCAGAAAGTCGATCTCCTAAACGACTGGAATTGGAAATCGTTTCTCTAAGATCTTCCAACTCAAACCATTCGGGATGTTCTGAAACTTGCCAGATAAAACCGACAACGACGGCGGTAATGCCGATTGGCCCCCAAAATCGCATTTGCGTGAGTGGCTTGAGTTTAGTCGAGATAGCGCTGATGGCTTCAGAAATGTTCAACAAGATAGACATTGGTTTAGCTTCCGTTACAGAGGGATTGAAGAAAATATTAGAGTTCAGGTGCAGCAAGCCCCTAGCTGATAACCTGATTTTGTAACCTAGTCTGGACTTTATTGATTCGCTACCGTCACTCTAACCAGCAAGCTGATTAAACTCTAACAGTTCTATCGTAATGGAGCAATCTTGTCTGTGACCAGAATCTTCGATTTGGTCATAGGTGAATTGCAACCAACAAAAAAGACTCGGTTTTGGGAAAGCCCGTCTCAAGTTAGACTTTCCTAAAGTCTAACGGGTTAACATGGCGGGGTAGAAGCATGGTATTATGCCCCTATGCTGACACTAACCTACGAATTTAAGTTAATCCCCTCTCAAGAACAGATTGCCATCATTGAAGAAATGTTGGCGGTCTGTAGAAAGGTGTGGAATTACGCCTTAAGAGAGCGGAAAGACTGGATAAAGAGTAGGAAGTGTGCAATTAATTCTTGTTCATTACAACAAGAATACATCATCTCAGCAGACACCCCTTACCCCAACTACAACGTACAAGCCGCGAACCTAGTTAAGTCGAAGAAAACTAACCCAGAACTTAAGAAAGTAAATGCTCAAGTCTTACAGCAAGTCCTGAAGACTTTAGAGAGAGCATTTAACAAGATGAAAGAGCAGGCTTTAGATGCAGGGTTCGGTCAGTTCTTCAATATACTCGCTTGGGTATGCTGGAGGCTTACTGTCAGGGGTTGGTAGCAGCCTAGATAAGTGCCGCAAAAGCAGTAAACCCAAATAGCGATGTTTGGGAATCCCTCTCTATAATCTCTGATTTAGAGAGGGAGGATGTCAATTTAGCGGTTTGTTTGGTCGAGAGCGAGGTTCAATTCCTTTGTAGGGGTTTAACCCTGACCTGATTTCTATTGTTGTCGAACTGAATCTAAGAATTATGCCAAAAAATATTGAAGTTTTTCCCAGTCGTGATCAACTTGTTGAGCGGGCCTTAGAGATCATTTTGGCGAAAATTGAACCCGCCATTCAGCAGCGAGGACAGTTTACCCTGGTCTTAGCGGGGGGAAGTACACCCAAACCCTTGTATGAGGCTTTAGCGGCTCAAAATTTACCCCTAGACAAGATTCATGTGTTTTGGGGAGATGAACGCTATGTGCCAGCCGATCACCCGGATAGTAACGAAGGAATGGCACGTCAGGCTTGGCTGGATCAAGTCCCGTTTCCCGCCAGCAATATTCATCCGATGCCGACTTTGGGGAATGATCCCCAGGCTGATGCAGATCGCTACGAAGCCGAATTGCAACAATTTTTTCAACTGTCTGGGGGCTTTCCCGCTTTTGATGTAATCCTGCTGGGAATGGGCGATGATGGTCATACGGCTTCTTTATTTCCTCACACAGAAGCCTTGAAGGTTCGCGATCGCTTAATTGCAGTCGGTGAAAAATCAGGTCAACCCCGTCTAACATTTACGGTTCCTTTGATTAATCAAGCAGAATGTGTGATGTTTTTGGTCACAGGCGCCAATAAGCAACCTGCACTCACTGAAATTTTTGCCGAAACCGCTTCGGAAATGGCTTATCCCTCTCGCGCTATCCAACCCCGGGGAGAACTGTTGTGGCTGTTAGATCAAGCAGCTGGGGAAGTTTTACAGTGAACAGGGGATAGTGAACGCTTTCCCCACTGCCGATTTCTAACAATTCATCACTGAGAGTGTCTTGAGGTGTCAAAATTGTAGATAGCTGACTACAGATCAAAGTGATGATTGTTTGCCCAAATTGCAATCACCAGAACCCGGAAGGAGCGACTCAGTGCGAAGCCTGTTATACTCCTTTACCGACTACAACGACTTGTCCAAACTGCGGTGCTGCGGTTCAAACTGATGCAGTCTTCTGCGGTCAGTGTGGCTACAATTTGCAGCCGACCACCGTTCCCCTCGAGGAACAAGAAACCGTTCTCCCGACAGTCGTATCCCCGCCACCTGCTCCTGTGACACCTGAGCCATTGGTGACACCCCAAACAAATATCCCGACTACCCGATCAATCAGTTTAGAAAAGTCTAATCTTGATTCTGATCCGCCTGCTGTTTTACCGGATATGACTCGTGAACTTCAAACTCCGGTGAGTGTGGAAGCATCTGCGCCAGAAGTTCACCCGGTGTCTAATTCCAATACTCAACTGCAAACCCAAGCGGCTCGGTTACTTCATGTTCAAACGAATGTGAGTTTAGAACTGCCTTTAAATTTGCCTGTGATTCATTTAGGTAAGCCGAATGACTTGATCCCGCCTGACATTGATGTTTCGGGTTTCCCTAACTCAGAAGTTGTCTCTCGTACCCATGCTGATATTCGCACAGAGGGGGATTCCTATTATATTGAAGATGTTGGGAGTTCTAATGGGACTTACATTAATAACATCCCTCTGACGAAGGGAAATCGACATCGCTTGCGACCTGGCGATCGCATTTCCCTCGGAAAAGGAGACTTAGTTTCGTTTATCTTTCAACTGTCCTGAGCGAATTTGACAAGAGGAAGCCTGATTTTGAACAACACCGGAAAAAAAGCAGACTGTCAACATTCCTGCCTCAATCCGTCACTGTTAGGGTTCAAAATCTGGGCTAAACCTTTTAAAATTGAGCTTGGGTGTTCTACTGAAATTGAAACCTTTCAATGTGATTACCTTAACTTTGCTTCATCCCAACCAATCTATTCCCGTTCGGATCTGGACTTTTGAACGAGAGGAAGTGATTCGGATCGGTCGTTCTGTGAAAAATGATGTGGTTTTGTATAGTGCCGTTGTCTCCCGTTATCATGTTGAGTTAAGACATCACCAAAATGCTTGGACTGCTGTTAACTTAGGGACAAATGGTACTTATCTTGATGGCCAACTGATTCAAGAATCGCCGATTGTCGATGGACAAATTATTTATTTGGCGATTTCTGGGCCAAAAATCAAGCTGAATTTTCCCTCGGATAACAGTCAATATTCATTCAGTCGAGTCGGAGTTAAACAAAGACAAATACAAACGGTTGAAAATTCTGATATCGGAGTTCATGTTCATCAGATCTCCTCCTCGACTTCATCACAGTTAATTTCTACGGATCCTGAAGATATTACCCAAACGGAGTAAAACAGATCGTTCAAAAAAATTGAGGGTTTTTAGACCTTGAGAGCCGAGTTTAAATTCATATCAAAAATAGTGATAATGCTGTCTAAATTTAGTGATCATCACACCCTATGAGGCTGAATACATGAGTACCGAAATTAAGGTGATTAAACGGAGTAAGTTAATTAATCGATTAGTGCTAGAACGTCAGACTGTTGAAGATTTAGGTCGGGTTGAACAACTGTGGATTAATCCTCGATCGCATCAAATTGTCGCTTTGACTTGTAAATCTGGACTGATTCGAGGTCAAAAACGAGTTTTTACTTGGGATAATATTACCCAGATTGGTGAAGATGCAATTTTGGTGAATAGCAGTCCCTCAGAGACATCAGAAACTCCAACAAAACCAGAAGAAGCCATTCATGGGATTGGTCACGAAGTTTGGAGCGATGGGGGAAATAAAGTCGGAGCGATTGTAGATTATGTCTTTGATTTACAAACGGGTTTTATTAATTACTATCTCTATACTTCTCAGGGTTTAAGAAGTGTATTAGAAGGGGTTTATATTCTCCCCCTCGCGGCGATTTCAAGTGTGGGAAATAAGCGAGTTATTGTTTTAGAAGCCGCTCTAAAAAACCCTGAACAATATTCAGAAGGCTTAGGTCAAAAAATGGGTCAAGCGGCTGAATTTTTTCAAGATGACTTTGAGAAAACTCGAGAACATCTGGAGGGACTCAAACGCAGCGCTCAAAAAATAACGAAAGGAAAGCCAGAAGAAATGCAGGAGATGAAAGCTGAAATCATCTCAGAAGAAACGGACGCTGTAGATTCTGAACCACCGAGTCTTCCCCCAAGTTCTTTGGAAAGTTCTGCAGATCAACAGGATTCTCAACGTTCTTCATCATTTGAACTCTAATCAACTTAACATTCATTGAGAAGTCGATAAGAGGAGTAACCATTCTAGCTGAAAATTTGTGTATATCTTATTTCCGTTTTAAATTTATAAGTGATTACTCTGATTCTCATTCACCCCACTCAACCCATACCAATCAATCGATGGATGTTTAAGGACAAGTCAATTATTCGGATTGGCCGTGCCAAAGATAATGATATTGTGATTTATAATGCTGTTGTTTCTCGTCATCATTTAGAACTTTGGCACAGGGAAACAGCTTGGGAGGTGGTGAGTTTTGGTACAAACGGTACTTATCTCAACAATCAACCTCTCAATCAATTTTTCATTAAAGATGGAATGGTGATTCGTCTCGGTCATTCCGGGCCAAGATTGATGGTTAAATTAAATCCAGTTGAGGTGAATCATTCGGTTTCATCTTCAAGCCAAAGTTCAACAGTTGTTTCTAATGTTAATCCAGAGGTTTCAGGGATTAAAGAAAATTCCCCAGTTCAATCCCCACATGAAGATTTGTTAGAAACAGAGTTCAACTTAGATAGCCATGATGAGGATGATAATTCAACCACAACTATAGAGTTTTAACCCGAGTCTTTTCTGAATAACATTAAAAAGATTAAGCAGATAAGGTTTCTCCGGTATCGGGAGCAAAAATAATAGCATGATTTAGGTTGAGTTTGACTGTAATGCGATCGCCGGGTTTGAGACGAATTTCGACGGGAGTTAAAAACTGAATTAAGGTTTTAGACAACTCTGAATGGCTGGATATCGGTAAACTCCCTCTCACTAATATTTCTCGTCCTAAAGGTTCGATCACGTCTACTTCTACAGACAACAAAGCTTGATTACTGTTGCGACTGATGGATTTAAGTTCTTCTGGAAGGGCGAGTTCAAGATGTTCTGGACGAATGCCTAAGTTAAAGTTTTGTCGCTCTGTTGGATGGAGTTTTTCTTGGATTTCTACAGGACAGTTAAAAGACTGATTCCCGATCCAAAAAATGCTATTTCCATAGGTGACGGGTAAAATATTCATGGGAGGATTGCCTAAAAAAGTGGCAACCATTTGATTGATCGGTTTAGCATAAACGGTTTGAGGTTCACCAATTTGTTGGATTTTTCCCCGATCTACAACAACAATTTGATCGGCAAGAGTCATGGCTTCAGTTTGATCGTGGGTCACATAAATTGTGGTAATTTTTAACCGTTGATGGAGTTTTTTGAGTTCTGCACGGGTATCATCTCGCAGTTGAGCATCCAGGTTAGAAAGGGGTTCATCGAGGAGAAAAACCTGGGGTTCTCGTACAATGGCTCTCCCTAATGCGACTCGTTGTTGTTGTCCCCCTGAGAGTTGTTTGGGTTTGCGGTTGAGGAGGTGATCAATGGATAATGATCGCGCAATTTGATGAATTCGCTCCTGTATAATTTTGGGTTCAACTTGACGCATTTTTAAGCCAAATGCCAAGTTTTCAGCGACCGTCATATGGGGATAGAGTGCATAATTTTGAAACACCATTGCCACATCTCGTTGACGGGCTGGAATTTCATTAACCAGACGATTATTAATATAAAGATTCCCACTGGTTGCCGTTTCTAAACCCGCTATTGTTCGCAAAATTGTTGATTTTCCACAACCTGAAGGCCCTAAAAGCACCCAAAACTGACCATCGGGGATTTCAAAACTAATATCCTCAATGGCGGTAACATTATTATAGATTCGGTTGATTTTCTCTAAGCGAACATTTGCCATGTTTCTCCTTTGATTTATTCCTGAGTTAATTCCTCAGTTTGAGATGCTGCTAACTGTTCCAGTTGACAAACCACTCCCTCTAATTCTTCAATGAGAGGCGTTATTTCTCCCTGTTTAAAAGCCTCAACAAGCTCTCGATAATACCAAAGGGTTCCCGTTTTTCCAGCTGTAAACCGCTCCCAAATTGCTTCTCCAACGAGATGATAATCTTTAACAATAGAACGAGCATTATACAGCTTGTCTGAGGCTGAAACTAAACGTACCGAAGCGATCGCTGTTGTAATATGATCAAGGTATGCTTGTTTACGTTCTCGCCAAGGCGGTTTAGGGGTTTGATCGGTATCTGTACATCCGTCCACGATAGCAGCGACTGTTTCTCCAAACCGACGGCGAATTTCTTCCCGCGTAGCAGCGCCGCCTTGATCTTCGATGGCATCATGTAACAATGCGGCGATCGCTTCATCTTCATTAGCCCCATATTCTAGCGCAATACTGGCAACTCCTAATAAATGCGCCAGATAAGGAACCCCCGAACCCTTACGAACTTGATCGGCGTGGAGTTCACTGGCGTAGATGAATGCTTCACGAAAACGAGAGGATAGGATCATCTTTTATTCTCAATCTATCTCTTAAAATAACATAAAATATTTTACTAAAAATTCATTGAATCATCCTATTTTTTTGATAACTGTTCCCTGGGCTAAACTGAAGTTAAAAATCTCTGATCCTATCAGCTAGTGATTTTAAACCCATCAATAGATACACAGACAAAAAAATCAACTCCCTGATCCAGAGGGAGATGATAATCACCTTGATTGATTGGTTTTCTCAGCAGTTCAACTTTCTGCTATCTTTCATAATATTCATAAGTATCACCATCACACACGCTAACACCCGATTGAATCAAAGCACCTTCTCCAACAGTTCCTTCTGCGTTTGGCCCTAAAACACCCATAAAATCATAGAGACAATCTTCTCGACCATCATCAATAATAATTCTGATTGATTCTCCCGGCGCAAGAACTTGATCACCTAAAATATCTTCTTCCCAACTGTCAACATTAGGAGGTGAAGCGTAGAACTCTTGTAGATCACGACTGGTACGATTAATCAAGAGAAAACTCACACTTTCAGTCTCAGCTTTAGCTGACGTAGCGAACAAACCCATCACTAAGACCAACCCAAACACTGCTCTTAATCTGAACATCGAAATTGCCTTACTGTGCGATGTTAATTCATTAACTCTACTTCAACTCACTCCCAACTCGCATCACGGAATTTACGGAATTTTGTTGATCCCTAACTCTCCCTAAAATCTGTAATTTTACGGATGATCTAAAAAAGCGGAGACTCTCAGGGCAGAAAATAGATTAAAAGAACATAAAATATTTTCCTAATCCTTCATTTTCTGATAGGGTTAAACTTGGCTTGAGTATTTCAAGAAAATTCTATTATTTTTAATATTTTAGCTCAAAAACCCTATGGATAAATTTCGAGTTGAAGTCATCGCCAAAACCCACAACCCGCAAACCGTGATTTATGCAGCGATGCACCAAGATTATTCCGATCAATTTATTATCGATGAACGGGAGAAATGGCCGTCGGAAACCAAGTGTGGTGAGGTTATTGTCAAGCGATTATTAGCGGGAGAGCGAGGACATTACGGTCCGTTAGAACACGTTCAAATCGTATTTAATTGCGGTTATTTTCCCCATAGTGTTATGCAGCAAGCGCGTACCCATCGAGTCGGAATTTCCTTTGATGTTCAGAGTTTTCGGTACACCGGACAACAGTTTATAGAAGTTTTAGAAGGAAAAAAAGATATAGAAGATGTCTTTTATCTGCGTCCCGTTGGCGACTATACCAACCGACAAGGCAAAAAATATTACTACTCTCCCGAACAACGTCAAGCCGATTTAGACTGGTGTTTAGAAGCGGTAAAACGCTATCAAATCGACTTTGAAGGGGGAATGTCTGAAGAACACGCCAGAGGAAAACTTCCTTTTGATTATCGTCAACATTTTGTCGTGAGTTTAAATTTAAGGACTTTATTACACTTTCTCGATTTACGTTATAAAAAAGATGCTCAACTCGAAATTCAAAAACTCTGTGAATTGATGTGGCCTCATGTTGAACAGTGGGTGCCAGAAGTTGCCGCTTGGTACAAAACCACTCGTATGGGAAAAGCCAGACTTTCTCCCTAAACTGCAAACAAAATATAGGTTAATCCTGTTAACAGCGCGACCATCTTGGTCGCTACTCCAAAGAATTATCTAACTCCGAAGTATTATCGAACTCCTAAGTATTATCTAACTCCGAAGTATTATCGAACTCCTAAGTATTATCTAACTCCGAAGAATTATCTAACTCCTAAGTTATCTAGCAAGCAAGATGCTTGCACTTTTGTTGATATAATAAATAGGTAACAGCTTGAGTATGACCTAGCAAGCTCTAGTTTTAAGATTATTGAAAAATAGGATAAAATGAAAATCAAAATAGTGAGACTTAACGAAGCAGCAATTTTACCCCAATACGCCCATCCAAATGATGCAGGATTAGATTTATATTCAATCGAAGATCAAGAGATTTTACCCGGAGAAAGCAAACTCATTCACACCGGAATTTTGATCGAACTCTCTCCGGGAACAGAAGCCCAAGTTCGTCCTCGCAGTGGTTTAGCCCTGAAACATCAAATCACCGTATTGAATACACCTGGTACAATAGACGCCGACTATCGGGGCGAAATTGGGGTTATTTTAATTAATCATGGCACAACAACCTTTAAAATTAATAAAGGCATGAAAATCGCTCAACTTGTAATTGCACCCGTCATTCATGCAGAAATCGAAGAAGTTGAACAACTCAGTTCAACCCTTAGAGGAGATCATGGGTTTGGATCAAGCGGTGTTTAATTTATGGATTGAGTTTCAATCCCTAATAGGTATTAATAGTAATTTCTAGGGTTTCCCTTGTTGGTGTCGCAGGGATGCCTTATGTTTCAATCCCTAATAGGTATTAATAGTAATTTCTAGCTCGGAAAATTCTTCAAAATCAATCTGCTCATTCTTGTTTCAATCCCTAATAGGTATTAATAGTAATTTCTAGCGGTCTATCTAACATTTAATGGCTTTGTTAAGTTTCAATCCCTAATAGGTATTAATAGTAATTTCTAGAAAGATCTAACGATTGGAAAATATTATTTTGAACGTTTCAATCCCTAATAGGTATTAATAGTAATTTCTAGAATCATCATTAGATATTGCTGAAAAAATCAAGCAAGGTTTCAATCCCTAATAGGTATTAATAGTAATTTCTAGAATGATTTAATTATTGATATGATAAGTCCACAATGTTTCAATCCCTAATAGGTATTAATAGTAATTTCTAGGTTAGTTGAGTGATAAGGGAATTCGAGAAAGTGGGTTTCAATCCCTAATAGGTATTAATAGTAATTTCTAGCTGGGTAGATAGCTGGGAGATTTACGGAGAAATCGGTTTCAATCCCTAATAGGTATTAATAGTAATTTCTAGAGTCAGGAGTATCAATGCCCGCCAATCGGCATCTGAGTTTCAATCCCTAATAGGTATTAATAGTAATTTCTAGCACTGGAATACTTCGCCAATCATGTACAGTTAAAGTTTCAATCCCTAATAGGTATTAATAGTAATTTCTAGGCTCACTAATAAATGGTTGCTTTCGGTTGAAACTGTTTCAATCCCTAATAGGTATTAATAGTAATTTCTAGAATTTAATATTTCTGCACTCCAACAAAATGGAATGTTTCAATCCCTAATAGGTATTAATAGTAATTTCTAGAACAATCTACAGTGATCAATGTTTCCCCGGTGGGTTTCAATCCCTAATAGGTATTAATAGTAATTTCTAGTGCGGGACTCTGAAAGTATTGATACTATTGAGTTTTCCAGGTACGTTGCGCGAGACTTGCAGATTTTGATCAAAATACAGAGGCTCAAGCGCTTCAAAATCTCTGTAACCCCCATGATATAAGGTGCGCGCCATGTTGTCAAGCTCATTTTTTTCTACGCCTTGATTTACGGGGGTTTGAGGGCTTATCCGAATTCACTTCGTCTTGACACCCACCCTGGCGCGCATTTTCAGAAAGCCACTTCTCCCGCAGGCGCCAAGCTTGGCGAGATTCTTTACTCAAATCATCCCAGGTAATGTTTTGTTCCTCAAATTCATCAAGAATCATATTAATTCCCGGAATGACATCTCGACTCCGATGAGTAAACCCACAGTTTGAGCAATTATAATCTTGATGGGTGCTAATCTCGTTCTGTTCTTTATTTTCGTGATGACATACAGGACAACGTTGGCTGTAAGCTTTCCCTTTACCTGGCTTGACTCGTTTAAAATCCCGCCCCCATTCTTTAGATTTTTTTTCGGTAAGCTCAATAAATTGCCCAATCGCCGCATCTAAAACAGACTTATTCATTCCCGCTCTTGAATTTTGAGCATTACGTTCAAAAGAGCGATTATCCTCCGATATTTTCCCTTTGGACTTGCCCACGTTCTTCTGTAAACCATCCTCTATCCGAATTATACTATATTTTCGCGTTAACCAAGTGCTTTGTTTTTGGTTGTGCGATCGCCTACGACTCTTCAACTTTTCGTGCAATTTGCGGATACGTTCTGCCAGTTCAATTTCTTTATTGGAAACCGAGAGAAGCTTATCAAAACGATAACAAAACTCACCCTTTTCCCAGTCTCGAAAATTAAAATGCTTAAGCTGATTTAACCCGGATATACTCAGTTCATTGTTTTTGACTAATTCGTGCAAATCTTGAGGACGCTTACAGGCTTTTGCTTTTTCTAGAGCCTCTTTAGAAATACCTGGAAAAACTTCTTTAATTCGTTCAATAGAGTTTTCAGGTTGATTCAGCCAAAGAATAACACGCTGTAATTTTTTTGCATCCAATTCTCGCTGCAAACGAGCCAATTTTTCTTCGGCTTCTCGATACCAACGAGGTTTGGTCACAGAAAATCTATCTGTAGTAATCCAGTTATCCTCTTTTAATCCTGTATCAATTCCAATCGCTCCCAATGGCTTTTTAAAGAGCTTATTACTGCGGTTAATATCGGCAGTTAGCTGAACGTACCAACCGCTCGGACGCTTGAGAACTTTAACAACTTTAACTCTAGGAATAGAGCCATCATTATCGCGAAATCTTCGATCTAATCCTTTTATTTTTATTTTCCCAAACGAGGGCAAGACTAAAATATTATCTCCTTGTAATCGACAAGCATCTTTACTGGCAGGTTTACTAGATCCCGCATTGGGATTAGGATGAAGAATGGTTTCAATGCGATCGCGATATCGCTTATACTTGGGTTTACCCCGCTTTAAATCATTCTGACCAGAACGAGATTTCAGATATTCTTGCCAACTGGTACAAAGAGATGAAAGCGTACCTGAACGAAATTTGTAGGGAACATCTAAAATCGCTTTTTTTATTTCATCGGGTAAATCAGAGTTTTCTAGAGTTTCCTTTTTTACTAAAATTCCCGCATCTTGAGTTTTTTCATTGCTGGGGAAATTCTTAATCAAAGAAGGTTTATGATCTTGTTTAGGAGGTTGAGAATAGCCAACACCACCCAACCAACCTCTAGGCCACTTCTCTAGTCCGCTTGATATGGGTTTTGCTGTTGTTACAACAATTTTATCAGGATTTTTGACTCGTTTAAAAATATCTTGAGCCGTTTCACCTTTTTTTAGCATATATTGTCGGGCTTCGGTCGCGTTACGAATGATAGGGATATCTTGGGGGGCTATCAGGTTGCTATAACTCACATAATGCTTATTTTTCAATTTCGGCAAGTAGGGGTTGGGTTCCTCAGTTTCAATGAGCTTTAAACTCCAGGGAACCGGACAACAGGGAACACGGGTTTTGCTAAGTTTATCCCAAGAGGT
The DNA here is from genome assembly GCA_050485465.1 of Limnoraphis sp. Taxonomy (GTDB): domain Bacteria; phylum Cyanobacteriota; class Cyanobacteriia; order Cyanobacteriales; family Microcoleaceae; genus Capilliphycus. Next base: position 56,097 of record JBJHBL010000014.1, on the reverse strand, counting down.
GTATTCGTCTAGAAGTTCAAATTGTTCTAGACAAAAGTTATAAAATTTTTTCAGTCCATAAGCCCAACAGTTAAACTGTTCTTCAAACTCTTTTTTAGGATAAATTTTGAATTCAAAAACTTTGATTGCCATAATCGAAAAGTTCAATCTCTAATTGGAATTCTATCGAAGCTATTAGATAACAATTCAAAATCTAGATAACAAAACACAAGATATATGCTAATATCACGATAACAGGTTGGGGAAGTTTCTAGGGAACCTGTAAAATACCCTATAACCCTACGCCCAGGCGATAAGCCAGCGTGAAGCCGAACCCTTAGTGCTAAGGCATAGCAGTAGAACTGCTAAATCTTCTAATAGGTAAAGAGGGGGAATATTTTCCCTCTCTAAAAATTTTACAGGATGGAACAAAACTACGAACCCCCACTCAGACCCACCTGGGACGAATATTTTTTAATGTTAGCCAAACTCGCCGCCACTCGATCAACCTGCTTGGCGTTTCCCGTTGGTGCGGTTATTGTTAAAGATCGCCAAGTCGTCGCTACAGGATATAATGGTTCTCCATCGGGTTCGGTACACTGCACAACCCAGGGCTATTGCTATCCCGAGTTGAGTAGCTGTGATGTGAGTTCTTCCTTCCCCTCCCGGGCGGTTCACGCCGAAGCCAATGCGATCGCCCAAGCGGCTAAACATGGTATTAGTTGTGGAGGGGGGAGTATTTATGTGACCCTTGAACCCTGTCTTTCTTGTTTGAAATTAATTATTTCAGCCGGGATAAAACAGGTGTATTATGAAACCCCCTTTAATAAGGGTGAAAAAGCAACGGTGCGAGATCTATTTGTGAGTGAAGGTTTAGTGACACTCAAACACATTCACCTCTCCGAAGCGATTACCCAAAAAGCCGCAGATTTTCTCTTAAAACCGACTTCTATTCCCCAACGCTAGAATGTCTGATCCCAATTTTTCCAATCAACCCACTGAACTAGAACAATGGCAATTTAATCTTAGACAAGCCAACGATAATAATATTTTTTGTCATTGTCGCCAGTGTGATTATGAATGGGTTGATTCTTCAGATGATGTACCTTGTCCCAGCTGTGGGAGTTCAGATGTTGAATCTATTCCTTGTTGGCAGTTCCCAGATGATTAAACAAATGAGACAATAGGGGTGAATGAATTTGAATGTAATATCAGGGGGTGAGATGGAGTGAGACTGGTGATTCTCGGAGGGCCAGGCGCCGGAAAAGGAACACAAGCCGAGGGGATCTGTCAGTATCTTGATATTCCCTCGATATCTACAGGGGAAGTTTTGCGAGAAGCGATCGCGAACCAAACCAGCTTAGGCCAAAAAGCCCGTCCCTATGTCGAAAAGGGAGAATTAGTACCTGATGATATTATGATTCAGTTCATCCGTCAACGGTTACTCCAACCCGATGTCAGTCAGGGATGGTTATTGGATGGATATCCTCGCACTGCATTTCAAGCTGAAGAATTAGATTTTTTACTTGAAGATTTAGGACAACAACTCGACTGGGCAATTTATTTAAATGTACCGAATGATGTATTAGCCAGTCGAACAATACAACGATCACGATCAGATGACAAACCTCTGATTATTCGACGTCGGATCGAACTTTTTTATCAAAGCACAATTCCCATATTAGAATACTATAGTCCACGCGATCGCTTAATGAAGATTAACGGGAATCAACCTGCTGAACAAGTCCAACAAGAAATTTTCACTCAGTTAAGCGGTTCGGCGACTTCTCAAGCCTAAACAAAGTTTGTGTTCGACTAATATAGGTAAAATCTTATGACTTGGCAACGTCCAGACGAGAGACAACCGGATCAACTGCGTCCTGTTTTTTTTGAACTGAATTATACCCAGTATTCCGCCGCTTCTGTGCTAACGAAATGTGGAAATACTCAAGTTTTATGTAATGTCACCATTCAACCGGGAGTGCCTAATTTTTTAAAAGATAGTGGACAAGGGTGGTTAACCGCAGAATACCGAATGTTACCTGGAGCGACTCAGCAACGTCAACCCAGAGAATTAATGAAATTATCGGGAAGAACCCAAGAAATTCAGCGTTTAATTGGTCGAAGTTTACGGGCTGCGGTAGACTTCAAAGTATTGGGTGAGAAAACCGTGATTATTGACACCGATGTTATTCAAGCCGATGCAGGAACTCGAACTGCTTCGATCACCGGAGGGTTTGTGGCCCTAGCGGATGCGTTTAACAAATTAGTCAAAAAAGGAGAATTGGAAAAATCACCAATCTCTCGTCAAATTGCAGCCGTTTCTGTAGGATTATTAGGGGGAGAACCCTATTTAGATTTAAACTACGAAGAAGATGTGGCGGCGGATGTAGATTGTAATATTGTGATGAATGATCACTTGGGAATTATTGAATTACAAGGCACCGCCGAAGCCGAAAGTTTTACTCGTCAGCAATTGAATCAAATTATAGATTATGCTGAAATTGGTATTAAACAGTTATTAAAAGCCCAACGTCAGGTCTTAGAAACAACAGATCTCCGAACCGTTAACAGTAGTCAGGAATGACGCTTAGATCGGGTTTTATATACAAAAAACTCCCCAAAGACAGACTTAGGGAGAAAAGCAATCATTTCAGATAGCTAAGTTGGGCTGTTGATTTCCCAGACTTAGTAACCGCCGCCAGAGAAGCGGTCTCTTCTACCCCCTCTACCACCGGAAGAACCCCGGTTATTGTTTTCACGAGGCTTGGCTTTGTTCACTTTGAGATCACGTCCCATCCACTCAGCCCCATCAAGCTGCTCAATAGCGGCTTCTTCTTCTGCATCATTATCCATTTCAACAAATGCAAAGCCGCGTGGACGACCTGTTTCCCGGTCAGTGGGGATTTGAACACGGCGGACAGTGCCGTATTCTGCAAAAACAGACTTTAGATCGTCCTCAGTGACGTCGTAGGATAGATTTCCGATATATACAGACATGATTAACCTCCCAAATCAAATAGATGTAGAGAGAGATTTCGGAAGGCGAGCCACGCCTGATGAAACAGAACACACTAGCTCAACACTTAAAGCAAAAACTTCAACCGATACCTGTTCTCGGATTTTATTGTATCACACCTAGCTGGGGTATCCAATCACAGAACGCTCACAATTGTTGTCACGCTCAAAACTTGATGTTTTCTCTGGTATTGACCTCCTGCCGACGCCAAAACATTTTACAGAGTCCCATTCCCCAAGCCCTGCGGTAGGTCGTCTGACAAGATTTTGTACTTGCTTTCGGGATTGGAACCCCCTAAGTCTAGTTTTCCAGGTGCCAATACCGCAAAACTTGATTTGAGCGTTTTGGTATTTATTTATTAATATACAACGATGCCGAAAACTAGATGAAGCGAAAGAAACCTACGCATAACGAGATGATCATCAAATCTTGAACGGTATCGCAAATCGTCCAACTAGAGAGAATCGAAAAATTCAAGATTGGGAGAGATTTAAACAGTTTGTGAAACAACATGAAGAGAAGACACAACAGCAAATGGTAGATTTGTGGGGAGAGAATCTCACACAGCAAAACGTTAGTGATGGCATTAAAAATTTAGGCATAACCCGAAAAAAACTTACGGATACAAAGAAAGAGATGAAGAAAAAAGAAGAGAATTTCAAGAAAAAATCAAGAAAAAACAATCAAATAATTTAGTTTATGTAGATGAAGCAGGATTTGATAATCGCGCTTGACTATCCATATGGTTACAGTCCCAAAGGAGAAAGATGTCATGCACTTAAATCAGGAAAGAGAAAACAGAGAGTTAGTTAGATTGCCGCATTAAAAGAAGGAAAGGTATTTGCCCCATTAACTTTCGAGGGGTGGTGTAATCGAGATTTATTTGAAATATGGCTTGAGACAAGTTTGATTCCTCAACTGCAACCCGGAAATATCATTATTATTGATAATGCTACTTGTCATAAAGGACAAAGTATTCAAGAAATAGTAGAAAAAGCCAAATGTGAAATTTGGTATTTGCCTGCTTATTCTCCGGACTTCAACAAAATTGAAAACTGGTGGGCTGTTTTAAAAACATGGATGAGACAGCGAAAACTTGGCAGTGTCGGTTTCCGTCCCGCCAAAGTTTTTAAGAAGAGATTAAAGGAATTTAAAACAGTTAGAGAATGCGTGGATGCGGCTTTCAAAAATTGTCCTAATGTATGCGCGTAGTGCTATAATTTATTTTTGACGGGCGTTTCAAGATGACGGGCAATTTCTTGCTGGTTTTACACAAAAACTTAAGCGGTTTTCTCCCCTGTGATGCAACGGAAAGGACTCAATACTTCTGACTGATAACTTCTACTCAAAAACAGCTTGAACAAAACCGGAAAATTGGCAGTAAAACGGGTAAAATTAAAAGGCAGATCGTCGAGTCAAATCAGAGGTTTAGGGTGATGTCCTGGGGTCGTTACCACTAACTGAAGATATTTTGTTTTGCAGATCTTCTGTTAATCTGAGAAAATTACTTTTTCCCGGTTTTTAATAAAGGAGGATTATAAATGTCAATTGCTGTTAAGTTCTCAGACTATCAACGTCTTGCCCAAAACCAACCCACTATCATTTTTTATAGTGATCTTGAAGGAATTGAACAGGGTCAAGAAATGGATGTTAGCTTTAGAGGTTCGGTTATCGGAGTCAGAATTGTTGACCTCTGGCAACATTCCCAAATGTCAATCTGGTGTTTGAAACTGATTCCAACATTCCCCTTTAAGACTCAATTATCAGACTGTTAATCCTAGATAGGGAGTCAGTTGACTGTCTCCCTACTCTTGTTGTGTTAAAATTCCTGTTGAGTCGCTGGTCAAAACCTCACAAAAACTAAAAGCGATTTTCTCAATTGCTTATTCGCTTTTGTCTATCACTCTCAGGTACTGCATTAATCATGTTTTTTGTCAAGAGCAAGAGGACAGACTGATTCCCGGAGGCTAAAAATTGGTGCATCGCTGGTTAAAAAATAGGTCAGAATCTCTTGATATTTGACGGCAGAATCAGGGTTTTAGCTTCTATTTTGAGGTGTAGACACTAGAAGCCCTTGGGAGGCGTTTTTTATAGTCTACCAGAACCCCCAGAATCTCGTCAACTTTTTGCTAAAAATTTTTCATAAAAAATCGAATTTTCCCGAAAAGATTTTAAAATTCAAAACATTTTTCAGAAATAGATTAGAAAAACTTAACCCTTGAGCGAGGTTAGGGAACAGACAGATAACAGTAAAACGGTTTTCTTCTGCAATCAAATCTTTTACACTATTTAAACCCCCTAAAAATAGATAGCTATCTATGAGTATTCTGGAACAAATCAAAGAAGATTATCAACGATTTCCCGAAAATCAAACTTATAGCCTTTATGCCCCAGACGTTTATTTTAAAGATCCTCTGAATCAATTTCGTGGTGTTGAACGATACAAAAAAATGATCGGATTTATTCAACAATGGTTTATCGATATTCAACTGGACTTACACGATATCTCTCAAACCGATAACATCATTAAAACTCAGTGGACTCTAAGTTGGACAGCCCCCTTTCCCTGGAAACCCCGTCTTTCCATTCCCGGTTGGAGTGAACTGAAACTCAATTCAGAGCAACTGATTTGCAGTCATATCGACTACTGGAATTGTTCACGCTTCGATGTCGTTAAACAACTCTTTCCAAAAATTAAGTAAGCTAGATCTACACTCAAAATTAATGATTGAAAGTAATCCATGCTCAATCAAATTAAAGCACTAGCCACCGATCTTGCCCCTCGTTTCATTGAAATTCGTCGCCATATCCACGCTCATCCCGAACTCAGTGGTCAAGAATACCAAACCGCCGCCTATGTTGCTGGGGTATTATCCTCCTGTGGACTTCATGTCACCGAAGCCGTAGGGAAAACCGGAGTCGTCGGGGAATTAAAGGGAAAAAACAATACCTCTCAATGGTTAGCCATTCGTACCGATATGGATGCCTTACCGATCAAAGAACTAACCGAGCTAGACTACACCTCTCGTCAGCCGGGAATTATGCACGCTTGCGGCCATGACGTCCATACAACCATCGGGTTGGGAGCAGCGATGGTCTTATCCCAGTTAGGAGAACCTTTACCGGGTCATGTGCGGTTTCTCTTTCAACCGGCTGAAGAAATTGCTCAAGGTGCCAATTGGATGGTTGCCGATAACGTCATGCAAGATGTGGCGGCTATTTTAGGCTTACACGTTTTTCCCAGTATTCCAGCCGGATGTGTGGGTATTCGTCAAGGGGCGTTGACGGCGGCGGCCGATGATTTAGAATTAATCATTATGGGAGAATCGGGTCATGGTGCGCGTCCTCACGAAGCCAAAGATGCTATTTGGGTTGCCGCCCAGGTGATTACTACACTACAACAGGCAATTAGTCGGACTCATAACCCCTTAAGACCTGTTGTGTTAACTATTGGTCAAATTGTGGGCGGACGGGCGCCCAATATTATTGCCGATCACGTTAAACTTTTAGGAACGGTGCGATCGCTTCATCCAGAAACTCACGAAACCCTACCCGCTTGGATTGAAAAAATAGTTGCTGGGGTTTGTCAAATGTACGGGGCGCGTTATGAAATGAATTATCGCCGGGGTGTTCCTTCCGTACAAAATGACCCAGAAATCACTCAGTTAGTCGCAGAGTCTGTAGCAGAAGCTTGGGGAAAAGATAGCATTTTGATCTTAGCAGAACCCTCTTTAGGGGCGGAAGATTTTTCTGTTTATTTAAATCATGCACCAGGAATGATGTTTCGTTTAGGAGTCGGACACAAAAATCAACCCAATTATCCCCTACATCATCCCAAATTTGAAATTGATGAATCTGCGATTATCACAGGTGTTGTTACCTTAGCTTATTCGGCTTATCAATATTGGCACAAAAAATAGAGAGGAAACAAGGCATCGGAATAAATTGGGAGTGGGGGTTGACTATCCTGGTGAATGGGTCACAGGTGAAGCAGGCGAATGATTAAACGATTCGAGAAACACACTGACCCGGCCATTCGGTTCTAATATTACGCGAATTTTGGGTCGTCTTCCATCTGCTGTCGCCGAAACAAAGGGTTCACCCACAAGAGGTAATTCTAGCTGATGTAAGCTGTTCACTGCGGGTTGACCAATCGGGGTAATACTGGCAAGCGTACCATCAGCATTTAATTGTAAACTGTATTGCAGGGTTCTCTGTAAATCTTTAGGCGGATACCAATTGGCTTGAAAATAGGTTCTCACCTCGGACACTTGGGGAATTTGATCAAATAAACTGGTATCTTCTTGACGAGTGGCTGCTATGGTTTGGGGGCGTTTATCTAACTGTTCTAAAACATCTTCTTCAGGGGTTTGATGTTCTGTGGCTTCAGAATCACCAGTTCCCATAGCAATTCGGGAATCCTCTAATATTTCTTCCAATATTTCTGCTTCTAAAATACCTGTCCCCAGATCAGGCGGTGTTGCATCTTCTAGAGGGGGGAGTTGAATAATAGGGGGAACTTGGGGAACAGTCGGACTAAAGATCACAGGAGGCGGCGCCACCGGGGGCAGATCGGGCAACGGAGGCGGAGTAATGGGTGGGGGTGCAGGGGGAGGGTTAAGGGCTTCTGGAGGCGGACTCGGAGGTTGCGTTTCCGGTAGAAAAATCATCATTCCCTCTTGGGGAGACCTGTCTTCCGACTGAGAAATATTGGGGATGGGTTGAGAAGGAAGCGGAGTTTCGGTGGCGGGAAATAGAGGCGGTGGCACTGGAAGGGGGAGGGTATCAACTCCCGGTAAATTAGGGGCAACCGGGGAAGGAGAAGCCTCAGTCGGCGGCGTTGGGGCAGGCCAGACGGGAAGCGTCGGAGAGGTGATATTCGGGGGGGGAATAACAGCACTTTCTGTTTCTTCTTGAGAAGCACTGAGGGTTTCAATATCGGGCTGTCGGTAGAAGTTGATTAATTTAATCATCCCCGTTAAAGTTCCAATACTAACCAGAATCATCAGCATTGTACGCAACCAGATGAGAGGTTGAAACTGAATAGAAAAGTGGCGATCGCGAACTTCTGCAACGGTCTGAGTACAATCTTCTAAGGCGCTGAGTAAGTCAAATAATTGTAACACACTCAGATGCACAAAAGGGCCTGTATTCTGAGTGGCAAGGGCACCTAAAAACAGATCATGATACAGCAGTCCATTGGGCTTGAGATAAATATCATTCTGTTCCTCCTGGGGATGTAGCGAGTTATTGGAGTGATCTTCAGGGTTGAGATCAAACCAGGCGGAATGATTCAGAAAGTTTTGAACGTAGGTGATTACCGTTTTTGTCAGGCTGTCTAACTGAGTGCGATCGCCTGCAATGGTGACATATTCCTCTTCGGGTAGGCGGGGATCATCAAAACTAAGTTTGAATTGGAAAGATTCAGAATTACTCTTGTTTTTCAAGTGATTCAACAGAGGTTTACCCGTTATAATTTCTAGGGTACAGGTGGGTGGAGTATATTTTTGAGTGGTCATATCTCAAGGGCAGTGAATAATGTTTAGTTTATTAATTTTGATGGAGTAAAGCGAACCAGAACTGTTGAGGACTGTTAGAATTGCTATAAAAGAGTAGCTCGATTAAAAGTCTAATAGCCAAAGAATTGAAGCTGTCGGATGAATTCAAATCTCCTGGAGAAAGTTGCTCTTGATACATTTGCTTAAATCCATCTAAATAGTCTCTAAGTAAAGCCACTTGATGTAAATCATTTTCGGATTGAGAATATTGTTCTAAAAGAGCAACAGCCCGTCGGATCAGGGCTTGATTTTGTTTGGCAAGATAACAAATAATTAAAACCAGTGATCGGGCTTCATCAACGGTTAAGGGCTGTTGTTGTTGTGAATTCTCTGCTTGGGTGAGTCGATCCGCAATAATCGAGTTTAAATTGAGTTGCTCGGCAACTTCAACTAAGGTTTCCGAAGTCACTCCAGTTAAGCCCACTAATGCCAGCATGACTAATTCTAGCCGATGGGTCATTTGATCTAACTGAGCAGGTTCAGGTTCCCGGTCTAGGTTCAACTCTTGCCAATTGAAACGGTGATCATCAGCCATAGTCAAGGCTTGCATTCCCCTGAATTATCTTACTTTGCCTCATTTTGACATAGGAACAAGGAATAGGGAACTGTTTGACCGTGACCCCTGATTCGTTTAATGTAGACAACTCTTTTAACCCCTAAACCTCTGACCAACTCAACCAATATTTTCGCTCTGGTCGCAATTCCAGAAGAAAACAATAAGTCACGTCCATTTCTCAGTGATCCGATATCCAACCAACCGACTGGGCCTTTCAGGCATTACAGTCCCTCGTTGAAGGTTATGGCTGTATTGCAGGAGATCCCGACGGAACCTTCAGAGGCAATCCCGCCCTAACTTGTTTTGAATTCACCTTTTGGATCAACGCCTGTTTAGAACGCAGCTTTACAGGGTCGAGTCACTGTTCTAGAAGCACGGACGGCTGATTTGATCTTGACTGATCCTGAACATAACAAGCTTTAGAACACAATTCCGTTTCTAAGTTTGGCTGTTCATTTTAATCCTAAAAATTGCGGTTTCTGAGTTCAGAAGCCGTTTTTTATTCTTTTAAAATACTAATATTTTCAGGAGATACAACAACATAAACACTTTCTCCAACACGATAGGGTTGACTTTGAAACCGTTGCAGATTTTGTTGACGGATTGTTAAGACAATGTGATCGGTTAACCTAACTCGATAGCGGGTATCGGTTCCTAGATAAACGGATTCTTCAATTATACCTTGCCAATGATTATTTGGTGTGGGTTTAGAAGAAGAAATATTCACTTTTTCAGGACGAATCACCAGAGTTAAAAGTTGTCCGGGAAAAACTTCTGTTTGAGACATTACCGATAGAGATAATTGTTCATCAACGAGTAAATTAACCTGGGTTTTGTGAAACTCAATGACTCGTCCAGTTAAAATATTACTTTCACCAATAAAATCAGCAACAAATCGAGTTTTGGGAGACTCATAAATGTCAATCGGGGTTCCCACTTGTAGCAGTTTACCCTGATTCATTATACCAATTCTATCGGACATTGTTAATGCTTCTTCTTGGTCGTGAGTCACATAAACAAAGGTAATTCCTAGCCGTTTTTGCATTTGTTTAAGTTCGAGTTGCATTTCCTTTCGCAACTTTAAATCTAACGCCCCTAACGGTTCATCAAACAGTAAGACTTTGGGTTGTTTGACTAAGGCCCGGGCTAAGGCAACTCGTTGTTGTTGTCCGCCTGAAAGTTGACGGGGATAACGATTTTGTAAATCGGTGAGTTGTACTAATTCTAATACCTCAGAAACCCGTTGACGAACTTCTGGACGGGGTAAATTTTCCATTTCCAGTCCAAAGGCAATATTTTGACTCACGCTTAGATGAGGAAATAACGCATAATTTTGAAAAACAGTATTCACGGGGCGATGAAAGGGGGGATGAGAATTCATGCGTTGTTGATAAATATAAATTTCCCCGGTTGTCGGACTTTCAAACCCCGCTATCATCCGTAAGGTTGTTGTTTTTCCACACCCAGAAGGGCCTAAAAGAGAAAAGAATTCCCCGGTTTGAATGTTGAGGTTGAGAAAATCAACTGCTAATAATTCTCGACTGCGATTTCCGGGATAGACTTTAGAAAGATTAATCAATTCAACGGCATTTTTCATCACAAATTCCCAAAACTTAATTTCACCTCATTCCAAGCTTGATCATAAAGAATCGTTGCTTCTCCCACATCTTCAAGATAGGTTAAGTTTGCAAAGACTTCTTCTGGGGGATAAATACCGGGATTGTTGAGACTTTCGGCATCAATTAACTGGTTTTGAATAGCTGTTTTATTCGGGGAACCGTAGTTAATAAAGTTAGAGATTTTTGCCCCGATTTCCGGTTCAAGAATAAAGTTAATAAACTGTTCCGCCAATTGTTTATGGGGTGCATTTTTAGGGATCACCATATTATCAACAGCGATAATTGTTCCTTCTTGGGGAATCATATATCTTAAATCTGGATTTTCTGCCATCACTTGAAAGACATCTCCGCTGTATTCCATCGCTAAATCAATTTCACCTTGATTGAGAAGATTTTGACCTGTATCGGGAAGAAAGGCGTTAACGTTTTTCTGATTTTTAATTAAATATTCTTTGGCTTGATTAATTTCTTCGGGGTTGGTTGTATTGGGGCTATAACCCAGATAAATTAACACCGCCCCAAAGGTATGACGCATATCATCTAAAAGGGCGGTTCTTCGGGAAAATTTCGGGTCAAATAAAGCTGCCCAACTGGTGATATTTTCTCCGGTTCGTTTAAGATTATAACCAATTCCCATTGTTAGCCATTGATAGGGAAGACTGTATCGATTATTGGGATCATAAGGTGGGTTAATAAACTTATCATCCAGATGTTTTAGATTGGTAATATTGCTTTTGTCTAGTTCTTCTAACATCCTTTCAGAAATCATTATTTCAACCATATAATCGGCGGGAAAAACAACGTCATAACCTGAATTTCCCGGTTTTAGTTTAGCATAAAGACTTTCGTTACTATCATAGATATCGTAGTTGATTTTGACGTTATTTTCTTCTTCAAATAGACGAATCACCTCCGGGGCAATATAGCTAGACCAATTATAGAGATTGAGAACATTATCTTGACTGGATAATAAGTTAGACTGACTTCCGGTACACCCAATGGGTAATAAGACAGTGATCAAGAATAAAAGAACAAAAGTAAAAATTCGTTTCATGGTTTCTTGAGTGAAACAATTAGGGTTTAATTTTGGATGAAGTTCCGTTCACTGTTAATGAGGATACCACAAACAGTAAAGAAACGAATAACATTAATGTTGAAAGGGCGTTAATGGCTGGAGTAACAGAGAGTTTAATCATCCCATAGACAAATAAAGGTAAAGTTGTCGCACCAACTCCAGTATTAAAGAAAGTCACCACAAAATCATCTAAAGAAAGGGTAAAAGCTAACAAAGCACCACTGACAATTCCGGGTAAAATTAAAGGTAAAGTAATCCGGGTAAAGGTGCGCCATTCATTCGCCCCGAGGTCTAGGGCAGCTTCTTCTAAAGATGGGTTTAATTGGGCTAAACGCGCCCTAACAGTAATCGTTACAAAGGCAATATTAAAGGTAATATGACCTAAAATAACAGAGGGTAATCCTAATGTTAGACGAATTCCGGTGAGGTTTTCAACGAGGCGAAAAATTAGGGTAAAAAAGACGAGTAAAGAAATAGCGAGGGTAATTTCAGGGATAATAATGGGAAGTAAGATTAACCCTGTTAGGAGTTGATCACCGGGAAACCGAAACCGTTCGAGGGCGAGGGCTACTGTAGTCCCTAATATTGTAGCAACTCCGGTAGAAACAACCGCAATAATGATACTATTATTTAAGGCTTGCCAAATAGCAACCGTTGAAAACTGAGCGGTAGTCTCTGTGATTTGACCGAATAAACTGCGATACCAGTCTAGTGTAAATCCCGTCCAAACGGCGTTAAACCGAGAGGTATTAAAGGAATAAATGACTAAAATTAAAATCGGCAGATACAGAAAAGCTAGGGCGAGGGTGGCGTGTATCCACAACCAGGGTTTCCCTATTTTGCGAATCAATAAATCAGTCATGGGTTATCATTTGAGGTTTGAAAGTAAATCAAAATTGGAATTAAAATCAATCCCATTAAAATTATCGACAAAGCCGAACCAAAGGGCCAGTTTCTCGCTTGTAGGAATTGATTTTGAATGACATTTCCGACCATTAAAGTTCTCGCACCGCCCAAAATATCTGGGGTAATAAAGGCTCCCAATGCGGGTATAAAGACTAAAATTGATCCGGCGATGATTCCCCGTTTAGTTAAGGGTAAAATAACTCGCAAAAAGCTTTTAAGATCATTCGCCCCTAAATCTTGAGCGGCTTCAATTAGGGAAAAATCTAAACGTTCTAAGGTTGCATAAAGGGGTAAAATCATAAAAGGTAAGTAGCCATAAATTAAACCGACAATAACAGCAAATGGGGTAAAGAGTAAAGTGAGGGGTTGATCAATCAGTTGTAAACTTCTGAGGACGGAGTTAATCACGCCTTCATTGCCTAAAATCAAAATCCAAGCATAGGTTCTGACTAAAAAGTTCGTCCAAAAGGGAATAATCACTAAGCCTAATAAAAGATTCCGCCAACGGGGAGAACGAGTAACAATAAAAAAGGCTAAAGGATAGGCGATAATTAAACAAATAACAGTTGTTAAAGCTGCAAGTTGAAGCGATCGCCAAAAGACTCCCCAATACAAAGGACTGATTAACCGTTGATAGTGACTGAGGGTAAAAACCCAGTTAATCCCGCCATAGGTTCCCCGTTCCAAAAAACTACAAACCAGAACAAAAATTAGTGGTAAAACAAAGAAAATGAACAGCCAAATCGTGGTGGGTAATAGAAGAATGAGTAAAGTTCTTTGTTTGCGGGTTTCAAGGGGAGGAGAAGTTGATTGATGTTGTTGTAACAAAGTCATTTTAATGTACAATTAAAGTTAAAAAGACGTGACTTTCAACGGTTGACTGAAATTATAGCTTGATCTATGATGCCAGATAAGCTATCATTCAGCAGAGTTAGGTCTATTGTTGAACTAATCTTGACTAACAGTGCAAACGCTTCATCTATCTGAATCCAACCACCCCCTGGTGAAGTCGCTATCCCATCATAGCGATCAAGAATTGCTGACCATGTTTCAAAACCACCCGGATCGGGGAAAATACTTTGTAACGATTTTTTGTCGTTATGCGCTAATTGTATATACCTTGATCGGTCATTCTGTGCGATCGCCTGTACAAGCTGAGTATTTATTGTCTCAGACTTGGCGACATATTTTTTATGAAATGCGAGGGTTGAACCTGCGGGAGTCCCAAGACGCGCAAGGAGAAACCACCCTACAAAATTGGTTAATTAATGTCACGGCGATTTGTATTAACCGCGCTGATTTACCCCCCGTTGAGTCGATACAATATTCCCTAAAAGCGGCGCCTCCTCCCCTGTGGTGTTATATGGGACAAGCACTGGATCAACTCGATCCTTTGTTGCGTTTAGCTGTAGTGATGGCGCAAACCTTTCATTGGAGTGAAACCCGCATTGCAGCCTATTTACAAGCCGAAGGAGAAGCGATTTCCCCCAGTGAAGTTAAGGATTTATTGAAACAGGGATATGATCAACTTCAGAAGAATTTACCCTCTGATATTCGCGCAATTTATTTAGGTGAATCTCTGAGTGATTCTGAACAAAATGGTAAAACAGAAGTGCTTCAGTCTTAGTCAAAATTAAGACTTTTAAGAATAAAGGCATGAGAGGGGAGAAACATGATGGATCGACTCAAAACCCAACTCCCAACAGAAACTTGGGTAACAATTCCCTGGGAGGATTATATTGAGGTCATTTCAGATCCGATTTATGAACAGTCAAAAAGTTATTATTACAGGGGAAATCTTAGGATTGAAATGCTACCTGTAAGTTTTGATCACGGAAAAGATCATGCTATGCTAATCATTAGCATTGGACTCTATGCAGCATTAAACAAGATTCCTCTCAATAGCCTTCATACCTGTTCATTTCGCAAGTCTGGTCTTCGAGAGTGTCAACCCGATATTGCTTGCTATGTCGGAGAAAAGTCTCAAGCCATTCCTGCTGGTACTGGAATTATTAATTTAGATCAATATCAAACACCGGACTTAGTGATTGAAATTTCCAAAAGTTCTTTACTCGATGATTTAGGAACAAAGCGAAGTTTGTATGAAGAGTTGAGTGTGAAAGAATATTGGATTGTTGATGTTAATACTGCTGAGATCATCGCCTATAAAATATTGAATGAAATGGAGTTTGGGAGTCAACGAATTAGACAGTCTCAAGTTTTCAAAGGTCTTGGTTTGAGTCTATTGGAAGAAGCTTTGCGTCGCAACCGAGAAACAAATCAGTCGGAAGTTTTAGCTTGGCTGATGAATCAATTTCAGAATTGAAGCTGTCTGTGGGTCGTGCGATCAGATGATTTTGGAAAATAATAGAAGATGGAGATGCTTGCAATTAGTAAAATACCTATAGATTTTAAACTTGACTATACTTTTCTGGTTTTCATCTATTTTATGGTATTAGGATAGATGCCACTAGGTGTTGCCAAGTAGGGTTGCAACTAAGAGAATACGAATCAAAAATAAAATTCTCTTTTTCAGAAAACTTTTTAAACCTCTCTATCCAATCAGCAATTACTTGAGTTGGAAGAGAACAGGAAGAATATTTAAAAGATTGGTTTAAATATTTACACATTTCTGACATTTGATCTCTGTTGTAGTTTTGCCATGCCAAAAATACTAAATTATTATATTTCGTTTCTTTTTCATAATCTTCTATTTTATTTTGATTTGAGTAATTTTTATAGTTGAGTAATTTTGATTTTTGGTAAACTTCTAGAATAAAATCATAGGTTACACTAAGCCCAAGTTTATCATCAAGAAGATTTAGTTTATTTTCTAGCAAAAGCTGTTGAAGAGAATGTGTTAATTCTGATCTATAAAAACTTGTAAAAGTAAGACCAACTTTACGCCAAGTCTCTATGCTATAGTTGATTTTATGCTTAACATGATACGCAACAGTATTTTGAAGATATTTAGGATTAAGGTCATTTTGGATAGCAATGCAGGGAATCCAATAATCCCACCAAGGAATACCCAAGCAAAAGTCATCGCATAATGGGAAATACTTTAAAAGTTTTCGATCAAAGAAAAACATATCAAAGCCATAGCCATACATTTCTCCTGCTTCTGATTCTACAGTATCAATGTCTAGTCTTGACGCAAAAAGTACAGAATTCGTAGTTTCCTGACGAACATATGAAATAAAATCTTTCCCAGCCTTCAAATGAATATCAGAATTAACAATTCCAACAATTTTTGATCCATGTTCTTCTAGATAGAGTAAAATATCGTTCACGTATACAAATGGTTTACCATACTTTTCTCTTGCGTCACGCTTAACCATGTGAAAACTAATATCGTCAAAGTAAGGTTGAAGCTGATCGATCTCTTCTTGTATATTCACTGACACTACTAAAAATCCTAGATCAAGCCAGCTTTGGATAGCTGCACGTTGCTTTTCTATACCCACAGGGGCAATACTAGTCGCTATTACTATGCTGTCATTATGTAGGTTCATTATCTTACCTTACCTTTAAATTATTTTGTATGTCTAGTTTATCAAAATAGTAAAATATAGCTTGAGCTTTACTTAGCTTTCGACAAGAATTTTATTCCATACCTTTCAGAAGTCGGTATTTTCTGTGATATTCAATTGCCTTTTCTATTTGACTACGCTTTATACAAATTTCTCCAAGATAGAAATAAGCATCAGACATATTAGCATTTATTTCCAGGCATTTTTCATAATATAGCGTAGATTTTTCCAGCTTATTTTCTCTAAAATAAACACTTCCTAGATAAAAATAAGCATCCAAACATTCAGGATTTAACTCAACACACTTTTCATAGTTAAAAATGGCTTCTTTTATCTGATTTTGACTTTTATAACAGTTTCCTAAATAAAAGTATACATCTGCTAAGTTTGGGTTTAACTCCAAGCATTTATTATAGTGAATAATTGCTTCATCTAGTTTTTGCTGGTTATAGTAGATTGTTCCTAAATAGAAATGTGCATCCGCTAAATTTGGGTTTAACTCTAAGCATTTATTATAGTGAATAATTGCTTCATCTAGTTTTTGCTGGTTATAGTAGATTGTTCCTAAATAGAAATGTGCATCCGCTAAATTTGGGTTTAACTCTAAGCATTTATTGTAGTGAATAATTGCTTTATCTAATTGTTTATTTTGATAGTAAATTGTTCCCGAGTAGAAATATACATCAGCTAAACTAGGATTAAGTTCCAAGCATTTATTATAGTAAGTTAAAGCCTCATCTAGTTGCTCTCTACTTTTATAAAAATTTCCCACTAAAAAGTATGCTTCTATTAATTCTTGAGACATTATTCCTACAATTTTTGTATATATTGATAATGCTTGACTGAGTTGATTTTTGCTTTTTAATTCTAAGGCTTCAGATAAATAGTTTGCTATTATTGAGTCTGATTTAATATGAGATACTTGACAGACTTGCTGGGAACTATAATCTTTATCTGAAGTATTAGATAGATTACGAAGTTTCTTACCATCCCGCCAATAATGTAAGTCAGGATGATTTTCAAACGATGTTTCTCCATCTGATTCAAGTACAGTTTCTAAAAATTTCTTGACTTCTTCTTTGACTTCTTTATTACTGTCAAGCATACGATATGAGTTCATTTGTAAAATGAAGCTAGGCCTAACAGAATATCCATCTATATCAGTATTTACCCAATGAATTTTATCATGTTCATGATACCAGAGATATGCACCTATATAGTTAAAATCAGAAAAGTATATGCGATCTTTTGGGTCATCTTTAAACTTAGCACCGAACTGCTGCTTCATAAATTCTTTGAAAGACATACCATGATTACGTTCAATTAATTGACGAGCTGAACTATACATTTCTCGAGGATAAATTTTTTCAGGTCTACGACTGAATTCATATTCCACTGCTCTACCTACGGCATTTTCAGTTCCAGCTTTCCATAAAATCGGATTAGCCCCTCCTGTTTTCTGACTCCATTCAATTAATGTTTTATATGGGGTATACTCAAGAATAGGCTTTCCATTCCGAAACATATAATCCTCTCGTAAATTTCTAGAGAAAATACTATCAGTGTCAATGTGAATAATGTATTTCCCTGTGCAGTATGTATCTGCTGTAAGCTTGCTATACTTCTGCTGAATTCTTCCATCTGCAAACTTGTCCTCTCGTACAACTTTAACCCATTCTGGAATTAAGGGAGCGAGTTCGGAATTATCTTGCTTTTCATACACAATTACTACTTCTTTCCGAATGGGTACAAATCGCTCTATACTTCGGAGTAAATAGGGCAACCATGCCTTATCACCAACATATGTTCTACAGGTAATGCTAGTTTCTTTCAAAATTAAATCATTAAAATTCATAAGCTTTTTTGTTGGGATATTTTATGAAACTATTAACTTCGTATGCTGTCAATCCTATCAGTTTTTTTGAATCTACAACATGGATTGAACTTATTTAGGAATGGCAAGTAAATCTATTCTTTCACTACTTAATTTAGTACGAGGCTGTATGGGTGTAAAATCATATGATAACTCTTCTAAAAATGTGTATATGTCTTGTCTGTTACCTCCTGTTCTTTTGAAAACATTATCATTAATTTCAATGACAATACGGGGTTTGCACTTGATAAGAGTTTGTCTAGCTCCTTTAAGAGTCTGTAGTTCATAGCCTTCTACATCAATCTTAATTAAGTCCACTGAAGAAAACTTAAAAGAGTCTAAGGTCACTGCTTTGATTGGTACTGACTCGCTAAGATTAGTAGTTGTACAATAACTTTCTCCAGTATTAGGTCTTAGAACTAGATTTAGTGTTTCTTCTTTATCAGATATTGCATAAGGATAAGATTCTGCTTCAGGAACGTTAATTTTCAGACACTCATAAACTTCAGGATGAGGTTCAAATGCTACTACATGACCCTCTGAACCAACTTTCTTAAGGTAAGCAATTGTATGATCTCCAATATTTGCGCCAATATCTATAACAGTTCCATGAAGTGGTATATGTGGTAATATTAAGTTGAGTAAAGCTTGATCATGGTCTAATCTTCCTGTCTGTGGAATCCATTTTGTTCTATGAGTATCTTCTTTAATTAGAGCAATTTCATTCCAAAAAATTATAGTCATAGTAACTCCATTCAACTACTGATTGGGTTTGTAAAGTTTTCAAAGGTTGATGTAGATCAAGATTAAATTAGTCTGCAATCTACATTTTTAATTATAATTCTTTCGGGAACCTAAAGTCAATAATTTTTGCATTTTATACTGAGCTTTAGAGTTGTTAGGTTCTATCTGAAGAGCAATTTGACAAAAAATTATTGCTTGATCCAGTTGATTCTGTTTAATCAAAGCATCCAAGAGATCTATATATAGATCAACATCTTTGGGTTGGACACTTAAAGCTTTATGATAACTTACTATATCATTAGGAGCAAGCTGAATAGCTTTATAGTAGCTTTTAAAAGCTCTATTTAAATCTAAATATGCTCTGTCTTTTAGAGAATCTCCTAAACCCTGGTAACTCCAAGATATATTTGGGTTTAGGTTGATCAAACAGTTATATGCATATATTTCTTCATCAAGTATTTTATATAATTCCTGAAATTTATCTTCGCCATCCAAAGTGGCTACTGAATGAAAAGAATATTGATTTTTGTCTTTCATTGCTTGTCTTTGATATAGTAGTTCATATAATTTTTGATAAATGAATGGTTGAGTTTTAGGCTGGAGTCTGATTGCTTGATTATAGGCAATAACTGCTTTGTCAAACTTCTCTAGCTTAAATAATGCATCACCTAAATCGGTATAATATGAAGACAATTTGGGTTCTATCTCAACAGCTTTATAATAAGCTTTAATAGCTGCTTTATAGTCTTTTTTTTGACTCAAAGCCTTACCTAACCTGTAATATGCTTGATCAAAATCTGGGTTTATTTCTGTGGCTTTTTGGTAATACATAATCGCTTCTTCCCATCGCTCTAAATTTGATAATATCTCACCCAAATTATAGTGAGACCAGACTAAATCTCCTTTTAATAGGATTGCACTCCGATAAGCTTTAATCGCCTCTTCCCACTCTTCTAACTCGGCTAACACATCCCCTAACTTACAATGACCCCAACAAAAATCAGGATTAAGCTCAACAGCTTTACGATAAGCATTAACCGCCTCTTCCCGTCTCTCTAAGATAACTAAAACATCTCCTAAGTTATTATAAGACCAGCAAAAATCTGGCTTTAACTCTATTGACTTATTATAGGCGGCGATCGCCTCTTCAAATTCTTTTGAATCTTGCAACAAATTACCTAATTTATGATGCACTTCCCATAATTCCGGTTGAAGCTCAACAGCTTTTCTATAAACTCTTATTGCCTCTTCTTTATCTCCTATTTCTACCAGAGCATCACCTAAACAATGATAAGCATTGGCAAAATTTGAGTCTATTTTAATTGCTTTTTTGTAAGCCGCGATCGCATCTTCTAACTTTCCCTTTTTCGCTAACGTCAAACCTAGATTTGAGTAAGATAAAGCGGGATTGAGTTGAGATTTTTTACTAGATTGACTCAAAACGAGAGATCCTTGTTTGGCTTGAGTGAGAGAAGAAACAAGTTTAGCTGGACGACGGTTAGACATTTTGAGTATGACTTGTAGAGGGTATTCAGAGAACAAACAGTCAGTCGCAGAGAAAGATAGACGTATAAATCGTCTAATCAATTTTACAGACCCGGATGAAAGAATCCGGATCGTTTTTCAACTTTTTGCTTCGACCTCAATATTCTCGACTGATGAGGGTTCAGTTTCCGTCAGTTCAATGGCTTTCTGATAAGCTTCGACGGCTTCATCAAGTAAACCTTGTTCTTGAAAAAGATCACCGAGTTTATGGTAAGCTTCCCAGTTTTTGGGTTCAAGCTGGATCAATTGTTGATAGCAGTAAATCGCTTTTTCTAACTGAGCTTGAGAAATCCAAATTTCTCCTAAATTATGATAGGCTAAAGCCAGATCGGGTTTAATATCCAGGGCTTGATTATATGCAGTAATTGCATCTTCCCAACGTTCAAGTTGAGCAAAGACTTGACCTAACTTACAGTACAATTCAGGATACTGAGGATGATGTTCAATAGCTTGATTATAGATCGCGATCGCATTTTCTAATTGTTGTTGAGAGATGAAGATTTCTCCTAAATTGAGATAGGCTTCGACTAGACGGGGATCTAACTGAATGGCTTTTTTATAACAAATCACAGTCCAGTCTACTTTTCCTAATTGAATTAAAGCGTTAGCAAATTGTATATACTCTTGTGCTGTGACTCCTTCCGGTTCTAAAGTTAAAGCACGATACCAACAATTTGCCCATTCTTCAGCTTTTTCTAAATGTTTCCAAATTTTGGCTAAATTTCGATAGGCAGATGCTAAATTAGGTTTAAGCTGAATCGCTTTTTGATAGTAAGAAATTGCCGCATCCCATTGTTGTTCTTTGGCATACAAACTTCCTAAATTCGCATAAACTTCTGCAAACTTCGGATCAATTTCTAATGCTTGATTATATTGTTCTTTGGCTTCCGTGACTCGACCCAAACATTGTAAAGCATTTCCCAAAAGTTTATAAGCCATTGCGGAATTGGGCTGAATTTCAACCGCTCTTTGACAAGAAATAATCGCCTGTTCAAACTGTTTATTTTTTAACAGTTCGTCAGCTTTTTTTAGACAACTCTCAAGATTTTGGGAAGTCTCGTTATATTTTTCTGTTTCTACAATCTCAACGTTTTCAGTCAGTTTAGGTAGAGTAACTACATTATTAGATTGTGATTCTAATTTCAGATGACCATTAGAATGACTATTGAGATGAATCGGTTGAAGTGAAGCAATCTCATTAAACTCAGAACCTCGATGACCATTCTTTGCCGTTAATAAGTGATTAAAATTGGTTTGAGGTTCCTGATCTTTTTGAATTGAAATAGTGGGATGATGTAGTTGTTCAAGTTTTTGTAAATAGAACTCAGCTTCCTCTCGCTTACCTTGACGGTTTAAGGCTTCGCTGATATTTTGATAGGCTGCTGTTAATTTTGAGTCCATTTGAATGGCTCGTTTATAACAAGCAATTGCAGGTGTAAGTTGCTCATGCTTTAATAAAATATTTCCCAAATTTAAATGATCTTTAGCTGTTCCTCGTTCTGGTTCTAAGTTATAAGCTTCATACAAACACCCTGCCATTTCTAAGGGTTTATTAAGCTGTTTCCAAACTTTAGATAAGTTGTGATAAACAACCGCAGACTTCGGATTAATTTTTATCGATTCTTGATAATATTTAACGGATTCTCTCCAGTCTTGTTGTTGAGCGCATAGGGTTCCTAAGTTGAGATAAACTCCTGCATCTTTCCATCCCAACTCAATGGCTTTTTTGTACAACTCTTGAGCCGATTCTCGATGCCCTAAAGCTTGTTCAATTTGTCCTAATATATTGTAAGCAACTGCTGTATCTGGTTGCATTTTAAGTACCGTTTTGCACGCTTCTATTGCTCCTGTCAAATTTCCGAGTTGAGCGGCTGCTTCCGCTTCTTGAATATACTGTTCAACTGTTAATGTCTTGGAGTTTATCGGAGCAAAAACTTGTTCTTGATCTTCAGTTAAAGATTGATTTAACTTCAGTTTATGATCAGATAACAGTTTGTTAGCAATATCATGTGAGGGGCTTGATTTTGCCGCTTGATTGTGAGAATTAGAGTCAATATCTTGCAGTGAAGAAACGGTAAAAAATGTGTGATTATTTTTTCCTTTTGTGGGTAAAGTTGCCTCTAAGAAAGCTGAAGAAAACTCGGGTTCAGAAACAAAGCTTGAAAAGACATGATTAAAGAAACCTCGTAAGCCTTTTTGAGATGATCTTGCGGGTTCTATTGAAAGACTTTTTACTCCTTCTTCTAGCTTTTTACCTGGTAAAGAACCAATTGCTTTTAAAGCAATGCTATGTTGATAATCCAGTGCATCTTGACTCAGTTGCATCTGGCGTTTCATCGCTTTCCCCAGATACTTATAAGACTCTACAGAAGAAGAATTAGATTGAATCGCATGACAATAAGATGCAATTGAACGATCAACTAATCCCAGATTAAATAATAAATTTGCTAGGTGTAAATGTTCTTCAGTCGAAACCACTTCCGGGTTGGCTGCATAGGCATGATACCAACATTCTGCGGCTTCTTCTTTTTTACCTAACTGAGTCCATGCTCGTGCTAAGTTGCGGTATGCACTGGCTAATTTAGGTTGTAAACTAATGGCTCTTTGATAACAAATAATTGCAGGCTGCCAATCTTTTTCTTGAGCATATAATGTCCCTAAATTACAAAAGACTTCGGCAAAGTCGGGCTGAATTTGAATCGCTTTAGCATAACAATCTTTTGCTTTTTCGAGTTGACCTTGACTTTGGTAAATGTTGCCCAGAATTTTATAAGCTTTAGCATTAGGTGTAATACTAATAACGCGCTGACAAGCTGCTGCGGCTTTTTCATATTTTTTCTGAGCATAAAGGGCTTCAGCCCCATGCAGATAAATATCCTGGTCATCGTTATTTAGGAATAACCCGGATTGAGTCCCGGTTTCAAGAGCCGAAGTTTTTGTCTGAGGGATTGGATGAGGATTTTTTGGATGAAGATACATGGGTGGTTTTGAGGTAGAGAGTAAAGAGTCAAGAATGTTAGCCATTTTCATTCCTTTTTCAAGGGCTGTTAAAGAAATCAGAATATTTTCAGTTAAAGGGTTAGGATACATCAGTTGTCTTATCGGGTAACAGCCGAATTCTTCTCCTTTTATATAGAAATGTTTCAGTTTTAGATGTTGACTGATGACCCAATAATAAGGTCGAATATAGTGGGGCGAAACCAACTCAATGACTGTGGTTCCAGGGCGACAAAACATCAGATTTGTTAACCCACTTCCATGAGCTGATATAATCACTTCAGCATTAGCAAATAGAGTCACTTGCTGCTCGACAGACAAAGACTCAAGTTCGACTATCATAAAGCCTTGCTGACTCAGCCAAGACTGAACCTCTGCTTCATTAATAATCCGGCGGTAGTTTGCCTGTTGGCGACTGATATAAATACGAGTGGCTGAGTGAGATTGATTTGATGTTTTTTCGGTTAAAAATAGATTGCGATGGAAGGCTAACGCCTCAGAAGATAACCACCCTAAATGACTTGGAAATGAAGGAACAATCAGCTTTTCAGCTTCGAGATACGGGGAGGAATCACTTTCAATAATTTTGCTTAAAGGAATTCCTAGCTTTTCTAATGTTTCTCGCTGAAAAGGTTGCTGTATACTATTAACGACGAACCAATCAATCTCATCCCAAGAATACCCTTGTTTTTGCAAAATGTCAAATCGCGGTAGAATATCTACCATCCAATGAAAATACACATTTCCAGATAAACTCGAAAGTACAGCAACGGTTCCTTCAATCAGTTCTAGGTTGGGTAATTCTCCGGGGGTTGGGCTTAAATTTTGAAGGGGATGAGTTTTTTCACAGAAGGGAAGTTTTCCGGGATAACTGCGAGAAAGTTCTGGAATAATTTGATGCTGTGAGTTCCAAATTGTGATTTGTTCACAGACTAACCAATGATTTTTTTGAGGACTAACCCAAGCTCGACCCTGAAAAAATCGAGAAACTTGAACGGGGTGATGTGAAATTTCCAGGGTTTCCGGAAAATCACAGAAATGAATGGTATCTGTGAGGGGTTTAGTTTGAAATTGATTGAATATTTTTTTCAGACAGGATTGACAATTTAAGCCTTCACAAGATTGAGGTTTTAAATTTGAACCTGTGTAATTAGGTGTGATATATAATTGGGTTTCCAACTGTTCTGGAAAATATCCTGCTGTTGGATCAATTGTACACAATAATTGTTGAATTACCTGAGCAGCATTGAATTTTCCTTGTTTTTCTAAACAATGTTTTAAAAGAAGATAAGCTGCATTCTCTTGAGGATTAACTTGTAGAGATTTATAATAGTAAAATTCGGCTTGACTATACTTGTGTGAGGCAACGGACACATGACCCCAACTTAGATAGGTTTGACTTAAAGATGTAAGAATTTGAGCAATATCTGCATCTGTTCTTAACAAACTTAAAAAATTAGCACAAGCAATGATTGCTTTTTCTAGCTCATCTTTTCCGGTCAGAGATTGAGCAAAATGACAATAATCATCTAGAAAATGATCAGCGTTTTTTAGGGCTGATTTTAAAAAGGATATCGCTAATTCAAAATCTCCAGTGAGTAATAAATTTTCTGCAAAACAACTCTGGGCAAAAACTGAATTCGGCTGAAGCTGAATCGCACGTTTAAAACTCTGAATAGCTTCCTGATGAAGATTGAGAATCTGAAAGGCTTTACCTAAATTTTGATGAAAAATATAATTTTCTGAGTCTAGCAAGATTGCTTGTTTAAAATAAGCAACAGCTTGCTTATGCTCCCCAATCTCCAAAAAAACTTGCCCCAGATTATTGTATAATAATGCTTCTCCTTCAAACAGAGAGATTGCCTGTTTCAAGGTTGAAACTGCCAAATGAAATTGATTGCGATAAGCCAACAAATAACCCAGGTTATTATAAGCATTGACCCGGAAGTAGTCAGCTTGTTGAATCTTGACATTTGGAGCTAGATTGATTGCTTTTTTGTAGATCTCAATTGCGGCTTCAATTTGACCGCCTTGTTGGAGAGCAACTCCTAAATTATAGGCAGCTTGAAGGTGATTGGGATTTTGCTCAAGGACTTTTTGATAGCTCTCAATGGCTCTAGAACAATCATCTAGTTTAGAAAAAGCCAAGCCTTGATTATAATAAATCTCTGGCCAATTGGGTTTTTGAATGAGAGCTTGTTGGTAATAATTAACTGCTGCTTCAAATTTTCCGTTTTGGTGGCATTTGAGACCCATTTTAGCCAGAACTTCCGGGGTGTGACGCATAGTGTTTAGAGAGACTGCATTGGTGAATATCCTTTAATTGTGGGTGGATCTAAATAGCAAGTCTAGAGATTAGATAATTTCAAAATCATCTAATCCGAGTACGGCCCTATTTTCAAATTGAGCAATCGGTGAAACGGTACCTAATTCATCAACGTAATACAATAAACCCTGATTTTGGTCGTAAATCAAGTTTGCACCTTCAGTAGAAGATTGACCAGGAACAAAGTCATTAATTGTAGTAAACTTGCTCGGATCAATTGTACCGTTCAAGGCTGTAAAGACAGTGCTAGACAGTTGAATCACATCTTCTGTGGGATTAAAATCTGTCAGTGTATCTGTATTTTCAGCACCGAAGAAAGAAAACGCAAAAGTATCAGAACCTTCACCGCCTGTTAGAGTATTATTACCCTGACCACCGACGAGTATATCATTGCCTGATCCACCCACAAGTATATCGTTACCTTTCCCACCGTATAAGGTGTCATCTCCTGTGCCACCTACGAGAATGTCATCGCCTTGATTTCCAAATAAGAGGTTATTGCCTCCACCGCCATAAATGGTGTCATTGCCTTCACCGCCAAAAGCAGTATCGTCACCCTCGCCTCCAACAATTAAATCATTACCCCCATCACCAAACAATAGGTTATTGCCTGCACCCCCATAAATTGTATCGTCACCTTGTCCACCAAAGACAGTATCGTTATCGGTTCCACCGTAAATTAGGTCATTTCCCTGGTTTCCAAAGAGTAAATTGTCACCTTGTCCACCAACAATGGTATCGTCTCCATCTCCACCAAAGACAGTATCGTTATCGGTTCCACCGTAAATTAGGTCATTTCCCCGATCTCCAAAGAGTTGGTTATTTCCTTCACCCCCGTAAATGGTATCGTCTCCTTGACCCCCAAAAATGATGTCGTCATCTTTGCCACCAAAAATCAGATCATCACCTTTATTTCCAAAGAGGGTATTATTGCCAGCAAAACTTCTAATTGTATCATTGCCATCAAAGCCAAACAGGAGATCATTGAGGTTGCCTCCTGAGATATCATCGCCAAACGTTGAACCCAGGAAATTATTGGGTTGTTCCGTCGCGCCTCGAAACAGAAAGCCACCCCCAGGTAAAGGGGTCAGTTCAGGGTTTATGATAATTTGGGACATTTTGTGTTTAATTTAGGAACTTACAGAATTTGCACTGCTATACGCTAGACGGAAGTGTTCATGCAGTAAGCTTCCCTGATCAATGGATTTCAGTGTAATGGGATGATTAATTTAAAATACCCTGATGCTAAAACTATCGTGCTAAGATTTCAGTCACCCATATCTGTATCTATTCTCCAACTTTAATCTCTCTCATCCGGATAATTTATGGATTAACAACAAACTCATCTGATCTGAGATTGAGGAGGGTGAAATATGGCTATCGGCGGGCCTGGGAAAGATCTGTTTCCTAGATTACATTGGCTCCAAATCAACTAAGATTTATGTAAGTTTGAAGGAGAGTTTAAGAAAGGGCTAGCCTACTGTTCTAACACTGGGTGAACTTGTTGTCACTTTTGAGGTGTAATTATAAAATTGGTGCTGTTGGCAGCGTGAATTACTAGCAAGTCTTTTAGGACGGGATTGGGTATAAATTGTTCCCATAGTAAAGACTTGTTGAAAATTTTTGTGTTAAGTGTATCATTACTTGATATTTTATTCCTCAGTTTGAGTGTGACTGTCTCCTGTTTTTCTGGTGCTGTAAACCCTCTGAAGCGAGTTGATGCGATCGCACAATATCTTGAATAAAGAGTGAAGATGATCGGATCTCACTTTGAGAGTGAATTGAGCGTTTAGATTTGAATATTTTTCGAGCGTGAACAAAAATTATCATCAAAATATCTCGCTGCAAACCCTATATTCTGAGGCTTTGAGAGGATCGGATTTTTATAAATCATTCCACACTGCTAGAGCGTGATCAAAAATACTCTAACGGCGACTTCTCTTTCTTTTGGGGGATGTTTCTGTTCAGACTTACTCTTTTTTTCTTGATTAGAGCAAACATTTATTGTTCTGATTTTTCTCTCTTACTCTAGGAAGATGATCACTAAGTTTGTTTACATTAAGATATCTAACAGTGGATCAAATTTCAATAGTTTGATTGTGACCTAAAAGATAGAGAGTGCTTTTTTGAGATAAAATTGGAGGATATTCTATGACATTTGCTCAACTCAAAAATGATATTACCCCGGCATTAAATGAGTTTAAAAGTTTCACGGCTGATACTCAACTCGCATTGTTGTGGTTCATTTATACAAAGATGGGAAGTTCCATCACTCCAGCTGCACCGGGAGCGGCCGCACCCCCAATTGCAGAGGGATTGTATAACCAAGTCAAAGACCTCTCCCACGAGGAACAATTGCAAATTCAACGGGATTTATTACAGCAAAGCAATAATCAAATTGCTCGTGAATATGGTGCGTTAAGCGATAATACAAAACTCTTATTTTGGTATCGTTTAGCGCAGGGAATGGAAACCGGAGAAATCATTCCGATGCCTGAAGAATATCAACTCGATCAAAAAGCTGAAACGCTATTAGCGGCGCTAGAAACCTTAGATTTTGAACAACAAATTACCTTCTTGCGTAAAGTTGTTTCTCCGACAGGTTCTCAACAAACATCCCCCGGAAAAGTATAATCTATTCATCTGACGTTTCAGAACAGATATCTTGACTTAAATCAATCAAACCCCGGTTTATCCAATAAACTGGGGTTTTTAGGTATACTCTTTAGTTAAAAACCCATAACTTACCCCATAATTTTTAAATTTTTTGATTCTCCATCTGTCAATTATAGTCAATCTTGTGTTGAATAGGATGTGTGTTACCGTATTTTTACGGAATTTTTAATTTCATTACCCCAGAATCAAGTTCTCATCACATCCTCAAACACATGGAATCGTAGAGTTCAGGACATTTTGACAGATTGTCGAAGCTTTACAAAAGCTTTAAATTACTCGGATTTTTGTAAAGATATTGTTAAGTTAAGGCGGGAAATCTCCGATGAATAGCCCGTTTTAATGGATATCGATTCTCAAACTTCAACAATTGAGGTACAACTTAACAGCCAACGTAAAATGCCCGCAAGTCTATTGGGTTTGTTATCATATATTTTTGACAAATTGTTTGATTGTGATTTGCAAAAGATGTAAAGTATAACAAAAAACAGTTATCGGTCTAATCGCACTCTGGCAAGCTTCAGAGAGGAGGTAAGAACAGCAAAGCGATATAACACTGGGAAAACCCTAATCATCGCTACTCCACAATTTTATAGAGGGTGGTTTTCCAGGGCTGCATGAATAGAGAATACCTGAAATTTAAGTTCAACAACTCATTATCGAACGGGGTATAAAATAAACCAATGTACAACAGCAAATACCTACTAAAAGATAGCTCAATTAGACAGTGGCTTCCGATCAGTCTCGTCATGCTGTTAGCAATTATACTGCGTTTAGTGCAACTCGATACGGAGAGTGTGCTTTATGATGAAATGCTTAGTATTAGAGATACCGAGAATTTTCAACTGAGCTTTCCCTACAATCGTCCTTTGTTCTATATGCTGCTCAATTTTTGGATGCGGTTTGGAACCAGTGACGCTTGGTTGAGATCCATGTCTGTCTTGTTTGCGGTGGGTGCAATTTGGCTCACGTATCGGTTGGGTTGTCGTGTCGTCGGTGAAGCAACGGGAATCATTGCGGCGTTGATGATGGCGGTATCGCCCCTTTTTCTCAACCACTCCCAAGAAATTCGGATGTATGGTCTGATTATGTTCTTGAGTGTGGCGGGAACACTGGCGCTATGTCATTTCCTAGAACGTCCAACGTATACCACTTTGGGGTTGTGGATGCTAGCCCGCATTGGTTTGCTTCTTAGTAATGCCAATAATGTCTTAATTTTATTACCAGACACGATTTTATTAGCTTGGCAGTACCGTAAACAACTGCATTGGTTTGTGGTGTCAGCTATCAGTATGATGTTGGTGTGTCTAGCCTTCTTTCCGGTGGTATTGTCCATGACTACTGGAGGAGCCTTCGACGATTACATGGAAACAACGGTCGCCGACTATTCCAAACCGGGTGTACTGCTAGTCACCGGTGAACTCACCCAAATGACGGTTTACTGGCCGATGAGACATTTGCTCAAGTCTAATGAGATTGTACTGGAAAACAATGAATTGGGCGACAGTAACCTGTTGAGCAATATATTCTCAACTCAAACGTTCAGTCTTTTGTTCTACGCAGGTTTTACCCTGGTCTTGCTGGCTGTTTTAGGTGTAGCATTGTTCTCACTGTTTGCTGACAGACAACGTTCGGAAAAATTGCGTTGGGTAGCGGCTTGGGCAATTTTACCCACGGTTTGTACACTAATTATTTCCTACATTTCTAATCCGATTTGGAAACCCCGTTACTTACTCTTTGTTGATCCTTACTTCCTGATTTTACTCGCCACTGGTTTTGTGATAATTTGGCATTGGCGACGATTATTAGGGATCGTGATAGCAGTTGCTTACTTAGTTGCTGTATCGGGTGGACTATCAGCCTATTACGGTACGCTCTATCGTACGGATTGGAAAGGTGCGGTTCAAATGATTACTGACAACGAGCAACCGAATGATGTGATCTTGGTTTTCTCTCCGCCTCTGGGCTACAATTACGCTTTCAAACGTTACTATCGGGGTTCCTTGCCTGTTTACAATGTTGGGCATAAAAACCAAATTCCTCGATTTGAGGCGGATCGGTCTTCTTTTCGGGTACAAGGTGAAGGGGAATCTCCCCAAACTCCTGATCGGCTTTGGTTATTCTGCTGGTCTCATTGCAAACAAACGGCTGAAATGGATCAAATGTCTCGGGTTTTCTTGGGAGAATCCTTTGAAACTGAAAAAACTCAACAATTCAGAAATATGGAAGAGTCTGTAATTCATGTTTCTCTGAAAACTGCTAACTGAGCCTTAACTTCAAATTAATCCCCTGGTGGTGACTCCTGATTCAGTAAAACTGCCTAAAAGAGTTGTTCGCTGATTCGACTTTAGGGATAACTGATCTATACCCAAAAACATCCGTTTCAGGTAGCATAGTTTCACGGCTTTAATTGATTGAAATTAGGCTTTTTTTTCACTCTCTCGTTTGACTTTTTTGAAACCTCAACCCGTCATTGATTGCTAAGATCACAAATCATGGATATTTTACCCACTCAATTAGACCATCAGATCTCCCGTTCTATGTCCTCTGAAACTCTTGAACGTCTGAATGTCTCGATTGTTGTACCGATTTACAATGAAGTCGAAAGTTTACCCAGACTGATTGAGGCGATTCAAACCAGCTTAGAACCAACGGGTTTAACCTATGAGTTGATTTGTGTTGATGATGGTTCCCAAGATGGATCAACTGATTTTCTTAAGCAACAAGCTGCTATTAATCCCTTTTTAAAAGCGGTGATTCTGCGACGCAACTATGGCCAGACTCCAGCAATGTCGGCGGGATTTGATCAGGCAAGCGGAGAGGTAATTATTACTCTCGATGGCGACTTGCAAAATGATCCGGCTGATATTCCGATGCTATTAGATAAGTTAGCTGAAGGCTATGATGTGGTGAGTGGCTGGCGCAAAAACCGACAGGACAAAGCGTTAACGCGGTTACTTCCGTCCAAAATTGCCAACTGGATCATCGGACAGATGACCAATGTTAAACTTCATGACTATGGCTGTTCTTTGAAAGCTTATCGGGGAGAGGTGGCAGCCGATCTCAAACTCTACGGCGAGTTACACCGATTTTTACCCGCTTTGGCTGTGATTGAAGGGGCAAGAATTACCGAAGTTCCCGTGCGTCACCATGCGCGTCAGTTTGGTAAAAGCAAGTATGGTTTGGATCGCACATTCCGGGTGGTGATGGATTTGTTAACGATTTCTTTTATCAAGAAGTTTTTAACTCGTCCCATGCACGTTTTTGGGTTACTGGGTATGCTTTCACTGTTGATTGGGGTTCTCTCGGGACTGTATTTGACCTTTCTTAAATATGGCTTAGGTCAAAGTATTGGCGATCGCCCTTTACTGATCCTCGCCGTTTTACTCACTCTGACTGGAATTCAACTGTTTAGCTTTGGGTTATTGGCTGAGGTTTTGATGCGAACTTACCACGAGTCTCAAAATCGACCCATTTATCGAGTTCGAGAAGTCGTGACGGTGAATCACTCCAAGTGCCAACGTCTGATTAAACAGCCCTAGTTCAACTTAAGATTCCGAGTGGGAAGAAACAGGGAAGATTTTACAAGCCATGTTGCGTGGAATTTCAGGAGAACACTGGGGTTGTTCTGAAGAATCTGAACAGGTTTCTTGAGGAGGAGCAATGCAAACTGCGACTTGTCCCACTCCAGCCATCAGAATACTGACTCGCTCCACAATGGAATGAATGTCTTGAACTAATTGCTCGGCGATCAGGCGAGAAGGGGCGATAATCAAAAACGTTTTTACCCCTGTTGGACTGGGAGCCATGCCATAGCTACATTCTCCCAGTAGCGTTTGCGTTGCTAGAGTCAAGGAGTGATGAAAGCGATTGACTAAAGCTTGATAAAAAGATTCACTGAGAGCGCGATTGTTGAAAATAGGTTGGGGCAGCATAATAAGTCCCTTGTTCTATATGTCCTCTGTTGCAGCCTTTTCAGCTTCTACTTTTTGATTTTAACATTTATTAACATATTTGCCTAATAGAGAATCTGAAATGGAATCGGTAGTAAGCTTACCCCCTACTAAAGCCGAGGGGCATAACTCCTTCGGAGTGGCTACGCCTACGCACTAACCCTGTATACTGTCTAGTAGAGAACAAGACAGAGGGTTGCGCGTTACAGGCAGGCTTACAGACTGCCCCACAATTGAAATCATCTTCGCGCCATTAAGATCCCCGTCGCCTTTCCAACCACAATTACCACATTTAAAGTTCTTTCCACTGCGGTAGGACTTCCCTTGCTCTGGGTGGATGTGCAAGCATTTGTGGCAAGTTTGACTGGTATATCGAGGAGAAACAGCTACCACTTCAACCCCAACTTTTACTCCTTTGTATTCAAGAAATTGTCGAAGTTGATAGAACGCCCAACTATTAGATCTTCTGCGTTCAGTTTTATTTCTGGGTTGAGTATTCGTTCTGTCTCTGATGCCCGTCAAATCTTCTATAGCAACAATCGACTCTGTTTCAATGGCACGAAAAATGATTTGTTTACTTATGTTGTGGTTTACCCAGGTTTGATATCGCTTTTCTCTACCAGATAGCCGTTTGAGGAGTCGTTTGGCTCCCTTTGTACCTTTCTTTTGAACAGAAGCCCTAACCCTAGAAAACTTATCTCTGACCTTTGTAATGTTTTCGCCGCTCCAATTAAATCCCTCGGATGTAACAGCAATATCTCGGCGACCTAAGTCCACACCAATAACATTGTCTGTATTTTTGGGAGATGGAGTTTGATCTTTAATCTGGATATGGATGTAGAGTTGACCGTCTCTATGTTTTGACAGAGTTGCTGATGTTGGGGTTTTCCCTTTTAGCTTTCCTATCTGATAGTTTCCTACAATCAAGTGAACTCGCTCTCGTCCCTCTACTGTGGACAGACTAACGGTTTGATCTTTTTCCCTGTAGGAAAAAATCCTCGCGTCATAGTCTGCCGAAGTTGGTTTGAAAGTTTTAACTGGGCGTTTCTTTAAAGCGGCGGTTTTACGATTAGAAGCAACCCTGGCACAAGCCCTGACAGCGAGGTTTGCTGACAATCCAAAACGCTCTCTAACAGTTTGATAAACCTCAGCTTGTATCCTATTTTTGTTCTTGATTTTAGGATTGACGGTGCTATTGATATAGTTACAACTCATCGCAAATGCCCCTAAAGTTAAGTCAAGCCTTTTCGCCTGTTCAGGGGTGGGTTGGATTTTGCAAACTATAGTCAACAGTTGTTCCATGTTGTGATTATATCACCCAGATGAAAGTTTGACTTAGGCGACTCTAGTCGCTCGTGTCGAGCTTCAGACCCGCAATGAATCACGGGGCTTCCTCTCTAGCGGACTATTTCCCGTGACGACTCCGGCGGCGTTGTTGGGGTTCAGCTTGGGCTGCATACCATTGATACCATTCTTTGGAACTGCGAATTGCTAACCACAACAGTAATAGGGCGATGAGTCCTCCCTGTTGGGGGGCGTCAAAGGCAAAGACGACCAGGGAAATACAGAGAAGATCTTGAAAAAAGATCACCCAAATCGGTAAACCTCGCAAGCGGTAAAACCATCCCACTTGTACTAACTGCAAGACTAAGGCTAATAAACCCCCCGTTACCCCAATTAACCCCACTAGCCAGGAAGAAACCTCTGTTGCTTGGGCGATCGCAATTCCCATAATCGCCCCCACAAAAGGACTACAAAAAAGCTGAATAAAATTTAAAACCCGTTGTCCCAGCAATTGTTTCGAGGCGAATAGTTCAAACAGCGACCAACTCACTAAAATCCCAACCACCCAGGGGGGAGAAAACTGAGATAAAAAAGGAACACGCGACCACAAATCTGTTCGCAGTAAACCAATCAACAATAGGGGTAAAGCGATTCTCATCCCTGCTGCTGCGGATGCAGAGAGAGCAGCCAGGAGTTCTATCATAGGGTTATCTCGGTGAGTAATTGATCACAATTGTCGGCTGAGATACAACCAGAATTTGATAATTCTCAGTTGATTCATTAGAAGGCGGCTTCTATTATAGTTTTACACATCTATCCCCAATTTTGCTACTCCTTTTTTTCCTTAACTTTGATTGCGATTGGATTAACTCAAAATTACCATGCTATGAGTTAGAATAACCAGTTAGCTTCATCCTCTACTATGTCTGATTCTCTGTTTACCGATGCCAGCCAAAGACTTGAACGGGCTTTAAACTACGTCTGTCTTTCCGATGATACAATCGAACGACTGAAATTTCCTAAATCGAGTTTAATTGTTTCTATTCCGGTTCGTATGGATAACGGATCCCTGAAAATTTTTCAAGGGTATCGAGTCCGGTACGATGACACCAGAGGGCCGACCAAAGGAGGGGTGAGATACTATCCGACCGTCTCCCTGGATGAAGTCACCTCTTTAGCCTTTTGGATGACCTTTAAATGTGCTGTTTTAAGCTTACCGTTTGGGGGGGCAAAAGGCGGAATTACAGTTAACCCGAAAGAACTTTCAAAATTAGAATTAGAACGTTTGAGTCGCGGCTATATTGATGCGATCGCGGATTTTATTGGCCCCGATATTGATATTCCCGCCCCCGATGTTTACACCAACCCGATGATTATGGGCTGGATGATGGATCAATATAGCATTATTCGCCGTCAACTTTGTCCGGGTGTTGTCACCGGGAAACCCATTACTTTAGGAGGAAGTTTAGGGCGAGATACCGCAACAGCAATGGGGGCTTTTTTTGTGATTGAAATGATTCTCGCAAAAATGAGTCAATTTCCAGCCCTTACAACAGTTGCCATTCAAGGGTTTGGAAATGCAGGTGCTACCCTCGCGCAATTTCTGGCTAAAGCCGGGTATAAAGTCGTTGCGGTGAGTGATTCTCAAGGGGGAATTTATGCAAAAAATGGTTTAGATATTCCCAGTGTGCAGCAGTTTAAAGAATCCAACAAAAGTGTTAAAGCGGTTTATTGTGAAGGATCGGTTTGTAATATTGTCGAACATGATGTGATTCGTAATCAAGATCTTTTAACCTTAGAAGTAGATGTTCTGATTCCGGCAGCTTTAGAAAATCAAATTACTTCTGAAAATGCTAAGGATATTAAAGCCAAATATATTTTTGAAGTCGCAAACGGCCCAACCACTTCTGAAGCTGATCGCATTTTAGAAGAACGAGGAATTCAAGTGATTCCTGATATTTTAGTTAATGCAGGAGGGGTAACGGTGAGTTATTTTGAATGGGTACAAAATCGCGCAGGATTTTATTGGACGCAGGAAGAAGTCAATCTTCGTCTCAAAGAAAAAATGATTGCTGAGACTGAAGAAATTTGGCGCATTTCTCAAGACTTAGCAATTCCGATGCGAACGGCAGCCTATGTCCAGGGGTTAAATCGATTAGGAGAAGCAATGAATGCTAAAGGAAATCAAGACTTTTATACCAACAGTTAAGAGTATTTTGAGTTTATTCACTGAACCAAAAATAGTCAGAAATCGGCGTTTGAGGTGAAAGAGAGTCTTCAGGTCTTGAAGAAAATAAAACTGAACGCTGAACTAAATTTCGATGATTTAATCGTCGTTCAACTCGACTGGGAATCCCAAAATTATAAACAATATGACCTTTTCCGGCTAAAACTACCACTTGAGAATTGGGGTGATTTTGCAGATGTTCAGCAATGGTTTCTGCCATCGTTTCATCCCAAAGCACTTGGGCTAAAAAGAAATTATCAAAAGCGGTGCTATGTCCAGTCCCGTGATGATGTTGTTGATAAATCTCTAGCAGCATTTGGCGATATTCGGTATTATCCGTGCGAATTTCATCCAAAGGAGGGATATAGATTTTGTCTTCTTCTGTTAAACTTTCTAAGCCGCCTCGTGCGACTTGACGAGTAACTTCAGTCGGAGTATTCAGGGCTAAAACCGGGATTTGATTTTGACGTGCAAATCGTAAAATTTCGGCATAATTTTTCCAGGGAAACCCCCAACGTTGTAGATATTGACTTTTTTCGATTAATTGGGTTTCGCTGATGGTTCCGGCAATGTATTGATCTAAGACATCTTGAAAGGGACGCTGAAACATTTCCATCGCAATTACCATTTGAGGATTTTTCTGGTACAATGCTTGAATAATCTTCAGTTGGGCTTGATGATCCTGTTGTCGGCCGTGAGTTTCTCCTAAATAGATAACATCAGCACTGGCGAGACTTTGTAAAATCTTTTGTTGAGCAGAAGTAGCGGCGTATAAAGTAGAAGATTTTAACGGATCCAGGTTAAGAGGATTTTCCGCTAAAGCAGGTGATGTACACCACAAAAATAATCCTAATGACCAAGTCAAAAACTTCACAACTGTAATTCTATTCATTTGATCAAAACTCAACGTGACCCACTCTAAACCGAAAAAGAAACCCCTAGCTTGATTGAATGCTAGAGGTTACATTTTATCAAAAAAAGTTTTGAATGCGTTTTTGTAGAGGTATTTAATTTTATAAGAGAAAAGTTATTAAGACTCTATCAGTCTAATTTGGCATCACTTTTCTTCCATTGTTGAGGGGTAACGGTGAAATTTCCTCGCAAAGCCGCAATTAACTGAGGTTTTACCGCTTTAGCCCATCGATCAAAGTTGAAGTCCTCACAGCGAATGTCGAGAAGGAGTTCTTGAGACTGATTTTTCGTGGTGTTATTCATATCTTAACCTAAGTGTGCAATAACTCGTTGTTTTCTGTGATCTTCTCAAACATCCTGTTTCTGGTTTAAAAACATCGACTGCACTTGTTTTAAGTTGCTGGAAGTTTTATCTAAACTTTTTTCTACACCAGAACCATGATGTTGAGTTTTACCGGATCTCCTAACTGATCCTATTGTCTCGAAAATGCTGACAAAATTCAAGAGGATTATCGAAAGTTTGAATCAGATTGATGCAATTTTTGAATTTTATCGGTTTTTCCTGATAAATTGTGAAAGAACAATAAACATTGCTCTGTTTTGAGTATAACAAAATTTAAGGAAATTTTCACATTTATCCGTTTGAGCCTTGGTCAGTTTGTCGCCAACACTTATGAAAAATTTTCAATTATTCTGAGAAATTATATTAAATCCAAAAAAGAGTGCTATCGATCATTTCCCTCGCCTCCGGCACCTAGCATCTGTAGTAAATATTTAAGGATTTCAGATTGGATCTATATTAACTGATTATATCCAAAAATCGATCTCTTTAAAGCGTTCAATTTGATCAAATTAATTATTGAGTGTTCCACAAACTTTTGAAAAATTTTAAACGATTAGCTAAAGTTCCGAGAAAATGACTCTTCTTAATATTTGACAAAATGACTTTGATTTTTTACACTTTTTCTTATCCCTTATTAAATCAAGTTATTGAACGTGGGAGCCGAATGAATAAACGGATTTTAATTATTGATGATGAAGATGATCTTCGTGAAGTGACTCAAATGACTTTAGAGTATATTTTAGGTTGGGAGGTGATCACCGCTTCATCAGGTCGAGCCGGGCTAACCAAAGCAAGTCTAGAACAGCCTGATCTTATTCTACTGGATGTAATGATGCCTGAATGGGATGGACTGATGACCTTTCAAAAACTTCAGGCTCACCCAAAAACCCAGCATATCCCCGTCATTTTCTTAACGGCACAAGTTAAACCCGAAGAACACCGCAAACTTGCTCTATACGGAGTGAGCGGAGTTATTACTAAACCCTTTGAACCTTTAAATTTAGGCAATTTACTTGCAGATATGTTAAATTGGAGTTGAGTTCAATCCGTAGAAAACCATCTGATCAATTTACATCTAGAATTCTTTTTTTACAGAATAAAGTGTTGCGCTATCGAACATCAAGTTTTGTAATCTTAAGTATCAATTTTTGTAACAAAACCTCTGAGTTTAATCAGTTTTTTCTATTTTAGCTTTACTGTTAAACTAAATATACAATGCAGATAGTCAGCCTAACTAGGGTGACTGTTTACAGCTTCCCGAGGAGGTGGCGACCATGCCTGGGGTTTATGTGATTTTACTGGTTTTGACTGTAAGCTCTATCTGGGTCTATCTACAAACGTCTGAAGATATCCCTTTTGTGTTAGCCGGGTTAACGGGACTGGCTTGTTTTGTTTGGGGATTTGCATTCACACATTGGAGTCTTCAAATCTTGATGTTGGCTGGGCTATTAAGCTGGTACAAATTTTCTCGCTCAGAACAGTCGGAATGGTGGTAAACGAAAAAACAGACTCAACTTTTGAGATTTCATCTAAAAATAAAACTCAAAAAACTCCTCTTTCCTTCTAGTGTTGAGGAGTTTTTGATTTCTTGAAAAACTAAAGGTTTCCGAAGGAAAATTCCCGGAAACCTGATCAACTATAGCTCAACTATTGTGTATGGCAGCACTAAACAAATCAACTGACTAAACTGAGATTACATTAAGCCAATTTGAGAAAGGATACCTTGGCCAGTTAGGTACTCAGTTGCTAATCCAATTACAAATCCGAGCATTGCTAGACGACCATTCCAAGTTTCTGCAAACTCAGTGAATCCAAATTTAGCTTCTTGGTTTTCCATGTCTAAAGAATCCTCTGTTGTTTCTGTTACCTATATAAAAGTTAACATATCGACCGAAAAGCTGCAACATTTTTTTACAAAAACTTTCATCGGGAACAGGGACAACCGATCTGGGAAGACAGTTGACCCCCGTTGTCTGATAATAAAGTAATGTAAAGAAGTGATTGCTCAATCATCCCATGAATATTCGGATCGGTAACGGCTATGATATCCACCGTTTGGTAGAAGGACGCCCATTAATTTTAGGAGGAGTTCACATTCAACACGAACGGGGACTCTTAGGAAACAGCGATGCAGATGTGTTAACCCACGCGATCATGGACGCAATGTTAGGGGCGCTCAGTCTGGGGGATATCGGACTTTACTTTCCACCCACTGATGAAAAATGGACAGGCGCAGACAGTTTAGTTTTATTGGATAAAGTCCATCAAATGATCCAACAACGGGGCTGGAAAGTCGGAAATATTGATTCTGTCGTTGTTGCAGAACGACCTAAACTCAAACCCCATATCTCAGCCATGCGCGATCGCCTCTCTACAGTTCTCCAGATCGAACCCGAACAAATCGGTATCAAAGCCACAACCAACGAAAAATTAGGCCCAGTGGGACGAGAAGAAGGAATCGCCGCCTATGCTGTCGCTTTGCTAGAGTTAAAATAGAAGGGCCATAGAAAACTTATACAATGAAAGATGTTTTAACTCAGGCTTGGCATTGTAGACTGTTAAGCTCAATGACAGCCATTTTCAAGCCGAAATTTGTACCTGTCACACAGAATATTCGTTCTTTCTTACTCGTCTGTGTTGTCATCTTTGCAATCTCCCTTTCTGGGTGTAGTCCCGCCACCTCAAACCTCCCCTCTCGTTTAGTTATTCCCACCCCCAGTGGGCCTGCAACCTTTAACTATCCCCTGAACCAATCAGCCTATAGTGTTTTTGGCTATATTTACGACTCTTTATTCCGAGAAAATCCCTACACCAGTCAACTCGAACCGGGACTGGCTGAATCTTGGGACGTTTCAGAGAATGGACAAACGGTTATTATCACTTTGCGGGACAATTTAAAATGGTCAGACGGGGAACCCATGACCGTTGATGATATTATTTTTACCTACAATGAAATCTATCTCAACGAGCAAATTCCCAGTGGTGCCGCCGATATTTTACGAGTCGGACAAAGTCGTCAATTTCCGAGTGTGAGAAAGCTGGATGAACGGCGGGTAGAATTTTCCGTTCCTGAACCCTTCGCACCCTTTTTACGCTATGCAGGTGGTTTACCGATATTACCTGCTCATGCCTTAGCCGAATCGGTTCGGACTCTTGATCAAAATGGAAATCCCCTGTTTTTAACCACTTGGGGAACCGAAACCGATCCCCGTCAAATTGTTGGAAATGGCCCCTATCGGATTGCCAGTTATGCCGCCAATCAGCGAGTTATTTTACAGAAAAATCCCTATTATTGGCGTGAAGATGAACAGGGCAATTCTCAGCCGTTTATTGAGCAAATTGTATGGCAAATTATGGAAAGTACCGATACTCAATTGCTCAATTTTCGCTCAGGTTCCCTAGACTCTTTAAATGTTCCAGCAGAAGCTTTCCCTCTGTTAAAACCCGAAGAAGAACGGGGTCAATATACGATCTATAGTTCAGGCCCAGAGACGGGAACAATTTTCTTAACGTTTAATCTCAATCAAGGCAGAGATGCAAACACGAATCAACCTTTTGTTTCACCTGTTCGCTCCCGTTGGTTTAATAATACAGCCTTTCGCCAAGCCATTTATTATGGAATTAATCGAGAGGTGATGAAAAATAATATTTATTTAGGACTAGGGGCTTTACAACATTCTCCTATTCCGGTACAAAGCCCTTATCATTTATCCCCAGAAGACGGACTGAGAACCTATGAATATAATCCAGAAAAAGCCAGACAAATGCTAGAGGAAGCTGGATTTAAATATCAAGATGGAAGATTGTTTGATGCAGAGGGAAATCCAGTTCAGTTTACGCTTTTAATTGCTTCTGGGATGAAAGTTCGCTCACAAATGGCAACCCAAATCACTCAAGATTTAGCGAGATTAGGCATTAGAGTTTCAACTCAACCTTTAGAATTTAATACCTTTGTTTCCCGTTTAAGACGGCGAAACTGGGAAGCCTATTTAGGGGGATTTACCGGGGGAATCGAACCCCATGGGGGCTATGTGATTTGGTCAGTAAATGGACGATTACACACCTTTAATCAAGGGCCACAACCCGGACAGGATGATATTGTCGGATGGACGGTTTCAGACTGGGAACAACAAATTGATGATTTATATGTACAAGCCTCTCAAGAATTAGATGAAGAAAAACGGAAAGAACTCTATGGTCAAGCCCAAAAGATTATGGCAGAAAAACTGCCGTTTTTATATATGGTAAACCCTCTATCTTTTGAAGCTATTCGCGATCGCATCCTCAATATAGAATATACACCTTTAGGGGGTGGGTTCTGGAATTTGTACGAACTAAAAATCCAAGAATAATCCACAAAATCCTGAGTGATAGAGATGAATCCTGAAGCCTTACAATATTTACTAGAAGCTGTAGCAAACGGTCAAGTCAGTCCCAGAGCAGCTCTGAACAAAATCAAATATTTTGACTTTGAACCCGTTGGAGATTTTGCACGCATTGATCATCATCGCAAATTGAGAACGGGCTTTCCTGAAGTAATTTGGGGAGAAGGAAAAACCCCAGAACAAATCATCGAAATTATTCAAGCCATGCGACAGCATCACCCAACGGTCATTGCAACTCGCATCGAAGTTGATGTCTACGAAATATTAAAAGCCCAAATTCCTGACTTATCCTATTATTCTACAGCCCGAATTTGTGCGGTTGCCCCAGCCACTTTACCTGTTCACTCCGCTCAAAGCATTACCATTTTAACCGCCGGAACCGCCGATTTACCCGTTGCCGAAGAAGCCGCCATTACCGCGAGTTTATGTGGCTTCCCCGTGAAGCGACTGTGGGATGTGGGAGTCGCAGGCATTCACCGCTTATTGAGTAATTGGCACTTAATCGCCGAAGCCGATGTTTTAATCGTCGTTGCCGGAATGGAGGGAGCATTACCCAGTGTTGTGGCAGGTTTAGCCGACTGTCCAGTTGTTGCAGTTCCCACCAGTGTCGGTTATGGAGCCAGTTTCAACGGTTTAGCCCCCTTATTAACCATGTTAAACTCCTGTGCAGCCGGAGTCGGAGTCGTGAACATCGATAATGGATTTGGAGGAGCTATTTTAGCTTGCCAAATCTTGCGAGTCGCTCAAAAACAATAAACCTCCTTCTAACGTTGTAAAGCCTTTCGCATAAACAGCCGTCTCGGTTGGCCAAATAACACCGTGTTCCAACCGTGATCAATTTCAGTTAACCGATAACCCGCCTTGAAATACAACCGTTTCGCCGGATTATTATTCTCCAAAACGTGCAGACACAACTGAGAATAGCCCCATTGAGCGGCAATAGACTCACAGCGACTGAGTAACTGTTGGGCAACACCTAAGCGTCGATACTGAGGATGAACGGCGAGATTCGATAAATAGGGAAACTGACGAGATCCCGACGCGATCCAAGAATTTGGCGATCGCAACCCCATTTCAATCGTCCCCACCAAAACTTCGGGGGAACAATTTGGCTTCTGAACTTGGGGGCGAGCCGAATTCACACTCACCGCCGCCAAACAAACATAATAGTCAGTACCACTGGCCAGACGGTTGCGTAAATCTTCATAAA
This sequence comes from Limnoraphis sp., assembly GCA_050485465.1. GTDB lineage: Bacteria > Cyanobacteriota > Cyanobacteriia > Cyanobacteriales > Microcoleaceae > Capilliphycus. The sequence goes on along the minus strand of JBJHBL010000014.1, from coordinate 13,380 downwards.
TTCCGAGACGTAGGATAGGATAAACCCATCCCAGGAAGCCTTCGCGAGAGTGGAAACTTTCAGCTAAGACTTCGGTGAGTCCCAGTACATCCCCCGGCATAGCCGTTCGGATACTCAAGTGAGAAGGATGAGAAGAATATCCAGAAACAGGTTGAGTGTTAGAAGTTGAGGTCAAGAAGAATGGATTCACGATTAGTGAGTTCATGGTATACCACTTTAACCCATCTTAGATTCCGCTTATGAGAATTGCACCATTGAAAACAGCAATCTTAATCAGAGATCCGACTCGTGAGTCGCAGTACAATAAATAATAAAGACACACAGCAATTTGAGAGGCATTTGTGACTCAGCAGCGACAGCGTGAATAGCCGAGATCAGCCCCTTCAATCCGAGTTTTCATCAACCGATCCATCATCCGGCGCGACCGTGCTTGAGAAGTCCTGATGGTGAATGTAATACCAATTAACAATAGATCAGAATATGATTGATAGAGGTGCATTCTAGACAACTTCCCGAAAATCAAACAGAGTTATACCTGATCTGGTGAACCGTTATGTTAACAGCAATGGCGTTTCTCTGGCAACTGTGATTACTGATTAATTGCCCCCTATGTCCACCGATTTGACCAACATGATTCCCTTTGGCAGCAGGAGAGCGGTGCATGAATTCCCCCAAGAAATCTAAGCCCAAAATTCTAGTTGTTGACGATGAACCCGACAACCTAGACCTGCTCTATCGGACGTTTTATCGTGCTTATAAGGTCTTGAGGGCGGACAGTGGGCCAGAAGCTCTTGAAATTTTAACTCAGGAAGAGGATATTGCTGTGATTATCTCAGATCAGCGAATGCCTCAAATGAGTGGAACAGAACTCCTCAGTTTGGCGGCGACTGACTACCCGGACGCCATCCGAATTCTGTTAACGGGTTATACTGATGTCGAAGATTTAGTTGAGGCGATTAACTCCGGTCAGGTTTTCAAATACGTCACTAAACCCTGGGAAGCTGAAGAACTCAAAGCCATTGTTAACCAAGCCTTAGAAACCCATAACGTTCTTAAAACTCGCACAGAAGAACTCAAAAGAGCGCTTCAACAAGAATCTCTTCTCAACGCCGTCACCAGTACCATTCGTTCGGCGTTAAATTATCGTGAAATGTTGCAACGGATTGTTGAAACCGTTGGGCAAATGTTTGAGGTGAGTTACTGCATTTTGCAACCTTTTCAAGAAGGGGAAATTGTCGAGGAATGGTTTGTTTATCAGGCTTGCGATCAAAAAGAGTCGGACTTTGGGATTAAAAATTCGGCATTTAAAACCCTCGTTTGGGAAACCTCAACTGTTGAAGTGATTCAAGATGCTCACATTGATGAACGTATTCAACACTCTGAACCATTCAATGCTCGTCAACAAGCCTACAGGGCCGCCAATATTCGTTCTAGCCTTGTTGTCCCTCTATTTTATCAACAAGAACTGATGGCCGTTCTGGCGATGCACCAAGTCGAAGACTTGCGAGAATGGATGGATCATGAAGTTCAGTTAGTGATGACGGTTGCTGATCAAGCAGCCTTGGCCCTATCTCAAGCCCGCGCCTATGAACAAGTTCAAGAATTGGCTCGACGGGAAGTTCTTGTTAATACGATCACGGCGGCGATCCGTTCCAGTTTAGACCCTCAAAAGATTTTTGCGGCGATTACCCAACAACTGGGACAAGCCCTGAGTGTTGATGGTTGCGCCCTGTCGCTCTGGACGAAACAGGATGAGTTTATGCAATGTGTGGGGTTGTATGATGCTGATTATGAAATGTCTGTGGTGTCAGATGGATCAGACTCACAAACCCCACACCTAGAAACTTTACCCCAGTCAGCGGTTCCCATTCGTGGAAATCCGGTTCTCCAACGCTTGCTTGAGACTCAGCAACCTGTTGTGATTGATGATTTGACTCAAAAACCTGATTGGAATTTAGTTGAACTGCCTCTGCGATCGCCATCTAAAGCATTAATGGTACTCCCTTTGCTCCTTGATAATCAAATTATCGGTAGTATTTCTCTGCGTCAAAATAATACTATTCGTAAGTGGAGAGAAGCGGAAGTGAATCTGGTACAAGTTGTCGCCGCCCAAGCTGCCCTCGCTGTACAACAAGCCCGTCTTTATCAACAAACTCGCCAACAAGCGGAAAGATTACTGGAAGTTGATCGTTTAAAAACAGAGTTTTTTCAGAATATTTCCCATGAATTCCGCACGCCGTTAACGCTGATGATAGGCCCTTTAGAAGCGGCTGTTAATGAGATGCAGGATTTACCTTTAGAACAGGCTAAAATAGCCCTGAGAAATTCTCGCCGATTGTTGCGTTTAGTTAATCAGTTACTCGATTTACAGCGATTTGATGCGGGACGAATGCAGCCCACTTTTCGTCCTTGTGATTTAGTGGAGTTTTGCCGTCAAACGATAGAATCTTTTCAACCCTATTGTGAGAAAAAAGGCATTCAATTGGTGACGAATTTACAGCCCTGTGAACCGATTTATTTGGATTTAGAACGATTTGATAAGGTTCTGTATAATTTGCTGTCTAATGCAATGAAATTTACGCCATCACAGGGTTTTATTTATATTAATCTAGAAGGGATCGGAAGTTCCTGTCAGTTACAGGTTAGAGACACGGGAATTGGAATTCATCGAGAACAAATTGCCCATCTATTTGAACGGTTTCGGCAAGCCGAAGGGTCAACGAATCGGTCTTATGAAGGGAGTGGTTTAGGATTAGCTTTAGTGAAAGAATTAGTTGATTTACATCAAGGACAAATTTCGGTTGATTCGGTCTATGGTGAAGGAACAACATTTACAATCGAGCTACAAACTGGAACGGCTCATTTACCCCCAGAACAAGTGATAGAAGAGCCAGCCGAGTTGGATCCTAGACGCGCCGCCGTTGAATTGGCTGATGTTGAAGTTGAAGTGGAAATTAATCAAGAAGGCGTGATTCCATTAGCAGACCAAACCACTCATGTTATTCATCCCAATTCTACACCAGAACTGATAGATAATTGTATTTTAGTGGTCGATGATAATCCGGATTTGCGCCGCTATTTATCGGATATTTTGCGAAAAGCTAATTTGAATGTGATTACAGCTAAAAATGGAGCCGAAGGATTTGCCCAAGCTCAAGTGTATCGCCCCGAAGTTATTATTACAGATTTAATGATGCCTAATGTTTCTGGATTAGATTTAATTCGGATGATTCGGGAAGACTCGGATTTAAGAGGAACTCCGATGATTTTATTAACTGCAAAAGCCGATGAAGATACCCGGATTGAAGGCGTTGAACGAGGGGCTGATGCTTATGTTTCTAAACCTTTTAATGATCGAGAACTCCTCGCCGAAGTGCGAAACTTACGAGCGCTTAAAGAAAATGAACGTCGGGTTGCAGAGTTAAACCGATATTTGACTGAATCGGTTTTAAGGCGCTTTTTACCGCCCTCAATGGTTGAACGGGCAGCCGCAGGAGATTTGGTGTTAGATTTAAATCCGGAACCCCGTTTGGTGACGATTTTATTTACGGATATTGTCGGGTTTACTCGGATGTCAAATCAACTTCAGTCTCGTCTAATTGCACAGGTTTTGAATGAATATTTAGCCGCAATGACACAAGCGGTATTTGAGAATGGCGGAACAGTTGATAAGTTTATTGGTGATGCGGTGATGGCGTTGTATGGTGCTCCGAAGGAGTTACCCCCCCAAGAACAGGTAAGGCGAGCGTTAGCTTCTGCAAGAGCGATGCTGCGCGCTTTAAAACAGTTAAACCAAAGCTGGCTCGAACGCAATTTAATTGGGTATAATGGGGTGGAACCTATACGTTTTCGCTGCGGGATCCATCAGGGGATGGCGGTTGTCGGGATGTTTGGTGCCAAAGAGCGATCAGATTACACAGCTATCGGCCCTTCGGTTAATATTGCCGCTCGGTTACAGGAAGTCGCTCCTCCTAATAGTATTGTAGTTTCCGCAGAGGTCGCGCAGTACCTGAATGAGCAGGAAATTCTCTCCTCAGAAACCCACCCGTTAAAGGGGATAGATGAACCTGTATCGACGTTTGTTATTGCTCCTGAACCCCTTTGCGAGTGACCTGAAAAATTTTTGAGCAGATTGTTGATCAATTTCCGAAAAGCTGTGCTATCATAAAAAAACTGCAATGTTGCGGGTGTAGTTTAGTGGTAAAACCTTAGCCTTCCAAGCTAATGATGGGGGTTCGATTCCCCCCACCCGCTTTTGGGTTTCAACTATTGAGTTGTCAATGTTCTGGCAGTTCTTGCAAGTCACACTGGCATCGTTTGCTAATCCATTGATGCAAGATTTGTCAAGATCAAGTCAAGTATTGGATAAGTAAAGATACCCAGTCAATTTTTCAGGTTTAGCGGTTAAAACCGAGTCGAATTAGTCGTTAAAACCTTGCTAGGTAAGGATCGTTTTTTGTATATAGAATCATTCATAAGAGGCTGTGTGTGGAATTGAATTACGCACTTCAAACGCCCTGTCCCGTCGTCAACATTTTAATTGATGGCGCGTCTCTTCTCGCTTTATTTGTATCATGGGTCGCCTGGGATTCGAACCCAGGACCAATCGGTTAAAAGCCGAGTGCTCTACCGCTGAGCTAGCGACCCTTTCATTCAATTTTGTTCAACAATTTATAATTGTAGCACAGCTTTTTGATAAATGTAAAGTGTCTTTTCAAAAAAAAGTAGCACTGAGATGAACCAACATTTCACAAGTCGCTCCCGGCTTGAGATAGGTCAGTAAATGACCCGTATTCAGAGCATTTCGGGGTGCCGTCCAGGGTTCAAGACAATAATAGTTTTTCCCTTTGACCATCCAAAACACCACATTCGAGTAAGCTGAACTGTAACTCATCAGAATTCGCAAATTGTGCCGAGTATCTGTAGCGATCGCCGCCAACCCAGTTAACGGGCCAAAAATCCCATCAATTTCATCTACATTCGGATCAAAAAAACCGGTAAAATCATGGAGTTTTTGAGTATTCTGATCTCGATATTGCATCGCCGGAATTTCAAAATTCAGGTGATTCTTATCAGAAACAGCAAAATAGGGATGCAACCCAGCAGAAAACGGCATCACTTGAGCGGATAAACCATCCATTGTGCCACCGAGATTCGTAAAACGCTGAAAAATAGCTAACTGATTGCTTTTGAGCGTGTAGGTAAACTCCAACTCAAAATCAAAGGGATAAACCTCACGAGTCTCACCATTACTGGTAAGCGTCAGCGTAATTGCCGCATCGTGATCAGTTGCCACCTGATCCGTCACCGTCCAAGGCAGATCCCGAGCAAAACCGTGCTGCTTCAAAGTATAACGCCGACCATTATAACGATAAGAATCATCCGGCAAATTTCCGCAGATCGGAAACAAAATCGGGATACCGCCTCGTACAGTTAAATTAGGATTAGCAAACCGTTCTGCATCAAGGTAGAGCAAATCTTTGCCTTGGACTTGCCAACGAGTAATCATCCCTCCCCGTTCAGGTACAACCTCTAACCGAGACTGATGAACCGGATCAGACAAGCAGTAAGTTTTGTATTGTTTTTGTTCTAGGGCGATCGCAAACACAATAATTCGTCAGTGATGTAGAACTGTGGCAAATGGATGAACACAAGCAACCTACCCATTCTCGCATAAAGCAGAGCGTTCAAGCAGAACCCGTTAGACGTGTCAAAAACTAAGTCTGAACCCGTTGAACCACCGGAGGCAAATCAACCCCAGCTTTGTGAGATTTCAGGGAAGTTGTGGGTGGTTGTTGCTCAAGAGAAACCGTTTCCCACCTTGACGGTAACAACGCAAAAGAGATGGGCTGTTGAGCATCCTCAACAGGATGATGAGATGTCGATGGGGGAGTTTCTGGTGGTGTCGAAATAAACGGCTCCTTAATAAAAGGATCGTGAATATAAGGTTGAAAAGGATCAGCAGTCGAAGGCGCTAACCGAGGCGGCAAATTCACAGATTCTGGCTGGGTTTCAACATCCTCACCGACAGAATACTCCACCTTTTTAGGAGGGTTAGCAGGTAAAGTCGGATCGGACAATCTCGGTAACTGAGGGGCGGGCGTTCCCCGTTGAGCATTTCTTGATCCTTCCCTTTGAGCCTCCAGAATAACAGGAGAATCCATCGGTTGCTTAAAAATGCGGGAGAGACGTTCAACCTGCTGTAAAATCTCATTCCCTTTTTTACCCTTAACAATTTGGGCTTGATATTGACGCACTTCCACAGGCAAAAACTCTACTTTCATCTTCCGATCCGCCTTGAGAGACACTTTCAGAACCGCCGTATCATAATCGGTGCGGCTATTTCCCCCAAAAATAAAGTTTCCCAACGAGTATACAATCGGCCGACCTTTATAAATTTCCGCTCCTTGTAAAACATGAGGATGGTGTCCAACAACCACATCAGCCCCACTATCAATGGTTAACCGAGCCAAATCGATTTGCCAATCTCCCGGATATTGAGCCAATTCAACACCCCAGTGATAGTTGACCACAATCCAATCCACCTGATCTCGAACCGCTTGAATATCTTCAACGACTCGCTGATCATGACGAGGGTTTGTGCCGGGAGTATTTTCATCGGCCGCATGGAAATCCGCGTCATAATAGCCAAAGTAAGCAATTCGCTGACCTTTAACTTCTAAAATTTCCGGACGTCGAGCTTCTGTGATATTGCGACCCGCTCCCACGGAGCGAATTCCGGCTTTTTCCAGAGTTTCGAGGGTTTCGATTAATCCCTCAGCTTCATAATCCATAGTATGGTTGTTTGCGAGATTAACAATATCAATACCCCCACTCGTTAGCACTTGCACGGCTTCCGGGTCTGCTTTAAAATTAAATTGCTTGTTGGGACGGCGGAGGGTCGAACGGGTTAAAGGGTTTTCGAGATTGACCATTGCCACATCTGCCTCACGGTATTCATCCAGTTTTTCAAAAGCCCAGTCATAGCGATCGCCAACAACCGTTTCAAAATGGTCGGACAGGGTAACATCACCCCCAAACATTAAAGTAACAGTGGGGTCTTGGGGGTTTTGAACCGCAGTATGTTGAATTACAGGAACAACTTCCAAAGCCGCTTGCACCTGTTCCGAACGTTTTGGGGGAAAGGGTGATGCAACGGCATTGTGTTGAGCGGGGGCCGAACTTTGAGAAAGTTGTACCATCACATCATAATAACTCACCCAACATCCTAAAATAAACGCCGCAACGGTCGAACCCATCATCATTAGAGTCCGAAAAGTTCTAAATTTCAGCCCATCGATTGTTCTCGAGCCAGAGCGGCGTCGTACACGGTTAGCGGGTGTTACCAGGCGAACCGATTGTTTCCACAAAACCGCCTGATCACCCGTATAGCGACCCAAAATTTGGACGCCTTCGACAGAGGGAGAGTTAATTTTCCACAGCAAATGACAAATCAGTTTGGTGAGTCGTTCAGCGACAGGTGCAGTTTGGAACTCGACTAAAACCTGTAACCGCCCTCGTCCTTCCGGAGCGACCCTGGCATAAAGGCCTTGAGGTCTAAGATAACTGTTAATCAGGTAATTGATCGCTCTAAAATCACCAGATCGAGCCAGATTCAGAATAGACGGTTGAGATAAATTTTCTGCATAAACCATAAACACGCATTCCCTAACACATCCGCCAACAAGATCGAATTGAGTTTTCCGTTGGTACTCATCTGAGAGTTATTGTACGGTTTCAGTGCTTGACGATCACTCTGTTTTTTAGATTTTTAATCAATGGCCTATATTTCCCCCAGGAATTCATACATTTTGCTCAAGAATCAGGTAAAATTTAAATATGCTAACTTTTAGCGTTCAAAGGGTTGCTAATATTGTTAGTCAGCAACTTTCGAGCGTCTGCGCCCTTCTCAGGATAAGTTTAAAATGCTACATCGCAAGATCTATCAACTGTGTTGTGACGGTCGTGAAGTCTGTATCTTCTTGCGGGATCAGCAACGCTGGATAGAAAAAGCCCGTATCTTAGATATAGAGGGAGATCTAGTCACGCTGCGCTATGAAACAGAAGAAGATGACGAAATCTCTTCTTGGGAAGAAATGGTGCGCCTAGAAAGTATTGGTGCTGTTAGTCAGAAGTTGGCCTCAGTCTCCCGAGGGTATTTCGACCCCCAAATTGCCGAAGATTGCCCAGAAGCCGAACAAATTCGCAATCCTTCTTCTGACTCCAACCCGGAGTAATCCCTCAAGTTTGTTCAACACCCCCTAGGGAACCGTTTAGTGCGCTACTGATAATCAGCTACTCTTTTTCGATGTCCTGACTGGGTTCAAAAACGGGACAACAACCATCTGGTGTCACTTTAAACGTGTAAAAAGCAGAATAAGGGTTTGAACAGCGTTGGCCTCGATAAAACAAACAATTCCCACAACATTCTAACTCTGGGGGTAAACTGAGATCTCCGGCTTGGTTAAGTAGTTCTCGTTGTGAAATTCCCCGCAATACCAATTCTTCTCCTTGCCAACGCACTTCGACCACTCCCGTATCGGCAAAATTTGGCCAACGAGGGTCTGTGGTAATCGCTAAAGAAACCCCAATATTAATCTCTGTGACCAACTCCGTTACTTCCCCCTGATAATGCGTTTCAGGTAAAGCAGGCTGGATAAACGTTTCACCCACAGGCAGCTCGACCAATGTCCCCGCAGAAGGATAATGAAGTTGATAGCGGTTGCGTAATTCCGAAAGGTTCGTTAAATCTGCTAAATATAAAGGCGATCCATGTATAAAAATAATATGCTGAGGTCGCACATTATGAATCAGTTGGGTAGTCCCCGCTCCATCACTATGTTGCGAAAGAAAATAAGGTTCTATACGCAAGAACTCAGACTCAACCAGAGGTGAAATTTGAACCCTTGTTCCCGGTGTTTCTGGCCAAAATAACACCCAAGATCCATTAGAATTCCTCGCGTATCGTTGCCAAGCCGTTTGCTGTTCAGCAATGACAATACAGGGCGTTTCACCCAACGTTAACTCCTGTTCAGCAGATAACCGTCGCACTCTTGGACGAATACGTTCATCCCAAAACAAAGGTTGATGTTGAGCAAAATTCTGTACACTACTGGGAAAAGAAGGCAAAAGATCCAGATAAATATCACAACCTTGAGCGACTCGACGATCCACCCAAATATCGACTTCTCGCCCGGTGAAATTGTGATGGCTACGCAGTAACATTAATAGCTCTTGTCCTAAGCCTAATGGCGGTGTAGGAAACAGCACTGAAGATCCCGAATTTAAAGTTTGTTCAATCCGTTCAGCGAGTTGGTTTTCCAGTTGACGGCGATGAGGATGTCGAGCGGTACCGTAGGAGCCTTCTAAAATTAAAACATCCGGTTTAAGACCTCGCAACTCTCCGAGGGGTAATCCTTCCACCAGTCGGGAATTAGACAGGAAAAAATCACCAGTATACAGCAACTTGTACATCCGGTGGGGGGCTGCATATTTCAGCAAAATCGCGGCGGCACCCGGTAAATGGCCAGCCGGAAACAGCGTCACAGTTAATCCTTTTCCGAGTCTAATTTCAGATTGCCAAGGTAAAGCCTGACAAAATTGAGGAATACCTTGAGTGGATAATTCGGGCCAGTTTAACGGAAGGAGTTGAGTCGTGACTTCACTCGCATAAATAGGCAATTGCGGAAAGGCTTGATGGAGTACCAGTAAACCAACCGCATGATCGGCGTGAGCATGGGTACAGAAGGCAAAATCAGCCGGTTGAGAGCCTTCGTTGGCTGCCAATAGAGGTGAAATATCCTGTATGCCACAATCGAGTAAAATTCGATGGGGTCCCATTCGTAGCAACAGACAAACCCCCTCATCTGCATGGCCAACGCTATAGGGGAAACATTCCAGGTCAATCACAGGGATCGGTCAATATTAAGAATTTAGTTTAGATTTTAATTGAGTGAGGGATTTTTGATAAAAAAATGTTAACAAGTGTTGCAAAATTTCACCAAGGAGAAGCAATTTGTTATGTCTATTGCTCAGTTTCAAGCGTTTTTTGACTGCTGTGTGGGAAATTGGACGACAGAACGCACCTATCACTACTTGACTCATCAGGAGGTGGAGCGATCGCATACTGAGTTTATCATCGATCCGATCAATTCTGAGATTAAGGCTAAAGTCTTAGCCGATAACCAACGGTCTACAGAACTAAATTTAGCGGAATTACCGGGATACAGACTCGCCTTTGAGACGGTTTCAGATAAGGGTGAACACGTTTCTCAGCAGTTGAATATTCTGTTTGTTCCTCAAAAGGTTGAACTTCCCTTCATTGAAGGGGATTATCTCCGAGATAAAGCCTATGAAGAAGCTAAACCGATGATTGCTCATTTTCGCTATGATGTTCGCAGCCGAGAACTTTTAATGACGACTCAGTATACTCGCGTCGTTTCGGTTGATTCGATCACCTTAATTAACCCACAATTACGCATTCGGAAAATCTTAAATTATCAGCGTCCTTCTGAAAATCAACCTCTAGAAACGATTGTTTTAGCTGGGTTTGGAGTTGAACAAAAACAAACCGTTTAACTTCATTTCTTCTCATCCCAAAAACAGCTTAAGAGACGACTATACTTGAGTTTTCTGGGATTGAGTTCTTATTTTTCTTGTCAAAACTTGATCGCTTGCCATACCCTCTACTGTCTTACTTGCAAAATAGAGAACCAGATAGGGTTGTTGATTAACTAACCCTATCTGTTAGAGAAGGCAGGGTACAAGAGAGCAGAGGAGAATCTAAACCTCTTGCTTTTCTTAATCCTACTATCAACCTCAAATTTCAAGCGTAACTCAATAATCTCTTAAGCTTTTTACTGAATTTTGAACTGAGTACCTCGATAGCATCCCTGAAAGGAGGTTAAGGGAGTTCCTGTTAACTGACTTAATTCTTGAACTAGAGGTGGAGTCCCTTGATTTTGAGTTGCAGTCCATTGATAAGTAAAATTGCCTAAATATTGTCCAGTTTCTGCGTAACTGTATTCTTCAATGGGAACTCCAGAAACACCCGTCACCTTTTGATCATGGTATCCATTCACGATAATTTTCTCAATTTCAACGCCGGGTTCTACCTGGACATTCCAGTTAACGGGTTCATAGGATGACAACGCTAAAATAATCGGTTTATCCTGACGTTGAACGGTGACTTGTATTTCCCCGGTTGGATGTCTACCATCACCATGATGGGGATGAGACTCATACACTCCCACCAGATGAAGTTCTTTATCGGCTAATGCAGAAGCCACATAAGCTGAAAAATCTTGGGAACCCCCCACTCCACAACTCCCGGTGGGAGTGACTGGAGTTACAGGTAAAGGTTGAACCGCTTGTTTTTGTTCTGTGGGAGAGGATAATAAAGAGGATAAATGAGTGATTCCAAAACTGGCAATTAATGCAGTGGCTAAACCGATGGGTATTAATTTTAACCAACTGCGAAGGGGACGATAACGAGTGAGTTGGTTGACGGCGTAGCGAGTATCGCGAATGGGGTTATGGTTTCCATCCAAAGACGCTAACAACCCTAAACCTTCTGGCTGTTCTAGCAGGCTTTGAACGATTTTACCTTCTCCGATGTAGAAATTGCGAGTTTTGCGATCTAATAATAACCAGTAGCGATCAGTTTCGTCTAGCTGGTAATCATCCAAATCATAATTCGTTTGCGGATGTTCTAGAAAAACCTGCCAAGCTAGACTGTTAGAAGCTCCGGTTATTTGACCATCTGTGTAAAAGGGTTGCTCAAGATCTGGTTCCCAATGCCAAGCAACCCAACGGTTTTCAGCATTATAATTTAAAGATTTCTCTAAACCAGGATGAGCAGAAATGTCTAAGCGTTTAATTAATTTAGACATGGTGTTTAGGAGTGAGGTGTATATGGGTTGAGTTTAATTCAAGAGACAAACTCGGGTAACTTATTATTATCTCACGGATTGTTCAACTTGCCAATAGTTTTGAACTTTTTCAATTAACTCTCTTTCTGGAACCCGATTTGATACAATTCTAGAAAAAAGCTAAGAATGATCGATCATCAATCTTCTCTCTGGTCTTTTGCCTCATGTTTAAACCTCAAGTTATCTTTCTCGATGCGGTAGGGACATTGTTTGGTGTCAGAAATAGCGTGGGTGAGGTTTATTCTCAACTTGCGGATCAATTTGGTGTTAAAGCTGAACCGAATGTTGTAAACCCAGCTTTTTTTCAACAATTTGCTGCTTCTCCTCCGATGACGTTTCCCGGGAAAAACTTAGATGAAATTCCACAATTAGAATTTGAGTGGTGGGAATTGATTGCGAGAAATACGTTTAAACAGGTTGGCGTTTTGGAACAATTTACAGACTTTTCTGAATTTTTTAACGCTCTTTACGCTTATTTTAAAACAGAGAAACCCTGGTTTGTTTATCCTGATGTTCCTCCGACTTTAAACAAATGGCAAGCACAGGGAATTCAACTGGGAGTTTTATCCAATTTTGATTCTAGACTCTATCCCGTTTTAGATGCACTCAACTTGTCTGAATATTTTACCTCAGTTACTATTTCTACTGAAGTGGGTGCAGCCAAACCCCATCCGGAAATCTTTAAGGTTGCCCTAGCAAAACATCAATCTTCCCGGGAAAAAGTTGTTCATATTGGAGATAGTTTTAAAGCCGACTACTTAGGAGCAAAATCTGCCGGAATTCAAGGAATTTTAGTGAATCGTAACGAACAAGGAAAAAGCACTCCTTTTGAACAAAAATCCGAATTAATCGAATGTAAAACGTTGGAAGATGTACCCTTTTAAACTCTACTTTTTCATCAACTCCCTTCATTCATCAAATCTCAAGGGGTAAGCTTTTAAGGTATCAAAATACCGCCCCTTGAGATCATCAACTCTGAAAAATCTAACCTAAACTTCTAAAGTTGTTGGATCCGACAATGACCCTCACCAACATGACCTAATTCAGTCACAGAGAAGACTAACGTCTGAAAATCTTCCTCACTCAAACCTTCTTGAAGTTGTTGACTATTAATATTAAGAGTATCCCCTTCAGCTAGATTGGCAAAAGGTTCAAAGCCTATCGCAGCATTATTGGGAGATTCGTCAATTGCTCGATCTGAACGACCAAAAAAGTGATCAAAGTGGAAGGTTGTTTCTAATTCCGTCGTGCTATTGGCTTCTAAAAAACCCTTACGTTCATCGCCAATATATTCACCACAATAATGACTCACCGGTTTATCTAAAGCGATGACAAAATTAATCGTGCGACCTTCTTTTTCGGCTGAACCTTCTAATAAAAGAGTAGAACCCGCAGCTTCTCCATCGGTAGCAGTAACCATTTCCCAATAGAGAGCGTTATAATGTCCTGG
>JBJHBL010000013.1:0-102101 GCA_050485465.1 Limnoraphis sp. | reverse complement strand
AGAACCTAGCAATTGCACTCCACGCTCTTTCAGCAGAAGCTTGACGAGCCATTGAGTTAAGTTTGGAGACCCAGGGGAACTCCGTGTTGGAGGCGAGAACGGCGCAGAACTTGTTAAGGTCATAACGCCCCACACCAATGTTATCCATCCAGTATCTCAGGCAAGCATTGCGAACGAAACGAGCAGTCCTAATCGCCTCATCCAGCTTTCGATACTGCTCATCGAGCCCCTTAAGTTTTGCCTCAAATACCAGCATTTATGTTCTACACCTCGACATAAGCAATCCGATCACATTGTCAAAAACTTAACTACCCTCCTCCCTCCTGATCGCTTTCGCTCAATTTGGGTTCTTGGGGTGTCTCGTTTTTCACCCGCAATTCATCTCTCCGTCAAATCGGAGATTATGCCGGGAGTCTTCTTGCGGAGCTTAGATAAATTTTTCAGTCAATAAAGTTGGCGATCGCTCTGCGCGTCTCGGAACTCCAATCACCCACCCCAACGCCCCTTCTAGACTCCAAATTGTATCACAAAGCGTTCGCTCTTTGCGTGTGCGTAGCACATATCGCTCTTCGCGTCTCGGAACAAGAATCGCACCCAAAACGCTTAACCTTTCCCACTCCTCTGCTCACTCCCGAACCATCAAGTGGTAGAATCTAAATCAATTCAGATTCAGTGAGATAGCGATGGAAGCTCTGCGAATCATTACCAAACCCGTCAACGGCCAACTGGTTATCAACCTGCCACCTTCACTCAGTAGCGAGCAACAATATGAAGTGATTATCCTAACCATCACCTCAGCCGAATCAGTTACAACTCCACGACGTCGCCAACCCTCCCCAAAACTAGCAGGTACAGTTCGCCTACTTGACGATCTAACCACACCAGCCACCCCAGAATCAGATTGGCAGTTATCCTGAGCAATACTGTTACTTGACACCCATATTTGGATACGCTGGCAAAATTCCCAACCCAGCAGTTTAGCTCTTTCTGAGAACCTAATTGAGCGGATTGAAACTGCTGAAAGTGTTGCGATTAGTGCAATTTCCTGCTGGGAACTTGGGCAACTGGTTAAACGTCAGCGCGTACAGCTTTCTCTTTCCCTCGATGAATGGGTCGCAACGGCTTTAGAAGGAGATATTCAGGTTTTACCCATTGATCGTCACATTGCGATCAAAGCCTCTCAACTACCGGAGCATCATCGCGATCCGGCTGACCGAATCATCATTGCAACCGCTTTGATCTATGACGCTTCATTGGTTAGTTTAGACTCCATTTTTCCTCAGTATGCAGAGCTAAAGGGTCGCTTAATTCCCGGTTGATTTATTGATCTCCTTGTTAGACGAATTCACTCAGGTTCCCCTCCGTCACTTGCAGAAAATCTTCAAATCAAAGGGTTAATTTAGGGCAGAAAATCAGAGTCAAGCAAATTCTCAGAAGTAAAGGGACACCTTTCAGGAAAAATCTCCGGGGGTAATTCACTTTTTTTGATAGCGTGCTTTCTGGCTTTGACATAAATTTCTTCAATCTCCTGCAAGAAATAATTATACAAAGTCCGAGATTTTAACAATAACTCCAGTTCAAACCGAAAATTATCAATTTCATTTTGCCAGCCCTTACCGCAAAACTGCCTTTCCGATTCCCAATACTGGTAAAGCAATAAATGAATTAACAGTTGTCGTAAATAACTATCTACTTTGCGTCTTTGTTCGTTTCCCAAACTTAAAATTTCCTCCATTAGATGGGGTAAATCCAGTCGATTCATCTCTTTTTTCTCTAGTATTTTATAAGTTTCTTGAAGCCAGAGATAATAATCTTGTTCATACAAAGCAGAGACATTATTATCCATCGGATTACCTCCCATTATCAACAAAAATTTAGTTGAATGGATGAATACAAAAGCGACATTTAGATTAAGTCGAAATAGCGTTCGCGTAGCATCTCGGAACGAGAATCGCATTACAGATAGAATGTTGGGTTGCGAGCGCTCACCCAACCTACAGACTATCATCTCATAATCGTGCGATACGGGCTACCCCCACGCTGCGCGATACGTGCTACGCACACGCAAAGAGCGATCGCATTACAGATAGAATGTTGGGTTGCGATCGCTCACCCAACCTACAGACACCGAATCAGTTAAGAAACCAAACAAAAGCGACTTAGAGATTCGGTTTGCCGGAATAAAGTATTCGGTTATCCGCTATTGACAAATATTAGTTTTTATGTTAATAAATCCCCCGTTTTCAACTCATACAACAAAGGAACATCCCGCCTCACTCGTTCCAACTCAAAACCACCGATATCAGTTCCCATCAACCGAGAGTCCAAAGAACTCATTAATTTTGAATAAGTTCTCACCTGGACTTGAGGCTTATATTTATACCTTTTAAACTGCCAATTCCATTCCTCGTTAAGCCGATCCGCGTAATCTTCAGCCTCCGGTTCAAATTGAGAACCAATAATATAAAGCATCGGATATTTACCCTGTTTAGTCCGTTGCTTATACCCTTCTATATAATGTCGTGCTTAAATATTATTAACCTCAGCAACAGTTACCGTACCTTTTTTTAACTCCATCAAAATATGTTGAGGGCTTTGGGTTTTTAAAACAAAGTCGATAAAACCCTGCTTTCCCCGACAATTCACCTCGAACTCTATATAGAAACGCCAAGGCAGATACTGACAAGCCTTAGTCAAATAATAAACCAACTGTTGCTGATAATCCTTCTCAAAGCGAGGTCTTCTATCTAAAACCCGGCGACTGGTTTCATCAAAAAGGACACCCCCACTTTTCGACTTGCTTTCTGGCGTACTCGTCGTGTTCTTTCTGTCTTTTAACCCAGGCTTGATAGCTGCTGTAGGTTTCCCTGAACCACTCGTCTGTTTGTCTTTCTCGGTAATAGTAAGATTTTGAGTATTTTGGGTCTTCTGGGTAGTCATCGTACTCAGAAAATCCAGCCCCAAGTCTAGCTCTAATTGTCTCATAGTTTTCGTAACAATTTTTTAGCTTAATAAACTTGTCATGGCTCCCCGACTGCTTATCAGGATGCAGTTTAATTGCCATTTGTTTATATAACTTTCTCGCCGCCACTTGATTATCGGCCGCCAAGACCCAAGTCCCAACATCCAAACCCGCAAAAATCGTTCCTTTTTTCCGGTGGAAAACACACCGACCCTTACTCATCCGTAAAAACAGAACATTCTCCCAAACTTCAATAACAGCCAAATTCGGGTACTTATTTTTAAGTAGAGCTAATGCAGAGGAATAGTTCATATGCAGCAGATTGAGCTAATACTGATTATAAGCAACAACAAATCTCTGATCAAGTCAGCCACTGTCCCCCAAAAAGCGATCGGGACTACCCCCACCCGAAAAGCCTTCCCATAGCCTGTGCGTAGCGTCTCGGAAATTGCGACCGCTGGCTATTTTTGACGAATTCTCCGAAGATCTTGCCAAAACTCATCTCGCGTTACACCAATGATGATTTCGGGTAAATCCTTTCCAACATGAACCGGAACAATAAACTCCTGACTGTCCACAATTACCCGACCTTCATAAATATCAAATTGACCCACACCCTGAGCAATTTTTATCCGAATATCCGATTGCAGCTTTTGCCATTCCAGCGCCTCAATATCCTGTTCATCAATTGCCAAATAACCCGCAGTAAAACCCGTATCCAACATGACTTCAACCGGGAGAACTTCTCCATTTCCAGCAATCAAGTCAATTTCAAAAATTAACTCGTCTACTTCTCCGAACCGACCTTCAATCATAATTGTCCGCAGGTTCCCGTTTCGTTAATGCCATAAATCATCAATTGGCTTTTGGGGCAATAAATCTTAACTTTCCAGACCAAACTTTCCCAATCTGAATCCAGCAAATAATAGCCACTTTCGGGTTCAATAGCAACACACCAGTTATAATGAGTTTGCATCAGACGAAAACGAATTTTTTCAAAATGCGGAGAACACCGTTGATCTAATTGTTGCCTTTGCATTTCTCGTCTATTCACTTCTTCAGGGGTGAGAGTATCAAAGTCAAAGATTCTTCCCCTACGAGTAGCGCGTTTTTTAATACTAAGAGTCATATAAAATTTGAGATAAAGGTTTAATTTCTATTCTAAGCTCAATCAATTATACATTTTATCTGTTCTCACTCAGCCTACCTACAGACAAACTCCCCTTACCTTGTAGGAGAGGGTAGGGAGAGGTCAACCCTGAAATAGAATGTTGGGTTGCGTTCCTTAACCCAACCTACAGACTATCATCTCATAACAATGCGATCGCGTTCACGTCTGAGAAATGGCGATCGCAGAGGTATTGTATAGTGATCTTAGAGAGATGGTCAACGAGAAAAAACATGGTTAGTGTTACTCAAGTTCAACCCCAAATCACGCTGGAAGAATTTTTAGAGCGTCCCGAAACCCAACCCGCCAGCGAATACATTGATGGAAAAATAGAGCAAAAACCAATGCCTCAAGGAGAACATAGTGTTTTACAAGGTCGTTTAGGAACAGTTATTAATGAGGTGTTTTTACCCAAAAAATTAGCCTATGCTTTTCCCGAGTTGCGGTGTACTTTTGGAGGACGTTCTGTTGTACCAGACATCAGTGTTTTCACTTGGGATCGCATTCCCAAAACCGAACAGGGAAAAATTGCCAATCGTTTTGAAGTTCATCCCAATTGGGTAATTGAAATTTTATCTCCCGAACAGTCTGCAAATCAAGTCATCCGGAAAATCATTTTTTGTATTAATCAAGGCACCCAACTCGGATGGTTAATCGATCCCACCGATAAGTCAGTTATGATATTTCAACCCAACTTATTTCCAGGCGTTAAATTGGGCGAAGAAATTTTACCCACCTTAGAGACACTTCAAGACTTACAATTGTCAGCCAAAGAAATGTTTAGTTGGTTGCGTTTTGAGTAAAATTTTCCCCACGTTATTATTTCAGACTGCGATCGCGTAGCGTGTCCTCTTGGGACTCAGCGTCTCGGAACTCCAATCGCCGCCAACCCATTAGCCTCGTTCTAGCTGACCCAGTACAATCAAGCTTTCGAGGTCTTCCATTGCACTCGTCGGTAGATATTGACAGATCACTTCCCTAACTTCCTGAAGACCAAGTTCTGTCGCTCCTCCCAACATTCGACTAATATCTGCCAAATCCTGGCTACGTCCAGCCAAAAGTTTCATCAACACCAAATAAGGTAGACTAATCACAGGTAGTCCATCAGGACTATAATTCGGAGACTTAACAGCCTCAGATCCCCAGGGTTCACTGACTTCCAAGACATCTAGAGAAGTCCCATCAGCCAGTGTCCATTGACTGCCAGGAATACTTAACTCACCCTTTTTTTCGCTGCCTGCCTTTTCCAAATCTTGATAAACCAACACCCCATCTTCTGACTTAATCAAAATATCCAAATCCAGGGTCATTCGTTCTGGCATATACAGCCGAGTGGCAACACCACCAACAATCACAAAAGGAGCTTGTTTAATAATTGCCTTAAGATTAGTCACAGGATAATGCCAAGTTCGTTGGTCTAAAAAAGCCAGACTACTTCCTGTTCCCGGTTTCACTCGCCTTTTGACAATGTTCAAAAAATGTCTGCGGCGAGGTGCATGGAGGTCAGGAATTTTCTGTGTCATTTTGGTTATCTAAGTAGCGTGTATCGCGCAGTATCTCAGAATCACTGCCCCATTGCAAATATCTGTTCTGCCCTCAAGTTTAACTCCGGGAAAGTTGGCGATCGCAGAATATCTTGACCCCTAAATAAATTAACCATATATTCTCCCTCCACTAAATGATAAATCAAAATAGTCGGTTGCTTCGGGTCTCCAATATAACGCCGACCTCCTAAGCCTAAATAATCAACAATCCAATATTCAGCGATTCCCAATTTCTCATATTCTCCGAGTTTCATCAAATAATCATCCCGCCAATTTGTACTAACCACTTCTATGGCTAATTTAATATTCGTCCCTTGAGTAATCGTTGATCGCTTTTTCCATAAAGACTCGTTTTCTAGTGCATTAGAATCCAAAACCATCACATCAGGAATATAAGCTGATTTGTCCGAATCAATCGCTTTAATCAGCCCTTGGCGGGGGATCAAAAAAGGCAAATTCAGTCGTTTAATTTCCACGCCCAGTTCCAAAGCTAGAAAACCTGCCACTTGCTCGTGAGTTCCCGTCGGCTGAATTTTAACAATCTCCCCATCATGTAATTCAAATCGACCGTGATAACCATCAGGATACCAATCGAGAAACTCCTCTAAAGTCAATAAAGTTTTTTGTTCTTCTGTCTCAGTCTTGACTGTTTCCTGGCTCAACATACGTTCCTCCCAGCCCAGCAGATGATCAACTAATTTTTATTCAGGAATGTTTTAATTTTAATTGTCTAATTCTAATCGCTGCAACAGCCTTAAAGTACCCCCTTGACAAACTGACCCCGATACAACTCAGAAAGATTATCTCTCAAACTGCGATCGCTCTTTGCGTGTGCGTAGCACGTATCGCGCAGCATCTCGGAACGAGAATCGCCAAACCCAAATCATCTGATAACATATAAATCATGGTAACTTTTGAGGTGGCTAGGCAATGGTTCAAAACTCTCCCCCCTTACCTCCCCAAGAAGTCCTGCCCACCATGTATGACTTACCCAGTGAAAATCCGGAGGAACCGGGTTTGCCAGACGAATTTCACCTGCTGCAACCGGAACTACTGCGCCAGACGTTTCGCCCCCCCACCTACCCCGAAGACGAAGTATTTACCGCCAGCGACCTAAACCTGTATTACGACCCCCGCCAAACTCAATGGTACAAACGCCCCGACTGGTTCGCCGTATTAGGCGTGTCGAGGCTGTATGAGGGAAAAGACCTGCGCTTGAGTTATGTGACTTGGCAAGAAGGAATTTATCCCTATGTTGCGATTGAACTATTATCCCCCGGAACAGAAAAAGAAGATTTAGGGCGCAGTTTACGAGAGGTTAATCAACCCCCAAATAAGTGGACGGTTTATGAACAAATTCTACGCATCCCCTACTACTTCGTTTTTAATCGTTATACTGATCAGTTACAAGCTTTTGGGTTAGTGATGAATCAATATCAGCAACTCCCTGTAGAGGGACTGGGGATATGGCTTCCAGAAGCAGAGTTAGGTCTAGGATTATGGGAAGGAACCTATCAAGGGGTTGAGCGTCGCTGGCTACGCTGGTATAATTCCGAGCAAACTTGGATTTTGACTCCTGTGGAGTTGGAACGTCTTCGGGCAGAACTTGCCGAACAACAAGCCCTAGAAGAACGTCTTCGGGCAGAACAGGCAGAACGGCAACTCCAAGAATTAAGCGATCGCCTTCGTCGTTTAGGGATAAATCCTGATGATCTAGATATTTGAATATACGTCAAAACCCGAATAACCATCAGGATACCAATCTAGAAACTCCTCTAAAGTCAATGAAATTTTCTGTTCTTCTGTCTGGGTAAACATATTGCACCTCGAATTTCAGTAATCACGGCTAGAGAGGGGCTGGGGGAGAGGTGAATCAAACTGACCCGAATACAACTAAGATAAAATATTAGCTCAGGATTTCCACTCCAGTTAACCCCCCATGAAACTCGACCTCTACACCCTCACTCAACAACACAACCTCACCCCACGCGGTATCATCCATATTGGCGCTTACGAGGGAAAAGACCTGAAACGCTACCCCACCCCCGACACGGCTAAAATACTGCTAATAGAAGCCAACCCGAAAGCCGTTGAACAGCTACAAGCCAACTTCGCGGATCAACCTAATATTATTATCTCTCAGACTGCGATCGCTAATCATACCACCCCCGTTACCCTCAACCTCACTTCTATCGAGTCTAATAGTTCTATCCTTCCCCTGACTGGATATCGCGAAATTTACCCCAACTTGAAAGTTACTCAACAAATTACCCTAGAGTCCCGCAGTCTCGATACCCTTCTTAGTGAACTGAACCTGCGTCCAGTAGACTTTAACTTTCTTTATCTTGATATCCAAGGCGCTGAACTTTTAGCCCTGCAAGGTGCGACTCAACTGCTAAAATACATCGAAGCGATTTACACGACTGTTAGCTATGAGGACTTATTTGAGGGAGGCGCCGTCATTGATGAAATGGATGCTTTCCTGGCTGAATATCATTTTGTTCGTGTTGCTGAAGCTAACCCCTATCATCCCGCTTGGGGTGAAGTTTTCTACCTGCGGGAACACCTCAGTTTAAATAGTGACGAAACTCAACAAAATGCTGATGTAATGACTCCCCCAGTTGTGGAGGAAAGGGTCACAAAAACTCAACTTCTGCAAACTCAACAGGAATTAGAAGATTTACAGTCTCGCTATGAACAAATACAAAAAGAGTTAGAACAGTCTCAAATTAAACAACAACAAACTCAAACGGAGTTATCCCAAACTCAACAACAACTCCAAACCTCTCAAACGGAATTATCTCAAACTCAACAACAACTCCAAACCACTCAAACGGAGTTATCCCAAACTCAACAACAACTCCAGACCTCTCAAACGGAATTATCTCAAACTCAACAACAACTCCAAACTACTCAAACGGAATTATCTCAAACTCAACAACAACTCCAAACTACTCAAACGGAATTATCTCAAACTCAACAGGAATTAGATCAATGTCGGTCTGAACTCCATGAAACCCGGGAAGAATTGGAACTGACCCAATTTCAACTAGATGAAATACAAGTTGAGTTAGAACAGTCTATCTCTCAACTCCATCAAACTAAAGAAGACCTCAAACACAGCCAAGAAAACCTGGAAAAACTGCAACAAAAACCAATAACTCAGCCATCTTCTCCAACCCCCTCAGCCGTTCATGTTAAAATGTTAGCTAAAATTCTCGCAGAAACCATCCCTGATAGTTAAGCCTGATTTTCCTCGTGACTCCTGACCTAAATCCGAGAAAAAAACATGACCAGCATAACACCCTAGTGATATGATCGTCATCGTGACTAAAATCAGGATAATCACAACCGAATTAATCTTCGGTTCAACCCTCCTCTGCTTGATCCCAAAAATTTATAAGTTTTCAGTTAAAAGTAATGAACTCATCGACCTTACAAACTCAAAAATCTTCAGTTCTCATTTTAACGGGAATGCACCGATCAGGAACCTCATTAACCACAGCCTTACTTCAAAGCGCCGGGTTGCATATTGGTCGGAGGTTAACAGAAGGAAATCAATATAACCTCAAAGGATATTTTGAAAATTTAGAATTTGTGAATTTTCATAAAACGGTTTTATGCTCTCAAGAAATTGTACCCGAAGGATGGACACTGCAAGACAATATTGAAGTTGGAGAACAATATCTTGAACAAGCTCAACAAATTATAGCTCAAAATGCCATCAGTTCAATGTGGGGATGGAAAGATCCTCGCACCACTTTATTTTTAAATTTTTGGGCGAATTTATTACCGGAAGCAAAGTTTTTGTTGGTTTATCGTTCTCCCTGGGAAGTGATAGACTCTATCTATCGATGTGGCGACAAAGCTTTTGAGGAACAACCCGAACTGGCGGTTAAACTTTGGCTGCATTATAATCAAAAAATTATTAACTTTTATAATCAGTATCCGAGTCGCTGTATTTTAGCAAATGTTAGCCAAGTTATTAAACAAACTCCAGTTTATATTGAAACGATTAACAAGAAGTTTGGAACTCGTTTAGGAACTCCGAGAGAGGATGTTTATGAATCTTCTTTATTCCAAAATTATAGTCAGGATAGCCATCGTCCAACGGTGATTGATTATTACTTCCCAGAAGTGCTAGAAATGTATCAGGAATTAGAGGCGAGATCCTGGCAACCTGATGAAAATCTTGACCTTTCTTGGCGCGATCGCATTAAATCATCACCCTACAGAATATGGGTCTTTCAAGACTGGATGAATTTGCGAAAAGTTGAAACTCAGCACCAATTATTAAACGCTGATTATCAAGCGTTACAAGCAGAATCAGAGCAAGTTAAATCTCAACTGAGTCAGACTCAAAAAGAATTAGAAGACTCTCAATCTAAATTGAATCAAACCGAGAGCGCTTTAGAACAGTCTCAATCTAAACTGAGTGAAACAGAAAAAGCTTTGAATGAGTCTCAGACTCAGTTGAGTCAGACTCAAAGTGAATTGATGCAAACTCAATCTAAATTCAGTCAAAACCAAGAAGAATTAGAAGGTGCTAAATCTCAATTAGCTGAAATTCAAAGGGAATTGGCTCAGTCTAAAGCCGAGTTCAGTGAAACTCAAACTGAACTGATACAAACTCAATCTCAACTGCATCTAACTCAAGAAGAACTAGAACAGTCCCAAACACAACTGTATGAAACAACAACAGTTTTAGAACTATCTCATAGTCAACTGCATCACACAGAGGAAGTCTTAGAACAGTTGCTTGCAAACTATAAACAAACTAAAGCTGAAGCGTATCAAACGCAAGACCAACTGAAACAGTCAGAGTCTAATCTGTATGAAACAACAACAGTTTTAGAAGAATCTCAAAGTCAATTAGAGAAAACTGAAGCGGTTTTAGAACAGTTGCTTGAACACTATAAACAAACTCAAACTCAAGCGGAACAAACGCAAGACCAACTGAAACAGTCAGAGTCTAATCTGTATGAAACAACAACAGTTTTAGAACTATCTCATAGTCAACTGCATCACACAGAAGCCGTATTAGAACAGTTGCTTGCAAACTATAAACAAACTCAAACTCAAGCGGAACAAACACAAGAAGAACTGAAACAGTCAGAGTCTAATCTGTATGAAACAACAACAGTTTTAGAAGAATCTCAAAGTCAATTAGAGAAAACTGAAGCGGTTTTAGAACAGTTGCTCAACAACTCTAAACAAACTCAAGAGAAATTTGAACAATCACAATTGTTGCTCAATGAAACTCAAAGTGTTTTAGAAAAATCTCAGTCTCAACTGCATCAAACAGAGCAAGTTCTAGAACAGTATTGTTCTCGGTACAAAAAATCTCAGGGAGAACTGCAACGCAACCTGTCTCAACTCCATCGAACTCAAAAAGAGTTAGAACAGTCTCAGGTGCAACTTAAACAAGCTCGCAATGAATTAGATCGGTTATTATTCTTAGAAGCGATCGCAGGCAAGCCGGATGAATCTTATCAACAGTTGGTCTGGGAAGCGTGGTATGCTTACAGAAATAATGATTTAGCAGCAATGGCGCAGAACTTGCGAAAATCGATGAAGCAAAAGCCATTCTCTCAAACGCAAACAGTTCTCAACTGGTTGGAGAGTTTTACCCAATTTTCCGCACAGCAAGGTGAAAGTCTAGACACTCAAGCGTTAACCAACTCGCCAGAGTGGAAACAATTAATTCGTCAGGCAATTTCAAAAAAATCTGTTCTGGCTCGAAAAGAGAGTGTACAACAAGCTGTATCATTTTAAAATAGAATCAAAACATAAACAATGACTGAAAGTTTCAAGTACGAAGTTCAAGACGTAATTCGGGTTCCAATTTCCGAGTCAGAATCTTTACTCGCCTTTTCGATAGATTCGCCTCAAAAGGGAACTGAGGAGGCTTCTACCGTGATGGATGTTGGGGGTTGGGTACTCGGAAAAACATCCCCAGTGGTTGCTGTAGAGTTGATTAGAAGCGGTTCTGTATTCCGAAGCATACCCCTGAATCATCCTCGTCCTGACGTGGCGAAACGCTATTCAAAAGGGCCAAGTGCGGTGAAATGTGGTTTTCAGATATCTATTGATATTAGTGGATTATCGACTGAGGAAGACCTGCTCTTTCAAGCGGTATTTCCAGATGAAAACCCTGTGCCGATGGCAACACTTAAATTATGGCACAATGGTCAAATTCCAAAAACAGAAGCTCATCGAGAGTTAGTGACAGCCTTACCAGAAGGACAACTACCTTCTAAATTAGAGCAAATTAAAATAGACTTAGAGCGATCGCGAACTTTTTTACAAAGGGTGCAGTCAGAGCTAGGATAATCTTTTAACCTGAAGCTCGATCTGTGGTTTGTCAGCATGAGGAGGGGAAATGAAAATTTCAAGGTGGGTTGGGTTTGTTGTTCTCATCTTTAGTTTTGGTGGAACACAGGCTGTAGAAACTCTATCCTTAAGTCAGGATTGGTCAACGCCCAAAACTCCTCCACAAACACTTCTCTATTCTGAAGTTCTAGAATCTCAAGTTGATTTGAGTTTTCTAGTACAAGCTCAGAGAAATGTTGAGGTTGAAGTTGAAGAATCTAGTTCTTATCAACTCCCTGATGATCTTCCGAATGTATTTTTAAATCAAGAGTTGATAGATTCCGCGAAAAAACGACTCTCTCAATCTCCCGAAAAGTACCCCTTAACTCATCAAGCTTACCAAAATATTAAAGCCCTAGCCCGAGAATTTTATAATCAAACTTCATCATCACAATTTAAAATCTATTCGGGAAATAATCCGGATGAATATCGAACGTTAGTAGAGAAGGAGTTGGCTCAAACTATACACTTAGCGGTTGTTTGTGCAATAGAAGATAAACAGGAGTATTGTCAGAGAGCCGCCGATATTATTGTGGCTTGGGCTAAGAAGAAAGGCGGAACTCGATTGGGCGAAAGTAATGATAACTATCTCATAGGGACAGGCCTTGATATTAGCGCCCTCTTCTATTCCTATGCTCAGGCTTTCCAAATTGTATCTTCCTCAATGTCAAACGAGGAAAAAAAGATAGTTAAAAAATGGTTTTTAGACTTGGGAAAGCAAGTGCAGAAAAGTCACCAATACTGGCTGGACAATCTGGAGATTGAAGGAGCAAATAATCATCTTTCTTGGCACAACTTAGGAATGCTTCTGGCAGGCCTCTATGGAGATGAAGCTCGGCTTTTAAGCTATATGATGAATGGAAATCGGTGGACTTACAAGAACTTGGTGAGAGATGCGATATACGAGCAAGATAATCCCGATAATATATTTCGAGAAAACCGTGACTTTGCTCATCTTCCAACTCAGGTAAGAACCGGAGAAATTTATGATCGCCATCGTAGTCTGCCCCATCCTCCAGCTAAGGAAGATCTCTATAATCGGGAAAGATGGTGGAATGAGAAAGTCAGACAAAGACACGGTTTTGCTTACAGTATGTTTCACCTAGAAGCTCTGATCCTGACTGCTCATATTGCTGAATTAAATGACTTGCACTACGGTAGCACTCAGAGTTTTATGAATATTCATAACAAATCAATTCGTAGCGCACTTCGCTTTTATGGAAGATACTATCTTGATTATCCATCGGGAAGATCGGATTGTCGGTCTATACGTGATTTAGATTTGTCTCCAGATCCATATAATGGTGAATGTCCCATTAATTATGAACCATATTTTGGAGAGTATCCCGCCTATCATAAAACTTATGTTTTCACGCTGGCGCAAAAGTATTATCCAGAGGACAGTTCTTTGTATGAAAAAATCATTTCCGCTAATCGGAAAGAATTAATTCCAGATCGTGCTTATCCATCTCATAGTTTAATTAATGTCTTTACATTCTTCTTTGCGGAAGAATAGGTATCTTTCAGTTTGAGAGTCCGTTATACATTTAAAGTATGATATAATTTGATGGACTAAGGTAAAAGTTAAGCGATAGCGTATTTTTCAGAAAAGAAAGATTTAAAATTATAAAAAAAGGAAGTAAATTAATGACTGCGAAAATCGAAAAAGAATTAGAAAAAGTTAAGGCTAAGTGGCAGGAGACGCAGAGAAATTTGCATAGCGTGAAAGAAGAGTTAGGGCGATCGCAATCTCAGTTAGATGAGGTCATGGGAGAGTTAGAGCAAACCAACTTAGAGTTAGATCAGTTGAAAGAGAAAGAACAGCAAAAACAGTCTGAGTTTGGCTCGGAAGTTAAACAGGAGTTAGAAGCAACTAAAGCCCAGTTGCAGGAGACTGATCAGTTATTAAAGCGATCGCAGTTGCAGTTAAATGAGACAATGGAGGTATTGGAACAATCTCATTCTCAGCTAGAACAAACAATGGGAGTATTGGAACAGTTCCAATTCCAACTGCAACAGAAATATCAAGAATTAGAAGATACAAAATTTGAGCTACTTCAAACTAAGCAAGAACTATCTCAAATTCAAGGTGTTCAAATCCAACCCTCTGTAAAAAGTACCAACAATAAAACAGTACCCCTCAATGTAATTGCAGGAAAAGGAGTCATCACAGGCTCAGAAATTGCAATTATTCAAAAGTTTATTAGTGATAGTCAGATTGTATTCGATGTTGGTGCTAATGTGGGTAGTTGGACAGAAGAAGTTTTGAATCATCAAACAAATGTCCAATTACATTTGTTTGAACCCGCTCCTAAAACACATACAGTTCTAAGCCAAAAAATAACTGCTCGAAAATGGGCTGATAGAGTCGTTGCAAATTGTATAGGAATCGCCGAAGATAATATTGTCAAATCATTTTATTACTATGACAGACATAGTGTACTAAGCACATTTAAACGTCGTGTGAGTATTGACAAGACAGGTCGGTTCGGATGTCCGACAGAATTTAAATTGCTTACGACTACTATTGATAACTACTGTCAGCAAAAAGCTATTAGAAGAATTAACTTTCTCAAAGTAGATACAGAAGGTAGCGAGCTAGATGTTTTATTGGGAGCGAAACAATGTTTACAGAGGGGGAAAATAGATTACATTCAATTTGAATATGGAGGCACATATCAAGATGCTCAAATAACTCTCCAGCAAGTCTTTAATTATCTGCAAAAATATCGTTACTCCATCTTTAAGGTTTTAGAGGAGCGATTGGAGTATAAACCCGAATTTGTCCCGACCGATGAAAATTATCAGTTTAGTAATTATTTGGCAGTTAACGAACGTTTTTTGGATAATGTTTTAGGTGAGAAACCAAGATTATTAGATGTTCCTAAACTTTGTGTTCAAAATTCAATTCATCTCAAAGGTGTAATTCATGTAGGAGCGCACGAAGGTCAAGAAAACCACTATTACCAACAAATGGGTGTAAAAAATATCTTATTTATTGAAGCCAATCCTGTGGTCTGTCAACGTTTGCAGGCTAAAATAGCATCTTATCCGAATGTGAAAGCTGTTAACTATGCGATTAGCGATCAAAATGGTACTATTAATCTTCATGTAACGTCTAACGAGCAAAGTAGTTCCATTCTTCCTTTAAAACAACATCAGAAGATTTATCCTCAAATCAAAGAAACTCATCAAATTCAAGTAGAGTCCAGAAAATTAGACACACTCTTACAAGAACTGAAGCTTAATTCCTCAGACTACAACATCTTAAATATTGATATTCAAGGTGCAGAGTTATTAGCTTTAAAAGGTGCAACTCATTGGTTGAAATATGTTGATGCAATTAATACAGAAGTTAATTATGAAGAACTTTATGAAGGATGTGTGTTGATTGACGAACTGGATGAATTTCTAGATCAATATGGTTTTCACAGAGTGGCAACAAAAACCCCTCACCCATCATGGGGAGATGCCTTTTATGTGAAAAAGCCCTTAGTTACAATGTCGATTTTGAGTAAAGCGCGTTTCGGCAATCAAATCTTTTTATATGCTCTCTTAAAAATTCATCAAAAAGAACATAATGTTCGGGTAGAAACAGTATCGTGGGTAGGTCAGTATTTATTTGGACATAACGATCCCCCTATTTCTCAAACTTTGCCTGAGTTTACTGATTCAGGTCTGGCAATTCTTAACGCGAAAGAACCATACAACAATGTAGAATTTGGCGGCCCGACTTATCAACTTCATACTAAATATTATGATCCTTACAAAGATTTCTTTCGTTCCCTGTTTCAACCTGTACCCCAAGTAGAATTCAAGATGATTGATGCTGTAAACCGCTTGCGACAGTACGGCAAGACTATTGTTGGCATACATTTGCGACGTGGTGATTATCAAAAACTCCAAAGAAGCTATACTTTTGTAGCTCCCACTGCTTGTTACAGAAAATGGCTAGAAGGTTTGTGGGAAACTTTGGACGAACCTGTATTGTTTATTGCAAGTGATGAATTGGCAGGAGTCGTTAATGACTTTAGTGATTATCATCCCGTCACAATCAAAGATTTAGGTGTTGAAGTGGCAGAGGCGGATTTTTATCCGGAGTTTTATATTTTGACCCAGTGCGATGTCTTAGCTATCTCGAACAGCACTTTTTCTTTTACGGCAGCAATGCTCAATGAAAACTGTAAGTTTTTCTTCCGACCCCACCTAAAAGCTAAGAAGTTGATTCCTTTCGATCCTTGGAATAGCGAACCTTTGTATCTGCATGGATATGGAACATGGGAAGAATCTATTCAGCAAGACAGTTGTAAATTATCAACAGAAGTTTCAAGTAATCCTCAGAGTATAACTCACAATTTTATAGGTAAATTTTTTAGCAGAGGAGATTTAGTTTTTGATGTTGGAGCTAATCAAGGATTGAAAACAGATTTATATTTGAGTGCTGGTGCTAAGGTCGTATGTTTTGAACCCCAACCCCATTGTATAGAAGTTCTTACTAAAAAATATCAAGGTAATCAAGATGTGGTGATTGTCAACAAAGGTTTAGCAGCACAACCAGGAGAGTTGAAATTATCGATCTGTGATCGAGCAGATGTGTTGTCAACTTTCTCGGATCGATGGAAAACAGGTCGTTTTGCTAATCAAACGTGGGAGAAAACTGTGATAGTAGAAGTTACAACTTTAGATGAAGCGATCCAAAAATGGGGAATTCCAAAGTTTTGTAAAATTGATGTAGAAGGTTTTGAATATCAAGTCTTACAAGGACTTTCTCAGGCTATACCTTATTTATCGTTGGAGTTTACTATAGAGTTTATTGAAGATGCTCAAAAATGTGTTAAACACTTAGTGGGCTTGGGTTATAGTCAGTTTAATTTTACTCACGAAGATCAAGATCAACTCGCTCTATCTAAATGGATCTCTGAAACACAGCTTTTTGATTGTATCGAGTCTGAGTCTAATCATCAAAAGTCATTATGGGGTAATATCTATGCAAAGTTTGAATAATGAATAATGAAAATTTTTCACAAACTAGGGAGAATAAGTAAAAATGAAATGGTTTATTGCTACTAATGACTTCTCACATCGCTTTGAACAGTATGCCCAAATGATCAAGGTCGCTGTTTATTCAGCCTTGAAAAATACTTCGCTTGAACCCTTTTTAATTTATGATGGTCAAGAGAATGATCTGACAAAATGGTTGAGAAAAAATCAGGTAGAAATTATTATTCACAGAACGCCTCATTATGAGAAGTTTAAAACTCTATCTCAAAATCATTTTAATGTGGGGACAGGTGCTTTCTTAAGAGTAGAAATTCCGAAGATTCTAGATCACCTTGGAATTCGCGATCAATATGTCCTGTATACCGACTGCGATGTTATGTTTATGCAGGATGTTGTTCAGGATTTAGACAATTTATCTTGTGATTATTTTGCAATAGCCCCTGACCAAGACCCTAAAAATTTAGACTGGATTAATACTGGTGTAATGTATATGAATACCGTTAATCTTCTAAAAATATATGACGATTTTAATCGATTTATCGATTTGGAACTCGGCAATCTAGTTAAGCAATCTTATGATCAAGGCGCCTACAGACGCTTTTTTAGAGGACGATGGAACTATCTTGATGTTACAATGAATTGGAAAGCGTACTGGCAACCCAATCCAGAAGCGAAAATCCTTCATTTTCATGGCCCAAAGCCTGTTCCTGCTCAAATAGAAGAGATCAAAAATAACAAGCTGCCACCGAATCATTATTATTTGACAGCAGGATTAATTAATGAGAATTATTGGTATCATACTGCCTTTTGGCAAGAGGCTTATCAATTAATCGAAAATCCAGATCTGAATTTAATAGCCACTGTCAAGATAGATTTAGATCGGTATCAATCTCGACTACAAAAGATTAAATCTAACTTGAAATACTGGCAATCTTTGTTGCCTGAAACTTCTATAGATAGAAGCTAAAAATCAATCCAGATAATTTTCCGATAGCCTTGAACGTCTAAAATTCAATTGAGAAGATGTGATGGAAAACGAGAAAGATAAGCAACATGATAAAATCGGATCTCATTGGTCTAAAGTAACGCAGCAAAGTCAACAAACCCCTAACTTGCGGCTTAGATGGTGGCAAAGTCCACATATTATCAGGCGAATCAATCAAAAAGTAGCAGGTTTACCTTTAGATGGATTTTCTCAAGGGATTACCCATCGAGCCAAAGAAATTGGAGGGTCTCGATGTCCATTTACGCGAGGAATTTCTGTTGGATGTGGAAACGGACAAAAAGAAATGACCTTGGTTCGTCAGGGATTAGTATCGTCATTTCAGCTTTATGAACTTTCAGAAGTGAGAATAGAGCAAGGGAAACGACTCGCTAAAAGATTTGAGGTAGAGGATAAAGTTGAATTTATTTTAGCTGATGCTTTTAAGCAAGTTCAACAAGCAGAATGTTTTGATTTTGTTCACTGGAACAACTCTCTCCATCATATGTTGGATGTAGAATCGGCTATTGCTTGGAGTTATAGAATTCTGAAGCCAGAAGGAATGTTCTATATGGATGATTATGTCGGCCCAAATCGAATGCAGTGGTCAGACAAAATGCTGAAGATGGCGTCTCAAGCTAGAAGTATTTTACCAGAGAAATATTTAAAGAATCCTAGAAATCCTAGTCAACTTTTACCCACTACATTACAAAAACCCAATGTTGAAAGATTAATTCAGACTGATCCTTCGGAAGCGGCTGATTCTGAACGAATTATTGAATGTATTAAAGCAATTTTTCCTCAAGCTGAAATTACACTAACTGGAGGAGTTATTTATCACCTCGCTCTTTCTGAAATTCTTCACAACTTTGATGAATCAAAAGACCAACATTTGTTAGATTTGTTAATGATGATTGATGATCTTTGTACCGATCTAGGTGAAACTCATTATGGGGTAGCATTGGCTCTTAAATAATTTTTATCAAGAATATAAAAATAAGTTTAAATGATTTAATGGCCCGAGTTCACATAGCGAATATAAGACGTTTTTAGAAAATTGTGATAAGATTCTATCTTCTCAGAAGATCGAGACTGACTTCTTGTAGCTTCTAGAATCCAAACATTTGGATATCCCTGAGTGACTACATAGGGTTTGTGACGTTCAAGGCCGATTAAAGCAGGATGATTACTTTTTCCATACTCACAAAACTCAATATTTTGCCATCCTAAATTTTCCAACAAAGAAGCAAGCATTTCTTTAGAGTAGAGGAACTGATGACCCCATCCATGAAAAGCTCTATTCATTGCAAAAGTTGAGGCTACTCGGTTAGTTGGATTAGACTCAGAAAGATTGAAGTGTGTGGATAAAACCCATTCTAGAGAGGGAGTAGAGAGTCGAATCACTCCGCCAACCTGTAAACTATTCCATGAATGATTTAAGAAAGCAACTGCTTCCTCTAAACTCAAATGTTCGAGAAAATGTTCTCCATAGATATACTCTAACTCTTGAAAAGGCCAAGGTTGAGTGACATCCATAACTTGATCAATGCCAGGGAAGGGTCGTATATCAACGTTCCACCAGTCAGGTAAAATATTGTGGGGGCCACAGCCAACTTGTACCCTTTGAATTTTTTTACTAGGGCTGGGATCTACATAAGAGTGCGAGCTTTTATTCGTTGATTGCATAGGTATAAATTAGAGCTATTGCTCTTTATATTATATTAAGTTATGGAGAATTGCGCTTCCAGTTAAATAACTTCTCTGGCTCAGAATTAAATAAGCTATAGAATGCAAATTCTAACCGATCTGTGTGATGAACCGATGAGAGTTCGACTGAAACTTCACTTTGCTCAAAGTTAGCTTTAAAATCAACGTTCATTTCGTTCAAGTCATTTTCTGAGATAAACAAGGCTACAAACTGGGGATTAACTGCTTGAAGCTCAAACCGTAAGAGTTGATGTTCTGAGAAGGGGGGTTGACCTTTTGAGATAAATTTATCAAACTTCAGAGTGATGGGTTTAGGATTTAAAAACCACAAGATAAAAGCCTGAGATTTAGACTTATTCTCGCTTTTTAATCTAAACTGATTAAAATTTATTTCAGAAACTTTGTACTCTAGAGGAACGTGCAGAATATATTCATAAGAGCACATTTCTTCTGATTTTTGAATATCATCAAAGGTAATAAGATAAGGAAAGGGTTGCTTAACAAAACATAAATGCCGCGTAGCAAAGTGAACAGGATTATAATCCATGAAATTATAGGCTGAAGTTGCATCTCCCAGAATATAATCAAAGGTTTCAGTGAACTCTGTTCTCATAATTTTCCCCGATACTCCGTGTCCTCCACCTGAAAAGCGTTGACCTTTGCCATCAATTAAAACGAGATTATGTCCTAAAGATGATGAAGCTGAGTTTTCTTGAGAACTATTAGCTGCACCCGAGTCAATCACTAAAGGTTGACCTTGAAAAGTCAGCGTAAATGAATTATTATCTGACTGATCGTGAATTGCGTCAATAAATTCTCCACAACTAAATGTGACGACGGTGGCTTTTTCTGACCAGGTATCTCTTGTATTCACATAACCAATTTCTGGGCAGAAATTAAGCGGCGATAAATTTGCGGTTTCGGGTTGAAACGCTGATGGAACTGGATAGGGCATAAACACATAAGCATCAAATAAGCAAGAATAAACTAGATGATTACTGCTTCCATAAGTGCCTAATCCGTTCTGACCTACTAATTTTTCCCAAACATAGCTAACAAGCTCAGTATTTCTATTTGCTCCCAACGTTAAATATCCCCATAAAGCAGGATGAGGGTCCCAGTAGGAATCATTCCAGTTATTTAGATATTTTCCTTGAGGGAATACTTCATAGAGATATCCCTTAATTAGCTTATCTAACTTCTGACTATATTTATCATCTAAAAACTCTCCCTGAACTTTAATGTAATTTCGACGACAAATTCCCAGGAGTAAGCCCAAAATTTTAGAGACAAATCCACAATACCAAAGCCCTTCCCTCGTCATACCTGCATCAGTGATTCCATTAATTAAAAAGTCTTCTACTCGGCTTATTGCAACCTCTAACCATCCTTGAGCCGGAGCATGATAATCACGAAGACTAATCGCCCCAATTGCCAATCCACAAAAAGCAATTGCAGTGTGATTCCAGGCGTTACGCTTAAATTCTCTCCTTCCCCATGCTTGAGTTCGTGATTCTTGCCAAAGTGACTCGGTTTTCTGGCGAATAAACTCTAAAACTGTTGCTTTTTCTTGTTCGCTAAATAACTCAGGAGCAAGGTCATAAACAAAGAGGATAATTGCGGTTAGAATGAAAGCGGTATGAATTTCTTCAGCAAATAAGTTCTTTAGCTGGTCATTCCTCAAACTGATCTGCATCACTAAGGTTTTAGCAAGTTGACCTGCTTGATCATCATCAATTATTTTATACAGTAATCCTAGCTCAAGAATCGCATTATGGATAATAAACAATGAAGAAGAAGCTGGTATTCTCAACAGACCTTCAACATCCATTGTTTTAGCAGTTTTACCATTTTTTTGTAGGTTTTCAAGAATTTGTTTAAATGGGTAATGATTGGCTCTCGCTTTGAGGACTGTTAAATCAGACTGATCAAGCAATAGAGGTTTTAAATGAATCTCTGGCTTGGCGGCTTGACTAATACTATTGTTTAGCTTTTTTTTTTCGATTACAAGAATATCTTGATAGCTTGTATATCTTGTTCGACTACACCAAAACCCATAATACTTTCCGATAATATTAAACTCTTTCTGAGTGATCCATTCTAAGAATAAAGATTCCCTAAAGCCGATAGATGCTTCTGGCACTTGAATATTTTTGGTGAAATATTCTTCAAACTTATAGACTAGCCTTTGAGTGGTTTTGCCTTGAGTGATCAACTGTTGTGATTCATCATTCAATAAAAAACAAGTTAGTAGACATCGGCCCCCAGGCTTTAATACTCGATGAATCTCACTGAGATAATGACGAACCTCTACAGGCATTAAATGGGTGAAGATTGAAGTTAAGTAGACCAAATCAAAACTTTCATCGGCATAAGGGAAAGCAAAGTTAACGGCTTGAAGTGTTCCGTTTGGATTGTAAGCTTGGTTGTAAATATCTACTTTTTGAAAGTTAAAGTTAGGCTTGTGAGTTGCGATGACTCGCTTTGCTTCTTGAAGGGTTTCATCTACAATATCAAAACCTTCATAACGACCGACAGGGCTTAGATAGTAGCCAAGAGAGTAAGCAATACGACCAACTCCACATCCAATATCAAGCACTGAATTGTCCGGTTTGAGATCAGCCATCTCAATAAAATAGCTTAAAAATTCGCATGAAACATCCATAAATGCTTGCGGATTGCTGCTGCAAGCCTTGAGTAACTCAAGCTTGGGAAGTGGAATGGAAGGTTCAAGAACACTAAGTAAAATATTACCTTCTTTTCCTTCAACAATAGGTATAAGAGTAATGATAGAGTGTTTGAACTGATTTTGTTCTGCTTGAGTGAGAGACAGTTTAATCTTAAATCCTGATTTTTCTCCGTTGACGAGATCGGGATATACACGCTGAAAGGCAGGAGTGTCAAGCCCTAGATTCAGTTCAAAATTTAAGAATCGGTGATTTCCAATATAAACTTTGAAATTTTCGACGGGAGCGGTGAACGATGAAACTTGGCCCTCAAGCTCCAATATTCCCTCATTCCAAGTAGCTTTTTCTAATCTTCCGATGGTTTTTCTAGATTGATTAATCTCCGGTTTTTTACTGATTGCCAAGCTGGGATTAGTTCCCTGTTTCAACTGATTCAATGAAAGTTGAATTTGTTGAAGTTTTATTTTCCACTGTTCTAAGTCTAATCTGATTTCTTCGACCAAAGGGAAAACTTTTTTCAATTCCGACATCTACATACTCTCCCGCAATATGTTATCTAAATTCTCAGAGACTATAAATATTTTTTTTACATTTAACCCGATAGGCGATTGGCGAGCAATTGCAGCCTTTAACCCTAGATGAAATGAACAGCTAGAAATGTTATTAATCATTGCTCGCAGTATTCATTTTAGCTGCATTTAATTGCTGAATCACCTTTAACATCTGATCAACACGCTGTTCAAACGAGTGATTTTCTCTAACATATTTTGCTAATTCTAACTGACCAGACGCCTGTTGATGGCTATTTTGCAAACATTCTTTGACTTTGCTGACTAACTCCTTCGCCTCACGATAAACTGTAATTTTATCTCCAAATACGGCCTCCAACCCCGGAACTTCATCAGAGATAATCATAGCACCACAAGCGCCCGCATCAAACAAACGATTGGAAATAAATCCTTTTTCTCGCATCGTATCCCAATGATCGTTTAAGAGTACCCCACAGCGAGTGTAATAGCGTCGCAGAATTTCATTGGGGATATACTCTCCTTTGAGATAACCAGGCGGAAGTAAAGGTTCCCAGTTGGTGCCATAAACATCAACTTTTAACCCGGTTTCTACCGCATCTTTTACGATTTGGCGATAAACCTTCCGAGAATTTCCAACAAACAAAATTTCTCCTACTTCTTCATCGCCCGTTTCATCAGGATAAAATAATTCAGGATCGGTACATTGTAATAAAGTTTGAACCGGAACTTTGACTTTTTGCTGCAATTCTTCTGCATAGGAATAGGAGGCGACAAAAACATGGTCATACTGTTCATATTCTTCTAAAGATACCTTATCGGGATGACTAATATTCCACATTAAATTAATCTGATAAGGTTTGGGTTGATATTGACTTAATCCCCGAATCACCAGGGCGACATCATCCCCATAACTTTGAGAATTTTCCCACTCGGGTAAAATATCAATTCGCACTGAATGTCCCTGACGTTCAAACGCCCGTTTCAAGGCTTTTGCAAAGTGATAATCGCCCCACTCGTTCGCCTGTTTCCACTCGGGTACGCCTATCTTAATTCCAATGCGATACTTGAGTGTCATTTTCTCTCGCAAGCTGGTAAAAACGCTTTGGGCGCGATGATGATAACTATGTTTTTCTTTCAAGATTTGCTGCAATTGTTCGACTCGCTGACGACGCAAAGATTCGTCTGTTAGATAAGTCCATAAAACCTGTTCTAACGACTCTGCCGAATCATAGGTCGGTAACAACCCATCAAAGGCTTCTTGATTTCCTAATTTACCATTTGTCACCACTAACGCCCCGGCTGCGATCGCATCAAATACCCGAGAATTTGTCGAACCCCACTCTTTTGTGACTGCATTGGCATCATCAATGACAATCTTTGTAGAAGCATAAACTTGGGGTAACTTTGTATAGGAAATTGCCCCGCGATTAGACTTGTCAAACTTACTAAACTGTTCCCAATTATGTCCGTAGAGGGCAAACTCGAAAGGTAAATTTTCAGGATTTAAGTAGTTGATAATCTCACGGGGCGAGTTCCAAAAACTACCTGTAAAACAGTAATCTGATTTTAAATCTGCATTGTATTCTGACTGTTGGGAAAACCGTTCTAAGTTGGTGGCAATCTGCACTAAAGTGACAGGTTTAGATAACTTTTGGGAAACATAATCGGCGGCTTTTTGAGAGGAACACCAGAAACAATCATAATGTTGTGCGGACTCACTCGAAGCCCAAACTTCAAACCAATTTCGCGCCCAAGCTACCTTAACGAGTGTGGGTTTAGCATTTTCAATTAAACGTAAATCGTATTCATGGCGCATCACCACAATCACATCTAATTGATGTAAATTGTACCACTGTGGCCCTTCAGATAAATAGAAGACTTCCCATCCATATTCTCGGACTAACTGTTCACCTAACTCAACGGCGGTAAAATAATCCCCTGCTGCGGCGTCTAAATCAGCATCGGTAACTATAAACCCAATTCGCAACGGATGAGAAGTCCAGTACATTCCTTTTTCAAAGAAATCTTGGAGATGACGGCGACGAACATAGTAACCAAAACGCTGTTCTAAGATATCTTTATTATTAACCAGGCGTTTTTGAAAGGACTCGGAAGGCTTCCCACTAAATCGAGAAAAACCGCGATGATGAAATGCGGTTAAATGATTTGCACAAACAATTTCACGACCCAATTTTTGTCCAAAATACAAACACAAATCGACATCTTCATAACCATAAAAATAGTCTTCACAGAAGCCTTTTGCTTCGAGAAAATCTTGACGGCGACAGATCATTAACGCACCTGTTACCACCGGAACTCGCCAAGGAACCGATTGAAAACTTAACATCTGCGGTGCATATCGCACTTCAAAGGGGTAGAAGGGTTCAAATTGAGTATAGAAATTAAACTGAACGCCTAAATGTTGGGTTGGAGGTTGAGCAAGCGATCGCTCTGATACAATATCTAATAGCTTTACTCCAACAATTCCTATACTTTCATCTCGCATCAAATCAACTAATCCCGGAATAATATCTTGACACAGGGTAATATCATTATTCATAAACAGGAGTAGCGGTGCTGTTGTTTGGTTCACTCCTAAATTATTCGACTCAGAAAATGAATAATTATCCCCCCTCGCAATTACTTTAATCGGTAACTGTTTTGACCATTGCTGACACACCGATACACTCTCATCTTTTGAACCATGATCGATAACAATTAGTTCAATATCTTGATAAGAATTGTACAGTAAGAATGACTCAAATAAATTTTGAAGCAGTTTAGCCCCATTGAGATTTAAAATAACAATTCCCACTAAAGGCGGTGTTAAATTAGGCTGATTGAAAGACGGTCGATAAACCAGTTGATTGGCAACGGAAACTTTACTTTTTTGAGAACTTTGATGTTTTTTACCATCGGTTCCCACTAAAACTTTAACCGGAGATTTTTTCAGATGTTGACCCGTTTCACTAATTCTCACACTGACTTCTACCAAACCATCGCTATTCAGCGAAGGCGGGATTTTGAGTTCAAATTTGTGACATCCATGCGTTTTAAAAGCATCTGCTAAATCCTGACGAAACTTATTAGCAGGATAGATTCCGATTAAATTATTTCCAACGAAAACATCAACAAATACTACTTTATTGGGATCGGATTTGTGTCTTGCCCATCCATAGACAAACTCGCTAGAAACCGCATCTAAACACCCTTCATAATCAGTTTCTGGTGTCCCTAACTCATTTTTTCGATGGAGATAAGCTGCATCGGCTGCCGCTTGTTTTATGCGGGTTTCTGCGAGTCTTTTCGCTGCTTTTGTAAATTTTGGATTCAGTTCAACGGCTTTTTGATAGGAAGCAATTGCTGGTTTCAGTTTTCCGGTTTGTTCAAATACCTCTGCCAAGTTATAATGATAATTGGCATAATCTGGGTTTAATTCTATCGCTTTTTGATAGGAGGCGATCGCTTCAGACCAGAGTCTTAATTTCGCCTGGGCTTCTCCCACATGATTATAAATTACAGGAGATTTATCATAGAAATTAATCGCTTTCCTATATTCTACAATTGCCTCATTCCATCGTTGAACGACGGCAAAAGCCGCACCTAAATGATGATGAAGGTCAGCTGATTCTGGGGACAATTTAACAGCAGTAGAATAAGCCGATATCGCCTGATTAATACTTCCTTTTTTCTGAAGCAATTGTCCTAACTTTTTGAATAAATTGAAATCATTAGAATTATGTTCAACCTCTTGACGATATTTTAAAATTGCATCATCTAGAAGTTCTAATTCTTCATGTTTTGGCAAAGAAATTGCTGTTAAAAGTTTTGCTTTACGAGAAGATGGAGGATTAATCAGATTTTTTTTTTTCAAAACCTCCTCTAGCTGATTGGGAATATTAGCATCTTCGGGTTCTAACTGTTGTGCCATCTGATAGAATACGATCGCACCATCTAACTGATCAAATCGCACTAA
The DNA here is from genome assembly GCA_050485465.1 of Limnoraphis sp. Lineage (GTDB taxonomy): Bacteria > Cyanobacteriota > Cyanobacteriia > Cyanobacteriales > Microcoleaceae > Capilliphycus. Next base: position 75,172 of record JBJHBL010000013.1, on the reverse strand, counting down.
GGTATCGGCTAACTGAGCGTATAATTGAGCATCATCGGGTTTAATTTCTAACGCCTTGTGATAGATGGCAACGTGATCGGGATTTTGTTGGATAACTTGGCGATAATACCCCAACGCTTCGTTTAAATCTATCATCGCCCGTTCCCGCAACGCATCGGCTAATTTTTCTTCAATTGCGGGTAAGTCTGACTGCAATTTTTGGGCGTTTCGATAGGCGACAACGGCTTCTTCCCAGTTTTCTAACTTAACCAATACTTCCCCTAAATTGTATTGGGACCAGGGAAATTCGGGGTTCAATTCAGTCGCCTTACGATAGGGAATAACTGCTTCTTCCCAACGTTCTAACTTAACAAGGGCATCAGCTAAACTGTTATGTGACCAAGAAAATTCGGGATTTAATTCTATTGCTTTTTTGTAGGATTCTATCGCTTCAGACCACCGTTCTAACTTAAACAAAGCTTCTGCCAACCCGTTATGTACCCACCACACATCTGATTTTAATTCAATCGCCCGATGATAAGCAGAAATCGCTGCTTCTAACTGTTCTTTCTCTCTTAATAAATCGGCGAGTTTTTCATAAGCTTCTGCAAAATTTGTATCTAACTCTATTGCTTTTTGATAACAGTTAATCGCTTCTTCTGTTTCTCCCGCTTGGCTGAGGGCATCGGCTAAACTCTTGTAGGCTGCTGCATCCCCCTTTTCATCTAATTGCATCCCCTGACGCAACACAGAAGCGGCTTCTTGCCATTGTTCTTGTTGGGCTAATACTTTTCCTAAACTGTAGTAAGAGGCGGCTAAGTTGGGATTGAGTTGAATCGCTTTTTTGTAGGCTGCGGTGGCTTCGGCTAACTGCCATTGTTGGGTGAAAATCTCCCCAACTTGATGATACGCTAAAGGATTATTCGGATTTAATTCTAATAGTTTTTTATAGAGTTCTAAGGCTTCTTGGGTTTGTTCTTGCTGGGCTAACAGTTGGGCTAAACTCTGATAAAATTCAGGTTGTTGGGGTGCAAGTTCTATCGCCTTGCGGTAAGATTGCAAAGCATTCTCCCTATCTCCCTGGAGGTTTTGAATATTACCCATACCATGATAGCCTACGGCTAACTGAGGGTTTAACCGCAAAGCATGACGATAACAAGTCATCGCCGCTTGCAGTTGTCCTTGTTGCAAACGAGTATTTCCTAGTTTAAGATGATCTTCGGCGCTGGCTTTTTGGGGTTCTAATTCGTAGGCTTTTTCTAAACAGTGGGAGGCTTTTTGATGATCTCCCATCTGAGTAAATATTTTCGCCACATTGCGATAAGCCCCTGAAAAATCGGGTTTTTGGGTAATCGCTTGTTGATAGCAGGAAACGGCTTTTTCTAGGCGTTCTTGTTGGGCATATAAACTGCCTAAATTTGCATAAACTTCGGGATAATGAGGTTGAAGGGCTATCGCTTTTTCATAGGAACGAATTGCGGCAGAAATTTCCCCTAACATATGCAGGGCGTTGCCTTGAACTTTATAAGCTATAGCTAAATCGGGCTTAATTTTTAAGGCTTTTTGACAAGTATTAATCGCTGTTTCCCATTTTTGAATCGCACAAAAAGCTGTAGCTTCTTCTATTAATTCTTGGGGTTGGGCTGTGGGTTTAACGGGAGTTCCAACGCTGTTTTGAGGTGCAGTTGAATGAACGGCGGCTAAGGTATCTTGAGGGGTAATTTCTTCAGTTTTTTGGGCAGCAGCTAAGGTATCGGCAGGTGTATTGAAAACGGTAGGATTTTGTTGAGTATTGGTTTGATTATTCAGTTCAATTGCCTTACGATAATAGGGGGTTGCTTCGCGCATATTCCCCTGCTGTTTCAGGGCATCGGCTAAACTTTGATAAGCTTGGGAAAAATTGGCATCTCGTTCAATAGCATGGCGATAACAGGTAATCGCTTCTTCGATTTTCCCCTGTTGAATCAATGTATTTCCTAACTGGAAATGTTCGGCAGCCGTTACCTGTTGCGGTTCCAGGGTGTAAGCTTTGTACCAATTTTCAGTAGCGTTTTGGGGTTGATTGAGTTGTGTCCAAACCCGTGCTAAATTGCGATAAGCTCCAGCAAAGTCTGGCTTAATCACAACAGCTTTTTGATAACATTCAACCGCCTTTTGCCATTGTTGGGCTTGGGCGTAGATGCTGCCAAGATTGGCGTGAATTTCTGCCCAGTTGGGCTGTAGTTGTAACGCCTGAGTATAATTGCGTTGTGCTTCTTCTAACTTGCCTTGACGCAATCCCACATCCCCTAAGAGTTTATACCCAGGGGCGTGTTCCGGCTGAATTTTTAACAGTTGTTCGCCTGCTTTGCGGGCATCCTCAAATTGCCCTTGTTTCAAATAGGCTTCAGCTTGTTGCTGGAGGAAAAAAACGCTTTTACGCAGGATATCTTCGGCTCGCATCGGTTGATTGGGTTTAGACACATTCATGGAAATTCCTAACTATTTATTGTAATCTTTTTGGCGTCACAAATTAAAAAAATATTTTTTCACAGCCTGTAGATGTCCCCTCAGCCCCAATTTGTCTAGTCTTTGAGTCCAATTTGCTGAATTAACCGTTTCAGGGCGGTGATATTCACCCAAATATCTTCGATTAAGGGGTTGGGATACATTAAACTCCGGATTGGATAGCACATGAACCCTTCTCCGGTTAAGGAGTAATGTTCTAAGCCTAGATATTGACTGATTACCCGATAATAATATCGTTCATAATGGGGTGACATAAATTCTATCACTTTAACTTCTTTACTACAAAACACAATATTTGTCAAACCGCTCCCATGAGCGGCAACAATCACTTTCGCCTGAGTAAATAAACGGACTTGTTCAGAAAAGGACAAAGATTCTAACACAATCTCCTCAAACCCTAAAGGGCGCAACACCTCTATCACTTCCGCTTCATTCGTCACCTGTCGGTGTCTCGCCTTCGCCCGACTGATATAAATTCGTTCAGGATAATCGGCTTTTTTCTCAACGGCTAAGGGGAGAAAAGTGTCTCGCAAAAAGTCAATCGCCCAGGGCTGCAACCACCCTAAATATCCTGCAAAAGACGGTACAATTAATTGTTCGGCTTGAACATGACAATGGCGATCGCTTTCTAATATTTTTTCCGTGGGAATTCCTAATAAATTCAAAGTTTCTCGCTGAAAAGGAAGCTGATAACTATTGACTAAAAACCCGTCAATTTGATTCAAATCAATCCCACTCCGACGCAACAGTTCAATTCGGGGTAAAACATCTACCATCCAATGAAAATAAATATGCCCCGATAGCCCCGATAAGACAGCAACCGATCCTTGAACAAATTTGACAGGCGGGAGTTGTTTCTGTTGAAAAATTTGATAACTTTCAGGATTATTATCACCCTTACAACCCGGAAGTTCGCCGGGATATTCCCGAGAAACATCTGCTAATAATTGATGATCAGGTGTTAAAATAGCGATCGCTTTACACACCATCCAATAATTTTCTTGGGGAACGATCCAAGCCCGCCCATTCGGAATGATCGCAACAAAGGTTTCAAACTCAGGAACCTGAACCTCTTTTTCCGGTAAATTTTTATAAATTCCCGATCCTAAATTCACTAAATCTAACTGTTTGACAATCTGCTTTAAACAGCTTTGACATTCTAAACCTCCACAGTCTTTTGGAGAAGTTGAGGAAGCTTGAAAAACAGGAAAATCCGGGTTTAATTGAGATAGGGGGATATACTGAAAAGCTGACGATTTTGATCGCCATTTTTTGGTAGACAAACAGACTTTTTTCGGAGGATGTTGATGAAGCGGAAGTTCAAGTTCTGAGTCAATCATTCCCGTAATTATTTTAAAATTGTAGATGTTTCCCTTTTGCAAGACTTTTGAATAATAATCAATGGCACTTTCCCAACGCTGTTGTTTTTCGGCAATAGAACCTAAAAGCAGATAGATTTCTGAAAAAAATTGTTGGTTTTTTCGGCTAAGGGCTAGGGCTAAATGACAGATAGCGATCGCCGAATTCCACTGTTTTTGTTGAATCAAACAGTAAGCTAACTGCCCGTAAATTTCGACTCGCCGAGGCTGAATTTGCAAAGCACTTTGATAATGTCTTGCAGCTTGTTCAAATTTACCGTATTGGGCTAAAGCATTTCCAAAATGAACATGAAATTCTACTAAATGATCATAAAGAGTAGACGAATTAGCATGATGAAAGTTCCCCGGCGTGAAGTTGATTTTTTGCAGCGTGCGAAGAAAACGAACACAAGCCTGTTTAGCCCGATCCCATTCATCGGTTTCTGAAGGAGAAATTGATTCTAACCGATAACAATAGGCTTCTACAAATTTGGGTTCTAAATAAATTGCTTTTTGATAACAAGCCATTGCTTGATCGAGTTTGCCTTGTTTTTGAAAAACATAACCAAAATCACTATAAGCGAGAATATTTTCGGGATTGTGTTCGATCACGTTTTGGAAATAATCAACAGCCATTTTAAAGTTATTATACTGTTGATAGAGTTTAGCTAAATTCAGAGAAGCAATCGTTAAATCCGGTTTTAATTCTAGGGCGCGACGATAAGCTGCTATCGCTTTTCCTTTCTGTTCTTGTGCTAACCAAGCCTGACCGATGTTATTATAAAGTATCGCCCAATTGGGTTTTTGATGAATCGCTTTTTGGAAGACTTCAATCGCTTCTGAAAACTGCTGATTCTCCATCAATAAACAGCCTAACGTGTTGTAAGCTTCGGTATGAGTCGGAGCGAGAGTAATAGCTTTTCTGAGGAGTTTTATCCCCTCATCCAGTTGAGACTGTTCTTTGAGAACAATGGCTAAACCGACGTAGGCTTCTATCAATTTCGGGTTATGTTGGATCACTTGTTTGTAGAGAGAAATGGATCGAACAAAATTCCCTTGTTGGTACAAAGCCTCCCCTAAATGGTAATATAAATCTATCCAGTTGGGGTGTAACTGAAGGGCGGTTTGATACAATAAAACAGCATCATCAATCCATCCGCCATTGCGGTATAATTGAGCCAGATGAGCAATCGCGATCGGATCATCGGGTTGAAGTTCTATCGCTTTTGTATAGGCTAAGGCGGCTTCGGTTAACTGTTTTTCAGCTTCTCGGATATTGCCTAAAATTCGATAGGCGATCGCACAATGGGGATACTGACGGAGAACCTGTTGACAAATCTGTACAGACGTCTCAAATTCTCCGTGAGTCAAATGAGTCAGGGCGAGTTGAAGGTGTTGTTCAATCTGCATTCAAGAAGGGGACTGATCCTTAGAACCCATAGCAGTTAACCCGTCCTCAAGAAACTGCATCTATTTTTCCAATTTCATTTTACCTTGTTTTTCAAACCCTGCGATCACTTGTTCAACCGTCAGCCTTTCGAGCGGGATTTCCTGAGATTGGGCAATTTGCGTTAAAGGCTTTAAAGAAGATAACACTAAACGGGTAAAAAAATTCTCAAAGCTACTATCAACCTCTAACTGTTGTTGAATATTTTTATCTTTCTTAATCCAATCTGTAATTTGTTCAGATGTAATCTGTTCTACAGAAATTGTTTTTTCCTCAGCAATTTGTTTTAAACATCTTAAAGCATAAATCGCCAACCGAGTGGCAAATTTATCTTGAGAAGACAATAAAGCTGCATCTACTTGAATAGCTTCTTCTCTCGTCAAGAATTCCATTGTTGGTTGCATCATTTAACCCTATATGAATTATGAATTCAGCAAAACTTTTCCCTGTTTCCTGTCCTCTGTTCCCTGTTCCCTGATTAAATATCCGCAGCGATGTTCACCATTAACAATCCAGTGCGTTCGTTCTACAGTACAATCAAAAAGAACTGCACTAAACATCTCTAATTCATGGCCGCAGACGCTTGGAAACGACTCAGCCACATTAGAAATAGCGCAATTATGCTCAGTTAAAACATACTGTTCGGTTGTTTGATTTGGAGATTCCACCGGATACCATTCCGCCATATAGCCCTCCATTTTGCGAAGTTCGACCAACTTAGCCACTCGTTCTTTAACCGAACTCTGACCTAATTGTTCACGATATTCCATCGCTTTACGTTGCCATTGTTTATGCAGAATTTGACTGACTTGTTCGTGTCCAACGGTTTCAGTTAAGGTATCCAAAAACGAAATTGCAAATTCATCATATCGTTTCGGAAAGCGATCGCGCCCCTGACTGGTAAGCTGGTAAATATGCTGCGGTCTACCCATCCCCATCTGAACAGATTCGTACTTGATCGCCCCTTCCGCTTCTAAATCTTTAAGATGACGCCGAATGGCTTGGGGACTAATATCGAGAAATTTGGCCAAATCATGGGCGGTAGCCTGACCTCGCTTGATCAGTTGTTGGACAATATCTTGCTTCGTGGAATGCTGCTGAGTGGTGGTCATCGGTATTTTTTATAAAAATTTACAAAATTAGACTTTGACAATGCACTTATTGTTAATGTAGCTTAAAATAGACTTAAGTAACAAACCAGTTGTTTAAGTTGGCGGGCCAGGGACAAAGGACAGAAAGCCCAAAGCCCAATACCCTCAGTCCATCAACCGCCAAGACCCAATATTGAGAAGAACACTAAACAAACTAAGCCTATGACTTCCTCAGTTAAAAATCTAGTCAATCAGCCTTATAAATATGGCTTCATCACCGACATCGAGTCGGACTCCATCCCTGCAGGACTCAATGAAGATGTCGTGCGTCTGATTTCAGCCAAGAAAAACGAGCCAGAGTTCATGTTAAACTTTCGGCTTAAGGCTTATCGACAGTGGCTAAAAATGAGCGAACCCACCTGGCCGCACATTGACTATCCCGCGATCAACTATCAAAATATTGTTTACTATTCTGCGCCGAAAGTAAACGAAAAAAAAGGCAGCCTCGACGAAGTAGACCCCACATTACTCGAAACCTTTGAGAAACTGGGTATTTCCCTCTCAGAACAGAAGCGTTTAGCCAATGTCGCCGTTGACGCCGTATTTGATAGCGTTTCCATTGGAACAACCTTCAAAGAAAAACTCGCCGAAGATGGAGTGATTTTCTGTTCCATCTCCGAAGCCGTTAAAGAACATCCTGAACTCGTCGAAAAATACTTAGGAAGCGTGGTTCCTGTCGGAGATAACTTCTTCGCTGCCCTCAACTCCGCCGTGTTTAGCGATGGTTCCTTCGTGTACATCCCCAAAGGCGTCAAATGCCCGATGGACTTATCCACCTACTTCCGCATCAATAACGGCGACTCCGGCCAGTTTGAACGCACATTAATTGTCGCAGAAGAAGGCAGTTCTGTCACCTACCTCGAAGGCTGTACCGCCCCGATGTTTGACACCAACCAATTACACGCAGCCGTTGTCGAATTAGTCGCCCTCGATAACGCCGACATCAAATATTCCACCGTTCAAAACTGGTTCGCAGGAGATGAAAACGGCAAAGGCGGAATTTACAACTTTGTTACCAAACGCGGACTTTGTAAAGGTGTCAATTCCAAGATTTCTTGGACTCAAGTCGAAACCGGTTCAGCCATTACCTGGAAATATCCCAGTTGTGTGTTAATTGGGGACAATTCTGTGGGAGAATTCTATTCTGTTGCCCTCACCAATAACAAACAACAAGCCGACACCGGAACCAAAATGGTACATATCGGGAAAAACACCCGTAGCACGATTATTTCTAAAGGGATTTCTGCCGGAAATTCTTCTAATAGTTATCGCGGTTTAGTGAAAATGGGGCCGAAAGCACAAGGCGCGAGAAACTATTCCCAATGTGATTCCATGTTAATTGGAGATCGAGGTCAGGCTAATACTTTTCCCTATATTCAAGTGGAAAATAACACCGCCCGAGTTGAACATGAAGCCTCGACTTCCAAAATTGGAGAAGATCAACTGTTCTATTTAACTCAACGGGGAATTTCAACAGAAGATGCGGTTTCTCTGATTATTAGCGGGTTCTGTAAGGATGTTTTCAATAAACTCCCGATGGAATTTGCCGCAGAAGCCGATAAGTTACTCAGTCTGAAATTAGAAGGAACCGTCGGTTAATGAATGTTTGAGGAATTCACCGACTACTTGAAAAGTTAATTGTAGAGATGTCATTCCGAAGCGTCTCTGCAACTATTCCTCTTGTGTCTGTTAAAGACTTGCCTGTTTACCCTGCTTGAGAACAATCACTAAAAACCAACATGATTCAAGACAATAGTGAAGTCATTCTGTCTGTTAAAAATTTAACCGCAAATGTTGACGGAACCCAGATTCTCAACGGCTTAAACCTGGAAATCAAAGCCGGAGAAATTCACGCCATTATGGGGCAAAATGGTTCCGGTAAAAGCACCTTTTCTAAAGTATTAGCAGGTCATCCGGCTTATGAAGTCACAGGCGGAGAAGTGACATTTTTAGGTCAAAATCTGTTAGAACTCGAAGCCAATGAACGGGCGTTATTGGGTGTATTTTTAGCCTTTCAATATCCCTTAGAAATTCCCGGTTTAAGTAACTTGGATTTTCTGCGGGCGGCTTATAACGCTCGTCAAAAGTCTCGGGGACTCGAAGAACTCGACGCCTTTGATTTTGATGATTTGATTCACGAAAAATTAGACATCGTGAAAATGAAGCCCGAATTTCTCGAAAGAAGTGTGAATGAAGGCTTTTCGGGGGGCGAGAAAAAACGCAATGAAATCTTACAAATGGCATTATTAGAACCGAAACTCGCCATTTTAGATGAAACAGACTCCGGTTTAGATATTGATGCGTTGAGAATTGTTGCAGGTGGGGTGAATCAGTTAGCAACGGCAGATAATTCAATGTTAGTGATTACCCACTATCAACGATTATTAGACTATATTGTGCCGGATTTTGTTCATGTGATGCAAGCCGGAAAAATTATTAAAACCGGAAGCAAAGAATTAGCCTTAGAACTCGAAGAAAAAGGCTACGATGAAGTAATTGAAGCCGCAAGCGTAGGGGTTTAATGGTTACACAAGTTCAAGAAAAAGCCGAAGTTTCTTATTTGAAACAGTTGTTAAGTTTAGCCCAAAACTCCATTGTTGTTGATCAAAATTTAGATCTTCAATCCCTGAGAAATCAGGCGAAAACTTGGCTAGAAGAAAGGGCAATTCCCACCAAAAAAGATGAAGATTGGCGGTTTACCGATTTATCGGCTTTATTACAGATTAATTTTCAAGCTGCACAACCGATTCAACTCGAAAGAGAATACATTTCACCGTTAATTTTACCCGAAGCTAAACAAAGTTGTTTAGTGTTTGTCGATGGTGAGTATGCCCCGGACTTATCAACTGTTACAGAAAAAACAGGTATTTTTGCCGGAAATTTAGGGAATTTACCTGCATCTCTCCGCGAGAAAATTAACCAATCTCTCGCCCAAACCCCCGGAAATACAGAGATTTTTACCGCCCTGAATACCGCAAGTTTAACCGATGCGGCAATCCTTTGGGTTGGTAAAAATCAAGTCATTGAAACGCCGATTCATTTACTGTTTATTTCCACCGCAGAATCAGCCCCAAGATTCAGCCAACCTCGGGTTTTAGTGGTTGCTGAAACCGGAAGTTCCTTAAGCTTTGTTGAGCATTATGCCAGTTTAGAAGACTGTTCAAAAATGCCAACCCATCACCCCTATTTTGTTAATAGTGTAGCCGAGATTTGGGTCGAAGAAAACGCCGAAGTTAAACATACGCGAGTTCAACGCGACTCCGCGATCGCTTTTCATATTGGTCGCAGTGCCATTTCTCAAGCGCGTAACAGCCGTTATACACTGAATGCGGTGACATTTGGCGCTAAATTATCCCGTCACACCCTGGATGTTGATCAAACTGGAGAGGGAAGCGAAACGACACTGAATGGGTTAACATTAATCGGAGAAGAACAGGTCGCCGATACTCACAGTGCAACCCGATTTAATCATCCTCACGGCACCTACAATCAACTGCATAAATGTATTCTAGATGATCATGCTCGGGGTGTATTTAATGGCCGTGTTGTAGTGTCTCAAGCTGCACAATTAACCAATGCAAACCAACTGAGTCAAAATTTGTTACTCTCCTCCCACGCGAGAATTAATACCAAACCTCAGTTAGAAATTGTCGCCGATGATGTTAAATGTTCTCATGGTGCAACCGTAAGTCAGCTAGAAGATGATGAAATTTTCTATTTGCGGAGTCGAGGTTTAGATGATCGCACCAGTCGTCATTTATTAATTGATGCTTTCGCCTCTGAGATTTTGCAGAAGTTACCGTTAGACTCTTTGCAAAAAACACTGAGTCGCTGTGTGGCTTGTCGCACGGAATTAAGTTAAAGGAAACAGTAAACAGTGAACAGTTATCAGGTTACAGGGGATAAGGGATAGGCAAAAGGCAAGAGGCAAGAGGCAGTTATCAGTTATCAGTTATCAGTGTTCACTGGTCACTCTCTTACAAACTTTGCTCTCGCCGGAAACCGCCGGGCCGCAAGTTTGCGCTGGTCACTGGTCACTGGTCACTGATAACTGTCTTCACTGGTCACTGGTCACTGGTCACTGTCTTCACTGGTCACTGGTCACTGGTCACTGATAACTGTCTTCACTGGTCACTGATAACTGTCTTCACTGGTCACTGATATAGAGTGTCTTAAGTTTGAAAATAGAGTAAAAAAAGGTAAACCAAAATGACTTTAATTCAAGAAAAAACATTGGGTGAGAAAGTTCGTCCGGACTTTCCAATTTTGCATCAAAATGTGAATGATCATCCGTTAGTGTATCTCGATAACGCTGCCACCTCTCAAAAACCTCAAGTTGTGATTGATGCGTTGCGAAACTATTATGAAGGATATAACTCAAATGTACATCGGGGAATTCATACTTTAAGTGCGAAAGCAACTGATGAATATGAAGTGGCGCGTCAAAAAGTGGCGAACTTTGTGAATGCAACTTCCTATCAAGAAATTATTTATACTCGCAATGCTAGTGAAGCGATTAATTTAGTGGCTTATTCTTGGGGGTTGAATAATATTAAAACAGGGGATGAAATGATCCTCAGTGTCATGGAACATCACAGTAATTTAGTTCCCTGGCAAATGTTAGCGCAACGCACAGGAGCAGTGTTAAAATATGTCAAACTGACTGAAAACCAAGCCTTTGATTTAGAACAGTTTAAATCCTTAATTTCTCCCCGAACAAAATTGGTTTCTGTGGTTCATGTGTCTAACGTATTAGGCTGTATTAATCCCGTTGAGGAGATTTGCCAAATCGCTCACCAAAACGGCGCGAAAGTCTTAATTGATTCTTGTCAGAGTTTACCTCATATGCCTGTGGATGTGCAGGCAATAGACTGTGATTGGTTAGTCGGTTCTGGTCATAAAATGTGTGCGCCGACGGGAATTGGTTTTTTGTATGGAAAACTGGAAATCTTAAAGGAAATGCCACCGTTTATGGGTGGGGGAGAAATGATCGATGAGGTGTATTTAGATCGGTTTACCTTTGGAGAATTGCCTCATAAATTTGAAGCGGGAACTCCGGCTATTGGAGAAGCTATTGCGTTGGGTGCAGCCGTAGATTATTTAACCCAAATTGGGATGGATAATATTCATGCCTATGAACAAGAATTAACCGCTTATTTGTTTAGTAAATTGCGAGAAATCCCGGAAATCACCATCTATGGGCCACAACCTCAAGCCGACGGTTCAGGACGAGCGGCTTTAGCGAGTTTTACCGCAGGTGATGTTCATGGGAATGATTTATCTATGCTTCTCAATGATGCGGGTATTGCCATTCGTTCCGGAAATCACTGTACTCAACCTTTGCATCAGTATCTTAATATTAACTCATCCGCACGGGCCAGCTTTTATTTCTATAATACTCGTGAAGAAGTGGATGTGTTTATCACTCAGTTACAAGAAGCGATCGCCTTTTTTACTCAAATGTTTTCCTAAGATTTTCCCCGTTTCTGTTACATCTGTCTTACGACCCCTTAAAAATCCCCTGTCTTTGGATGGGGGTTTTTCATCTCTATCGCAGATGATATTGCGTTGTTCCCTTAAATACGATAAGATTACAGACTAAATTTTTCAATTTTCAGTTCTCTCATTTGTAAGGTCAACTGACAACTTGAGGAGAACCTACCCTTTGATGTGAAATTCTCAGGATATCAACTTTACCCGGAGTTGCGATCGCGACAGGGGAAAGGCAGAAATAAAGCTTTATTTATTGTATCACCGCTATAATATTAAACCACTGAGAACGATTAATTCATTTTCTGAAGACAAAGCGATACTAACAGAAGTGCATCTACTATCAAACCCGATCAAGAGTTTAGTCGGTTCAACATTTACTCTATAACAATGCAAATTTTACGTCAGGTGAGAAAATATCTCCCTGGAAACCCTCTAAAAACGAGAAACAGTCTAGAAACCAAGTGGCTCGTTCTGCTGGTCTGTGTTGTGGTTATCTTTTCAACTCTAATATACCAATCAATACACCGTTTATACAACGGAATTACTGCGCCAATTGTAACATTGAATTTAAGTTCTTTAATCTTAGGACTGGGTCTTTTATTAACTGCGATCGCGATCATCCAATGGGGAATATCTAGCCAAACCGCACCAGATATTGAGCCGCTATCGGTCGCACCCCCTCAATGTCAACCCTTTATTCAAGAACGAGAACGCTTTTTTAGCCTGTCTCTAGACTTACTCTGTATTATTAGTTTTGACGGGTATTTTAAACGCATCAATCCAGCTTTTGTCAACACACTAGGCTATAGTGAAGCTGAACTGCTGTCAACGCCCCTGTGGGAATTTATTCACTCCGAAGATCAAAGCGCCACCCAAGCCGAAGTGCAACGAGTCGCCGAGGGAAAACCCTCTTTTAACTTTGAAAACCGTTATCGTTGTCAAGATGGCAGCTATCGTTGGTTGTCCTGGACATCAGCCCCTTTTGTCGAAGAAGGGTTACTCTATGCAGTCGCCCACGATATCACCGAATATAAACAGTTTCTGACTCAATTACAACTCCAGGTTCAACAACAGGCTACCGTGGCACGCTTAGGCCAATATGCTTTGAGTCAGACGAACCTAGAACAGTTATTAACAGAAATGGTAGCCGGAGTGGCTGACACCCTCAAAGCGACCCATGTCAAACTCTTAGAACTTTTACCCAATGGTCATGCTCTACGGTTAAAAGCCGGAGTCGGTTGGTCCCCCGAACTGATTGGTCAAGCTTGTATTAGTGCAGGTTCCCAGTCTCACGCCGGGTATACTTTGACCCAAAAACAACCCGTAGTCGTTGAAGATCTGCGAGTCGAGACTCGGTTTACCGGAGAACCCTTACTACACAACCACCGGATTATTAGCGGTATGAGCGTGATTATCGGGGAAGAAGACCAACCCTATGGCGTTTTAAGTGTTTACACCACAACTCAGCGCAGCTTCTCCAGTGATGATATCCATTTTGTACAGGCGATCGCCAATATTATCGCCACCGCGATCGCTCGCAAACAGTCCACCGAACGTCTTTATCTAATGGAACGGGCGATCAATGCCAGCAGTAATGGGATTATTATTACCGATGCGATCTCTGCTGATAATTCAGTCATTTATGCCAACGCCGCCTTTGAGCGAATTACAGGCTACAGCAGAGAAGATGTTTTGGGTCGCAATTGTCGTTTTTTGCAGGGACCTCAAACCTCACAATCTGAACTAGAACGACTGCGACAGGCAATTTTGCAGGGTCAAGACTGTCTGGTGGTTTTACAAAATTATCGCGCCGATGGCAGTCTGTTTTGGAATGAACTGCATATTGCTCCGGTTTTTAATGAAGAAAAGCATCTAACCCATTTTATTGGGATTCAGAACGATATCACCGAACGCTATCAAGCTCAAGAGGAAATTCGTCAAACCCGTAATTTTTTACAGTCGATGATTGATCATTTACCTGTGGCGGTGTTTGTTAAAGAGGCTCATCCAGGAGAGTTGGGGCGGTTTCGTTTGTGGAATAATGCCAGTGTGGAGTTATTTGGGTTGAGTACAGAGCAGGTTTTGGGAAAAACGGTTTATGATTTGTTTCCGCCTGAACAAGCCGAGGATTTGAATCAACAGGATCAAGCGGTATTGCAAGCCCGAAAAGTCTTAGATATCCCCGAAGAACAGGTGGAAACCCCTAAGCTAGGTCGGCGAATTTTGCATACTGTTAAGGTTCCTTTATCCGATCGCCATCATCATACCGAATATTTGCTTTGTATTTGTGAAGATATTACTCAGCGCAAGCAAGCCGAAAAACAGCTTCGTCATCATGCGTTTTACGATATTTTAACGAATTTACCCAACCGAGCTTTATTTTTGGATCGTTTGGCGATGGCGATCGAGCGGGTTAAACATCAACCTCAAGAGAGGTTTGCGGTTTTATTTTTGGATTTGGATAATTTTAAGCGGGTTAATGATAGTTTAGGTCATCAGATCGGTGATCAACTTCTGATGGCGATCGCCAGGCGTCTAGAAGACTGTTTGAGTTCGGTTGATACTCTGGCTCGACTGGGCGGCGATGAGTTTATTATTTTACTGGAACGGATAAACGGTATAAAGGATGCGATCCAGATGGCGCGTCAGATTCATCACCAATTGACATTTCCGTTTAATTTGAGTGGTCACGAAGTATTTACCAATGCTAGTATTGGGATTACCCTCAGTACCCCCAATTATAAACGCCCGGAAGAATTGCTGCGAAATGCAGATTTGGCGATGTATCGAGCCAAAGAAATGGGAAAAGGCGGCTATGCTGTTTTTGATGCCGTGATGCACCGAAAAGCAGTTGAACGGTTACACCTTGAAACTCAATTGCGACGCGCCTTAGAACTTGAGGAGTTACAGGTTTATTATCAACCGATAGTCTCTCTTGGGACGGGGGAAGTGATGGGGTTTGAAGCTTTGGTTCGTTGGTTGAATCCCTATCAGGGGTTTATTTCTCCGACTCGGTTTATTCCGGTGGCTGAAGAAACGGGGTTAATTGCCAAAATTGGTCAGTGGGTAATGGGTGAAGCTTGTAGACAGGTGCAGGCTTGGCATCAACAGTTTCCGCAGTTCCACAATTTAACGGTGAGTGTGAATCTTTCGAGTCAACAGTTACGAGAGCCGGATTTATTACAGCAGATTGATCGGATTTTAGCAGCTACGGGTTTACCGGGTCATTGTCTGAAGTTGGAGATTACTGAAAGTTTATTGATTGAAAATTCGGAAACGGCTTTGAAGGTTCTGCGAGAAATTAGAGCAAAAAATGTGCAGTTGAGTTTGGATGATTTTGGCACGGGTTATTCGTCGTTGAGTTATTTACATCGTTTTCCGATTGATTATTTGAAGATTGACCGTTCTTTTGTTCATCGCCTTCAGAAAAATCATGGCAATACGGCAATTATTAAAGCGATTCTTAGATTGTCTCAGGCTCTAGAACTAAAGGCGATTGCTGAAGGGATTGAAACCGTTTTTCAGTTGGAAGCAATGAAAGCACTGGGTTGTGACTATGGTCAGGGCTATTTGTTTTCTAAACCTTTAAATGCTCAACGTGTTGAAGAGTTTTTGAATATGATTCAACCTGATTTGACTCGGGACTTCAATCAAACCCCACAATAGTTGTATTTTTGTTGAAAATTGTAAAAATTAATCGCAGTAACTTTCAAAATATGAATAAAAGCTTGAGGTTTTTTCAAGGGGTATAGACAAGCAACAATGGCTCCTATGACTCGATTATCCTATCAATTCAGCTATAGACAAATTCTATAAATTTGTTATAATGTTGGTATTCTTGATCTTAAAAAATAATTTTTTCCAATCCGTTGATGTTCCTGAAAACTCAAACCGTTTCCTGAACAATCCATCGACAATGAAAAAGAGATTCATTGACAAAAAACGTGGAGTTTAGAAGGAGATAAAAAATATTATATATACAAAAAAGAGGAATTAAAATGTCAGATATAAATCGTTGTAACCTCAATAAAAAAAAATATTTTTCGCTGCTCGTCAGCAGTTTAGTTTGGGGAAAAACGATAAGAATTTGGCAAAACATTAAGCTGAAAAAACAAATAAAAAAAACTCAAAACCCTCTCAAGCCAAGCAAAGACATAGCAGTCCGTTCTGAGTTGTGTGTAATATCTTCTTGCAAAAGGCAGGCAATATCTCATGTGGCAAGAGTGGAAGTCATTTCTGATTGGAATACAATAAATCAATCCTTAAAATACCCTGTATTTTTAATCTTGATTTTTCCCGATTCTTTATGGTTTTCTCAAGTTTTTCTAGGCGGTGGAATAGCCCTGGTGATTTTACTTGCGTTAATCATTTTTATCATTAAAACCACTTTAAAAAATAAAAAGAAAGAGCAATTAACCCATCAAGATTTAATCGAAGAAATCAAATTAAGAGAAGCCGCACTCCATCAATATCAAAAAGTAGAACAAGAACGCGATCGCCTCTTTTTACTCTTGCCAGATTGCTTGTGTATTGCCACTGTGGATGGCTACTTTAAACGGGTAAACCCCTGCTTTGAAAAAACCCTGGGCTACACACAAGCTCAACTTTTAGCTCAACCCTTTACTGAATTAGTCCATCCAGAAGACCAACCAGAAACATTAAGCGCCCTCGAACAATTATCCAGAGGAGAAACGATCCAACAATTTGAAAATCGCTACCGATGTCAGGATGGCTCCTACATTTGGTTATCGTGGAATGCGAGATCTTGTCCAGGAGAAGGTTCGGTTTATGCGATCGCTCACGACATTACCGAACGAAAACGGGTAGAAGCCTTGATCCGCAGTCGAGTCCAGCAGCAAGCCGCCGTCGCTCAACTGGGTCAATTAGCCCTCACCCAAAGGTCACTCGATCAACTCTTTACTCAAGCAGTGACCCTGATAGTAAAGGTTCTAGACATAGAGTATGCCAAAGTTTTAGAGTTATTACCCGATGGTCAAAGCTTGCTGCTACGCGCCGGAGTCGGGTGGCAAGAGGGACTGGTGGGAAACGCCATCGTCGGAACTGAAAGGAACTCTCAAGCGGGTTATACCTTGCTTCAGAGTGAACCCGTTGTGGTAGAAGACCTCCGCCGAGAAAAACGGTTTAATGGGCCAGCTTTACTGCGTGATCATCAGGTCATTAGTGGAATGAGTACCATTATTCGCCTGAAGGGGAGGAATTTTGGGGTTTTAGGAGCGCATACTTGCAAAGAACGACTGTTTAGCCCCGATGATGTTAACTTCCTACAAGCGATCGCCAATATATTAGCAACAACCGTCGAACAAATTCAATCCACTCAACAATTAGAACTTTTAGAACGGGCGATCAACTCAACCAGTAATGGGATTATTATTACCGATCCCACCCAACCCGACAATCCGATTATTTACGTTAATTCCGCCATCGAACGGATCACAGGTTTTTCCCCTTCAGAAATTCTGGGGTTAAACCCGAGGCTATTTCAGAACGAAGATCGTGAACAACCGGGGCTTCAGGAGTTGAGACAAAGCATTCAAAATACCAAAGAATGTAATGTAATTTTACAGAATTATCGTGCAGATGGTACACCCATTTCCATCGAACTGTATATTTCTCCAGTGTTTAACGATCAGGGACAACTAACTCATTTTATTGGCGTTCAAAATGATATTACCCAGCGCCAACAAGCTGAAGCCGCGATCCAAGCCTCTGAAGCACGTTTACGGGGAATTTTAGATATAGCTCAAGATGGGATTATCTCCGTTGATCAACAAAATGTGATTCAATTGTTTAATCAAGGGGCTGAACAAATGTTTGGATATTCTGCATCAGAGGTGATTGGTCAGTCTATTGAGAAGATTATTAAGAAAGCGGCTCGCGTCATTTATCAAGATTATATTGAAAATTCTAGAACAAAAGATCGAAACTTTTCCGTGAATAAACCGCTAGAAATTCAGGCTTTGCGTCGAGATGGTCGTGAATTTACCGCCGAAGCTTCACTGTCTCAGTTAGACTTACCGGAAGGGAGATTTTTAATTATTATTTTACGGGATGTTAGCGAACAGCAAGCTGCACTTCGTGAACGCCAACAAGCCGAAGTAGCCTTAAAAGAAAGTCAAAATCGCCTCAGTACGATTATTACAGCAATTTCTGATGCGTTAGTGATCGTCGATCATCAAGGGATGATTCGCTTTGTTAACCCAGCAACAGAATTACTTTTTAATCGTTCTCGTGAAGAACTTTTGGGGTATTGGTTTGGTTCATTATATGGGGGAATAGAACAAGCCACTGAAGTCACGATTTTGCAGCCTGACGGAAAACTGATTATGGCAGAAATGCAAGTAGTGGAGATTATTTGGGAAGGAGAACCTGCAACTTTGGCATCCTTGAGAAATGTCACCGAACGTTATGAAGCTATGCAAAAAGTTCAACAAACCCGTAATTTTCTCCAAACCATGATTAATCATTTACCGGTGGGAGTGTTTGTTAAAGAGGCAAAATCTCAACCCTTTGGTGCGTTTAGTTTTTGGAATAAAACCTGTGAAAATTTATTTGGGTTAACCGCCGATCAAGTGATTGGTAAAACCGTCTATGAATTGTTTCCCCTTGATCAAGCTGAACGCATGATTCAACAAGATAAAGAAGCATTAGACTGGGGAATTATGCAAGATATTCCCGAAGAAGTGATTAATAGTCGTAGTTTAGGATTGCGTATTTTACATACGGTGAAAGTCCCCCTTTATGATGATGAACAGGAGCCGGAATATTTACTGTGTATTTCAGAAGATATTACTGAACGCATCGAAGCTGAAGCAAAATTAAGACACAATGCCTATCACGATACCTTAACAAATTTGCCGAATCGAGCGTTTTTTATGGAGCAATTACAGCAGGCTATTTCCACTTTAAAACAGCAAAAAGAGGCTTTTTTTGCCGTTTTATTTTTTGATTTAGATGATTTTAAATATATTAATGATAGTCTCGGACACGCCGTTGGAGATCAGTTGTTGATTGCATTAACAGATCGTTTGAAAAAGTGTTTAGAAAAACAGGATATATTAGCTCGTTTTGGCGGAGATGAATTTACAATCTTACTGAGAGATATCCAAGATTTTGAGGAGGTGATTCAAGTTGCTCAAAGTATTCAGCAGGAACTCTCTTTTCCCTTTATATTAGGAAACCATCAGGTATTTACCAATGCCAGTATTGGGATTGCATTACTCACGCCTGACTATCAACAACCCGAAGAATTATTACGCGATGCTGATATTGCCATGTATTCAGCTAAAGAAAAGGGTCAAGGAAATTATACCATTTTTAATCGCAAAATGCACCAGAAAATGCTGGAGCGTTTGCAACTCGAAACCGATTTACGAAAAGCGATAGAACGACAAGAGTTTTTAGTTTATTATCAGCCAATTGTTTGCTTAAAAACCCATAAAATCGCAGGTTTTGAAGCCTTAATTCGTTGGAACTCGGATGGAAATTGGATTTCTCCCGCCAAGTTTATTCCGATTACAGAAAAAACCGGACTGATTGTAGAAATTGGGGAATGGGTACTATCTCAGGCTTGTTTACAACTGAAAGTTTGGCATGAACAGTTCCCAGATTTTGAGAATTTAACAATGAGTGTAAATTTGTCAGGACGTCAGTTACGAGAACCAAATTTAGTGAATCAAATTGATCAGATTATCCAACAAACAGATGTAAGAAGTGACTGTCTCAAGCTGGAAATCACCGAGAGTATGTTAATGGATAATCCCCCCGCCGTTAAAACCATCTTACAGCAGATTAAATCTCGTCAGATTAAACTCAGTTTAGATGACTTTGGGACGGGTTATTCCTCTTTAAGTTATTTACATACTTTTCCCATTGATACCCTAAAAATTGATCGAGCGTTTGTGGTTCGTACTGATTCTGAACTCAAAAATAAAGCGATTACTCAAGCCATTGTTACCCTGGCTCAAAGTTTAGGAATGGAGGTGATTGCAGAAGGAATTGAAACCGATAATCAGTTACAATACCTCAAACAGTTAAACTGTGAATACGGACAAGGTTATCTACTGTCTAAACCCCTTCCCCAATCTGATGTTGAGATGTTATTATTATCTAATGCTAAACTTCCGAAGGAATCAGATTGATCCCCAAAAAACGGTCAACTGTTTTCCCACAACCTAAACTATCTATTTCGTTTAATTTGTTCCTGTTCAATCGCTTCAAATAAGGCTTGAAAGTTTCCCTCCCCAAAGCCTTCAGCTTCAATTTTACTGTGATTAATCCAAGTAATTTTACGTTCAATAAACTCAAAAAAGAATGTCGGTTCAGCAAAAATGGGTTGAGTGAAAATTTGCCATAACATTGATTCGGGGTGAGGGAAATCAATTAATATTTTATAAGCTTGAATTTTTTCCCAGTCTTCGGGAGATAAATCCGGGTTTAACTTCGGCTGTAATTGAGTATAATAATCAGGAGAAACCGAAATAAACGGTAATCCTTTTTGTCTTAACTGACCCACCGTTTCAATAAGATTATTAGTCTTGAGTGCAATATGTTGAATTCCAGAACCCCGATTTACATCTAAAAATTCCTGAATTTGTGAATTATTTGACGTGGGTTCATTAATCGGAAATTTAACATTTTTCTGCGGATTAACCAACACTTGACTATGCAAACCTGAACGTTTAGTTTGAATATCAAAAGCCTGTTGGGGGAGAAACTTTAACACCCGTTGATACCAGCTAACAGCCTTTTGTAAATCTCCCGCCTCAACATTTAAAACAACATGGTCAATTGCGATAATCGAGGAAGGAATAGAAGCAAGAGAAATCGGGAAAGGAACCTGCGGTAGCCACTTCCAAGAGGGAGGATTGTGTCGTTCAACTAAAGTATGATGTAAATCCCCCCAGCCTGCAATAATTAACCACTTTAACCCATAATGATCATTAAAATATTCTTGGATAGGTTGAAGAATTTTAGCTCCTTCAGCCACCAGAGACTCTGCTACAATTTCAAGATTCTCAATTTGAAACGCCACATCCACAACACCCGGCGGATGATGATGTAAATATCGAGCCACTGGACTCGCCGCCGTCACCGGAGAAGACAAAAGAAAATCAACCGTTCCCTGTTGTATAATTTCCGTATGAGTATCACGATTAGTCACACATCCCAGACTTTTAAACCCTAACTTCTCAATAAACCAATCCCGTGATGCTTTGGCATTGGTAACATAAAAATGAATATGATCAAAGTGCATCATAAACTGCTGCTATTGACTGTTCTGAATCTACCTTCACTTCCTTTGGATTAAAAAAATAAATGACTATCAGGCTGAATATTGATCTCCATCGGAACCGCTTGAGGTTCGGCAGAAAGTGCAAATACAATCGCCTCGGCAGCCGTTTCAGGTCTAAGCATTTTTGTGCGATCAACTTTTAAGCTAACATTATCCCAAAAGGGTGTGTCAACTCCCCCAAGATAGAATAATGTGAATTTAATCCCATAGCGCCGCATTTCATCAGCCATACATTTACTAAAGCCAACCACCCCAAATTTAGACGCACAATAAGCACTTCCCATCGCCATCGAATGTTTCCCCAAAATGCCAATCACATTACAAATATGACCGGATTTTTGCTGTTTCATCACGTTAGCTGCGGCTTGAGTGGTGTAAAAACTCCCCTTAAGGTTTAAGTCAAGCATGGTATCAAGGTCAGCAGGTTCGATTTTATTCCACTGTTTGAGAATTCCGGCGCCAGCTGCATTCACTAATATATCAATCTGTCCGAAATGACTTTCAGCCTTTTGCATCAGTCCTTCCACCTGCTGCGGGTTGGTAATATCGGTAGAAACAGCTAAAACGTCAGAGGTTGCCAATTCTGCGGCTAAAGTCTCCAATTTCTGACTATCTCTAGCTGCCAACACCAGTTTAACCCCCATTGGGGCTAATTTCTGGGCGACGATGCCACCAATTCCACCTGTTGCCCCAACAATGACTGCTACTTTGTCACGCATCTCGTTACATTTCTTAAAAACTCCCTTCTTAGTATAGTCATAAAATTGACCTGAAATCCTTATTCTAGCGTGACTCACATGGACTCAAACCGAAACAAATTAAGGAAGGTAAAAAATGAGTAACACTCCTAACCTCGGCGGTGAAGGAACTTACAGAGGTTCTGAAGTGAGTGTAGAGATTGCCTAAAAAGTCACAAAAAAGCCCCATGAACTTAAAGGCAGTATGCCCAAAGGCATCAGTTTTAAACAACAAGGTTATACTTGCAATACTTTAATATTAAAGTCAAAAAATCCTTTGACTCACCCCTGCATACACCTGTAGACACCGAAGTAGGCTAGAGACACTGGCTCTAATGATATGGCATAGTAGAACCTTTAAGCAGGATGTGAGCCAATCACCTAGTGAGTTAAGATTACTCCATCCCTAAAAGCCTGACAAGATGAGTCAGTCTAGTGGGCGGAGAGAGACTCGAACTCTCACGACTTGCATCGCCACATTTTGAGTGTGGTGCGTCTACCAATTTCGCCACCCGCCCTTTTGGGTAACTTTGTTATTATACACCCTAAACTCACCTTTTAGCAAGTCTTGATAATCAGGACTACTCGACCAGCGATCAATCTCTCGAACCCTGAGTACAGGCAGAGGATGAGTCAGTTGAGAAGATTGAGCTTGTTTGAGCAATTCTCCCAATTCATCCTGGCTCATCTGATCATAAGCTGTAGCTTGAGCCAAAAACGCATCAAGATTCAATTTTGAAGCCAAACTCGGAGAACCCCCCGACAACTTCATCAACACCGACATCACCGTTCTGGGATTTTGAGTCGCCAACAGAGCCGCGCGATCGCAAGTAAACTCCGCACAGCGCAACCATTCTAAAATCTGAGCCTGTAAACCCTGACTCAGAACCGCACCCCAAGGCGATAACTGTCCGGCTGCCAAAACCAATAAATTCGCCAACGTTAGATAAACCCCATGTTCACACTTGAGATGACCCAACTCGTGAGCAATCACCGCTTGAATTTCTTCTGGGGTTAGCAGTTCAATCAGAGACGTATGAATCACAATAAATGGCTTTTCACCCCGCATCGCAAAGGTGTAAGCATTCGGAACCGGATTTTGGCGAATATAAAGCTGAGGCGGTTCTAAGTCTAAAGTCTGACAAGCATTCAACAGCAATTCATACAAATCAGGAAGTTGCTGTTCGCCCACTAAAACACTAGAAGCAATATTTTCTAAATAAAAAAACCGTTCACCCAAAGAACCCAAAAACTGACGCACTAACAAATCCAAACCCGGAATTTGTTTTAGGGAACTTGTGGCTTGTAAGTCAAGGGGATGACGAAAATGATCGGCTTTTAAACCCAATAAAGGGAGTGTAGAAAGAGTCATAGGAATCAATCGGTGCAATTTCATCTCAATATAATAACCAATTTCTAGTTTAAGCCGAATTTGATGACTTATCGATCCACCTCCCCAACCCCTCTCCCCAAAATACCCCGTTTTTTGATAAGTTTTTTTAATCAATGATAGGTAAGCTATTTTAAAATTCAAAAACGTGTTAAGAATGATTACATTTTTAGAGCTAAATTTTCTCAAGAATTTGACAGCAGAATCGGGGTTCTGGTAAAGTGAACAAAGTAAAAATCTTAGGCTTACTCTATTTTCTTGCCAAAACAGACCCGATAAACCCTATAATCTCGTCGCTTATCGGGAAGTTTAAGGGAAAAATGCAAGCTGACGATGCACGAGTTTTACCCTCTATCTCTACAGGTCTGCGGTTAGGGGATTGACAAAAATCACATTTTATGTAAAAGCGTTGAAAAAATCGGCCTTTTTTGGGAGGGGGTTGACAACGGCTGACTGAGCGTTTATGATGTGTTTTAAGGTTTAATTCGCATAAACGCTTGAAGTTTTATTCAACACCCTTCCTCAAAAAAGCAAAAATCCCCAAACCATCAGGCAGGGGAATCAAAACAACAGCGAAGAAAATTAGACCTTTTCAGGGTCAACAGGCGGGTCAATCCGCACAATATTCGCCCCCAATTTCTTCAACTTCTCCTCAAACTTCTCATAGCCGCGATCAAGATGTTGTAAACCTTGAATCGTGCTAGTCCCTTCAGCCGCCAAAGCTGCTAAAACCAGAGCCGCAGAAGCTCGCAGATCCGAACCAATCACCGGAGCGCCCGACAATATCGGAACACCCCGAACAATCGCCGTATTTCCTTTAACCCGAATATCAGCCCCCATCCGACTCAGTTCAGGAACATGATGCAAGCGGTTTTCAAACACCGTTTCCGTAATCAAACTATTCCCTTCACACAGCGTCAATAACGCCATAAAAGGAGCCTGTAAATCCGTCGGAAAACCCGGATAAGGAAGGGTTTCAATATCAGTAGCAATATGATGTTCACCCGGAGCCACCCGAATACAATTAGGGGATTCCATCATAATTTTAACCCCAATTTTCCGCAATTTAGAAATCGCCGCCGTGATATGTTCAGGAATCACAGGAGACAGTAAAATTTCAGAACGAGTAATTGCTCCCGCAATCAAAAACGTTCCCGCCTCAATGCGATCAGGAATAATACTGTAATCAACATCATGCAGACGAGGCACGCCAGAAATCACTAAAGTTTTAGAACCAGCCCCGCTAATTTTCGCCCCCATCGCCCGACAGAAATTAGCTAAATCAACCACTTCTGGTTCTTGAGCCGCATTTTCTAAAATCGTTTCCCCATCCGCGAGAGTCGCCGCCATCATCAGAGTTTCAGTCGCGCCCACACTGGGATAATCCAGATAAATTTTCGCCCCCTTTAAGCGACCATTTCCAGGGACAGCCGCGTGAACCACCCCATGTTCGATATGAACATCCGCCCCCATCGCCCGCAGGCCTTGAACATGAAGATTCACCGGTCGAGCGCCAATCGCACAACCACCCGGTAAAGGCACCTTAGCCACGCCTAAACGCGCTAATAACGGCCCAATCACAAAGAAGCTGGCTCGAAGTTTACTCACTAACTCATAAGGAGCTTGAGAAGTCGAAATCTGAGCAGCATTGATGTCGATCACATCGCCCTGTTGCTCAAATTTCACTCCAACAGCAGAGAGAAGCTGGCCCATCCGAGCCACATCCACCAAAGAAGGAACATTGCGAATGCGACAATCAGACGGACAAAGTAATGCACCCGCTAAAATCACTAGAGCCGCATTTTTTGCTCCACTGATTTGAACCTGTCCTTGCAATTGAGTGCGCCCAGACACCTGCAAAACAGGTTGGTTCGGATCGGATGCAGATGAAAGTTTTGACGAGCTAAGAGCGAGTGTAATGGGTCTACCCTCCAATAATTCCAAAAGTAAGAAAACATTCTTTAATTTTTGTTCTGATTCTACAGGAAAGCGGTCAGATGTCTAGGGGTCATGGCCCAAAGATTTTGACAGCAACTTGTAATCCCCAACCAGTTCTTCCGATCAACTCTAAAATCTAAATGACAAACCGTTCAGGTAGCGCACAATGGAAATTGGTATCCCTAAAGAGATCAAAGATCAAGAATTTCGAGTCGGTTTGAGTCCCAGTAGTGTCAGAGTTTGTACCGAAAGAGGTCATCGGATATTTGTGCAAACCAAAGCGGGACACGGAGCAGGTTTTACCGATGAAGATTATCAAAACGCAGGTGCAGAGATAGTTGATCACCCGGAAGCCGTGTGGAACCGGGAAATGGTGGTGAAGGTTAAAGAACCGCTCCCTTCAGAATATCCCCTGATTCAAAAAGGTCAACTTTTGTTTACCTATCTTCACCTCGCTGCCGATCGCACCCTGACTGAACACCTGATCAATAGCGGAGTCTGTGCGATCGCCTATGAAACGGTAGAACTGACCGACGGGAAACTGCCTTTACTGACTCCGATGAGTATTATTGCAGGTCGTTTATCCGTGCAGTTTGGCGGCCGCTATCTCGAA
The DNA here is from genome assembly GCA_050485465.1 of Limnoraphis sp. Classification (GTDB taxonomy): domain Bacteria; phylum Cyanobacteriota; class Cyanobacteriia; order Cyanobacteriales; family Microcoleaceae; genus Capilliphycus. Next base: position 49,245 of record JBJHBL010000013.1, on the reverse strand, counting down.
CGTCAGCAAGGAGGACGAGGGGTTCTCCTCGGTGGGGTTCCGGGTGTGAAACCGGGTAAAGTCGTGATTTTGGGTGGAGGTGTTGTCGGAACAGAGGCAGCGCGAATGGCGATCGGAATGGGTGCTGTTGTTCAGATTTTGGATGTCAATGTTGAACGTTTGGCTTATTTAGAGACCTTATTTGGTTCAAGAGTAGAATACCTGTACAGCAACCCGTCTCAAATTGACAAAACGGTTCCCGATGCTGATCTACTGATCGGCGCCGTCTTGGTTTTAGGACGACGCGCTCCCACACTGGTTCCCCGTGCTTTGGTAGGTCAAATGCGCCCCGGTTCTGTGATTATTGATGTAGCAGTGGATCAAGGCGGTTGTGTGGAAACATTACGCCCCACTTCTCACACTCATCCCACTTATATTGAAGAAGGGGTTGTGCATTATGGGGTGCCAAATATGCCCGGAGCGGTACCCTGGACAGCGACACAGGCGTTGAATAACAGTACCCTATTTTATGTGTTACAGTTAGCCGACCAGGGCGTGAAGGCTCTGACCATGAATCCTGCCTTAGCAAAAGGGTTAAATGTGGAAAATCATCAATTAGTGCATCCGGCTGTCCGAGAGGTCTTTCCTGATTTAGCTTAATTTTTGGTCTTCGGTGTTCTCTTTCCAGCGATCGCCATCGGTTTGCTTGTTAATTGCCGTTTGGCTCTTTAGCTTGTGAACTCGACGATCGCTTGGATCAAATCAAGTAGAATATTCTGGGTGTGATCTACAAGCATTTTGAGTTGGAATTTTTACCAAAAACACAGGTTTAAAGCGCAGTGATGGGCTTTTTTATGGGTTTATTTCAGCCGGATAAAAATGGTCGATTTGGCGATTCCTTCCACAGTACCTGCACTGCTAATCGTCAGCGATCGCCAATGATCAAAAAAGGGTTTAGCCGAAAGTTCTAACAATTTTAATAACGGAATTTTTCTCTTGAGAAATCCTTCGCTCTCTTTCCAGTCTAAAAAGAAATAACCATCATTAGCCGTTGGCATCTGTTTAAAGGCGATCTGAAATTCTGGATCATCCAATAAAGTTTGGGTTTGAACAAGATTCAGCACTTGATCAATAGCTTCCACCGAAGTTGTAAAAATTTCATACTCACCAACCGTTGTATGAACCCCTTTCGGTTTGGCTTGTAGAAGTGTAGAATTAACCTCGGGTTTCTTCAACTTTTCAGGAAACTGACTGAGAGTTGTCCAAGCCGTAAGAGTACGTTCTCCCAGTTCAAAGGTTCCTAAACTATAACCTTGTGCGGTAGCCAGTTCATCTAAATATTCTATCGCTTGATCAGCTTGAGGTGAAGCTTTTTCAACCACAAAAATCCAATCAGGTGTTTGCTTTTGCTTTTCAGAAGGGGGAATCATAGCTAAAGCATATTCTCCAGTCACCCAACTCAAGATATCCTGGGGTAAATCTAAACCCCAAATCTCTTGAATTACAGTAATCGGTTGATTGACTAAAGTTTCTAAACCGGGATTTCCTTTAACCGTTGTCGAGAGTTGTTCCCAGAGATGATTCAGATCCGTTCCCGCGATCGCAAAAGCACTGGAATCTTTAATATATTGCCAAGCTTTCACCGGCTGAGACAGTGCAGGTTCAATAGATTTTCCCTCATTTTCAACGGCTTTCACTAAAGCTGTTTCTGCTAATAACCCTTTCCGAGTCAAACCCATTGATAAAGTTAAACTGGGTTGAGAAAGTAAGCTAATCTCCCGATTTTCCCAGTCTAATCCCCAACGCCCTAAATTCACAAACGCCAAACCAACTCGTCTATTAGAAAGTTGTTCTAACGCCCGTTGATAGGGGGGGAACTCATTTAAACTTAAACTCGACGCCTGTACATTATTAATCGCTTCTCTCAAAATTTTTGGAGAATTTGCCACTAAAACAAAACGATTAATCATCGCCGTACTTAACGAAGGTAATCCCTTTTCACTCGGTTGACGATAGGTGACAGGAACACCTTTATAAAGTTTCAACATTACATCAGAACCCAAGGATCGCTGTCGCTGCCAAAATTCGCCGAGAGTCGTAGTTGCCAATTCAACATTGGGGGCGGATAATGCAAATAAATAGCCCGGTTGTTCACCATTTTGCAAATTGCGATCAATATCTGTCGTCATCAACGCCAGAGTAATTTCATTCCCTAACCAGGGTTTAATATCGCGGTTATAGTTAAAATTGCTATTGGCAAGTAGAATCTTCTTGATCCGGTTTAACTCCTGGTGCGATCGCAAACGCTCTTGAGGGGGGGCGATCACCTGTTCAAAGGCTTCAATCCGATCCGGGTTCACCAGTAATGATACCATCACCGGAACAGTTTTCGGGACAAAAATAGCTGCGCTGGGTCTAGTTGTCACTCCCCCACCCATCAACGCGATTGGACTGTGACCCAATAACTTGTATAATGTACCGATACCCAGTAGCAGGATCGCCACTGAACTCACCGCTAAAATTGTGAAAAACGAACGAAGCTTCATAAGAGTTGAAAATAGGGCATTGAACAGGCTAGGATGCGATCAACTGTAATTTACACCATCCTAGTCCCTAGTTTAATACGCTGTCGGTGTTTGAGATAATTTAGAAACAGGATAACCACTCCTGTTATGATTGGAGCGGTTCGGTTGCTTGTTTAGAAATTATCGGACAATTGAGCAATCACCTGATTTGTCATCGGGACATAGCGCATTTTGAGTAGAAACTTTCACAAACTCCAAGACCCGACTCAACTACAATTAACTATTATATCGACTCCTCACAAACCCACCTATGCTCATCAAGAAGTCTCATCAACCCCTGCGTTGGCAACGCACCCGATATTCTCCCCTAACTCGACAAATTGATGTGTTTAGTGCTGCTGGGAAATTTATGTTTTTCCTGTGGTGGGATCGATTGGTGATTAATAATAGTTCTAAACAAAAGCGTAAACGCGCCCAATGGTTAGTGAAAACCATGCTGGATCTTGGCCCAACTTTTATTAAAATTGGCCAAGCCTTATCCACTCGGGCGGATATTTTACCCATAGAATATGTCGAAGAACTCGAAAAGTTACAAGATAAAGTTCCCCCGTTTGAAACACCTGAAGCGATCGCTATTATTGAGTCAGAATTAGGAAATTCACTGTTTAGTTTATATCGCGATTTTAATGAACGTCCTCTAGCGGCGGCTAGTCTTGGACAAGTTCATAAAGCCCGACTCCACACGGGAGAAGATGTTGTGGTTAAAGTTCAACGTCCCGGTTTAAAACAATTATTTGATTTAGATGTAGAAGCGATTCGGAAAATTGTCAATTATTGTTATCGATATTTTGATTGGGCAAAAGTTTATGATATTGAAGCCATTTATAATGAATTTTTTATTATCTTATATCAAGAAATTGATTATGTAAAAGAAGGCAAAAATGCAGATAGATTTAGAGATAATTTTAAAAATTTTCCTGAGATAATTGTCCCGAAAATCTATTGGGAATATTCCAGCCATAAAGTGTTAACTATGGAATATTTGCCCGGCATTAAAATCGATAACCGTAAACAAATTGAAGCGGCAGGACTCGATGCAAAACGAATTAATCAAATTGGAATTTGCTGTTATCTCAAACAAATTTTACAGGATGGCTTCTTTCAGGCGGATCCCCATCCAGGTAATATTGCTATCAATCAACAAGGAAGTATGATTTTTTATGACTTTGGGATGATGGCTGAGATTAAGTCTCTCGAAAAAGATGAAATGATTAGAACTTTTTTCGCCGTGATGAGAAAAGATACAGATGTTGTGTTAGATAGCTTAATTAAAATTGGCTTAATAGATCCCATTCCTGATATGACCCCGGTTCGCCGAATGATTCGCTTTCTTCTGGATGAATTTACCGAAAAACCCATTGATTTTCAAGCCTTTAATCAACTGAAAGAAGAAGTTTATATCATGTTTGAACAGCAACCTTTTCGGCTTCCGGCGGAGATGACATTTATTTTAAAATCTTTAACCACACTCGATGGAATTGCCAGAATACTCGATCCGAAATATAGTTTAGTTGCCAGTGCAAGTCCTTTTGTTAAAAGTTTAACAACACTTCCCGGACATAGCAATACTTTCGGAGAATTAGCCCGACAAGCCCGAGAATTTGTTAAATTTAAACTACAACAACCCAGTAAAGCCGAACAACTAATTCAACGCATAGAACAACGCATCGAAGAAGGAGAATTACGGGTTAGGGTTCGATCCGTAGAAAGCGATCGCGCTTTGAGGCGAGTCAATTTAGCCCTAAAAAGCCTGATTCATGCTTGTTGGGCAGGATTTACTGCTTTGTGTGGTGTTATCCTGTTAATCGGCAATTATCAAGGCTGGGCGATCGCAATTTTTAGCTTATCTGGGTTGGGTTTATTCTTGTTTTTGCGATCGCTATTGAATCTTTCAATTCGAGAACGATTAGATCGGATGACAGAATAAAAACAGTAATCCGTAAACCGAGATCAACCCGCTATCATTACAAACCTTATCTTTTTTAAGGAAACGACAATGAAAACCCATACAACTCCTCGAATTAAATTTATCAAAAAACCCACCTCATCGGCTTGGTTAGAAAAAGCATTAGCCAATTTAGACACTATTTTATTAGATCATTCTCACTGTGAACGGAAAGCCGCCGGAGTCGCATTAAACTTAATGTTTCGCTATCCATCTAGTACAAAATTAGTCCGAACTCTAACCGCCATTGCCCAAGAAGAACTGCAACATTTTGAACAAGTCAATCAATGGTTAGAACGACGCGGTATTCCTTTAGCCCCCCTAGATGCACCGCCCTATGGTTCTGAACTCAATAAACAAATTCGTCGCCATGAACCCCAACGAATGCTTGATTTTCTATTAGTTTATAGTCTCATAGAAGCCCGCAGTCACGAACGATTGGGCTTATTGGGCGCTCATTGTCCTGATCCCGAACTCGCAGCCTTTTATCGGGGTTTAATGGCTTCAGAAGCGCGACATTATGGATATTATTGGATTTTAGCAACAACTTATTTTGAGACAGATGTTGTGAATGAACGGTTAGAAGAATTATCAGAAATTGAGAGTCAGATTCTTTCAACTCCCTTTCCTAAACCCAGAATACATAGTTAAAAAATCAGGAGAACAAAAAGATGATGAAAATAGAATATCAACCGTTTATCATTCGCTCTTGGGAACCAAAAGATCGCGAAACGGCTTTTAATTTAATTGCTTCGGTTTTAGCTGAATATGGGTTAGGTTGTGAACCGACAGGCGCAGATGAAGATGTTTATAATGTCGAGAAATTTTATCAGCAAACCGGGGGAGAATTTTGGATAGTTGAACAGCAAAATAAAATAGTAGGTACTGCGGCTTATTATCCGATCAAACGGGGTAACAATGCCGTAGAAATTCGCAAAATGTATTTACTGCCTGCGGTACGCGGACAAGGCTTAGGAAAATTTTTGTTAAATCAGTTAGAAAAGACAATTAAAGCAAAAGGTTTTCAAGAAATCTGGATCGAAACAGCAAGCATCTTGAAAGAAGCCGTTAAACTTTATGAAAGTCAAGGCTATCAACCGACAACAGGAGTCGAAACCCAACGATGCGATCGCATTTATAAAAAAGTGCTTGAGAATTCATCCCAGTCTGGTTGAGTTTCACGAGGTTTTAACTCGGTCTATTCACTGTTAAAAATCATAAAGATTCTGGCAATAACAGCACGAAAATTAGAGTGATACCCACTGATTAGACTAATCTTAGAAAAGATAAAACTGCAAAAACGAGAAAAAATTGAGTGACTTTATCCCCGTTTGATCTGAGATAAAAAAACAGTCAGACTAATTGTTCAGTAAATTGCTTTGAATGAGTCGAGCCGTCATTTCTGCTCTAGAATTAACATCAAGTTTTTTAAACACACGGCGTAAATGAGTCGCCACAGTCCAAGGACTAATTCCCAGTTCTTTCCCAATACATTTATTGGGTAAACCCTGAGCGACTAAACGAGCAATTGACTGTTCACGAGGACTTAAATTAACTGAATGATCTTCAGGAGGACGTGAACGAACTAAGTAATACCGAATACCATCCACATCTGACGCTAACACAATTTCATCAATAGATTCTTCCGTTCGTTGAAAAATGGGAAAGGTAATAGACTCATCGATTTGCTTCATGGCTTGTTTCAACATTTCTTGAATCGTCATCGTAATTTCCTCTAAAGACAAAAACAGATACACTACGTTAGGTCGGTTTAAACGAGCCAACTAAAAAGACAGCTAATCAGATTAATGGATCAGCTAAAGTGGTGGGATAAACCAAAGACAATTAGCCTGTAGGTACTGTAGATGCTCCCTAAATTTAATAACAGACTGATGCAACAAGGCTTGACACCTGCAATTTATACATAGTTTTAGTTGATATAACTTATGCGCTATATTTCCTAGACAGGGGAGAGCAGGTGATTAGAGAAACAATTCCCTTGAAAATGTCGGTTTGAAGGCACTGCTGTTTCACACAGGAGAGAAAAAGCCAACAAATGTTTGACAATACACAAAAAAAGCATTAAGATGAGGTGGGTTTTAAACCCCAGAGTTTGAGAGTCCCTCGCTTGAGCGCGATGGGATCGTCAAATTAAAACAATGCCAATCACCTGGTCTTCAGATTAATCTATTGATCAGTTGGTCATATTGCATTAATTTTTTGAGGAAATTCAATCTATGGAGATTCCTAGTAGTTGTAGTTCCATCACTACACTGCAAGAGTCTATCTGGTCTGACGAAGACCCTGACCCTAGCCCTAGCTGTGGCTGGCAGTCGATTGGTTTGGTGAACTTGCCCTAGTTGCTTTAGAATCAAAGCTTGTGGGTTCATCTCTGGTCACTGCTGGGCATAGTGACTGTAAGGATAAGGAGGTAAACCCAAGTAGCTTTGAAGAGCCATCTTGATCATATCTACACTAGTTTTCTCATCGGAGGAGAAGACAGGTTATTTTGTTGTCCACTCAGATTGAGTTGAGAAGTAGCAGTTAAACAACTGAAACTTGTTCTAAATAGCAGGTTGAAGCGCTTGTCGCTTTTAAGCCTGAGTGGAAAATTTTAGCTAAACCCCAACCGTTTAGCTAAACAATTTATCCTGCAATTTCCAACTAGAAATTGAGATGAAGATAACCCATCAACCCAGAAAAAACAGAGGTGAATCATGCGCCACAATGTATTAGGCGATCTTCTACAACCCTATGCACTAGAAGCCGCAAAAAAAGAAGCAAACCGCCTACCTGCGGCTGAACTCGTACAACTGCTATTAGACATTGAACCAGGCAAGCGAGTTTTAGCCTTTCGGTTACTAGAAAAAGACAAAGCGATCGCCGTCTTTGAATATCTTCGCCCAGAAGAACAAGCCGATCTGATCCAAGACATGGAAAACCCGGAAGTGATCAGCCTTCTAGAAGCCCTAGATCCTGATGATCATGTTCGACTGTTTGATGAACTTCCCGCCAAAGTCACCAAGCGCCTAATTGCTAACCTGAATTCTCAAGATCGAGAAGCCGTTAACTTGCTGTTAGGGTATCCTGAAGGTTCGGCAGGACGGATTATGAACCTGCGCCTTTTAACAGTTCGTAATACCGCAACAGTGGCGGCGACTCTAGCCAGTGTTCATGAATCTGATCTCGATACCAACGAACTCGCCGTTGTGTTTATCATTGATGCTGAACGGTATTATCGGGGATTTATTCGTACTGTTAGCCTGATTAAAGCCGAACCTCATCAAGCGATTAGTGATTTAATCGAGGGTAATAACATTGCCGTGCGAGTCAGCGATCGCGACTTACAAGCCGCCCAACTCCTGAAAACCAACGATCTTCCTGCTATTCCCGTTGTCGATAACGAAGGACGACTGGTTGGAGATATCACCTTTGATGATGTCATTGATCTGGTTGAAGAAGAAGCCACAGAAACCATCTTAGGTCAAGCCGGGGTAGGTAGCCTGTTAACCCGGGATAAAGGCTGGAGTGAAAAACTAGTCAGAGGTTCAAGCTGGTATGCCATTCGACTGCGAATCATTTTCTTAATTGTTACCCTGATTGGTGGGTTTTTAGTTGGGGGTGTGATTGAACGCTTTGAAGAAACCCTGGAAGCCGTTGTCGCCGCCGCCGTGTTTATTCCCCTCGTGATGGATATGGGAGGAAATGTAGGAACTCAATCTAGCACGATTTTTGCCCGAGGTTTAGCCTGGAATCAAATTAACGTCAGCAAACTTTCCTCTTATGTGTTTCGAGAAATCCGCATTGGTTTAATGATGGGAGTGATTTTAGGAACTGTTGCAGGAATTGCCGCTTATTTCTGGCAAGGCGCGCCTAATGGTATTCCCCAGTTGGGTTTAGTTGTGGGTTTAGCCCTAACTTGTGTGATTACATTAGGGGCAATTTTAGGAGCAATGTTACCGATGATTATGCTGAAACTCGGCTTTGATCACGGCCCAGGCGCTGACCCATTTATCACAACCATTAAAGACTTTGCGGGTCTTTGGATTTACTTTTCCCTCGTCGGTTGGTTAATTGGAGTTGATTAACTGAAAAGATTTCTAATTCAAGTCGCGCTATGTAACAAAGGAGGTTTGAAATGATGAATGCTAAATTGATGAATCAATCTACGGTTTCACGCTCTTATTTAATCTCTGCACTCAAAAAAACCTGCTTGCAGAAACAGGAAATTGCCCAACTTTATAAAATGATGGCTAAACGGGAATCCTGTCAATGGCGTCGTGAACTTCTGCAAACAATGGCTGTCAAGTCTGAACAGTCGATGCTACGTCCTGCCCGAACTCTGAAACGATTAGGAGAATCTGTTCCTTCACTGCATTATTCCCAGATGAAACAATCCTGGCATCGGTTGATTGCCCAACTGAATATTCCGGTGGCTTTAACCTGGATTAAACAGTTAGAAGAACGTGATACCCGTCGTTATCGCCAAATCCTCGTTGAATTTTTAAAACAAAAACCCGGAATTGAGACCAATAACCCACCTGTAAACCCACCTGTAAGCAATGAGATCACGCTCAAGAAAATGCTCTCTCCCTGTTCTCGTTATCGTGGAGAGTCTACCCCAGAGCATCTGAATTTTAATCAAGCCTTGCAAGAATTCACAAATCAGGCTTCAATTATTTGTGCTTTGGAAACCAGTGGTAAGATATCTTCAGTTGAAGCCGTGAAGCGCTTAGATGCCCTATGGTGGCAGTTAGAAATGTCAAAATTACCCATTTTGATGGCTGCCGAGGATAATCATCAACAGAAGAAACCATGAATGACTGTGGAGGTGAGGGATGGATTGGACAGAAACGCTGGCGCGCCTGGCTGTTGCCTTTTTTCTGGGTGCGGCTTTAGGCCTAGAACGTCAATGGCGACAGCGAATGGCAGGGCTACGAACCAGTACATTAGTTGCAACGGGAGCGGCTTTATTTGTTATCCTTTCCGTCCTCACCCCCGATGAAGGAAGTCCCACTCGGATCGCTGCTCAGGTGGTTTCCGGGATTGGTTTCTTAGCGGGGGGTGTGATTTTAAAAGAAGGATTGAGTGTTCGGGGGTTAAACACAGCAGCAACCATTTGGTGTGCGGCAGCAATTGGGGCTTTATCCGGGGCGGGTTTCTTTTCGGAAGCGTTATTAGGTGCGATCGCCGTTTTGATTTCTAATACGGTTTTACGTCCTTTAGGCTATCGAATTAATCAGGAACCGCTCAAGGGAACAGAGTTAGAATTGTGTTATCAATGTTCTCTGATTTGTGAAAGTGAGGATGAAGCTCATGTGCGGGCTTTGTTATTAGAATCTATCAGTCAAGGTCAACATTTGAAATTACGTTCTTTGCGGAGTGAAGATTTAGAAGATGTTGAAGATCGGGTGGAAGTGGAAGCGGAAATGACCACTCAAACCCGTGATGATGGCTTTTTAGAAAGAATTGTTAGTCGATTAAGTTTGGAACCTTCTGTGAAAGCCGCGAGTTGGCGGATTATTGAACAGGAGTTCGGATAAGTCCGATAGAATTACACTATGGCTTCTAGACGTCCTGCTTGTACGGCTTCAACTAAAGCTTGATGATCTTGCTCAACCTGATAAGCATAGGCTAAAGCAAAATCAGTCACCGCCCGATCAAACCCATCACTTTTACCCAGGTAGCCACTAATTTGGGAAGGATCTCCTGTACGGGCATGGGCGCGGGCAAGGGCGGAAGCGCAAATCTCGGCATAATCTTCTAAACTCGGGGCAGACATTCCTTTAAGCCGAATTGAGGTTTTCATATCTCTAAATTGCCGAAAGTAAAAGTCCTGCCCTTTTTGATTGCTTGTCCAACCGAGAAAAATATCACTCGCTGCCTGCATTAAACGTTGTCCACTCACAATCCGTTGTCCATCGTGAGAATAGGGGCATTTTTCGGTATAGGGTTCTAATACGGAGGGTCTGGCTTCTTTATATTGAAGTAATAACGCATCGTCATTATCATCAACTAATAAAGCAACACCACAGTGAGTCCCTACACTACCCACTCCAACGACTTTGAGGGCAACATCAATCAAACGGTATCGATCTAACAAAAACTGACGATCAACTTGCAGAGTATCCCGATAATCCTCAAATATAGTCTGGATTTCTTCAAAATATTCCTTTTTATTGGGCAGATGATACAATAAGGGCGGATCATCAATGATGCGTCGCTGTCCATCAACCACCTCAGTTAAATCTGCAACGGCTTGTTCTAAGGTGCGGTTATAGGCTCTGGTCGTCATTCGTTCCCAGTGTTTGCGAATTTCCTCATCGGGTGCGTGTTCGATCAACAGATGAGCGTCTAAGCGAGCGTACCACACATCCAGAGTTGACATTTGACTATATTCGGCGATCGCTAATCGGTAAGCTTGAACTGCTGCCAGGGTTGCTTCTGAGGAACTGCGATCCGACAAACCAATCTCCCGACCCGCTAAAATAATGCTAGTCGCCAGTCGCTTCACATCCCATTCCCAGGGGGCAAGCAGTGTTTCATCAAAATCATTTAGATCAAAGATTAGATTCCGTTCAGGTGTTGCAAAGCCGCCAAAATTCATTAAATGACAATCCCCACAAGCTTGAACTTGAATGCCTGTGGTGGGGGTTGTCGCTAAGTCTGCTGCCATAATAATGGCACTCCCCCGCAGAAAGGCATAGGGAGATTGCATCATCCGTCCATGTCGAATGGGGATGAGATTTGGGATACGTTTTTGATTGGATTGTTCGATTAAGTTTATGGGATCAACACGACTGCTGAGGGGGTGCCATTCTCGATGGGATGAACGGGGAACCGTTTTGCGTCGGGCTTTTCCTGCGGCAAGGCGATCGCGGCGAGAGTTGGGCTGAATCATAAAAAAAGTTATAGTGCTACTTGAATCGGCAATTTTGCTACGGCAGACTCTGAAAGCGGTGCGACCCTGCTGCAAAGCAGCAGCTAAGGAATGCGCACCAAGAGAGGATTCTAGGATTTAGAAATGTCAAACACCGAATCTTGTACTGCGATAGAGAAAGAAAAGCGATGCAGCAGCGATCGCGAGGCTCAAAAATCCTGAAGAACATCAGATCAAAACCCATAGCAATGCAATTACTACTGCTTAATAACCACTTGCTCGGAGATATTGTAAAATCCCTTGAGCGATCGCGGCCGCCATACCACTACGTTGACCGGGATCCGCTAAAATACTCGCGTCATAAGTATTCGTCACAAACCCGACTTCTACTAAAGCCGAAGGCATCGTTGTATTTCTTAACACATAAAATCTTGCCTGTTTAACACCTCGATTCGTCATGTTGAAATTTGCCAAAATGCTATTTTGAATGTAGGTCGCTAAAGAAAGACCCGTTTGATAATAAAACGTTTCCACACCCGTTGCACCTGCTCGAGTCGCAGCATTAGCATGAATACTGACAAACACAGTTCCGTCTAAACGGTTCGCCATCTGAACACGCGGTGTTAAATCAATGGTGCGATCATCAGTACGAGTCATCACAGCACTCACACCATTCCGTTCTAGAATTTGTGCGACTTCCTGAGAAATGGGTAAAACAACATCTTTTTCTCGCAACCCACCGACCCCCACAGCACCCGGATCACTTCCGCCATGTCCAGGGTCGATCACAACCACCACCCGTCCTTGAGGATTTCGGGGTAAAGAGGGTTGACCTGAACCCACAGGGCGAGGGGGAAAGGGTAAGGGATTGCGAGGTGGGGGAGTTTGACGGGGGGGTAAAAGCGGTCTAGGCCCCGTAGAAGCTCCGGGGTTAGAAGGCGGTTGAGGAGCCGTTTGAGACGGGGGAGGAACAGGAGGAACCGAGGCTAAATTAATCGCCATCGGAAAAATAAGCTGTTCAGAGCTATTTTGGCTGGGTTGTCCAATTTGGACGCGAGTCGCAGGTTGAACTAAAAGCGTGAAAGTTTCAGGATCTTCTTGGCGAACTCGGGTGGATAAAAGCGGGCCACCGACCTGTCGTTGGGGAAGTTGAATATTTTCCGGGAGTTTAGCCGAGAAAAAAGTAATCCCATAGGCTCCTGTTTCTCGATCCCAACCGTGAGTGTAGTTAAGAGGTTTATCAGCTTTAACAACAAAATAGGTTTGATTTTGGAGTTCTATTGATTGAATCGTGGCTAAACCTGTAGACACTGCAATAGCTGGAGGTGTACTACCCGAAGGCCAAATCGCCACGCCTCCGGCGCTCGGTCGAGCTTCCCAATTTTGACTAGAGTTGGGGTTACTCATCGTGATCCGCACGACGGGGGGTGAGTTTGATAACTGCGTGACTTGAGTGACACTTACCCCGTCTTTACTCACCCGTTGACGAAAATTACTGGACTGAGCCGCTAGGGTTGTTCCAAACAGATCAACCGTCATCCAACTGCCATCTTGACTGCGCTTAAATTCGATTTGAGGCATTTGGCCACTGGTATGTAGCACAATCCCGTTATCGCGCACTTCCACATCATCAAGAGCAGTTTGGTTTGTTGTGGGTCGAGGTTGAACGGCAGTTTGAGTCGGGGGGCTAGGAGCCGGAGGAGTTTGGGGCGGAAGATTAACTGGAGGATTGGCGATGGGTGTGGGTGGGGGGGAAGGACGACCGCCAATCGCTTGTGGAGAAGGGAGTTGTACCGTCCACTCACTAGGAGAAAGACCTCGAAACTGTACCATCTGGGGGTCAATTGTGTATCCCTCCGCCAGTTCGACTACAATTCGAGCGGTTTGAGCTTCAAACTGACCAATCCGGATTTCTCGAATGGCTCCCCCGACGGATTGTTGACGGGTGACGTTTCCCAGTGTGGTTCCGGGTAAATCAATCACCAAACGAGTGGGGTTAGCCAGTAGAGACGCTCGGGGTTGGACTCCGCCTTGAGTGGTAAAGGAGAGTCGATTTTGTGAGGTTTCAAATCGCCAGGATTGAAGTTGAGCCGCTTCTCCAGGAGAAACGAGTAAAAAGAGACTGACTAAACTGGGGAAGATCCAGCGCAGCAATAGTATTTTTGCCATGCTTAATACAGTGAGGAGTCGAGCAAACCTTACAGCTATTGGTACTTAGCTATAAGCTAGTGAATCATAGCACAGATTATCACCCATGATTGGGGCGTTTCGCCCAGGATAACCTGAGTTGAAAATAAATCTGTATCAATTGAATCTCTCAATCATCTATCGGAATTGTATGCTTAACAGTAGACTTGTTAGAATAACACAAGTTCCTCAAGATAGATATCTCAACAAGATAAATATCACAATTGAGCAATTCGTGTTGATTTTTCAATCTATGATTTGTTTTTCCCATACGGCTAGTTTTTCAGAAAATCAGCAGATTTGGGGATTTTTTTTCTGGAGATGATCGGGTCGATTTTAGAAGGAGGTCAAGTTGAGCGTCAATCCTAAGCTGAAATTCAAAAATCAATTGGAGTTTTGGGGTCAGACTAAACCCCTGATCCATAAAACCGAAGAGACGTTTTATTACTTTGCTTATGGTTCCTGTATGTGTCCAGTGGATTTACAGCGAACTATGGGAGAGTCTACTTATCAATATGTGATTGGTTCGGCGATTCTTGAAGGTTATCGGCTCGGTTTTTATCGGCGATCTCAACGTCGAAATTGCGGAGCGCTAGATATTGTTAAAGACCAAAGTTCTTTTGTGGAAGGGGTTCTTTATCAGCTTCCTCAACGGATGATTCATTTACTGGATGAACGAGAAGAAGTTTGTTTTGATACTGAAAAAGGGATTCATGTTGGTGGTTATCAACCTGAATGGATTGAAGTTTCTTCTCAGGGTCAATTGTACAAGAATGTTCGTACTTATACGGTGATTAATAAGTTACCGGAAGAACTGGCTCCTAATGATTGGTATTTTAATGTTGTTTTACGCGGTGCGGTGACTTGTGGACTCACTCAAGAATATTGCTGGAAATTGTTTGAACATATGCACAAACTTCAACAACAACAAGCTGACTCTGAGTGGTTACGTTCTGCGTAAATTTTTACCTGTAAAAATTGTAGAGGCGTTGTTCTGCAACGTTTCTACATTACTATTTATACCGTTTTTCCTGGCGTGAGTATCCCCCGAAAACATATCTTTCTAAAATCTCTCTTTTGAAGTAAAATAGTAAACTTGATTATTGATGAAATCAACAGTTAAAATTAAGTTGACATGAGGGTTTCAGCAGGGAATTGTAGCTCGGGTTATCAGGTTTATAGATTGATTTGCTGGTATTGGTGGTTTTCAGATTGCTTTAGAAAAAGCTGGCTTTCGCTGCGTTTATTCTTGTGAAATAAATCCGGCTTTTCAAAAAGTTTATTCTCAAAATTTTGGCTAGATTCCCGCAAATGATATCTCTGCAATAAATATTCGTAAAATTCCGTATCACGATATTTTAACAGCAGGGTTTCCTTGTCAAACCTTTAGTATTTGTGGAAAAAGAAATGGTTTTCAAGATAGGAGAGGAACACTTTTTTTTCATCTTTGTCAAATCATAGAGACTAAAAAACCAAAAGTAATTTTCTTGGAAGGGAAAAAAGATAGCTATTTGTCGATTAATGAAAATCCGCCGTAATACCCTAGATCTTGGGCTGGAAAGAGAAAGAGAACAGGAGATTTATAGCGCGATCGCGAACCGTCCGATTAGAGAGAATCGAAAAATCCAGGATTGGGAGAGATTTAAACAGTTTGTGAAACAACATCAAGAGAAAACACAACAACAACTGGAAAAGTTTATCCTGAATATTGGGGATATGATAATAATTAGACTATCAAGAATCAGAATTGAGTCTAACTTTTCCTTTGTTATTCAGTGCTGAACCCACCCCATTTCTCGAACAAAGCAAGACAACAGGAGAAATAACCCTGTTAAAAACCTTTAGAAATTGGGTCAAAGAAAAACTCAAAAACCCTTAACAAATTGGAGTTTTTCCCGGTTTAACTGCATGAAAAGATTCACTCCCTGAATGCGGCCAACCGCGACGATAAGACGCCTCTCCTGGCTGTCCCCAACCCAATTGTAATAAAACCTCTAAAAAATTAGACTTTTCCCATTTTAAAATACAAGCCCATTCCGTACGTTGTGCGATCGCATCAATTTCCGCCGGATGAACGCGCCGATAATTTTTCCCCGCATTCAAACTCAAATATAAATCCATATCTATCGTTACCTGATACCAAAACTCCAGCAATTGAGACTTCGCTGCTTTTAAAATTTCCATATCTTGAGGTAACGCCATCAACTGATCATCAACTTTCGGATAACAAAGCGTTTTTCCCTTCAACGTAATTTCTCGCCATACAATCCCCGAAACCTGATAATCTATTTGATATTGATGAACTGCTGCTTTAAAATCTTGATAAGCCGTAAACTTTTGAATCCCTTCCGGCTTCAGAAAATGATCAACCACCGGGTTTCCCACTGCCGGAGTCGCAGATAAATTCAGACGTTCTCCATCTAAACACGCTTTGCGTTCAAAGTTCAAGATTTCAATCAGTTCATCGGTACTGTAGACTTTGGACATCTGTTGGCGTCCTTTACTCCTCAACAATTCAGTTGATTAGATTGTAGATTTTAGATTCAAAAATGGGAAGGGATAGCCAGTAAACTGTAAAAGCTGGTCACTGTCCCCTGGTCACTGATAACTGATAACTGTAAACTGAATTAAGCCGACTCACTGGCTACCAATTGATTTTCTTGACGGAGATAAGCTTGAATAAACACATCCAACTCACCATTCATCACATCATCAATCGCTGTTGTTTCCACCGTTGTTCGCAAATCTTTAACCATCTGATAGGGATGAAAAACATAGTTGCGAATTTGGTTTCCCCAGGCTGCATCGACTAAATCCCCGCGAATTTCTGCAATTTCTTTTGCCCGTTGTTCTTGAGCAATAATCAACAATTTCGCTTTTAACAAAGCTAACGCTTTTTCCTTATTTTGCAACTGCGATCGCTCTTGAGTACACCGCACCGCAATACCCGTCGGAACATGAACCACCCGCACAGCTGTTTCCACCTTGTTCACATTCTGACCCCCTTTTCCTCCGGCGCGAGAGGTGGTGATCTCCAAATCTTTTTCAGGAATCTCTAACTGCACGCCTTGATCAAGCATCGGCATCACATCCACGCCTGCAAAACTGGTTTGTCGCTTGCCATTAGCATTAAACGGAGAAATCCTGACTAAACGATGAGTCCCCTTCTCAGACTTCAAATACCCATAGGCATAACAGCCCTCAATTTCCAGCGTTGCCGACTTAATCCCCGCTTCATCCCCCTCAGACAGTTCCGCCATGTAAACCTTATAGCCCTGAGCTTCTCCCCAACGAGTATACATCCGCAGCAGCATCTCCGCCCAATCTTGAGCATCCGTTCCACCCGCTCCGGCATTAATCGTCAGAACCGCCCCATTTTTGTCGTAGGGGGCTGATAAAAGCTGTTGGAGTTCCCAACGGTCTAAATCTTGATTAAGATGGGTTAGATTCGATTCTGCCTCGGCTAAGAGCATCTCATCGGTTTCTAACTCCAATAACTCTAAAATAGCACCTGTATCCTCTATCACTTTGTGCCATTGTTGATATTGTTGCAAAATAGACTTAAGCTCGTTAAGCTCTAGCAGGGTTTTTTGAGCGGTGGCTTGATCGTCCCAAAACTCCGGTTGGGCTGCTATTTGTTCTAAATCTTGAACCCTAGCGTTGAGTGCGGGGAGGTCAAAGATAGTCCTGGGTTTTACCCAGGCGATCAGACAACATTTCGAGTGAGCGTTTAATCTCTAATACTTCCATAGGGCGTTTGACTGACAACCTTTCTTTACAAAAGTTACACTGTAATATCTTAGCGGCAATTTCTCGCTGCGTGTCTGCAATTTTCACCCCCTTAAGTATGTCTCGTCAAATTTTTGCTACAGGTCAGCCTCGCAACCAGACTCATTCTCGAGATCAATGGATTGATTATTTGTGGATTATTTCACTGTTCACTGCGGCAGTCTTGTTATTTGGACTTAATCTCGGTGGCGTGGCGTTGCGAGACTGGGATGAAGGACTGGTTGCCCAAGTGGCCCGGGAAATTGCCCAGGGAGACCTGAAATGGTTGTTTCCCACATTGCACGGTGATCCTTACTTTAATAAACCGACTCTAGTTCATAGTTTAATTGCTCTGGTCTACAATATTTGGGGAATTCAGGAATGGACTGCCCGTTTTCCCTCTGCGATGTTAACCGCCGCTTCTGTTCCTTTGCTTTATGTTGTCGGTTTAGAACTTTTTCGTCAACGAACTCCGGCGATTTTTTCAGCTTTAGTTTATCTAACCTTACTTCCAGTTGTCCGACATGGGCGGTTAGCGATGTTAGATGGAACGGTGCTATTTTTGCTGATTGTCATGTTAGCTTGTGTGTTGCGATCGCGCCGAGATTTGCGTTACGCTCTGGGATCAGGGTTGGCTTTTGGGTTGTTGTGTTTAACCAAAGGTATTTTACTAGGAATTTTGCTGGGTGCCATTCCCTTTTTCTTCCTATTTTGGGATACGCCGCGATTGCTGTATTGTAAATATCTGTGGATTGGGTTGCTTTTGGGTTTAGTACCTGTGGCGATTTGGTATACCGCCCAATGGCAACATTACGGTCAATTGTTCTTTAATATTAATCTCAGAGATCAATCTTGGGAACGGATCTGGCAACCCGTCGAAAACCATCAAGGCCCGCCCTGGTATTATCTTTTAGAGATTTTAAAATATGCTTGGCCCTGGCAATTATTTTGGATTCCTGCACTGATTTTTAGCTGGAAAAACCAGATTTTTAGTTGGGCAAAATTAGTGTTAGTTTGGACAGGGGTTTATTTCATTCCGGTTTCTCTGATGACGACTAAACTTCCCTGGTATATTTTACCTGTTTATCCGGCTTTAGCTTTAGCGGTGGGGGCTTATTTAGCACAAGTTTGGAAAGAAGGCGATCGCGAAACCGGACAATGGCAAGAAAATACTAATACCCTTGAAGATTTACCTGCACCTTTACCGGATCAGTTTATCCCCGTTTTTGTCCTGTTAACTGTTGTCGGTTGGTTGGGGTGTCTATATTTTGGGAATCTCATTCCTCTGCTGCCAATTGAGGGTTCGGAGATGGATATACAGATTACTTTAGCAGCATTATCCATTACATTTGCCCTGACTACTTTGCTTCTTTATCGAAAAGATCGACAATTTATTATTGTTTTAGTTTGGGGAATGTATGTTTCCTTAATTTTGTTTGTGAGTTCAAATAATTGGGTTTGGGAACTTGCAGAAGATTATCCGGTTAAACCTGTTGCAGCTTTAGTGGAAAGGGGAACATCTCCCAATGATTTAATTTATACTTCTCATCCCTATTCTCGTCCTTCATTGAATTTTTACAGCGATCGCAAAATTCGTTCCCTCCCGGATGAGGATTTAAAACTAAAATGGCAATCTACTCATCCCTATTTTTTACTGGATAAAGCGACTTTAAAACGATTACAACTCGATTCTGTTCAAGCTGTCGGTAGCACCCCAGAACTTATCTTAATTAAAAAAAATCCCGCTCGTTCTTGTTGTGAAACTCCCGGAGATCAATTAACAATTTGAGCCATTAATAACAAACACCTAAGATTTGATTCAGCTTGTCAAAGTTGCACTGACAATTCCTGCTTGTTATTCTTGACTATTGCCTCTCTCAACCATCAGTTTTGAAATTAACCGTATTTAGAATCATCTCTCATAAGAGTTTGGATCAATGATGCCACAAACTCCCCACTATTTCAGCAGGGTTCGTGGAAACAATTCAAGGAGAAATGTTAGTTAAACTCCTTTGATTCTACAGACTCAGACGGAAAATCGACTGTACTGGGTTCAGAATTTAATTGATTGGTTGCAGCGATCGCTAAACTCAAAAATACAATCCCACTGACTAAAACTGCCAACGGAAAACGTCGAGTTAGCCACAGATCTCGTCGTATTCTCGCCCAGGGATGACTCTGACGGCGTAACATTTGTCCAACTGCCCATTTTTGTAGACAAAACGGATCACGAACAAAATGTCCACTATTGCTAATAACAAAATGAGTATGACAATGAGGACAAGTAAACAGTCCACCAAACACCCCAATAGAAGACACCATGCTTGTATGATGACAAATCGGACAAGTAACAGAGTATGTATTAAAGGTATCAGCGTTCATAGACAAAATGACTCAAACAGGACTTAGGTAGACAAAACTGACGACCCCTTGCAAGTAGAAGAACAACCTGTGTAACATCAGCGATACCACATTCAGTTGATCTCTATCTATAGTCTAACTCTCTGACAAATATCATCAACCCCGAACTATACGGATTGTTACTGACAAATGAAATCTAGATGCAAAACCAAGCTCAGAGATTGATTGTCAAAAATTAAAGGTATGAACCATAAAATCTAATTTTTGTCAACCAACTTCATAGAGTTTTAACTGTTAGTCTGAACGGTTTTCGTTGTACCAAGTTTGTAATTCTTTCAATCCGGTTGTGTGGGTGAGATTATACTGCAAGGGAGTCATAGTAATGTAATTCTGACGTAAAGCCTGCACATCCGTAGGCAAATCATCACTAATTAGAGTCTTTTGCGGATCTTCAACATCTTCAAGCACTTCCCCTGCTAACCAATAGTAAGTTTTTCCTCTGGGATCAACACGCTTTTGAAAAATATCAATATAACGACGAATTCCCTGACGAGCGATCGTCACCCCGACAATATCCTCAAACGGTATAGCGGGAACGTTAACATTCAACAGCATCACCTGAGATAACGGTTGATTTTCCAGTTGTCTGAGTAACCGTTCAGCAAAATAAACCGCCCCTTGAAACTCTCGCGCCGCATAACTACCTAAACTCAAAGCAATACTCGGAATTCCTTCAATCATTCCTTCCATCGCCGCAGATACCGTACCGGAATAAAGAACATCCGTTCCCAAATTCGGGCCATGATTCACCCCAGCTAACACAAAATCCGGGCGGCTTTCCAACAACCCAAACAACGCCAATTTTACACAGTCCGCCGGAGTTCCAGAACAAGCCCAAGCCTCAACCTGGGGATGAAACACCGACTCCACTTTCTCAGCCCGAATGGGTTGATGAAGGGTTAAACCATGACCAGTCGCTGATCGTTCCTGATCCGGACAAACCACCTTCACCTCATGGCCAACTGCTGCCAGATGATTCGCCAGGCTACGAATTCCCTGGGCAAAAATACCATCATCATTACTGATTAAAAGTTTCATGGATGCAATTTATAATTGTAGGGCCAAACCGAAAGCTGCCGACAACTCCACAGCGATCGCCTAAGAATGGGGTAATCTTGAATATAGAGTAAGCGTCTATAGTGTATACTGCGCCAGATTCAATCGGCACGACGAATTTTCCTTGAAACTTTCAAGTTGTATTTTAAATATTCCCAATATGCTCACCCAAATTGACACCCAACTCCAAGAACTTCGCCAAAACGCCCAAAGCGAAATTACCGCTTGTCAAAGCCTAGAACAACTTGAACAACTGAGAATTAACTATTTTGGCAAAAAAGGTCAACTGTCCAAAGTGTTAGGGGCAATGGGGAAACTCGATCCGAGTGAACGTCCCCGCATTGGTGCGATCACCAACGAAGTCAAAGTTGCCATCCAAACCGACTTAGACAATAAACGCACCACCCTGCAAGCGGCTCAACTCGAAGCCCGACTGCAAAGCGAAACCCTCGACGTGACCATGCCAGGAATTGATCGCCCTCAAGGTCAAATTCACCCCCTCAATGGTATCATTGACCGGGCTTTAGATATTTTTGTCGGGTTGGGCTATACCGTCGCTACCGGGCCGGATATGGAGAGCGACTATTACAACTTTGCCGCGTTAAATATGCCCCCGGATCATCCAGCCCGAGATATGCAGGATACGTTCTATTTACCAGATGGTAACTTATTGCGAACTCATACTTCTCCGGTGCAAATTCGCTACATGGAACAGCATCAACCCCCTTTGCGGGTAATCGCACCCGGTCGGGTGTATCGTCGCGATAGCGTGGATGCAACTCATGCGGCGGTGTTTCATCAAATAGAACTGTTAGCAGTTGATGAAGGCTTACGCTTTAGTGATCTCAAGGGGACAATTAAAGAATTCTTGCGTCAGATGTTTGGCGACTTACCCATACGTTTCCGGGCGAGTTATTTCCCGTTCACTGAACCCTCTGCTGAAGTAGATTTACAATGGCAAGGAAAATGGCTAGAAGTTCTCGGCTGTGGCATGGTTGATCCCAATGTGTTTAAAGCCGTTGGCTATGATCCCGAAAAATATACCGGGTTTGCTGCCGGGTTTGGGGTTGAACGGTTTGCGATGGTGTTGCATCAGCTTGATGATATTCGTCGGGTTTATGGGAGTGATTTACGCTTTTTGAGACAATTTTAATTACGTTTAATGGTGTGGATTTGTGATCGAGTGGAACAAGAAAACATATGGTATGTTTTGAGTCAGGCTGGGTGCCGAGGTTGGGTATTTTGTTGATCGTGGCGATCGCCATCCCTCTTTCTGCGATCGCTCAACCCCAAGCCGTACCCTCTCAAGAAAGAGTCGCTCAAACCACCGCCGATCTCTGTCGTCAGGTGTCTGAACCAGAAGGCTTAACTGTTCGCCTTCGACCCACTCCCAATTCTCCCCCGGTTGGAGAGTTACGTCACCAAGATCAAGTCACTCTGGCTCCCAATTATCGAGGCATTCGGGGGCCTGGAGGTCGCACTTGGGTAGAAATTACCTCTCCGATGCGGGGATTTGTTTCTAATGGATTTCCTGACGGGCGCAGTAATTTAGTCTTGTGTTCCCAAGGGGTTATGCCTCAGCCTTCTCCCCAACAACCTGCTTCTCTGTGTCGCAGAATTGACCGAGTAGCCGCCCCTGGAGGTGTGGCAGTTCGAGAACGTCCTTCTCGTTTATCAGACCGTGTCGGCGGGGTTCCAGCAGGTCAGGAGGTTTATCTGGTGGATGGTTATCAACTCCTCCGAGATCCGAATAATGAACCCCGCAACTGGGTACAAATTACAAAACCTTTATCGGGTTTTATCTCAGCCAATACTTTAATTATGTGTCGATAACTCAAGGTTGTTGACGGGTAATTTGCAGGACATAGGGATGATAAGTATCCGGTTCATAGGAACCGACCCAAATTTCATAGGTGCCAGAAAGCCACTCCCCGGCTATTCCTGGGTTCATATCTTGATAGTCATCATTACACCAACTTCCTCCCGGCCCTCGAACGACTAACACGGTATCTTCGCTACTTTGAACCCGCAAACTCAGATACTTAAAAAAACCCGTTAACACAATTTTGTGATCCGGTTTTTCATCCACAAAGCCCGTACAAGGTCCGGTTGGTGTTTCTACTCGACCTGAAATGGTTTGTGCAGGTATTGGCCCTCCGCTCACACCCCGAACCGTGAGTGTATCTGGCCCCGAGTTGGGGGAGAGGGTGACATTCTCAAACATGGGTGTTGTTTGATACTGTAGGGGTTGAGCTTGGGTCGGAAGATTGAGCAATAACCCAATTACACTAAAAATCGCTCCCAGTGCTAGATTACGTTTTTGATCCTTTGTCATTGATCAGCTTGATAATGAGTTCGAGAGGGATAACAATGGGTTAAAATCATTACATTTATTGATCGGGCTAATAGTTTTTGATCAAGTGGTTTTTACTCTAATCAGGTATAAGAATCGTCTGTTTTTGACACTCCTGATCAAGAACTCTTACATAAGGCTTTGTACGTCATAGCACTGATCTGAATAAATATCAATCATTTCTTAGAGTCTAAACTCCCCTAACCGAAGCCAGGGGAATTCAACCTATTTGCTGGATACACCTCAACCCTCTCTGTTGAAATTGAGAAGATTCAACACAAAATTTGAGAGTCAAACGAAAAACAGCATTATGAATCTTTGCCCAAAACGTCTTCTTTCAAAGACTCAAATTTAGACAGTAACTCTTGGCGAGTTTCAGAACGCAACAAATAGCGATAGACAAACCATCCCGAATATCCCATCCCTACAATTTCCAGTGTAGATTCAACTAAAGGAACATCATTAATGGAATCTAATACACCAACTAATGCTTTCGCAGTGATGATAATAACGATGATTCCTGTCACTGTTAATAGAGGACGTTGATACTCTCCAAAGAACTTACTGAAATTCTCGGGTAAATTTGAGATAGTATAGATAACTTTGTCCTTAATCGCTTGCACATCAAATTGAGAGGTTTCTACCGTAGGTTCTTCTACTACTACAGGGACGCTAGGAGTTTTTGTGGGTTCCATCTTAATTTCGGCAGGAGGTTTAACAACATTGATCGGTTCGGGTTTCGATAGCACCGAAGGTTGAGTAGCACTGATAGGTTCCAATTTCGGTTCTATGGGTTTCGGAGTGACAGGAACTTCCGGTTGAACTTCGGCTTTTGTCGGTTCCGGTTGGGGTGCCGGAGGTTTCGGAGTGACAGGAATTTCCGGTTGAACTTCGGCTTTTGTCAGTTCGGGTTCGGGTGCAGGGGGCTGAGGAGGAACTTGAATTTCGGGTTCTTTTGCTTTTACAGGTTCCGGTTGAGGTTCTGGGGGTTTAGCTTCCGCTTTTTTCGGTTCCGGCGTCACTGGAGAAATAGAGATCGACTCCGTGGGAACCTCCGGTTCAGGCTTTTTGGCTTCTGCCGGTTTGGCAGACGATTCAGATGGAGTTGACTCAGCTTGATTATCCAATTTTTGAAATCCGACGCCCTGAGTCTTAGAGTTGGGTTTTTGAGATTTAGAAGAATCTGTCATAATATTAACCTCGTAGAAAAATCAACCGTTCAAAATGTTTTCAAAACGAACCCGATCCACTCCTTTTTGATGGAGAAGAACCCAAGATTCGATTAAATCCGGGCCATGAACGGCTCCGGTTAAAGCGGCTCTGAGCGATCGCATAATTAGCCCTTTCTTGAATTTTGTTTCTTTGGTGACTCCTTTAATAATCTCTTGAGCGCGATCGCTCGTCAAAGGTTGATCAAAGTCCACTTTTTCACAAATCGCCTGGATAACAGTCACCGCCCCGTCTTGTTGGAGTTGAGTTTGAGCTTCTTCATCAGGTTTAATTGTGGGAGCAAAAAATAATTCTGCTTCCTGAATTGAATCTTTCAGACGAGTTAAACTCGGGCCAATCAAAGCCGTTAGTTGTTCTAACCAGGGGCGATCGCTTTCCGGTTCAAATTGATATCCGGCATCCTGCCAATAGGGAATCAACAAATCTGTCAGTTCACCGACTGGCATTTGATGAATATATTGACTATTCAACCAGTCCAACTTGTCCCAGTCAAATTTTGCCCCGGCTTTATTCACCCGTTCAAAGCTAAACTGTTTGGCGGCATCACTCAGGGAGAAAATTTCTTGAGTCGAGTCGGGTGGAGTCCAACCTAACAAACTCATATAATTCGCCAACCCTGACGCGGTGAACCCCATTTGTTGAAAATCAGATATTGAAGTCACACCATCTCGTTTTGAGAGTTTCCGCCCCTCCTGATTGAGAATTAGAGGTGTATGAGCAAATTCCGGGATGGATGCGGCAAACGCTTCATATAATAGAATTTGTTTAGCCGTATTTGCGATATGATCTTCTCCCCGAATCACATGGGTAATTGCCATATCAATATCATCGACGACAACGGCTAAGTTATAAAGGGGTTGACCGATCTGATTGTCCCCTGACGCCCGTGCGACAACCATATCACCCCCGAGATCGTTTCCTTTCCAGACGACTCGACCTCGAACTAAGTCATTCCAAGCAATTTCGCGATGATCGTCGATTTTGAAGCGAATCACTGCTTGGCGTCCTTCTGCTTCAAAGGCGGCTTGTTGTTCGGGGGTTAGGTTGCGATGGCGGTTATCATAACGGGGGGCTTGATTTTTGAGTTTTTGAGCCTCTCGCATCTGTTCGAGTTCTTCTGATGTGCAGTAGCAGCGATAGGCTAAACTTTTATCGAGCAAGGTTTGAATATATTGACGATATAAGTCTAGACGTTTAGATTGAAAAAACGGGCCTTCATCCCAATCTAGACCGAGCCACTGGAGTCCGTCTAGAATATTCTGGGTGTATTCTGGGCGCGATCGCTCTAGATCGGTGTCTTCTATTCGCAGGATAAACTTACCGCCCTGGTTGCGAGCAAATAGCCAATTAAAGACAGCTGTTCTCGCTGTACCAATATGAAGATTTCCGGTGGGACTGGGGGCAAGACGAACTCTGACACTCATACTAATTTAAGGATGTAAATTCTAGATTTAGGTGCAATTTATCAATAAACTTGACAACGGCAGGCTGAGTAAGCACCTTTTGAATGGTTCTACTCTGGTGCGACTGGGGTGATCACTTGATCTTCATCTCATTCTACCAAGTCTGTGTCGGTGTTCTGGCTGAATCTTCCTGAGTCGAGTCTTATTCGCCCAAAAACTATACTAAGGGCATATTTTCTCCACCCTTAGATTTCCCTTTTTGACAGGTTGTTGCTACACTGAGTGACTCAGCTTAACTTTTTATTGCTTTTTTACGGGACTGACGGGGCTCGAACCCGCAACTTCCGCCGTGACAGGGCGGTGCTCTAACCAATTGAACTACAGTCCCTTTTTTTGACTAAATTCTATTCTGCACTATCTATCTGAAGATGTCAAGGGGAAAATAAAAATTTTTTGGGAAACATAGAAGAAGGCAGAAGGCAGATGGCAGATGGCAGAAGGAAAGAGGCAATAGTGATAACTGTAAACTGTCTTAACTAGTCACTGGTCACTGTAAACTGTAAACTGTAAAAGCTGGTCACTGGTCACTGGTCACTGTAAACTGTCTTCACTGGTCACTGTCCCCTGCTAGGGCTAAGATTTGGGTAATTTGCAGCGCGTTGAAATTGTTGTCACTGACAAAGACTAGCGATCGCTGATTATTGGATAATATTGGCCCAAAAGTCAAGCCTTCGATATTGTCTAGGGGAATATTGAGGGTATTTAAATGCAATAATAGGGTTTTACGAACAGGGGAGAGAGTGGATATAATTCCTTTGATTCGATCTAAGCCTTGAATGCGATCGCCGCTATCGAGAAAGACTTCAAATAATTTGATCTGATATCCTGCGCCTAATGCAAAGGAACGTTCTAAAGCGAGTAAATGATGTTCATCTAAGGCGAATAAATCAACTAAACCATTGGTCTGAAAATTCGGGGGAAAACGGGGTATTGTGACAATGGGATCGGTAATATAGAGAAATTCTTCATCGGGCTGACCTGTTTGTAAATTATATCGTAAAATTCGACAAGGGCTGCCTGCGGTGGGTGTGGCGGTTTCGCCATCTTGAACCAGTGCATTTTCGGTGGCGGTAAAAAGATATTGTTGATCGGGAGTTAGGGTTAAGCTTTCAAAGGCTAAATTATTTCTAATTCCCCGTTGGCTTCCATCGGTTGCGGGGAGAAATTTATCGGGGAGGGGAAGGCTTTGGAGTTCTTTTCCGTCGAGGGAAAATTCTTTAATAAAAGGGAGATGCGATCGCAAAACGTCTCCTTCTGAGGAGATGAAGATACTGTTTCCTGTATAGGCTATTCCTTCGGGATCAATTGTTAGTTCAGGAAAAGGTACACCGTCTGAATTTAACAGGGTTGTTTGAGCGATAATTTCTACTTTTTCTGTTGAGAATGGTTCAGAACTTAAATCGATTTTTAGGGTATAAAATCTGGCAGGGGCGATGCTACTACGATCATCAGAAATGGCATAATAAACTTGTTGATTGGGATTATAGGTAATTCCGGATAAACCGCCCAATTCTGTATTTTGAAAAACAAAACCTGTGGGAATTGTGGCTTGTCCCATCAAATTCCAACTTATTTTTTGGGCTAGTGTAACGGTGGGCTTGGTTATCACTAATAAAAGGATAATCAGTCCTTCTAATAACATAAGGATATGGGGTTTGGCTTTGACGTTCATCCTGAGTTTAATAAGAGTTTTCTAAAAAATTTGTTAACCATTCTTTGACATGAAATGTGGCTTGACAATCATCTTGATTATAGCGAACAATGGTATCAAGTAAAGTGCGATCGCCTGTTTTTAGCCATTGTTCATACCAGTATACACATTGAGCGCCATTAGCACTCGGATCATTCCATTCAAAACCCATCCATCGGGCGATTGGTTTTAAGGCATAACTTTCGACGGGAAGGGTGACAAGTTGGGTGACTTGCTGATGAATATCAATTAATCGTTTTAGCAGGGGTTTCCACAGGTAGTCGGGGGTTTGATAAACTTTTGCTAATCGTTGAATGGTTTTGGGTTCGTAGTCACAAAAATGAAATACGGGTGCAATAGGATAAGTCCAAACTAGGTCTAAAAATTCTTGCCAAATTTTAGCTTCGTCAGCTTGATTATCGGCGAGAAAAGAATAGATTTTTTGACGGTTTGAACGCCTGTCAACGACTAAAACGCCATGTAAATAATCTAGGTTTAATTCGGGTTGGGCTTCAATATCAAAATACAGTTCAATAGGGGAACGGGTTAATAAATGAAGGAGAGAAGATTGTCTCGCATAAGAAGGGGTAAGACTCGAAGTTAATTTTCCATTTTGAATGGATTGTTCTGAAGTGCGAAGAATAGGTTGATTGTTTAACGTTGCATTGGCTTGTTGAATAATTTGGGCGGCTATTCCTTCGTTAAATTCGGGATAGTCTTGTAAAAAATCGGGCGTAGTTTGGGTTAAAGATGTAACGGTTGTAATATTTAACGTTTGTAGACGGGTATAACGAACTGGGGTGACACCAGGAAGTAGAGAGAGATGATTTTCCGATTGTGCGATCGCATAACAATAATTATACCACTGACATAAATTACATTTTTGTCGAGCGATAAAAACTTCAGGTTCTTGCTGTTTATTCAGCATTTCAATACAGTCGTTTAAAATTTGCTGCATTTGTGGAAGGCGTTGATTTAAATTAACAGGATAGGGTCCCTTTCCTCTCAAAATAAGCCAAGATTTTTCCGGCATTTTTTCTTGAACTCTACCTAAAACAAAAGCATGGAACGCCGCAATAATTTGATAATCGAGTTTAGGACGTTTACCCAGTCTAATATCAGTCGGAACATACATCCAGTCGCCAAACTTTGAGAGTCCGGGACGTTTCATCAATAAATCAGGATAACTCAATAAAATAACGGAATCAGACTGATCAAGTTTTTGAAGATTTTCTAGGGGTTCCTCACTCAAGAGTAAAACCCCTTTGTGAATCCGTTCAACCCCTTGTTTCATTAAATTGAGAGTGGCTTGAGCGCCTAAAATCCAGTCTCCTTTGGGATAATTCGGTTGATCATAGACTTGATCAAGTAAAATAGTCTGCTGAAAATTGAAACTATCTTGCATTAACTTGAGTAAAAAATCACTGGGAGGTTCTTTTAGACTAAAATCTCCATAAAAATCAAGATAGGTACGCCGAGAACACCGTTGGTAGAATAAGAGTTTTTGATCAGTAATTAACATGAAATCTGGGTTGAAGTGATCTAAGATAGAAGGCGTTTACAGAGGATGAGGAAGCCCATAAACAGCGAAGCGGTTCAATGTTGATTTTCATCTATCCCTGATTAGGAGTGAAGCCCAACTTCATGGTATAGGGTAAGAAAGACAGCAATAGATGACCATTGATAGCAGATTCAGATCATTATGACGAATTTAACATTAGAAAGTTATCGACGACAGTTTCCTGCTTTAGTCAACAAAGCTTACTTTAATTATGGCGGACAAGGGTCTCTGCCTCTGGTGTCTCTAGATGCAATTTATCAATCTTACAAAGAAGTTCAACAAAAAGGCCCATTTTCCGGGGCGGCGGGAACTTGGGTGACGGAGACTTGTAACCGCCTGCGGGAGTCTATGGCGAAGGAGTTGGGGGTAGACTCTGAAACGATAACTTTGACGGAAAATGTGACGGTAGGCTGTAATATTGCCCTCTGGGGGATAGATTGGCAACCGGGAGATGGTGTGTTACTCTCAGACTGTGAACATCCGGGAATTATGGCTGCGGTTCAGGAACTTCAACGTCGTTTTCAGCTAGAGGTGTCGGTTTGTCCGTTGCGGGAAACCTTAAATGAAGGTGATCCGGTTTCTGTCATTCAAGCGCATTTACAGCGGAATACTCGCCTTTTGGTGATGAGTCATATTTTATGGAATACGGGTCAAGTTTTACCGTTAGATGAAATTGTTAAATGTTGTCATAATCATCAAGATGGAAAAGTGAGAGTGTTAGTGGATGCGGCGCAGTCTGTGGGGGTTTTACCGTTGAATTTAACTGCGTCTGGGGTTGATTTTTACGCTTTTACGGGTCATAAATGGTGGTGTGGGCCGGAAGGGTTGGGGGGATGTTATATTAGCCCAGAGGCGTTAACGGTGTTATCTCCGACTTATATTGGGTGGCGGGGTATTCAGTATGACAAAATGGGAAATCCTGTTAACTGGAAACCGGATGCTAGACGCTATGAGGTGGCAACTTCGGCTTATCCATTGTGTGAAGGTTTGAGACAGTCTATTCAGCTTCATCACCAATGGGGGACAACAGAAGAACGATATCAACAAATTTGTCAACTGAGTCGATCTTTATGGGAAGGTTTAGCAGCATTATCTCATGTGAAGTGTTTAAGAACTTCTCCCCCAGAAGCGGGTTTAGTTTCTTTTCAACTCACGAATGGGTTAACCCATAAAGCAATTGTTGAGGCGTTGGAAGAAGACAATATTTGTGTCCGAACGATTTTAAATCCAGATTGTATTCGGGCTTGTGTTCATTATTTGACTGAACAATCTGAGATTGAGCGATTGATTGATGCGATCGCCCGACTGAAATCATAACATCAAACTGTTCAATTTTTTAGACCTATTTATGAATTACGATCTCAAAATATCGGTAGCAAAAGATCACGATGAGAGTCAACGTTTAGGAAAAATACTCTGTCAATGTTTTGGGTTTCCCCAGTCTGAATGGGAAGACTATGGGAGTAATATTGGGTTAAATAATTTTCGCGTTATTCGTTGTAATGAAAAAGTTGCCGGAGGGCTAGCAATTTATCAAATGGGTCAATGGTTTGGGGGGCGTTGTATTCCGATGGCGGGACTGGCTGCGGTGGGTGTGGCGCCGGAATATCGGGGACAAGGAATAGCGGTGGAACTGTTACGGGAAACCCTCAAAGAACTTTACGCTGAACAAATTCCGATTTCTACATTATATCCGGCGATCGCATCTTTATATCGTCGAGTCGGATATGAATATGCGGGAAGTCGATGTTTATGGGAGTTATCGCTATCAACCCTAAAACCTCGACTTTCAACCCTTGAATTGGAGAAAATGAAGAAAATTGAAACTGAAGAATTAATGGAGGTTTACCGTCAGCAAGCCGCTTATAACGATGGATATTTAGATCGTCATCAAGTGATTTGGAAGTATATTACAACGGTGCCAGAACATGAAGAACTTTATGGATATTGGATCGGTTCTGCGAGTCAACCGGAAGGATATGTGATTTTTCAACAAAAACGCATTCAAGATCATTTATCTGTAGAAATTCGTGACTGGGTTGTATTAAGTGCTGATGCAATTAATAGTTTATTTACCTTTTTAGGAAGTCACCGTTCCCAAGTTTCTCAATGTAGATGGCATGGAGGGGTGATTGAACCGCAACTGTTATTATTAACCGAACAAGATGTTAAAATGGTTAACTATGAACGCTGGATGTTGCGAATTGTTGATCTGATTGCTGCTTTAGAAAATCGGGCTTATCCCCCGGGTTTAGAAGCTCAGTTACATTTATCTATTATAGATAGTTTACTTGAAGACAATCAAGGAAACTTTGTGTTAGAAGTTTCTCAAGGTCAAGGACAAGTTACGCGAGGCGGTCGGGGAGATTTTCAGCTAACTATTGGGTCTTTATCTCCTTTGTATACAGGTTTGTTAAATCCTCGACAGTTACAACAGATGGGATGGTTAGAATGCACGGATTCTACACTCCAAATCGCTGAATGTTTATTTCCAACCACTCATCCTTTTATGATAGATTTTTATTAAGGAATAAGCCAGAGTTGTACTGTTGTTTATGGTCTTTATACCCCATTGTTGATTATGCCTGATGATATCATTCCGTTTTTAATCGGTGTGGGAATTTTAGTCATATATCTTGTCTTTTCAGCTTTCACAGAAATGGGGACTCGATGGCCCTGGAACAGGTAAAGTCGGGAATGGGGAGACAGTTACAGTGATTTGTTGGGATGCTACGTCTGTAGGCAGTTATGAGTTGTTTAAGGGTGACTGTTTCCTGTTTTCCTCGACTTTCCCAGAATTTCGCTACACTCTAAAGTGAAGTACCTATCACCAACGCTGTTCGCTTATGGTGTAGGCTTCCTATTTCACTCGCCGTTGCCTTTTTGTATGAATACAAATGGGTCTTATACAGCGTCCACAGGCAGACACCCGTCTTCCAAAGGCTAAATTTTTCTACGCTTGGTTTTCGCGTTTTTGTGTTCTATGCCAACAAGATTATTTTATCACAATTCATCCCAACCCCAACGCCCTCGTTTTTGGAGTGGGACTCCGCCGCGATATATTAGTTAAAAATTCCTATTGATGAACCGATGACTCCCCCCAACGTTCCCCAAAGCCCCACAGAATTTGATCGTCAGATGATGTCTCGTTGTCTGGAGTTGGCGTGTCGTGCTTTAGGAAAAACGGCACCTAATCCTTTAGTGGGATCTGTTATTGTTCAAAATAATCATAATATTGTTGGAGAGGGATTTCATCCGGGGGCGGGTCAACCCCATGCAGAAGTGTTTGCATTGCGAGACGCCGGAGAACAAGCCGAAGGTGGAACAGTTTATGTGAACCTTGAACCTTGTAATCATTACGGAAGAACTCCTCCTTGTACTGAAGCTTTAATAAAAGCAAAAGTCGCTAAAGTGGTTGTGGGAATGGTTGATCCCAATCCTTTAGTTGCAGGTCAGGGAATTGAACGATTAAAGCAAGCCGGAATTGAGGTGATGGTCGGTGTAGAACAAGAGGCTTGTCAACGGTTAAACGAAGGATTTGTTCATCGTATTCTGCACCATCAACCGTTGGGAATCTTAAAATATGCCATGACTCTCGATGGCAAAATTGCAACTACGACGGGTCATAGTGCTTGGATTACCAGTCCAACGGCGCGACAACAGGTTCATCAATTGCGGGTGGCTTGTGATGCGGTGATTGTGGGGGGAAATACGGTGCGACGAGATAATCCTCATTTAACAACCCATAACCAGGGGGAACCGAACCCTTTACGAGTGGTGATGAGTCGTCAGTTAGATTTACCTCGGTCGGCGAATTTGTGGGATATTACCGCAGCCAATACGCTGGTTTTAACAACAAAGGATGCTGATCCGGATTGTCAAGAACAGTTACAGAAAAAAGGAGTTGAAGTGGTTGTTTTGTCTCCTCTAACACCGAAAACTGTGATGTCTCATTTATATGAACGTCAATTTTTAAATGTGTTGTGGGAATGTGGCGGAACGCTTGCTGCTGAGGCTATTTCTGAGGGGGCTGTTCAAAAAATTTGGGCGTTTATTGCACCGAAACTTATTGGTGGAAAAATGGCACCCTCCCCGATTGGAGATTTGGGTTTAACTCAGATGAATCAAGCGTTAACCTTAGAACGAGTGACGTTTCATTCAATTGGCTCAGATTTTTTAATCGAGGGTTATCTCTCATCCCATTCAGATTGATTAAAATTCTAGAAATTCATGTTATTTATCATTGGTTTTAGGTGGAGGATTAGCCATGACCCTAAACTATCAATTCCATGACTGAAGTTGTTTTTTTGAGCCTAATCATTAGTGGTTTAGGATTAGAAGCTATTTTAATTAGCCGTTGGATTTTTGTTAAACAAACAATTGTCAAGCAATCTATTGAGGAGGAGGAAATTTTGACCCCTTACGAGTCAGCGAATAAAACCCCTACCCCGTTACCCCCAAACGGTCATTCTGAACAACAACAAACTGAACAAAAACAAGGGGAACACAATCTAGTTGATGATTCTAGTTTGTCAGAATGGGAATATAAAATCGTTAGAGCGAATCGAGATTTATTTAGAAATCCTGCGATTTTTCATAAACTTTGTGAAGAAGAAGCGGAGGTAGGTTGGATGATGTTAGAAAAGTTAGATGATCGCCGAGTGCGCTTTAAAAGATCTGCAAATTTACGCGATCAACCCAGTGAAGAATTACCCCGTTTTGATCCCTATCGGACTCATTACGGGCCTACCGTTGATTTGACATCTTGGTTTGCGGCGATAGCCTTTTTAATGGCAATTGTTTTACCTGCTTATTTAGGCTATGCTTTGGTGTCTGCAACCTTAAATAATCTCCCGAATAATTTACCTCGTATTCCGCTTTTAAATCCAACAATTGAGGGGGAACCTGAACCCGATGGGGAGGAAGAATTAATGGAAGATATTCCCTTAGAATTGGACGCTGAACCCCCAGCACTTTAAGAAACAGTTAGAATAGCATTTCTGTCGATAAGACTCGATTCATTCCGGCTTCTGCAAATCGTTGAAAAGCAGTTTCAGCTTGTTCGGTATAGTCAACCACTCCCGGTACAATAACAGGCGAGGTACAATCTTCTAACAGATATATTTTCTGGGTGAGATTGGCATCTCGCTGTTGAATTTCGGTGAGTAAATCTTCGACTGTCCAAGCCACACAATGACTTTTGGCTTGTCCGGCAATCAGAATTTGATCAAAGTCTAAAATAGTTTGAATTAATTGATCATTTTTCTGGGTTAGTAAACCCCCGGAAAATGTCTCTAAAACTTCAGGTTTAAATACAGAATAATTTTCCGTTAAAGGATGATCCCCTTTCAGTTCAAATTGGGTTTGGCTTTGGCGAGAAATCGTATGAAAAAAAATCGCTTCTTCTACCGCAGACACTAACGCATGACCAATTCCTCCTAACATTGAATGATAGGGCCAAATTGTTAAGGGAAATCGACCCGCCTCACTCAGTTTTTCTGTATAATAAAGGGCGTGTTTTTCTAGCTTTTCATAATCTCCCCCGGTTAAACTATTTGCTACCGCCGGATTGACTTTCCAGATCCCATTTTTGACATCCTCAAACTGAATCAGAGTCGCCGCAGGTTCGGGATGTTCTCCGTTTTTATTCACCCAAAAAATGGGGTGAAAAATCTGTATGGTTTGATGAGTATCGAGGGTTACAGTAATTTGACTAATGTTCCCTAAATGATGATAAATAAACTCACATAACCGCCGATTATCTTCAACAGCAGCTTGACCCGAATTCCCCCCCACAAACAGTTCAAATTCGGGAATACAAAAGGTATTTTGAACATCAATTAATAATAAACAAACCCGCGTTTTATCAGTAGCTGCGGGTGAAATTTGATGGTGTTCTGTCCATTTTTTCGCCTCAGCCGCCCGTTTTTGGTAGGGGACACGCCAAACCTCCCCAACCTTATTTGCATTAAAAAAGTCAGGAATTGGGAGTTTTTGACGTAGGGCTGCTATCATCGGTTCTGAGAAAAAATTGAAAAATTCTTGAGGAGTGAAGTTGCTTTAATCCTGTTGAACCGCTGAGTTTAACTTTCTACCGTATGACCTGCAGAAGTAATGGCTTCTTTAATAGACTCTTCCGAAGGTTTCCCATCTACTTTTACCATTTTGGTGGGTAAATCAATTTCGACAACCGCTTCTGCATCTAGACTTTTAATGGCTTTAGTCACAGTATCTACACAACCGTTACAAACCATACTGGGGACTTTCATTTCAAGTGACATAATCGATCGATCAACTCAACACATCTTATAGAATAGCAGAATTTTGGATATCTGCTCTCTGTTTTGGCAAAAATGATCGAGTTTCCCCTTACTGCAAGATTAATCAGATATAATCAGATAGACTTGGGGGCTTTTCTCTACCTCTTAAGATAGATATTTAGATGGTCATTCCGCATTCATCCACTAAATAACACATTGCCCGAAAACGTAAACCCACAACTTGTTCATAAAGGGGATTGAGTTTACATAAGGGGGGAATTTTTAGAACAGTTCGACCTGCGATTTTGAATTCTCGTTCAAAAGGACATTGAGCGGGAATCGTTTGATAGAGAAATAGAGCTAATTGTTGATCCTGAATGGGTAAGCTATCAAGCCATTGACGGAGAGGCTTAAATAAGCGCGAACCTAGCTGATTCAAGGTTGTATTGCTGATGGCTTTGTTGTTGATGGCTGTATGATTCATGGCTATTCCTAAACGGTTCAAAATGAACAAATTACTGCTGTTTTTTGTTGCCTATCTTCTAATATACAAACCTTTATATCGAAATGGGTAAAGGAATTGAAAAAAATATTTTAACCCTTGTAAAAGTTTTGTAAATTAGTTCTATTTATACAAAACTATTTTATGAGTTATGCTAATAATTCTATAAACTACAAGTCAAAATCAAGAAATTTAACCTCGTTCATTGGTTAAACTTAATCTATTCATTCAATCTGCTTTATCCCTGCAATTTAGCTTGAACAGCAAGAAGCCTCTCACCTACCCGTTCGCGCAGCGTGCCGTAGGTATAGGGAGGTGATGAGATGACCGAAGGAAAGAGTCAGTGTAGGTAGTTCACATAAGCAAACCTGATCACTGGAATTTGTGGAATAATACAGGAGATGTGATTCGCTATATCTCCAACTCACTTCTGATGATGCTTTCAACCTTATCTCAACCGCAAACCTGGATGTGGAAAGGTTTTCCAATCTGTTATTATACTGAAGGAAACACTGGCCCTGCGGTGATTTTAGTGCATGGTTTTGGTGCATCCTGGGGACATTGGCGAAAAAATATCCCCGAATTGGCATTAAATTGTCGTGTTTTTGCTATAGATTTATTAGGGTTTGGCGGTTCAGCGAAACCTTTTCCCTCTCCTGAACTTTCTTATACCTTTGAAACTTGGGGTCAACAAATTGCTGATTTTTGTCGAGAAGTTGTCGGAACACCTGCTTTTTTAGTGGGGAATTCTATTGGTTGTATTGCGGTGATGCAAGCAGCCGTTGATCATCCGGATATTGTAATTGAACTGGCTTTACTTAACTGTTCGCTGCGACTCCTTCACGAACGAAAGCGATCACAAATTCCCTGGTATCGCAGTTTTGGAGCAGGAATGGCTCAAAAATTTCTGGCGAAAAAATGGGTCAGCCAGTTCTTTTTTAATCAGTTAGCCACACCAAAAACTGTTAAAAAAATTCTCTTACAAGCCTACAAACGACCAGAAGCTGTTACAGAAGAATTAATTGAAATGTTATTAATTCCCGCAAAAGATCAAGGGGCAGTTGATGTCTTTGTCGCCTTTACAAGCTATTCTCAAGGGCCTTTACCTGAAGATTTACTGCCGATTTTACCCTGTCCCGCGATTATGTTATGGGGAACGGATGACCCCTGGGAACCCATAGAATTAGGTCGTGAATATGGAAAATATGAAACGGTTAAACAGTTTATTCCTTTAGAAGGTGTCGGTCATTGTCCACAAGATGAAGCCCCAGAACTTGTGAATCCAATTTTACTCAATTGGATTTTAACTTCAGAGCGTTTACTAACAAAAGTGGAACACTAATTTGATCAATGGGGAGGTGGGATTAACTCAAAAATTCTCTCCCCAGTTTACTGCATCAATCGCAATCAATCGGTATACAGAAAAAATTTATATCTCTAATTTAGCTCTATCAATCGAGATAATTACTGAGATTTATTTCTCTGTCTCAAGATAGAGATTTAGCTAAAAATTACAAATTTAAACAGTTATTAAACCTTCCTTAAATAAACACAATATTGATATTCATATACTTAAAGGGTCTTCTCGAAAAATTTTAAGTAATGAATAAAATTTCCCAAGCACTTCCTCAAGGAAAAATTTGGAAGGTCATCGGACTTCTATTATCTTTACTCGTTTTCTTTGTCAGTTTAGAACTATTAGGGGATGCCTTTGGATTATTAGGAGAGGGGGTAGCCGAAGGACTATTGGCGGCTACCTCTAATCCAATTACCGGGCTTTTCACTGGAATTTTAGCAACAACTCTCTTACAAAGCTCCTCAACAACAACATCACTAACTGTTGCCTTAGTCGCCTCTGGAAATATTGGGACTACCGCAGCAATTCCCGTGATGTTGGGTGCAAATATTGGAACCAGTGTTACTAATACAATTGTTGCACTGGGTCATGTTAATAATCAAGAAGAATTCCAAAGAGCATTCACAGGTTCTCTTGTCTTGGATTTCTTTAATATTATTGCTGTTCTGATTTTCTTACCCCTAGAACTCACCACTCAAATTCTTTCTTGGTCAGCAACTCAACTGACTAACCTATTGACAGGAGTGGGTGTAATTGATTTATTCAGCCCTCTGGATCTAGTTGTTGAACCCATCGCTGAATTTATTGTTAATTTAACTCAAGAAACCGGATGGATTGTTCTGATTATTGCCTTTGCTTCTCTTTATTTTGCTCTCAGAAGTCTCGTTAAAGTGCTGCGATCGCTTTTAGATGATGATTTACAAGGCAAAATCAAAAAATACTTGTTTAAAACACCCTGGCAGGCGATGTTATTTGGTTTAGCATTAACCATTGCAGTACAAAGTTCTAGTATTACCACCTCAGTTTTAGTGCCAATTATTGCTTTAGGTGTTGTCGTCGCCATGCAAGCCCTACCCTATTTTTTAGGGGCGAATATTGGCACCTCAACCACGGCACTCATTGCGGCTATGTCCTTAGCCAGTGATGGTAGTGCAGAAGGAATTGCTTCTCTCAATGTCGCCCTGGTACATATGGTGTTTGATATCTATGCCATTCTGCTGCTATTTCCCCTGACTCAAACTCGCAAAGTTCCAGTTTGGCTGGCAGAGCGCACCGGAGGTTGGCTTAGTAAAGGGCGTATCCTCTCGATTGTTTATATCGCATTAGTGTTTTATTTGCTGCCCTTTGCTGGAGTTTGGGCAACGAAAGATTTAGAAATTGGTGAGTTTTATGAACCTGTTGTACCGCAGGAAGTAGAACAATTACAAGCCGAAGATGTAGAAGGGGCAAGTGAGGATTCTATAGCAGGCGATGATCTTTTAGAGAGCGATTTGAACAATCAGACAAATACGGAGCAATAGCTGCGAGATTAACAAGTGATAGCGATCTCCAACTTGGGCTAGAGGGGGTACTCAGGGGTAAGCTGTGTTAATATCATTTAAATACTATAATCGCAGCGAATCGTCAATGGGTAACGTTCTAGTATTGAACGCCTCCTATGAACCGCTAAATATTACCAGTTGGCGGCGGGCGGTGGTTTTATTACTCAAGCAAAAAGCTGAACGGGTTGAGCATAACGGAAAGTACCTTCTCCCCGACTTTCCCTTACCGACCGTGATCAGATTACGCCATTATGTTCGAGTTCCCTACAAAGACATTCCTCTAACTCGCAGGAATATCTTGCACCGGGATAGTCACACCTGTCAATACTGTGGCTACACCGGAGATGAACTAACACTTGATCATGTGATTCCGCGATCGCGTGGAGGCGGGGAAACCTGGGAAAATCTAGTCGCAGCTTGTGTTCGCTGCAATGTCAAAAAAGGGAGTCGCACGCCCCGAGAAGCCAGCATGATCCTGCGTCATCCTCCCCGAAAACCCTACAGTAGTCTTTACTTTGAAGTGACGAAACACGTTAAAAGCGGTATGAATCAAGAATGGCAAAAATATGTAATTGGTCTTTAAACCCCTGTTTTTGACATCCTCCCCGTCGTCAACAACGGGGATTCCCAGCAGAAGACTATTTCAAAATATCAAATATTGATAATTGAACAGGATTCTCTGGGTGGGTTGACGTTTCACGGGCTGCTGCTTCCATAACCGAAGTCTTACGCCTGCCTCCACGTCCGTTTAAAATCTCCGAAAGTCCTCCGGCGATTAGTATATTGACGGCAGCATTACCGTCTCTGTCGTGAACTGCACCACAGTTTAAACAAGTCCATTCTCGAATAGACAGGTCTAATTTACCCCCTTGAAAACCACAGCATGAACACTTTTGAGTTGTCGGTTCCCATCGACTTATTACTCTAAATTCTCGGCCGTATTTTTCAGCTTTCCTTTCAAGAAGGGTTCTAAACTGTCTCCACCCTAAATCACTAATTGCTTTGGAAAGCTTACGATTTTTGATCATTCCTGACACATTCAAATCTTCCAGAACAATCACTGGGTTTTCGATAATTATTCGGGTTGATAGTTTGTGGAGGAAGTCTTTACGGGTATCTTTCATTTGGGCGGTTAGTTTAGCTTTTCTAACCCTCGCTCGTTCATATCTCTTAGAACCCTTCTGTTTTCGAGATAAGTTTCGATTGAGTTTCCGCAGTCTTTTTATCCGTTTTTTTAGAGGTTTTGGAGCATCTATTTTTTCTCCATTACTCAAAGTTGCAAATGTTTTGATTCCTAAGTCTATCCCTATACTGTTGGGTGACTCGGGTAATCGTTGTTGATTGACCTCAACAACAAAGCTGAGGAAATAACGCTTGGCTGCATCTTTAATGACTGTGATTGAGGTTGGTGAACTGGGTAGAGGTCTTGACCAAATTATCTTTAAGTTACCAATTTTGGCTAAATATATTTTGTCTCCATCCAGTTTAAAACCACCAACTCGAAATTTGGCTGATTGTTTGGCGTTTCGTTTTTTAAATTTAGGAGGTCTAACTTTTCTTCCTTTCCTTGTTCCCTTACACGACTGAAAAAAGTTTTGATAAGCCTGTTCTAAGTCGTTCAAAGATTGTTGTAAAGGGATATTAGAAACTTCGGACAACCATTCTCTAGATGCTGTTTTCTTGGCTTGGGTAATAAACTGCTTTTGAAGTTGAGCATTACTAGGCTTTTTTTGCCCAGTTTTGTACATTTCAATACAGTGAGCCAGTGTATCGTTCCATACGACACGACAACAGCCAAATAGCTTGGCTAATTTAGTCTGTTGTTGAGCAGTCGGATAGATTCTGTATTGGTACCTGGCTTTCATTACCCGTGCTAAGATTGATTTGTAAATTGATTGTATATTGGTCTACACAAAATATAGCACTACCCGAATACATTAGGACATTTCTAAATCCTAGAATCCTTTAAACAGTAACCAGTTATCAGTTATCAGTTGTCCTAACCCCAATTCCCTAACCCCTAACCCCTATTCCCTAACTCCTGATTACTGGTCACTGATAACTAATAACTGATAACTGGTCACTGATAACTGTTCACTGTCCCCTGTAACCTTCTCCATAATTCTGCTATGCTAGATGGTCGTGTTACGGGGGAACCTTTGCGATGACCCATCTGTATTTGATTCGTCATGGCATCGCTGCTGATCGAGAACTGTATGAAATTGATGAGGAACGTCCTCTCACCAAAGAAGGCGATCGCAAAACCCGTAAAGTTGCCAAAAAACTGCTTGAGTTAAACCTCAAGTTTGATCTTGTGCTATCAAGTCCGTTATTGCGGGCGCGTCAAACGGCAGAGATTCTCAAATCTGTGGGCTTAACGGATCAGGTTGAAGAATTTCCTCCCCTGGCACCGGAAGGAGAAATTAACTTTTGGTTAGATTGGTATGAAAACTGGAGTCAAACGGGAGGAAAAAGTCTGGCTTTAGTCGGACATGAACCCGATCTCGGCTATTGGGCGGAAGTGTTGATTTGGGGAAACGTTCGAGGTTCTCTGATCGTTAAGAAAGCAGGTGTTATTGGTATCACTTTACCCGAAACTGATTCACTGGTGGGTAACAGTCAACTGTTGTGGCTAACCCCGCCCAAATTTTTACTGAGCGAGTGACATTCTGAAAAATAGGGAATTTCTAGCTTGTCTTCTTTGTTAATTAAATGTTGTCAAAATGGCAACTGGATCAGTTGTTCTGATAATGTACCCTGAATAGGTTATCTGTAAATTGAGAAACGGCTATGACTTTCGTCGGCGAATACAAACCTGGTTTAGAAGGGGTTCCTGCAACCTTGTCCAGTATTAGCTACGTCGATGGGCAAAAGGGAATACTGGAATATCGAGGCATTCGGGTTGAGGAACTGGCACAAAAAAGTTCCTTTCTAGAAGTTGCGTACCTGCTGATTTGGGGTAAACTCCCCACACAGGAGGAACTCGAAAATTTCGAGCATGACATTCGCTACCATCGTCGGATTAAATACCGCATTCGGGATATGATGAAGTGTTTCCCGGAAACGGGTCATCCGATGGATGCGCTGCAAACTTCTGCTGCTGCCTTGGGTTTATTTTACTCCCGTCGCGCCCTAGACAATCCCCAATACATTGGAGAGGCGGTTGTGCGACTATTAGCCAAAATCCCGACGATGGTAGCCGCTTTTCAACTGATGCGAAAGGGAAATGACCCCGTACAACCTAGAGATGATCTCGATTATTCAGGGAATTTTCTCTATATGCTGAGTGAGCGGGAACCCCATCCCCTGGCAGCAAAGGTGTTTGATGTCTGTTTAACGCTTCATGCTGAACATACCATTAATGCTTCGACCTTTTCGGCGATGGTCACCGCTTCAACATTAACGGATCCTTATGCAGTAGTGGCATCGGCGGTGGGAACGTTAGCAGGGCCACTACATGGCGGTGCCAATGAAGAAGTGCTGTTTATGTTGGAAGATATTGGATCCGTAGAGAATGTCAGACCCTACTTGGATAAACTATTAGAAAGTAAAGCCAAAATTATGGGATTTGGTCATCGGGTTTATAAGGTCAAAGATCCTCGCGCTACAATTTTGCAAAAATTAGCAGAGGAGTTATTTGAGCAGTTTGGCTATGACAAATATTATGAAATTGCCCTAGAAATGGAAGCGGCGGTTCAAGACAAACTCGGACATAAAGGAATCTATCCGAATGTAGATTTTTACTCGGGTTTAGTCTATCGCAAGTTAGGGATTCCCACGGATTTATTTACTCCCATTTTTGCGATCGCACGGGTGGCCGGATGGTTAGCCCATTGGAAAGAACAAATCGGCAAAAATCGCATTTACCGTCCGACTCAAATCTATACGGGTTCTCACGGTGAACCTTACATTCCCATTGATGAACGAGCGGTGCCTCTGGGTGATCCTTTAGAACCTTAACCCGTCTGTCCCTACTTTCAGCAAAGCAAAGTAGGGTAGGAAAGGATATTGATTAAGCGGTTCGATGCCGCGAAAATCAATAATTAGCCTTCGGGAAATACCTGGTTATTGCTTTTAGGGATGGTACTGTAGTTGAATCTCCTAAATTCCTTAAACAAGCTGAATCGGAAATTCAAAAGTTATCAAAACAGTTGAAACCCACTCAACGGTGTAACGAGTGCTGGGAATTAACGCCCAAAAGTTTGAGTGATAGATTGCATATCTGTCAACATTGCAATCATCAAGATGACCGAGAAATCAATTCGGCAAAAGTCTGTTTGACATGGTATCGGCGTAAGGAACTTTCGTCGTCAGTCGCTGATGAGTCTGGCTCTACTTCAAAGGCTGCAAAATTTTGTGGATCTATGAGGCAACTGGCTCAAATGAAGCGACAGAAACCGCCATCTCAGTCGAAGACGGAGGGCGTGTAGTTCATCAACATGGTAACTAGAGACAGCCAAACCTCAAGGGAAAAATCAGTTAATTTGGCGGGGGTGTGAATTTGACTGCGGTCAAACGCTATACTGAATCTGGAGTAAGGTTTTAAAGAATCTTTACAAACTAGATCGATTAACTCTCGCTCCATCAGAGCGATGTCAAAATGTCTAGGTAATTTAAGTTTGAGTCTGGATAAATGAACCCAGGAATTGACTTACAAGGAAGTTTTGTTCAAGCATTGATGGATTTCGGTGTACCCCCAGGTACCGCAAAAGTCATCTGGATGCCTTTACCAATGGGATTGATGTTGGTCGCCGCCACGGTGGGTGTACTCGGTTCAGTGTGGTTGGAGCGGAAAATTTCGGCTGCGGCTCAACAACGGATTGGCCCGGAATTTATTGGCCCGTTGGGAACATTAGCCCCGGCGGCAGATGGTTTGAAGTTGCTGTTTAAGGAAGATATTGTTCCGGCTTTGGCTGACCCCTGGTTGTTTACTTTGGGGCCAATCATTGTGGCAATTCCCGTGTTTCTGTCCTATTTGATTGTTCCCTTTGGACAGAATTTGGTGATTAGTGACTTGGGAACTGCGATTTTTCTATGGATCGCTTTATCGAGTATTCAGCCAATTGGCTTGTTAATGTCCGGTTATGCCTCAAATAACAAATACTCGCTTTTGGGTGGGTTGCGGGCTGCTGCACAGTCGATTAGTTATGAAATTCCCCTGGCTTTGGCTGTTTTGGCGATCGTGATGATGTCGAATAGTCTCAGCACGATTGATATCGTAGAACAACAATCGGGTTACGGTATCCTGGGCTGGAACGTCTGGCGCCAACCTGTGGGCTTTCTGGTTTTCTGGATCGCCGCTTTAGCTGAATGTGAACGTCTACCGTTTGACTTACCAGAAGCTGAAGAAGAATTGGTTGCAGGCTATCAGACTGAATATTCGGGGATGAAGTTTGCGCTGTATTATTTGGCATCCTATGTGAATTTGCTGCTGTCTTCGTTGTTAGTGGCGGTGCTGTATTTAGGCGGTTGGGATTTTCCGATTCCTGTAGAAGCGATCGCGGGTTGGTTAAATCTCAGTGAAACCACGCCCTGGTTACAGGTGATTACAGGTTCTTTAGGGATTACCATGACCCTGTTAAAAGCCTATCTATTAGTCTTTACAGCTATCCTCCTGCGTTGGACACTACCCCGAGTTCGGATCGACCAATTGTTAAATCTGGGTTGGAAATTCCTGCTTCCTG
Source organism: Limnoraphis sp. (assembly GCA_050485465.1). GTDB lineage: Bacteria > Cyanobacteriota > Cyanobacteriia > Cyanobacteriales > Microcoleaceae > Capilliphycus. Next base: position 4,783 of record JBJHBL010000013.1, on the reverse strand, counting down.
TGGCTTTGGTGAATTTACTCCTCACCGCAGCTTTAAAATTAGCCTTCCCAATTGCTTTTGGGGGATAATTCACGCTACCTTAAGGGATCAGGGTAGAACTGTAAAGGTCGGAAAGACTGGACGTTTGATAAGATCTTGCGTTTCCTTTGTCCTTCTGTCCTTTGTCCTCACCCGCTCAAATCCTTGAGTTCGTTTTGAGTCGGAAACTCGCTTAACAATCTGATCATAATACTGTTGCAACTTGAGAGAGAACATCATGTTAAAGTTTCTAAATCAAGTCACGGACTACGCTAAAGAAACCTTTCAAGCGGCGAAATACATTGGTCAAGGGTTATCTGTTACTTTTGATCATATGCGTCGCCGTCCAATTACGGTTCAGTATCCTTACGAAAAATTGATTCCTTCTGAACGGTTTAGAGGTCGGATTCACTTTGAGTTTGATAAGTGTATTGCTTGCGAAGTTTGTGTTCGGGTCTGTCCGATTAATTTGCCTGTTGTAGACTGGGAGTTTAGTAAAGAAAATAAGAAAAAACAACTCAAGCACTACAGTATTGATTTTGGCGTTTGTATTTTCTGCGGAAACTGTGTAGAATACTGCCCGACTAACTGTTTATCGATGACAGAAGAATACGAGTTGGCTGCCTATGATCGCCATGAGTTGAACTATGATAATGTTGCCCTGGGACGTTTACCCTACAAGGTAACAGATGACCCGATGGTGACTCCCATGCGAGAACTCGCCTATTTACCGAAAGGGGTCATGGATCCTCATGATGTTCCTCATACGGCTCGTCGCGCTGGTTTGCGTCCCGAAGAAATTCTGGAACAAATGGAACAGGAACAAGACTCAAAGGATGACAATTAATGGGATTGAGAAGATGGGCAATGGTTAAATGCTGATCTTCTCAACACCCTATGATCGATTAAACACAAGAGAAAGGAAAACAGAGTTGTGAATTTAGCAGAAGGGGTTCAAATTGTATCGTTTGCTTTGCTGACGATTATGATGCTCGGAGGAGCTTTAGGAGTTGTTTTACTCGAAAATATTGTCTACTCCGCCTTTTTATTGGGGGGTGTATTTATGAGTATTGCGGGGCTATATATCTTGCTGAATGCTGATTTTGTTGCTGCCGCCCAAGTGTTGATTTATGTCGGTTCGGTGAACGTGTTAATCCTATTTGGGATTATGTTAGTTAATAAGCGCGAACGCTTTAAGACATTGCCCAATAGTTTGCTTCGCAAAGGCGCAACGGCTTTAGTTTGTGCGGGATTATTTGCCCTGTTGACTACAATGGTGCTGTCTACGCCTTGGGGATTAGGAACAACTGTGACGATTCCCACAACAGAAAGTTCAATTGTGATTATCGGACAACACTTTTTCAGTGACTTTTTGTTACCTTTTGAATTGGCGTCTGTATTTTTATTAATGGCAATGGTGGGGGCAATTGTTTTGGCTCGTCGAGATTTTATTCCCGAACTTCCTCCAGAAGAACCCATTCAAACTCCCGGTTGGACATTACAAGAAAGACCTCGCCAACTGCTATCGGTTTCTAATCAGAAATCTTCTTCTGAGAGTTGAGACTGATAATTTTTCTCTTACTTTTAGAGAAGAATTACTATTTTTTATTTGCTAAAAATTGAGGAGAGAAGAATCATTCATGGAATTACAGTTAGAATATTTTTTGTTGGTTGCAGCGGCTTTATTCTGTATTGGAATTTATGGATTAATTACCAGCAGAAATGCAGTGCGAGTTTTAATGTCAATTGAGTTACTGTTAAATGCAGTGAACTTGAATTTGATGGGATTTTCTAATTATTTAGATGGTGTTAGTCTCAAAGGTCAAGTGTTTACAGTCTTTGTCATTACGGTGGCGGCGGCAGAAGCGGCAGTGGGTTTAGCCATTGTATTAACGATTTATCGTAACCGTGATACCGTAGACATGGAGGAATTTAACCTGTTGAAGTGGTAAAAACAGCCCAGGGTCGGGGAATTGATTCCCTGACTTGATTTAATAAGTATCTCCGGCAATATGAACCATCACTTCTCGGTTATGTCGATGGTTGCGATGTTCCCAGACATAAATTCCTTGCCAGGTTCCTAACACTAACCGTCCTTGAGAAATGGGAATTTGTTCGGAAGTCTGGGTCAAAACTGTTCTAATATGGGCGGGCATATCGTCTGGCCCTTCTGCATCGTGAATATAATGATTGCCTTCAGGAACTAATTTGGATAAAAAATTCTCTAAATCCACTAAAACATCCGGATCGGCATTTTCTTGTATAATTAAACTGGCGGAAGTATGGCGTAAAAAAAGAGTACACAAGCCCGTTTTCACGCCAGATTGAGCCACTACATCCTCAACTTGACGAGTGAACCGGACAAGGGATTTAGCGTTGGTTGTAACTCGAATGAGTTGTTGATAATGGGTCATTACTGTAAATTGTCAACCGTGAACAGCTTTTGGTCGTCAGATCCGTAAACCGAGTGTTACGCACCTTTGATATTAAATTCTAAATCGATTAGAGTCGCATTACTCCTTCAAGGTATCCGATTATATCCCCCGATGGACTCCGAAAAATAAAAATAAAATTAAGTCGGCAATTTTCCTCACCTATTATATACTGGTATTTTGCTAATCTTGTATGTGAATCCAGATCGAAAAATCGATAGCCATGCGAACCCATTACTGTGGACAACTGAGAAGTACCGATATCGGAAAGACCGTCACACTCTGCGGATGGGTGGATCGTCGCCGAGATCATGGCGGAGTGATTTTTCTGGATTTGCGCGATCGCATGGGTATCGTTCAAATTGTCAGCGATCCTCAACGCACTCCAGACTCCTATAACATCGCGGAAACGATGCGGAGTGAATATGTAGTGAAAATCACGGGTCGCGTCTCTCAACGTCCAGAGGAGTCTCTCAACACCAAACTCGCTACTGGAGAAGTTGAAATTTATGCAGATAAAATTGAACTGCTAAACCCCCTCGTAAAACAACTTCCCTTTCAAATTTCGACGACGGAAAATGAATCGGTTAAAGAAGAATTACGCCTGAGATATCGCTATTTAGATATTAGACGCGATCGCATGACTCGCAACCTTGAACTGCGTCATGGAGTGGTTAAAGCCATTCGTCGTTTCCTCGAAGATCAAGAAAATTTTATCGAGATTGAAACCCCAATTTTAACCCGCTCTACCCCAGAAGGCGCAAGAGACTATGTTCTCCCCAGTCGCGTTAATCCGGGTGAATGGTTTGCATTACCGCAGTCGCCTCAACTGTTTAAACAATTGTTGATGGTGTCGGGAATGGATCGATATTATCAGATTGCGCGCTGTTTTCGCGATGAAGATTTACGCGCCGATCGTCAACCGGAATTTACCCAACTGGACATGGAAATGAGTTTCATGTCTCAAGATGAAATTCTCGCCTTAAATGAGGCTTTAGTCGCTCATATTTTCAAAGCGGTTAAAGGGATAGAATTACCCCTTCCCTTTCCTCGTTTAACCTACGCTGAAGCAATGGATCGCTATGGAAGTGATAAACCCGATACTCGCTTTGGTTTAGAATTAGTGGATGTTTCAGATTTGGTCAAAGACTGCGGGTTTAAGGTCTTTTCTGGGGCGGTTCAGTCGGGGGGAATTGTCAAAATATTACCAATTCCGGGCGGAAATGAAGCCTTTTCTAATGTGAGAATTAAACCCGGTGGGGATTTGTTTAAAGAAGCCAGTGAAGCGGGGGCGAAAGGGTTAGCCTATATTCGGGTTAAAGAAGGCGGAAAACTGGATACCATTGGGGCAATTAAAGATAATCTCAGCGAAGACCAAAAGCAAGAAATTATCAAACGAACCCAAGCCAAACCCGGTTATTTGTTATTATTTGGAGCGGGTGAAACCAACACCGTTAATAAAACCTTAGACCGTTTGCGATTAAGGGTGGGGGAAGAATTGGGGTTAATTGCCAAAGATCAGATGAATTTATTGTGGATCACCGATTTTCCGATGTTTGAATGGAATGCAGAGGAAAAACGATTAGAAGCGTTACATCATCCTTTTACTGCACCTCATCCTGATGATATTAAAGACTTAAAAACTGCCCGGGCGTTAGCCTATGATTTAGTTTTCAATGGCTATGAAATTGGCGGGGGAAGTCTGCGGATTTATCAACGAGAGGTACAAGAAAAGGTGTTTGAGACCATTGGATTATCAATGGAAGAAGCTTACAATAAGTTTGGCTTTTTACTGGATGCTTTTGAATATGGTACACCGCCTCACGGGGGAATTGCTTATGGTTTGGATCGGTTGGCGATGTTGTTAGCGGGTGAAGAATCCATTCGAGATGTGATTGCATTTCCGAAGACTCAACAAGCCCGTTGTGTGTTGACTAATGCTCCTTCTACGGTCGATAATAAACAGTTAAAAGAATTACAAGTTACTTCCACGTATAAACCTAAATTGGAGCAGAAAAAAGAGTAAAATTCTTTAATGAAAGAACAAATTGTACTCCCGTCTGTAATTGACACTCAACCTGTTGAGTCTATAATCGAACCGAAACCTGTTCAACTTTCTTCCTCTAAAGACAAGCCAGTTACCTCAAATAACACGGAAGCATGAAAGCCATCGTCTTTTAAGCGATGGATGAAATGCGACTCGACAGGTTAAAACCTGTCGTATCCTTTTCTTGTTTTAATTTTAGGCTATCAATCCAGTCTTCAATAAGTGCTGTTATCGTTTTGTCCTTCTCAGCAGCATATAAATAAAGTTTATTTCTTCTGCGCTCAGA
>JBJHBL010000012.1:0-115954 GCA_050485465.1 Limnoraphis sp. | reverse complement strand
TGTTGCTTTCAATGTAGCGATCGCGTTTACAATTTGCCATAAAAATACATTATTATTACAAATAAAAGCAATTTACAAGTTTTATTTGCAAAACTTAAACAAACGTTACATAATAGAAACTAAAGGAAGCAAGACTCACCACGGTCAGCTCCTGAAATTGGTTGTTTACCAAAGGAGTCTTAATACTATGGCTTATACCACAGAGTCCTCAACTACAAATTTTAGCAATGTATTCGTTTCTAGCGATCCTAACGGTGTTGCTCGTGTAACCGCCAGTTTCAAAGCCCTCAATGTTGATGAGCAGCTTGCAGTGCTTTGGTTCCTCTACACTAAAATGGGTAAGACTGTCACCCCTGCGGCTCCCGGTGCAGCCCGTCTCCAATTCGCGGAAGGTCTGCTCAATGAAATCAAGCAGATGCCTCCCCAAGATCAACTCCAAGCCATGCGTGATATCGCAGCACAAGTCAAAACCCCTGTTAGCCGCGCCTACGGTGTTCTCGGCGCTAATACCAAGCTGGCGTTTTGGTATCAGTTAGCAGAATGGATGAAAGAAGGATCTGTAATTGGAGTTCCCGCAGGCTATCCCGTTTCTCGCGCTTCAAGTCAAGTGATTGCTGCCCTGGAGCAGTTAGAATTCAGTCAACAAATTACGGTACTGCGGAATGCCGTTTCCGGGATGGGAATCGATCCCCTTGCCTAATTAATCTATAATTGATTTAGAGCAGCGATTATCAATCATTGATCGCTGTTCTCTTGTTTTATTTGCTGTTTTGAACTGAACGTTATGCCGACAAGAACTTTATCAAACTCAAATTGTCTACTGCAAATTGAAGGAATTACAGAACCCCAAGTTCTCCAATATTTTGAAACCCTCAACGCTGGCAATTTTCAAGCTACTGCGGCTTTATTTGCAGAAGATGGCATTTTAGAAGCACCCTTTGAAGATTCGATTCATGGAAAAGAAGCGATCGCCCTCTACCTAACCGCAGAAGCTCAAGGAATGCAGCTTAAACCCGAAAAGGGAACTAGCCAAACCCTAGACAATGGTCAACAACAAGTGCAGGTCTTTGGGAAAGTCAAAACCCCTTTATTTTGGGTCAATGTAGGTTGGCAATTGATTTTAAATCCGAATGGAGAAATTGCCGTTGTTACGGTTAAACTATTGGCTTCTTTACAAGAGTTGTTTAACTTAAAAAATACTTCTCAAAATCCGGATTAAAACTGAATCAAACCTAAGCTTTAGTGGGAAGTTGCAGAGAACGAGCGAGTAATTCTCGTCCCAGTTCCAGATCTTTTGCTGAACACTTCCAGTCGGGATGGCTAGTCATTAGTAAGCTTTCAACCGTTTCTTGATCAAATAAATGCCAAACCGGAATCGGTGCATTTTGATCTTCAATGGCATAGCAATTTTCACTAATACAATAGATCATAGAGCTTTCTGCGGCTCGTTCAATCTTCATTTGTTCGCCCGGTTGCAGCGATCGCCAACGCAGAATCATCTGTTTAAACTCACTCGCAGAGGATACCATCAAGCCCGGTAGAACAGTGGTTAACTGTTGATCTCCATTGATCTCAATCCAATAATGACGGGAGGGATCAATTCCTTTTAACCAAACAGATTCATCATCTAAGCGGTAGCGGGGGGCAAGTGGAAATAACTGATTCACAGAGCGTCTCCTGTCTTGAAATCTCATCTAAAGTAATTTTTAAATATTATTGACTTACCCCTCCAAAAAAGTGCAACCAAAATTTACAAAAATTAAAACACCGCAGGTTTTCGTCCATTTGGGGTTGACTTTTGTAAAGAACATGACGGCATGACGTTTAACTTTTAAGCTTGCAGGGGTTCAGACTCATCCGCTTTTTCTCCCAGACTGGCTTCTAAACGCAAACAGTTATGACCATTAATTTGTAAACAGTAGTCTACTCTATCCATCAACCGATTCATAATCAACCAACCATAACCGCTTTCCTGTCGATCTTCTGGGTTGGGAGGCCTGTACTCACCCACTTCATAACCCGTCCCACAGTCCCAAACTTCCAGAGCAATATCTCGATCCTGCAATTCTAGACGAATAATAATCGGTAAATGGGGCTTATCCTTGTGAGCATGGCGAATCACGTTTGAGTAGGCTTCAGCCAGTACCAAACGAAAGCGGTTAGATTGACGGGGCCAATCAATATGATTCCCCAACTCCACCTCTAAACTACTTAACAGCCAATGTTCAACAACCGTTAAAAATCGAATATCGCTCGGCACATGAAGCTCAGTTTTCATGGGTGAACAAGACCTCCAGCGCAAGAATTGTTTGGTCATCTTCCTGAATTGCATTATCTTCTCGAACCGATGCCAATAAATGATCCAAATTTAAAGGCTCCGTTTGCTGCGTTAACAACTTCCACAACCCCTCTTGGTGAAGCATAGTACGATTGGTATCTTCTTGATCAGTTGGTGCAACCATCGCTTCTGTAATCCCATCACTCGTGAGTAGAAAAATATCTCCGGGTGATAACTTCAAATTCCCAATGTTCCCTCGCCAAGCCGGGAGAATTCCCAATGGAATCCCTCGTGCTTTCAGAAATAAAGGTTCTACCGTTTGAGCCAACTCCGGATGAACCGCTTGTTCCATCAGCAGAGTTTGAGACCAAACCAGAGGATAAATATGTCCTGCATTTGCATAAATTAACTCTCCCGTGGTTGGAGTATAACGAGCCAAAACCATTGTAATAAAATGATTATTACTAATCAGATCATCCGCTAAAATCCGATTGAGATTGTGCATCACCTGTTCAGGGTCAGGCGAAGTCTCTTGAGACAATTCTCGACGAATTACCGAAATGGCGCTCGCCATAAACAAAGCCGCAGGTACTCCTTTCCCCGAAACATCTCCCAAAGCGACCCAAACATCACCCTGGGAATGAACATAAACCTCAAAAAAATCTCCTCCGACCTCTCGCGCTGGATAGCAACAGGCTTGCACTTTCACGCTTTGTAATTCAGGCCAACTTTGTCGCAGTAAATTACTTTGAATTTGACGAGCGACTTCTAACTCTGAACGCATCTGTTCAGCGAGTTGCACCGTTCGCTGATAGAGTCGAGCTTGAGATAAGGCTAAAGCCGCTTGTTCACTCACCGTTTCTAACAGTTGAATTTCATCCTCAGACCAAGTATTCGCCCCACTATCTTGATAGAGAGCTAATACCGCTAAAAGATTAAACTGATAGCTCAGAGGAATAATAATCTGAACCAGATTATTTTCGTCACGGGTTTGTAGAATTTTAGTCTCACGAGTTTCTATCACCGCCTGCATTAATGAACCACTATCCGATAACCAGTCTTGAGGTTCAGCCTCTGTAGGGGTGTAAGAAAAAATTTCCGCCGAGAGATGTCCATCTTCAACCGAGCGAATATGACACCCTTTAGCCTTAAAAGTTTCTCCGATCGTTTGAACAATGGTTTCCAGCATACTGGAGTAATCGATCGATTCTCGCAGCGCGCTCATCACATCATTGTAAAGAGATTCTCGACGTAAAGCACGACGCAGTGAAAAGGTACGCTGTTTTGAAAAATTATAGGTTTCTGAAGCTTGCTGAATAACCGATTTGAGTGCTTCTGGACTCCAGGGTTTAGTAATATACTTAAACACCTGACCCGAGTTAATCGCTTCAACTAAATCTTCAACATCCGTATATCCGGTTAGCAAAATGCGGATAGTATCCGGGAAACGATCAACCGTCTGACTTAAAAATTCGGTACCGTTCATTTCCGGCATTCGCTGATCGGAGATAATAATTGCCATCTCTCCCTCTTGTTCCAAAATGGCAAGAGCAGAACGGGCGCTATCTGCTTTATATACTCTGAACTCACGCCGAAATGTCCGGTACAACAAATCCAAGTTATCTGGTTCGTCATCAACTACCATTAGTTTGAGCTTGGATTGTTCTCCCCGACTCATGCGATTGGTTTCTCCCAGGTAAATGGTAATAGTCTATACACCGTTGTTTTTAGTGGTTTATACGTTTACTCGATCATCTGAAAATTTAGGGGTGAGTGATCAGATCGTTATGATGTGATCGGGTTCTCGTGATCAGAGGCTACACGAACAGCCAGTCTGAGTTTAGCAGATCGAGCGCGTGGATTATCAGCAATTTCATCGGGTAGCGGTTGAATCGGTTTTTTGGTTAAAATCTGCAAATGAGAATCACTTCTAAAACTCTGTTTGACTCGCCGATCTTCTAAACTCTGAAAACTAATCACCCCAATTCTACCCCCGGGTTTGAGCCATTGCGGTGCATGAGCTAAAAAGGTTTCCAGGGCGCTGAGTTCTTGGTTAACTGCAATTCTCAGGGCTTGAAACACTCGAGTCGCCGGATGAATACGACCATGACGAGACTTGGGGGGATAACAAGAAGCAACGATATTAGCCAGTTGAGTGGTTGTCTCAACCGGACGCTGTTGGACAATTTTTCTAGCAATCCGACGGGACAACCGTTCTTCGCCGTAGGTATAGAAGATATTCGCTAGTTCTACCTCATCCCAAGTATTAATAATATCTGCCGCGCTCAGAGATTGTTGTTGATTCATTCGCATATCCAACGGGGCGCTATGACGAAAGCTAAACCCACGACTGGGGGTATCGAGTTGAGAGGAATTGACCCCCAAATCTGCAATAATCCCATCAAATTTTATCCCTCTCGGTTGATACTCCGCAAAATTTCCCCGCCAAAACTGCACCCGATCTACAAAACTGGGTTCTACTTTTGCTAATCTAGCTTGAGTTGCTGCGATCGCTATTTCATCTTGATCAATGGCGATTAAACGCACATTTGGCGCCGCTTGTAAGATTAACAAACTATGACCCCCACCGCCCACGGTTGCGTCTAGATAATGCCCCCCCGCCACCACAGACAACCCTGTAATCAATTCTCGACTTAATACGGGAACATGAACAAAATTAGACGTTAATTCAGTTAAATTCAATTCAGACATAGGGAATTAGGGGACAGGGGACAGTTTACAGTGACCAGTGACCAGTTATCAGTGACCAGTTATCAGTTATCAGTTATTAGTTATCAGGGAACAAGTGACAGGGATTAGGGGTTAGGGGTTAGGGGTTAGGAGTTAGGAGTTAGGGGTTAGGGGTTAGCGCAACAAAAACTCCCTATAATGACAAGGGAACGCTATATTTACAATACATTTGTTGTTGTATCGCCTATTTTTACAGTACCAGCAAAAAACATAGAAGTTGAGAGGAAAACACCGATGAGTCGAATAGAAACCCGCACTGAACCGATGGTTCTAAACATGGGGCCACATCATCCCTCTATGCACGGGGTATTGCGGTTAATTGTCACCCTTGATGGAGAAGATGTTGTAGACTGTGAACCCGTCCTCGGCTATCTCCATCGCGGAATGGAAAAAATCGCCGAAAGTCGTACCAATATTATGTATGTTCCCTACGTTAGCCGTTGGGACTATGCAGCCGGAATGTTCAACGAAGCGGTTGTAGTGAATGCACCTGAAAAACTGGCTAATATTGAAGTTCCCAAACGCGCCAGCTATATTCGGGTGATTATGCTGGAGTTGAACCGCATCGCTAACCACCTGTTATGGCTTGGCCCATTCCTCGCGGACGTTGGCGCCCAAACCCCGTTTTTCTATATTTTCCGGGAACGGGAAATGATTTATGACCTCTGGGAAGCTGCAACGGGTTATCGCTTAGTCAATAACAACTATTTCCGTATTGGTGGGGTAGCGGCTGACTTACCCTATGGTTGGGTGGATAAATGTCGGGATTTTTGCGATTATTTTCTCCCCAAAGTTGATGAGTACGAACGTCTAATTACTAATAATCCCATTTTCCTGCGTCGAATTGAAGGCTTAGGCACTATTACCCGTGAACAAGCGATTAACTGGGGTTTATCTGGCCCAATGTTACGCGCTTCTGGGGTGAAGTGGGATTTACGGAAAGTTGACCATTATGAATGTTACGATGATTTTGATTGGGATGTTCATTGGGAAACCGCAGGTGATTGTTTAGCCCGGTATTTCGTGCGAATTCGGGAAATGCGCGAATCGGTTAAAATTCTCTATCAAGCCCTTGATGGACTCCCTGGCGGCCCCTACGAAAACCTTGAAGCACAACGGATGATGGGAGGGCCGAAGTGTGAATGGAATGGTTTTGATTACCAATTTATTGGGAAAAAAATCGCCCCAACCTTTAAAATTCCCTCTGGTGAACATTATGTTCGCATTGAAAGCGGGAAAGGTGAATTGGGAATTTATATTGTTGGTGATGACAATATTTTCCCCTGGCGGTTCAAAATTCGGGCGGCAGATTTCTGCAATTTACAAATTTTCCCCGACATCGTAAAGGGCGAAAAAGTTGCCGATATTGTTGCAATTTTGGGAAGTATCGATATCATTATGGGTTCAGTGGATCGATAACATAATCGACTTTTATTTATAACAAAAACGGGGGCTTGCCCCTATTTTTTTGTCCCTATTTTTAGGAGTTGCGCGTCGCCCCATTGCGAAAAAAGGGCGGGTTTTGGTAAATTATCTTTGTTCAATATATACTTTTGCAGAACCCGTCCCGACATCACGTTAATTTAATTAGCGAAGGAACTGAACTCTAAAACCCATAGGGGGCTGTACTTTTTGTATCCTTTCATAATTGCGAGGGCCAAAGAAATAACAAAAAGATTCAGCCGCAGATTTTTGTTGAATATTAATGAGGCCAAAAGGAAAGGGTTCTTGATCCGCTTCGTTGCAGTTGGGGATCGCCAACTCTGACGGAAGCTTAACTGAACCCCCTTGATAGTGATCTGCAACCATTAGATTAGTCGAGGTTTGAGAAATTGAAGAAATCGTTGCGATCGCACCTACCCAAAAAATGCACTCCATCCAAGTCCATCGACTCATCACCAACACTCCTGATCGATTCTATCGTTTTTAGTCAAGCTGTGCGAGGTTTTGAGCGGCAAATTGTAAAGCCTGTTCAGCCGTTAAAATTTTGCCTTCAACCTGCGCCAGTTGAATCTTCATCAACAGTTCACCAATTTTCGGACTCGGAGATAAATTCAATTGAGTCATTAATTCATGTCCTGTGATCAACAGTTGAGGATGAGCAAGCGGATCATCGGGGTTTAAGAAGCGTTCAACCAGAGGCGAAAAATCATCCACAGAACCGCCCTCGGCGACGGCTAGGACGACCAAAGCGGGAAAAAGCAGTCCCACCTCCTGAAAGAGAAAATACTGCTGTCTAAGCGACATTTTCAGGGGGGAAGTGCGCTGCAATGTAGACTTTCCTTTTAAGAGTGCGATCGCTCCTCGTATTTCTGCTTTACTATATTTCAACTGGGTTAACTCGACTTGGGCGATGCTGGGGTTGGGCGTGAGTAAACAGGTGAGTTTGGCAAGGGCTAGTAAAGAGGTTTTGACAGTCTCCCGTAGGAAATGAGATAATGGATCTAGAAACTTAGGCCAGCGTTGGTTTAAGCTCTTGGCAGCCCGATCAATTTCCAGAAGTTGATTAAACTGTTGCTCGGCTTGGGGAAAGTAGCTCGACAGTAAACCATCTTCCCAGGCTTGTTTGATCCAGATAGCCTTCTCAACGGTATGAAGTAGATATCCTAACTCCGTTTGGACTCGTTCCACGGCAACTTGAGTTAAACGGGGGGCGAGTTGACGAATTAGCGTTTGGGTTTGAGGTTCGAGTTGAAACCCTAGTTGGGCGGCTTGGCGGTAGCCCCGCAGCAGTCGCAACGGATCATCAGTCAGGTTTTGAGGGGAGATCATGCGGAGAACCCCTTGCTGGAGATCCCTTTGACCTTGATGGGGGTCGATCAGGTCGTCGGTGAAGGGATTATAAGCGATCGCATTAATGGTAAAATCCCGTCGTTGTAGGTCTTGTGAGAGGCTATTGCCTTCGGCTTGGGCAAAATCAACTGTTGCTTGGGGAAAAACCACTCGGGCGATTTGGCGTTTAGCATCCAGTAAGACAAATCCGGCTTTATAATATTTAGCTATATCCCTTGCTGTTTTGATTGTTTCTTCCAGTAAGACAAAATCCAAATCTAAATATTCAGCTTGACGCCCCAGCAGTCGATCTCGCACTGCACCGCCGACTAAATAAGCGGGTTTGGGTAGCCATTCTAAGTCAAACGGCCAAGTGTTTGTAGACCCAATTGAGTTAAACGATTTTGACATGGCAACAAAAATCAACCTATTTCTTCGGTCAGTCACGTCTTGCCTAAGCTACATTAACTAAGAAAGGACTGTAATTTATTTCAGTCTGCTGCACAGAGGGTATTCAAAATGTGTATTTGTGTCAATTGTCACTATGTTGATCGCTGTCACACCTACCACGCAGTAGAAACACAGCATCAAGAACCTCACCTCACCGAAGATCCTACATTTGACCCGATTGAACCTACAATCAATGTTAACATTCGTTCCCGAGACGATGAAATCGAGATGGAATGGGATGTTGTGGGTTGTCAGAGTTTTAAGGCTGAAATGGGAAAATGGGCGAAGTTGCGTCCAGGTGAGTTAATTCCGACCTAATTAATGCAGAAAGAAGTCGGAAATATTCCAGGCAGGAAAATGGATGAAAATCTAAAATCATCTGACGTTTCCTGTCTGTTCCCTCATCTTTCTATCGATATTTTAAATTTAAAATTAATGCCTCCGTGCATTTCCTATATCAAATGAGTCATTGCTTTAATCCCAATTGCACTCGTCCGCACAACCCTAATGATGCCCAATTTTGTCAGAATTGCGGTTCAGTTTTGGTATTGCATTCGAGGTCTGAAAATGCCCAAACTTCTCGTTATCGGGGGATTCAGTTAATTGGAGAAGGGGGGTTTGGTCGAACGTTTTTAGCGGTAGATGAGTCTCAACCTTTGCAGCCTCGGTGCGCGATTAAACAGTTTTTTCCCCAGGGTAAGCACGGGAAAAAAGCAGCAGAATTATTCTTGCAAGAAGCAAACCAGCTTCAGCATTTAGGACAACATCCCCAGATTCCTCAATGGTTGGGTTATCTCGAACAAGATGGCTATCAATATTTGGTACAAGAATTTATTGAGGGGAAAAATTTAGCCCAAGAATTGTTTGAAAAAGGGGCATTAAATGAAGACCAAGTGATCAAACTCTTGAAGGATTTACTTCCAGTTTTAGAGTTTATTCATAGTCATAAAATTATACACCGCGATCTCAAACCTGAAAATATTATTCGTCGTCGTGCTGAATCAGGAACCGCAGGAGATCTGGTGTTAGTTGATTTTGGGGCGGCGAAGTTAATGACAGGTGGATTATTACCGAAAACAGGTACAATGATCGGGAGTGCGGCTTATACGGCGCCGGAACAGTTGATGGGAAAGGCGGTATTTGCTAGTGATATTTATAGTTTAGGGGTGACTTGTATTCATCTGTTAACAGAAGTTTCACCTTTTGATTTATTTGATAGTCAAGAAGGAAGTTGGGCTTGGCGAGATTATCTAAAACAACCTGTTAGTGATGAATTAGGAAGTTTGTTAGATAAAATGTTGCAAGGGGCGACCAGCCGACGCTATAATTCTGCGGGTGCTGTTTTGCGACAGTTAAACCCTCGGCCGACTTATGTTGAGGTGTTACCTGGGCTGAAAATTACGCCAGAAATGGGGTCTGACTCTCCCGGAAAAGCGGGGCAAAATTTCACTCCGACATTTGATCATTCATCTCCTAAGTTAGTTAAAAAATCTCGAAACCTAACGGAAGCGGATAAAATTAAAGCTACCTTACAAGAGGTTTTAGATGCTTATAACGTTAGAGTTCAAGTCAGTTTTGTAAAAAAACATCAGCTTACTGTTGTGATTAACCGTCCAAAAAATACTGCTGTTAATTATGTGTATTTAGCCAAAGTGATTGGTCATCAACTCACTCAGTTAAAACTCAAAAATATACGTCAAGTTAAGTTACTGGGAAGACTTAATCAAAGTAGTGTTCCTGAGTGGAAAAAGCTATTAGTGATTGATCGAAAAACTCAACTCAAAAATCAATTAGTTCAACTTCAGACTCATCCTGTTTATTTGCAATTTTCTGAAGTAGGTTCTCAAAAATTTTGGATGAATACTGTCTATAAAAAAGAGTTTTGGGTTGATGTTTTAATGGGGTCAATGATTGCCTTTATTTTTAGTTCAAATGTGATTATCTTCACGCCTTTCATGTCGTTGGTGATTGCCTTTGGGTTTATCAAAGTTAAAAGTCTAGTTTCAGAAACTAGCGAAATTGCCATTAATAATCTATTTGGGACTATCGCGACATTATTTATTTTGTTTGGCTTATTGGACTTAAAGGTAGGAACACAAGGAATATTTG
Source organism: Limnoraphis sp. (assembly GCA_050485465.1). Classification (GTDB taxonomy): domain Bacteria; phylum Cyanobacteriota; class Cyanobacteriia; order Cyanobacteriales; family Microcoleaceae; genus Capilliphycus. Next base: position 105,594 of record JBJHBL010000012.1, on the reverse strand, counting down.
GGGTAATTTTAGCAGGAATTTGTATCGCTATGCCGATGTTTTACTCAAAAGGAAACTATTAATCTTCTCCTATTAATCTCGTAAAAGTGTAAGATTATAATGCAGTTTGAACAGCAAAAATATGGTTTAGCAATTCATACGACTAGCCCCGAATTAGGATTAGCCGTTAGTAATTTTTGGGGAGAAAATCGCTTAAAAACCTGGAACTTGGGACGAGATCTATCTGTCCAACTTCATCAATATTTACTAGAATTTATTCAGCCTCAAACTTGGTCAGATTTAAAATATATTGCCGTCGCCAAAGGGCCAGGAAGTTTTACCGGGACTCGGATGGGGGTTGTCACAGCGAGAATATTAGCCCAACAGTTAAACCTTCCTTTATTCTCCATCTCTACTCTCGCAGGAATCGCTTGGAAAACCTTTCAAGAAAACCCTTCATTCTCAGAATATCTCGCCCTACAACTACAAGCCCAACGGGGTCAATTTTTTGTGGCAATTTATCAAAAAAAAGAGGGTTTAATTGAATGTTTACCCGACTGTGTAATGTCGCCGGAAACGTGGCAAAATACTTTAAAAAATTGGCAATATCCTTATCAGTTAGTCAAACTCGAAGGGGGTTTGGGAGACTCAGCCCTAAGTTTATTAGAGTTAGCCCATCTTGACTTCAAACAGGGAAAATCCCCTCATTGGTCAGGCGCGTTACCTTTTTATGGACAACATCCGGTTGAATAAAAACAAAAAAGACACAGAAAAAAACTTTGTGTCTTTCAGCCTTCGTCGTGAATTTTTCTCTTAATAAAACCAACCAAGATACTAACACCGTTTTTTCTGAATCATGCAACTTTCAAAGCATTAGTATTACTGTAACTTGACCGTCAGAGGGGTTGTGACTGGATAATCTTCACCAATCACTAAAACTTGATAAACACCATTTTCAGGAACAGAAGCTAAAACAAATCCTTCTTTTAAATCCAATAATTGACCCGTTGGAGATTGAATCGCTAGGGTGACAGAATTGGCTTTGACTGTGAGAATTTGACCTGTTTTGCAGTTGATTTTTAGAGGTTGAATCTGTTTAGAAAATAGATTCATTTCCATCTGAATTTCACCTGAATTGGCATCAAGCTTAACGCTACGACTTCCTTTGTAAGTATATTCTGACAACCGCCAGTCATCAAAGCGATGATACGAAGGATGAACACTCAAATGTTGACTTAAATCAACTTTAATTGCTGAGGGGGTTGATTCTTGTTGGGGATAAACTAACACTCGATAAATACCAGATTCCGGTAAAATTCCTTTCCATTCACCAGAATAAAGAGTGGTTAGTCCTTGACCTGAAGGCGTCAACAGTTTGGCTTTGGAAGTTCCATCATAGACGCCGAGTGTTAAGTGTTGTCCCTGTTTTCCATCAAAAATATACAGGGTGGGTTGGTTGAGGGTGGCTTTAATTTCACCAAACCGAGAAATGGGTTTAATGGGATAATTCATTGGGGTCACTGGGGGGTAGGGGTGGGTAAGCTTGCTGTCAATTGAGGAATATTCTGATCTACTTACAGTCTAAAATCTTCTGAGGATACCTCAAACTTAGGCGTGATACTTTTTAAAGCTTCACATGAAATCTCAAGTTTTACGGAGGGTGAGTGGACTTAAGTTAGAGACAGTTTCTCAACTGACACAAGACTGAAAACATTTTGTTGATTTTTTCCTGAATTTTCAGGGTGAGATTGAAACAATAAAAATGGCGATCGCCTAAAATGAGAGATTTCTGCTGCTTTTGAGTTTTACAGTGAGACTGGTAGAAAATACGGATAAAAAATAGAATAAAAAAAGGAAGCGGTGACTTCCTGAAATTAGATGAGGTGAGAATTTAGGTTAATCATCGAGAAATTCTGCTTCACAAATGGCGGAATCTCGATAATTTAAGTCTACTTCATCCCATAATCCTTCTAAAAAAGTGGTGTAGAAGTATTCACCCCCTTGATTAACATCGACTTGAGGTGCTGTTTGAGAATAGCTTTGATCGTTGGGGATTCCTCGCTGGGCTTGATAATAAACGTAAGCGTCAGCATTGACACACATCACATGATAAAAGTCTTTATTCGCACCAACTTGATCGCCAGATTTATAACGGGCTAACCCTCGATTGAGATAAGCTTTAATATAACTGGGGTCGATTTGTAAAGCTTGATCAAAATCATCAATCGCCGAGCGCATTTCTTTTAAACTATAGTAAACACAACCTCGATTATAGTAGGCATAAACGTTATAGGAGTCGATTTTTAAAGCGGCATTGTAATCTTGAATCGCTTGCTGATGTTCTCCAATTTGATGATAACAAAGACCTCGATTAATATAGGCTTTTGTATATTGAGGAGCAAGTTCTATGGTTCTATTAAAGTCTTGAATGGCTTCTGGTTTTTGACCCGCAATATAAAAGGCTCGACCTCTGTTGTAATAGGTCTTGTAGTTTTTGGGGTTAAACAGTAGAGCTTTGTTATAGTATTTAAAAGCTTCTTCGTAGTCTCCGCTTTGAGCAATAGCTAACCCTAAGTTCGTGTAAATTGCATCACTGGTTGGGTTAAATTTTAAGGCAATTTTTAAGTCTTTAATTGCTTTTTTATAATTTCCCAAATGACGCCACGCATTGCCTCGATTTAGATAGGCTTCGGATAACTTGGGATTAATTTGCAGTGCGTAATCTAAATCTTTAATTGCATTTTTGTAGTCTTTTAAATGATAATAGAGTAAAGCTCTATTATTGTAAGCCAGGGCATGATTAGGATGGCGACTCAAAACCTCGTTTAAATCATCTAATGCACCTCTATAATTGCCTTTGCGGGCTTTGGTTAAACCTTGTTGATAAAGCTTGTTATTTTGCATAAAAGGACCTCTAAGATTACTCTGGGTCTTTGTTCATTCAAGTTAGAATTGAGTGAAATTCTGGAAAAGTGAGAAGTTCCCTGATCTCAATTGCGGACATTGACCAGTTTAAATCACCTGATCGAGAGGAATGACTTCTAAATCGATGCTTTCGTAACTGGACTTAGGTTCAAGAGAAAGTCAATTTTCACAAGACTGGGTGTAATTTCTCCGGTGTGCTTTTAACTTTTTTCAGACTTCTAAACTGAAGCTGGGTTAAATTTCCCCTGAATTTATATAGATTTGCCTACTCCCATCATACTGCCTCTGTGTTCATCTTTCAACTCGTATGACCCCGATTCTTCCTTTTTCCCTGTGAATTGACAGTCTGGCTTTCAATTTTTTAGCCTTCTAAAGCAACTAATAAGCAGAGTAGGAAGGTTTCTGTCCACTCAACAACTGCGCCGTAAGTATCGCCCGTATGTCCACCCAGTCGAGCATTAAACCAAGCCCCAATTAGAATAGCGATCGCACTTCCCCCAAAAGCCATTCCGACGGCAACCAGCCAACGATTAGGATTAAGTATAATTTGTAAACCGCTTAAACTCAAGAGCAGAAAAATTCCCGGGATTAAGTCAAAGGGGGTATAGGTAGAATCTTTGTGAAAAGCGCCTTTTCCGACGGCTTTGAGATAGGGATAACGAGCAATTGCAACTAATTGTCCCCATCGTCCCCAACCCGCTACCGCCATTAAAGCCAGAGGGCGATATTCATCGAGATCTCTCAAGGCGGTGGTTTTGAGTAAAATAATGGCGATCGCAGACATCACCCCAAAAGCACCCGTTACGCTATCGGCCATCACTTCCAGTCGGCGGTTTGGATCAGTGACGGCTAATCCATCGGCAGTATCCATCGCACCGTCAAGATGCAATCCCCCTGTAATGGCGATACCCCCCACCACCACCAACGCCGATCGCAGGAGGGGCGGACACCCCAAAAGGTTTAACCCAGCATCGGTGAGTCCTAAAATAGCACCAATCATCAAACCAATCAAGGGGGCGAGGCGGGCAATGCCGCGAAATTCTAGCGTCCATGACAGAGGGACGGGTAAGCAGGTATAAAAAGCGATCGCTGCGGCAAAAGCGGTACTTTGCTGTCGCCAAAATTGTTTGATAGATTGAATGAATCTGTCCGGTGCCATAGAACCATCACGGTCGGGTCGTTTTTCTCTACTTTACCTGAAATTTTCGCAGGTTTATAATGGATCACAGAAAAGGTTTCCAGTATTTTTTCAGCAGATCGGATGAATATTTGACCTGTTATGCCAAAATTGAAATAATAACCCTAGCTCAGTTAGCTTGAGTTGAGGATTTGTCAAAATTGATTCTTTCTAATGGGTGCGAATTCGATCATTTTTGTGAAATTTTATCCGACTTTTCTCATTCCTGTGCAGAAGCTTGAGAGCAAGCCAGCAACAGCAGAGAAATCAACAAATTGATTGGATTTTTAGGTCAGTCCATTGCTAGAATTAAAGCGTTAGTCTGAACGTTCTTCGGCAATAACACAAAGTCTGACCGTCTGCCTAAATTCTCTAAGGAGATTTGACGAATCTCTTGAATGGGAAGGGATGACTATTTTTTCTCGGACTGAATGAAAAGTCAAATCCGTCTGAGAACAAAAGAACTTCCAGAACATTGCATCAACCACAGCAGTTGTTTTCAACGGCAACTCAAGATAGACAACTTGATCCAAAATTCGGATAGACTTTAGATAGACTTCGGATATACAGTGTAGGGGAAAATTAAATGTTTAATCTTTTTCCACAACACTGAATGAAACGGAAAGGGTTGTCACAGCGAGAACTTATCAAATCAGAGGCTTTTACTCCATGAGTTACGACCATTTGAATTGCAGGGTGTCTGCTCCATGTATCATTGACACAGGCATAGTTGTCAACAAGCGTGATATGCAAAAACTGCTTGTAGATCTTGGCCGTGTCCGTTATCTTCATATCCAAGATGGAGAGATTTTTAGCGAGGCAGAAGGCTATGTCTTAGAGGTGTTCGCCTCGGAGCAGCAAGCCACTTTAGTCGCCAATCATGCCCTCTACTTGAATGTTAATAGTTTTGACTACCTCGAACTGAAACAATCTCCGGAGAAAGAAGCTTACTTCGATCTGGTTCAAGAGGGACGTTTACTTCGCTTAATTCCCCTTTCTAACGCTTTAGAAGAACACGCCAGTCGCTCATTCAATGCAGCCGCCCTCGATGCGGTGATGGATCAAGTGCTATCCGGAAACTGGGAAGATGCTTCCCTTGATGATGACTGCCCTTTTTAGAGATAATAGGGCGTGAGTAATTAGAAGGAAAACGGGAAAAAAGGACAAATTTTAGTTGTTCTGACCGTTACTCCCCTCTAATTCCGAGTTCTTCATCTCTTAATTCATGTCAGAACCCTTCTCTTTTCAGATTCAAGCGGGCTGTAGTCAAACACAAGCGCGTGCAGGTGTTTTTTCGACTCCACACGGATTAGTCGAAACGCCACGATTCATGCCCGTTGGAACGTTAGCAAACGTTAAAACCCTGACTCCGGCTCAGTTAGAAGCGGCAGGCGCACAAATGGTGTTATCTAACACCTATCACCTGCACCTACAACCGGGTGAAAAGATTGTGGCTAACGCAGGGGGTTTGCATCGCTTTATGGCATGGGACGGGCCGATTTTAACCGATTCTGGTGGATTTCAAGTTTTTAGCCTCAGTGAAATTCGCACCATTAATGATGAAGGTGTGATCTTTCGTTCGCCTCACGATGGTTTAATGATTCATTTCACCCCAGAGCGTTCTATTCACATTCAAAATGAATTGGGCGCTGATGTGATCATGGCGTTTGATGAATGTCCTCCCTACCCCGCTAGTCGAGAACAGGTACTCAACGCTACAGAACGTACCTATCGCTGGCTAGAACGCTGTATAACCGCTCATCAACGCTGTGATCAAGCTTTATTTGGTATTGTGCAGGGGGGCGTTTATCCCGACTTGCGACAAAACGCTGCAAAACAACTCGTGAAACTCGATCTCCCCGGTTACGCTATCGGGGGGGTGAGTGTGGGAGAACCCTCTGAACTGATTGAAAAAATCGTTCAAGTGACTACGCCTTTTCTTCCCCCTGAAAAACCTCGATATTTGATGGGGGTGGGAACCTATCGGGAAATGGCGCAAGCGATCGCGAATGGAGTAGACTTATTTGATTGTGTGATACCGACTCGTTTGGCGCGTCATGGGGCGGCGCTAGTTCAAGGGGAACGTTGGAACCTGAAAAATGCCCAGTTTCGAGAAGATTTTCAACCCCTTGACGAAACTTGTCCGTGCTATACTTGTCAAAACTTTAGTCGGGCTTACCTGAGTCATTTAGTTCGATCAAAAGAACTCTTAGCTTATACGTTACTTTCCATTCATAATGTGACGGAATTAATTCGGTTTACTCAACGCATTCGAGATGCTATTTTTCGCGATCGCTTTTCTGAAGAATTTGCCGAATGGATAAAGCCTTCTGAATCCTCTACTCACACTTTAGAAGAAGTGGGTTTTTCTCGTCAAGATGATCCGTAATTTTGAAACACGATGACTCTAACAACTCCAAATTTAACAACTCCTCCCCTCGAAAGCGGTGACTCTCTGAGTCGCGCAGAATTTGAACGGCGTTATCAGGCGATGTCGGATATTAAGAAAGCTGAATTAATAGAAGGAGTGGTTTACATGGCTTCACCTTTACGGTATCGTATCACTAAAAAAACTGGTCACTCTCTTACAAACTTTGCTCTATGCACGTTGGCGTAGCCTGCCGCAAAGCGGCTTACTTTGCTCTACGCCTGACGGCACGCTCCGCGAACGGCGGAAGCCGCCGGGCCGCAAGTTCGCGCTACCGACGGAAACCGCCGGGTCGCAAGTTTGCGCTGATTACTGTCCACTGTTAACTGTAATGACTGGCTTGACAGGTGAACATTTGATAATATTGTTGACCCAATTTCATAAGTTGATCATGAGTTCCCGTTTCTATAATTTTACCTTGTTCTAAGACAATAATCACATCGGCATTTCTAGCGAGAGCGAGTCGATGGGTGACAACAACTGCGGTTTTATTTTGAGAAATATCGGCAAATAGTTTATAAATTTCATCTTCAGTTTTGGGATCGAGGGCGGCTGTGGGTTCATCGAAAATTAATAATTCGGCTTGGGGTTGACGCATCAAAGAACGGGCGATCGCAATTCTTTGCCATTGTCCACCGGAGAGATCAACACCTCCTTCTAATTGCTTTCCGAGGGGGGTATCAAGTTGTTTAGGTAGACTGTTAATTTTTCGGGTCATTCCGGCTTTTTCAATCACCTTTATAAGCATGGAATCACAGTTTAATTGTTCTAAATTTCCAAAGGCAACATTTTCACGAACAGTTAGAGGAAAACGAGAATAATCTTGTAAAACCACAGCAATTTTTTGACGTAAATCTTCCAATTTTAAAGCGCGTAAATCTTCACCGTTCCAGAGTATTTTACCACAATCTGGATCATAAAGCCGACATAAGAGTTTAGCGATTGTTGTTTTTCCGGCTCCATTTTCACCGACTAATGCAACTATTTGACCCGGATTAATCGTCAAATTGATAGTATTTAAGCTGGGTATTGTACTGTTAGGATAGGTAAAGGAAACATTTTCAAGCTGTATCTTTGCAGAAGTTTGAGGAGAAGTTAAATTAGAATCAGATGGAAGGGTATTTAATTTGAGTTGAGATTCTAATGCTAAGAGTTGAAAGAGGGGAACTGTTCCTAAAGCAACATCATACAGTTCAGACAAGTTACCCATGCAAAAATGTAGACCTCGACGCAACTGAATGACTAATCCGGCATAAAGGGCTAAATCACCAATAGTATAGGTTCGATCCAGAGTACCAAGAATGACATAAATGTAAGGAATCGCGGCTCCAAATTCACCAAAAATAGACCAAAATATAACCTTTTTAGATCCTTTAATCCGAACTTTTTCCATTTGCCTAAAAGTCCGGTCAAATAAATTAAACCATCGACCGAGTAATAAATTTTGCAATCCAAATAAACGTAATTCTTTGCCATATTCAGGGGCGATTAGCATTTCTTTATAGAGTTGCATTTCTCGATGAGCAGATGCTTGATCGGTTTCGATATCCCAACTTTTACGAACATAATGAATCTTGACATAAATTGCAGGTGCAGATGCGAATAAAACGAGTAAGGGAACCCACCAAACAATCGTCAAAGAAACAGCAACCGCAGGAACGAGCATAAAAATTCCCATCAAACCGATACCCAAAAGCATCGCCAACCTTTGCAAGCGGTCAACGGCTTTTTCTGCCAGTTGAACAATATTGAGAAGTTCAGGGTTTTCAAAGAGAGAAATATCGTCAAAAGTAGCAACTTTCTCAAAAAACTTGTGCTGAAAATAGCCTTGAACTCGTTGTTCTAAACCTGAAAAAATAATATTGGTAATCGTAGAAAGGGCATCAATAGACAAGTTTAAAATAATCACACAGATCAAACTCCCTAAAAGTAGGGTATTTGAGAGTAAAACGGTTAAAACTTGCTCGGTTGAAATCGTTCCCATTTGTAATAAACGAGTGATTTCATCAATGATCAATTTATCAAGAAATAAAACCAGTGTTGGGCCGCCATTTTGCAGTAAAGTGAGTAGACTAAAGAACAAAAATCGTTGAGGTGCGGCTTGAACAACAGACCCACTACTGCGTAAAAGTGCCTGCAAAGGGGAAAGCTGAAGGGTTTGCATAGTGTAACTCGGGTCAGAATATTAGAGTTAAATTTATATAATAAAAATCCGGAGGTTAACTCCATTAGGCTAACAATTCTATTATGTTGAACAAGAATAAATTAAAGGTAATTTAACTGAAAATGTAGTGCTAACTCCAACTTCACTTTCAACAGAAATCTCACCTCCATGAGCTTCGACACACCGCTTTACAATGGCTAATCCTAAACCCGTACCGGAAATTTTACCCACGTTACTCGCTCGATGAAAAGCCTGAAATAACTTCACCAAATCATAAGGGGGAATACCAATACCGTGATCAATCAGATTAAAAATAGCAATCGGAGTTTGAGCGATGACTTCTAAACGAATAATACCCCCTTGGGGAGAATATTTAATCGCATTAGCAAACAAATTACTAAAAATATGTCGTAACAGGCTTTCATCCCAGAGAGTTTCTGAAAAATCACCTTGAATTTTAAACTCAACTTGATGTTTTGAACTCGCTTCCAGTCTCGCTTCTTCAACCAACTCAGCACAAAAAGATTCTAAATCTAAAGAAGTGGGTAAACATTCTAATCGATCAACATCGGCTCGACCGACTAAAATCACTTCATCTAATAACTGAACTAAATTTTTCCCGGCTGAACGAATGCGTTGAAAAATGGATCGTTTTTGCTCTTTACTGAGATTTTGTTCCCAATCTCGGAGTAATTCTGTTGAGAGTAAAATGGTACTCAAGGGGTTGCGAAAATCGTGAGACATCATCGAAACAAACTCTGAAGTGATTTGATGCTGCTCTTTGGCTTTGACTAACTCTACCGTCTGTTCTTTCACCCGATGAGATAAAGCTTGATTGACTTCCCGCAAAGATTCCATTGCTTGCTTGCGTTCAATGGCGTACCGTAGAGAACGAACTAACGTCTCTACACTCACTTGTCGTTTAACCAGATAATCTTGCGCTCCCTGTCGTACAGCTTCGAGGGCGAGTTCATCATCGTTATTATTAGTCAATACAACAATAGGAACACTCGGAGCATTATATAACAAAGGTTTGAGTGAGTTGAGTCCCTGGCTATCTGGTAGAGTCAGGTCGAGTAAAATAACATCATAGGAAAAGCTTTGTGGGTGAGTCAGTAGATTAATTCCTTCTGTCAGTCGCTTTACATGAACTAAATTACAGGGGTCTAGCTTGGAACCTCTGAGCAATTCTTGCAGCAAGCGGGCTTCGGCCAAGCTATCTTCTATCAACAGGATGTTTACCGAACTTGCAGGCATAATTTCCTTGCTTTTTCCCTCATGCTCCTCATTCTAGCCGGGACAAGATTTGAGAATTTACCCCTTAAGCATTGATCTTAAAGGGTTTTTTTCAAAAAAGAAATAGGAAAAGTTGGATTTCCGTGATTCAGCCCCTTAAGATCTGCTTCTTGGGTTAGAAAAACCCTATTCATTGGGGAGAGTAGCAATTTTCAACCAAAACTCCTCAATTCCTTTGACAATCTCAAACAACTGATTCAGGTTGCGAGATTTAGTGATGTAGCAGTTAACGTGCAAGTTGTAGCTTTGGGAAATATCATCATCATTTTTAGAGGTTGTTAAAACCACAACTGGAATCCGTTTTAAATTCGGATCAGCTTTAATTTCCGCTAGCACCTCCCGTCCGTCTTTACGAGGTAAATTCAAGTCTAACAAAATTAAATCGGGTCGGGGAGCTTCACTATACTCCCCTTCGCGATGGAGATAAGACATGGCATCCATCCCATTCCTAACCGTCACAACTTCGTGAGCAACGGTACTGCGTTTGAGGGCTTCTTGAATCAAGCGAATATCGCCTCGATTATCCTCAACTAAAAAGATGATTTTGGTTCTTTCCTGCGCTTCGCCGCTCACGCGCTTGTCCTCCCACTGGAATGGTAAAGTAGAATGTGGCACCCTGACCGAGTTCAGACTCAACCCAGATGCGACCTCGATGACATTCAACAATTTTTTTACAAATTGCTAAACCCATCCCGGTACCGGGATATTCATCGCGAGTGTGCAGACGTTGAAAAATGATAAAGATGCGTTCAGCAAATTGAGGGTCCAAACCAATGCCATTATCTTTGACTGAAAATAGCCAAGCGTCTTCGAGTCGTTGCGCTCCGATATAGATTTCGGGGGGTTCTGAACTGCGGAATTTAATCGCGTTACCGATTAGATTTTGAAACAACTGCATCAACTGAGTGCTATCGGCCATGACCGTTGGCATGGGTTCAGAAGTAATCACAGCGCGGCTTTCGCTAATGCGTCCTCGCACGTTACTCAGAGCGCGTTCTAGGGCGCTTCCGACGGAAGTTAGTTCAAATTCAATCCCTTGGATATCAACTTTGGAATAGGCTAATACATCGTCGATCAGGGTTTGCATCAGACTGACTCCCTGTACCGCAAATTCAATGAACTCTTTGGCGTCTTCGTCGAGTTCTTCTTCATAGCGCATCTCTAACAGTTGAACATAGTTGGCGACTTGATTCAGGGGTTCTTGCAAGTCGTGAGAAGCGACATAAGCAAACTTTTTCAATTCAGCGTTAGACCGTTCAAGATCATGAGCCAGTTGAGCCAGTTCATCGGCTTGACGGAGTACAATATTAATCAGAGCTTTTCGCAGTTCTAAAGCCGCATTAATTTCAACGGATTTCCACGGTAGAGACTTGAGTTTAACTGTTTCTTTCCACAGTTCAAAGGATTTACGCGGCGATAACTGCACAACCCCTTCGGAGTGAGTCGCTTCAATTGCTTTTGCCGGATCTCCACCCCAGTTCACGGTTTGAATAACTTCTGGGCGGAACCACAACACATAATTCCGTTCTGAAATCGTAATCGCCAGTAACCCACTCCCAACCTCTTTAAACCGTTCTGCATCAGAATAAATACGCGGTAAAGAATCACTGCAAAACAGTTCTTTTTCGGTATTTTTCTTCAGCCATTGAACTAAGTAGTTGAGATCTTCTTCTTTCGGCGTCGCGCCAATCGTTGTCCATTGTCCCGCAAAGTAAATAGCTGCACCTTGAGCGCTAGTGACATCAAGAAGATTCGGTTGATGACGCAGTAAACCTTCAATGAAGTTGTTTTCTTGAGACATGAAATCAATTAAAGCTGACCGAATATAAGTCAGTTTCATTCGATAGTCATAGTCTTCAGTTTCTTCGCGAGAAGACAATTCAGAGAAGATGACTCGACCTAAGAATTCGCAAGCTTTCCGCAATTCATAGGAGACAAATTTGGGGGTACAATGATGACAAGCAATTAAACCCCAAAGTTCACCATCTTTAATTAAGGAAATGGTTAAAGAAGCACCAACTCCCATATTGTGCAGGTATTGTAAATGACAACCTGAAGCACTTCTAAGGCTCGAGAAGGTTAAATCTAAAGGACGTTCTAGGATGGGGTTTTCAGGGGGAAATAGGGCGACAGCTTCGGCTGAGGCATCTGGGATAATTCTAATCCAATTCGCCGTTAAAAGTTTACGAGCGGGTTTGGGAATATCAGACTCCGGATAATGTAATCCGAGATAGGGTTCTAATTGTTCTATTTTTTCTTCAGCGACAACAACGCCATGTCCTTCTTCATCAAATTTGTACAGCATCACGCGATCAAATCCCGTGACTTTTCGCACTTCCTGCACAATAATTTGACAAAATTCATGTAAACTCGCGGTTTCTTCGAGTTGGTTAATCGACATTCGAGCCAGATGATAAAAGCTCAAAAAGGGAATGTTTTCTTGAGTAGTTGCAGGTTCAAGTTCTAGAATCAGAAAACCATCCGGGTTGCGATGAAACACTCCATCAAATACGACGTAATCATCGCCTTTAATTCTCATCCAAATTTTACTGGGATTGATATAATCTAGGTTGTCTCTTGCCAGTCCGACTTGAATTCGTTCTATTTGAAAAGGATCGAGTAAATCATCTAAGGTTTTTTCGAGCATCTGTTCGGGAGAAATCCCAAAAACAGAACGAGTATTTGTACTGACTTGTAATATTTTGAGGTGGGGTTCTTCTAAGACTAAAAGGACTCCATGTGGTTGAATTTGACTTAAATGTTTAATGGGTTCTTGATCTAAACGAGTTAAGTTCCGAACTTGCAATTCTAAATCGACATCTGCCATGATTCACCTCCAGCATTAATTCTTTATGGATGCTAATAGAGCTTTAATTATAGATTTTTTTTCCATTCACGTCTTTTATTTTGGAGAACTGAATCTAGGAGTTTATACTGATTGTAACTCCTGAATTGACCTAATTTTGCTCAAATTTTGAGTGCTTGAGAACTTAACAGTTTGACAAAAGTTGGGTTCAATTTAACAGCCCTTGCCTGGAAATTCTATCGGATCGTCGGTTTTATCCCTAACTATTTGTTAGTATACCATATCCCAAATTTGGCTTGAGTTGTCAATCCTTGAGAAAAGATTAAATGCTTAAAATAAAATACATTAATTGTTGTTAATTAAAGTCACAAATATTTGATAAAAGTTTAGAATCCCCTTTCCTTTAAAAAAGGACGCGCCCAAGCGCGCCTCTCCATCTAGTCTTTAAATGCTTCAGCCTCGGGGGTTGAGTCGCTTAGAAATCTGACTGACAATGCCACTCAAAATGGCTCCCCCCATCAAAATCCCTAAAGCTGGGGTAAAAACCGGTTCCCAGAGTTTGTACCATAGGTCTAAACCCAATGATAAATCGAGAGAACGCCCTACAACCGCAATCACCAACCAAAAAAAACTAAACAAAACCAGAAAAACATCAAACACTAAGAAGCGATTTAACCAAGTGAGAAATAAATCTTTCATCAGACTAAAAATGACTAAAAGTCGGTAATTTGTGCTAACTTTTATAAAAATTTTATCACTTTCTTCCTCAACTCCGTTTCTAATCAACTCAGACTTTGCTGAAATCAATTCGCCTTCCAAAATGTCTTTCAGACGAGAGAACCGATAAAAGCCATCAGCATTTTCCCCATTTTCCCCATTTTCCCCAATTCAGGTCTGAATGATCACCGTATATTGTGTAAAGTTTAGTAACAAGTCTTATTAAAATGTTTAGAATTCGCCGTCAAGCCGATGAGAGCTTTACCATAGTCAACACGGCAGCATGAAAGCCACCGTCATTTATGGGGTGGATGAAGTGCGACTCGCCTAATAAATTAGGCGTTTTTATTTTCTTTGTGCTATACTCACTTGATCCAAGTTCGACAGCGTAAAATGTTCGTTTTAGAGTTTAAGGTTAGGGCTAAAACTCAACAATATCAAGCAATAGACGACGCGATTCGTACCGCTCAATTTATCCGTAACAAATGTGTAAGGTTATGGATGGATAGTAAAGGTATGGATAAAAACGATCTATATAGATACTCGAAAGAATTAGCTCATAACTTTAACTTTGCTAACGAACTCAATTCAACCGCTAGACAAGCCAGTGCTGAACGTGCTTGGAGTTCAATTAGTCGTTTCTACGAGAACTGTAAACGTAAAATATCAGGGAAGAAAGGATACCCTAAATTTAAGAAGTTTTGTCGTTCGGTTGAATACAAGCAATCCGGATGGAAACTTCTTAGCCCCAAGACCATTAAGTTCACCGATCAAAAAAATATAGGGGTTCTTAAGTTGGTAGGAACTTGGGATTTAGCCGACTTTCAAGAATCTGATATTAAGCGAGTTCGGTTAATTCGTAGAGCGGACGGTTACTACTGCCAACTTGTTCTCTCCTATGAGGTGAAAGAAGATGTTAAGCCATCTGATAAAGCCATTGGTTTAGATGTTGGTTTAGCTTCTTTCTACACTGATAATAAAGGGAATAAAGTAGATAATCCTAGATTTCTGATCAAGTCAGAGAAGCGGTTAAAACGACTTCAAAGACGACTATCTAAGAAGAAAAAAGGTAGTAATAACCGACAAAAAGCAAGACAAAGGTTAGCTAAAGTTCATCTGAAAGTAAGTAGGCAACGTAAAGACTTTGCTGTGAAGTTAGCAAGGTGCGTGGTTCACTCTAACGATGTGATAGTCTATGAAGACTTAAAGGTTAAGAACTTAGTGAAAAACCATTGTTTAGCTAAGAGTATTAATGATGCAGCATGGTATCAGTTTAGAGAATGGATAGAGTATTTTGGGTTGAAATTAGGCAAGATAACGATTGCTGTACCCCCTCAATATACCAGTCAACAATGCTCTAACTGTGGTGAAACGGTTAAGAAATCTTTATCGACCCGAACCCATCAATGCAAATGTGGATGTGTTTTAGATAGAGATGAAAACGCCGCACTTAATATTCTCAAGAAAGGATTAAGTACCGTAGGACATACGGGATCTAAAGCTTGGGGAGAGAGTGCCACTACTTTGATAGAAGAAATTTTGTCAAAGCAAGTAGTCTCTGTGAACCAAGAATCCCCGTCTATGCAAGAGCGGGGAGTGTCAACCTTAAGATTTAACGCGAAAAATCAACTCGCCCAAAACCCCTAACCTAACCCTGGACGGGGAAAAAAGAATTGTAACAAGGAGGTTCTAGTGAATAACCTACAGAAGTATCGTTTCAGTTGCACCCTAAGCTTCGGTGATATTTACGGTCAAATTATGATTTGGCTGATTGTGATCTTTCTAACCCTGGCTTCTGCTTTAGCCTTGTGGAGTAGCTCTCGGCAAATCTACGCTTTAGCAACCGTTGGTTTAATTGTACTCCTGTCTCTGCCCTTCCTGCTATTTGCATTTGTGACAACTCTACTGAACCATATCGAAATGACCCCCATTGATGCCAGCGAGGACGAACTCTCTGAAGCTGAAGATTTAATAACCTCCCGACCCGCCCAAGCTGCCGGATAAAGTCACTTTCACTTTCTTTTCTTAAGACTTCCCTGTTTTTGGATGGGGAAGTTTTTCTGTGAGTCAACATAGAAGAACGAGGAGAACTATACATAACGATTGCTCAACTATGCTAGAACATGATGTCATCATTATCGGTGGGGGTTTAGCCGGAAGTCGGGCGGCTGTAGAAATCGCTCGAATGAACCCCAGTCTCAACATCGCGATGGTTGCCAAAACCCATCCCATTCGTTCCCATTCCGTAGCCGCCCAGGGAGGAATTGCCGCCAGCCTCAAAAATGTTGATTCCGCCGACAGTTGGGAAGCCCACGCCTTTGATACGGTCAAAGGTTCAGACTATCTCGCAGACCAAGATGCAGTCGAAATTCTCGCCCAAGAAGCCCCCAGCGTGATTATCGACCTCGAACACATGGGCGTGCTATTTTCTCGCCTAGAAGACGGTCGCATCGCTCAACGAGCCTTTGGGGGTCACACCCATAACCGCACCTGTTACGCCGCCGATAAAACAGGTCACGCTATTCTACACGAACTGGTGAATAATTTACGCCGCTATGGGGTGCAAATCTACGATGAATGGTATGTGATGCGTCTGATTTTAGAAGATGCTCAAGCCAAAGGCGTAGTCATGTATAACATCGAAACCGGCGAAATTGTCGTCGTGCGGGCAAAAGCCGTCATGTTTGCCACAGGCGGTTATGGACGAGCATTTAATACCACCTCAAATGATTACGCCTCTACGGGTGACGGGTTGGCAATGTCAGCCTTGGCCGGGGTTCCCTTACAAGATATGGAATTTGTGCAGTTCCATCCCACAGGCTTATATCCCGTCGGGGTGTTAATTTCAGAAGCAGTGAGGGGTGAAGGGGCCTATTTAATTAACAGCGAGGGAGAACGCTTCATGGCCCATTATGCCCCCAGTAAAATGGAGTTAGCGCCCCGTGATATTACTTCCCGAGCCATTACCCTAGAAATTCGCGCCGGACGGGGTATTCATCGCGATGGCAGTGCAGGGGGGCCGTTTATCTATCTCGACTTGCGGCACATGGGGCGGGAAAAAATTATGAGTCGCATTCCCTTTTGTTGGGAGGAAGCCCATCGACTGGTGGGGGTGGATGCCGTCCATGAACCCATGCCTGTTCGTCCGACGGTTCACTATTCAATGGGGGGAATTCCCACCAATACCGATGGTCAGGTGATTATTGGGCCGGGGTTGCCTGTTGATTTTAAGTTTGACCCGAAAGAACAGTCTATTAATCCCCGGAATAATTTGGTTGATGGTTTTTTTGCCGCAGGTGAAGCCGCTTGTGTGTCGGTTCATGGGGCAAACCGTTTGGGGAGTAATTCCTTGCTCGAATGTGTGGTTTATGGACGCAGAACCGGGGCGGCGATTGCTCAATTTGTTGAGGGGCGGAAGTTGCCAGATGTTGATGAACAGCGTTATCTTCAGGATGCTAAAGAACAAATTCAAGCGTTATTAGACCGACGGGGGGGGTATCGAATTGCCGAAGTTCGTCAACAGTTTCAAGATACGATGACTGAACATTGTGGGGTCTTTAGAACTCAAGAGGTCATGCAGGAAGGGTTAACTAAAATTCTGAAATTACAAGAAAAATATCAACAGATTTATCTCGATGACCAAGATAATGTTTGGAATACAGAGATTATTGAGGCGTTAGAATTACGGAGTTTAATGATTGTGGGTCAGATGATTTTGACTTCGGCGTTAAATCGTTTAGAAAGTCGAGGGGCGCACTGTCGAGAAGATTATCCCCAACGGGATGATACGACTTTTCTCAAACACACGCTGGCTTATTATTCACCTGCTGGCATTGATTTGTCTTATCGTCCGGTGAGTATTACTCGCTTTGAACCCTTAGAACGCAAGTATTAAAGCAATTGATGTTGGGGCGGGTTCTGCCAAGACTGATGTCTTCTGAGCAAGAACTAGCATAAACCCGCCCCGTTGAAAGGGATTTTCAGCAGAACCGATGATTTAACCGATTTGGTTGATCTTTGAGTAAGATGGGGATCGATGGGTCGAAAGGGGAGAAGCTAGCAATAAAACCTTTTCCAACAGTCCCGGTGCAATGCGGTTAAACCAAACGGCGAGATGACTTTGCCATCCGACTAAGATTTCCGGTGATTCTTTGCGAAGTCCATCAATTAACACTTCGGCGACTTCTTGGGCTGTCATGGGGACTACCCACCGGAATAATTGCAGTCGGCGTGTCATATCGGTGTCTGTGAGAGTCGGTAACAATGCCATGACACGGATATTATGTTCAGCGAGTTCGGCGCGTAAGGCTTGGGTAAAGCCTAAGATGGCAAATTTTGTCGCTGAATAGGTTGACATGGTGGGAGCGGCTATTTTTCCCATTAAACTCGAAACGTTAACAATTGTTCCTTGTTTGCGAGTTGCCATTCGTCGGGCAACTGAACGGGTGATGGTGTACATTCCCATTAAATTGAGGGAAACTTCTTCTTGTAAGTCCGGTATTTTTGACTGTAAAAAAGGGGTTTGGTGGGCGACTCCTGCACAGTTTATGAGTAAGTCAATTGGCCCGTGAGAACGCCAAGCTTGAGCGATCGCAATGTTGATTTCTACAGGTTGGGTTAAGTCTAGCGCTAAGGTGACAACTTCAACATCGAGTTGCTTGATTTCTGCGGCTAATTCTGCTAATTTTTGGCGATCGCGAGCGACTAAAAGGAGACGCTTGACTCCGGCTTTCGCCAGGGCTAAAGCAATGGCTCGACCAATTCCCCGAGACGCCCCGGTAATTAGTGCTGTAATTCCTTGAATTTTCATCAAAAACCTCCCAGGTCAAAGTGTGCTGCATTTGTTGAAAGATCAAGGGTAAAAAGCCCTAATGTTTGCAGCTTTTTGTGGTCAAATAGTGTTGAATTTCCAAGAAAAACTTGTGGGTGAAGGAGTTAGTCAAAACATCGCAGTTTATGTTTTATCTTTGACACACTAACCTTCCATTGTGTCTTAAACCGCATCTGTGAAGCTGATTGAATAGACGGGGCGTAAGATCTCTCTAGCGGCTTTCCTCAGCGCGAGTCTTGTACTTACGACCCAATAGCAGAATAGAGCATGGCTCATATGTCTCCTTAAATGACGAGCATGGGTAAATTTGACTCCACATTCACAACGTAACAGTTAGATCAAGAGTGTGCAACATTTTTTAATAAAAAAAGCGTTACACTTCTTTACAAAACTATTAATTCTTCTCAGATGAAAAAAATACAAACAGCAAAAAGGCTGGGTTGACGACGGTTTAACCCAACCGATCACCCTCAAATATGGAGTTAACGAGTTAGAGGAATAGCGACAATAAACTCAGTACCCTCTCCGGGTTGGGAAACGCATTCAAGTTGTCCCTGATGAGTCTCAACGATCACCTGATGACAAATATTCAGTCCAAAACCTGTTCCGGTTCCTGGGGGTTTAGTGGTAAAGAAAGGCTCAAAAATGTGATTTTTAATCTCCTCAGAAATTCCAATCCCATTATCTTTAATTCTAATCCTAACTTTTGAAACTAAAGGATCAGATTTTTGGGGAGAAATCACTTCTGTTTTAATCGAAATTGTTGGTTCAGGGGAAGAAGTGTCGAGGCGCCTGTCTTCTAGTGCATCAATTGCATTATTCAACAAACTCATAAAAACTTGGTTAAGTTGTCCGGGATAGCAATGAATTTCTGGAAGTTTACCATAGTCTTTCATTAAATGAATTGCACGACCTTTTTTGCCTTTTAATTGAGCTTGTAAAATTAAGACAATATCATCAATAATTTTGTGAATATCGACTATTTGTTCTTCAGAGTCATCAACCCGATAGAAGTTTCTCAAGGACTCAACTAACTGACGAATTCGTTCAGTCCCACTTTTCATAGATTCGATAACCTGGGGTAAATCTTCCAGAAGAAATTCCAGATCTATTTCCTCTATTCTATCTTGAATAGCAGCAGAAGGGTCCGGATATTCTTCGTTGTAGAGTTCGAGTAAATCCATCAAGTCTTGACTATAATCTGCAACATGAGAAACATTCCCCTTAACAAAGGAAACGGGATTATTAATTTCATGAGCAATTCCTGAAACCATTTGACCCAGAGTTGAGAACTTTTCACTTTGAATCAGTCGTTCTTTAGCATAGTTTAGATCAGTGACAGCCTGCTGTAATTTCTGATCATTTTTCTGCTGATCTTCCCAGAGAAGTTGCTCATTTAAACTGCGACGAACTCGTCGGTTTATTTCCTCAAAGTCTAGGGGATAAAACAACCAATCCTTTATTAAGGTTTCTAGGGCATTAAACTTTAAACTTAAGAGTTTAGGGTCAGTTAAAACCAGATAAAAAGCAGAGGAAAAGTGAGGATGACTTTTGAGTTTTTTTAGATCAGATAAAATATTGACTTTCTCAGAAATCCAACTGTAAAGGATCAAATGGGGGTTAACCTTTTCAGCAAGAGTTAAAGCAGATTGAGTTGCGTTAGCCGTTGTCACTTGATATCCTTGTTTTTGCAGAGTCTTCAGAAGTGTTCGTTGAGTTTGAACATCCTCATCAATAATCAGAATTGTAGCCATAGTTGATTGCTAAAAGTTGAACAGTTTACCCAATTTGCGATCAGTGAGTCTAGCTCAAGCGGGAAACGCGATCAGAAACAGCGATCGAGATGAGGGTGGATCAACAGCTAGAGCCTAAGAGGGGAATCCTATTCTATTTTATCGGGGAGTTAACACCAATGCCCTAAACTGAATTAAAATTTATCATTGAATCTAATCGCTATAGCGATGATCCGGTAAAGTATGCTTAATGACGCCAGTCCCGGAGGATGTATTGATGCAACGGCTTGGCCATCGTGCTTTTGAGATTCTTAGTGGAGAAGTCAAAAGAGGTTCCCAGGATCACTTAGCCAGTGAAGTGGGACAAAAAATAGTCATGCAGCGACTAGACCAGCTGCGATCACAGGTGGGTGAACCCCTTTCCTATGAAGAATTATGTCAGATTGTTCGTGATCAATTTCCAGACTTTAATCAGGAGGTTTTACAACAGGCGGCTCTAGTGAACCGTATTCCTCTTATGTATCATCAAGTGATGCGAGGAGGTTTAGTTTTTGTCGGGATTATTACAATTCTCTGGTTGATTAATTTACCTTTTCCTTTCATTCGTTGGCCGATGAGTAGAACGGTCCCCATTTTACTGTTTCCGAGTTTAATGACAATGGATTACCACTATCAAAGAGCCATTGTGTTCAGCGAACAAGCTGATCAATTACTTCAGGAAGCGGTCACGATTGAAGACATTAATTTAGGAGCAGAAAACATTAAAACTGCTCATCAACACTTGGATCAAATCTCGACTTGGTTTTTAGAATTTGAGCCTAAATTTTATTGCAGCCTTTTTAGATGTAGGTGGCAGTTTACCCCCGAAGAATATCAGGCTACTCGTCAGAATCTTCAAAAAATCGAAGTGAAAATTATTCAAGAACAATATGCTCACCAGCGTTTTGAAGAAGCGGAATATGCTCTCAATTCTGCGGTTCAAGAATATAAAGAAATTGAATCGGGGCAAATTCGAGTGATTGCAGCATGGCAAGCGGCAATAGATTTATTTGATCAAATTCCATTGAATACTGTGGCTGGACGATTATCAGAAAATCGCTCTTTAAAAGCACAGCAAGATTTTGAACGCAAAGTTGATGAAGCGACTCGCGAAAAGAGAGGAACAACGTTAGTAGCATCGGCTCAACAGTTTGCTTTACAAGCGATTAATGTGGCTCAAAATCCCCCTCATCCAGTGGAACGATGGGAACAAGCGATGAAGTTGTGGGAAACGGCTATTCGACAATTGGAGAAAGTCTCTGAAGATAATTCTTCCTACCCAGAAGCTCAAGAAAAGTTATCGGAGTATCGTGCTAATTTAAGAAAAATTGAGCGGCGACTTCAAGATGAAAAAGATTCAGTGGAAGCGATGAAAAAGGCTCAAGATTTAATATTAGAATGGCGAGAATTAACTCGATCTAGTAATCTTGATTTTCGAGTGATGAATTGGAAGTTATCTAATATTATTTACACGCTCAGAGATGTTAAACCCGGAACGACAGTGAACGCCGAAGCGCAAGATTTACTCCGACGAACTCGCCATACCCAAAGTCAATTTTAGGGGGTTGAAAATTGAATTTATTCGACTTCAAGTTGTAAAGCGGGCATTAAGCGCTGTAAGTTTTTCAAGGATTTACTTTGCCAGGGAATATTACTAGAGGCTAAAATGATCAGGCTAACAGTTTTGATTCGTCGAACTTGAATCACAAATTTTGACAGCATATTAATTCCTGAACTATTGAGATATTCTAACGTTCGTAAGTTGAGAGTAATTTGATCCGGTTGTAAGTCGAGGACATCGTTCAGTAACTGAATAATAAGATTAGATTCTTCTAAGTCACTGAGTCTCAAAGAACCTGCTAAAATAATAGTGGTGGTTTCGCTATCGTATTTGATTTGGTATTGTTCAGTTTCAAACTCTTGAATTTCCATGCTAATCCTGTTTTCGGTTAATCATTTTTGGCGTGAGTCGATTTAGATCGAAAGCTGTACAACGGTTGTGACAATAAATATCTCTGAGTCCGTTTTCACTGTCTCAAATTTCCAACCCAGATGGGCTTGATAGTCATTCATCATCGTTAAATAGCCTAACCGTGAACTTTTACCATCTTCTAAATTTTGTTCAATTTGACTAATATAAAGTTCTTGGGGATCGCTATTAAGTAGAGTTTGAATGTAGTCCTGAAATGAGGGTAAAGCTTCTGGTGAAATACTATTAATGACAACAAAAACTAACCGTTCACTATCTAAGTTTATTTTGATTCTAATCGGGTAAAAACAGCGACTATCGCTAAACTTCATGGCATTTTCCAAGAGTTCGTTGGCGATAAAACTGACTGCACTTTTGATTTCTGCTTGTCGATATTGGGTACTGGGATCTTCTGCACTTTTTGGAAAAAATGTTGTTACATAGTCAGCCATAAAATTAGCAGATAAGCCATTATTTCGCCAGCGTTGTTGCAGGGGAATTGAACCGGGAGAAAATCCCAAAGCTAAAAATTCTTGATTATCGTTTGCAGGAATTTCGACAAAATTTCCAAATATTTTACTCATAAAATTTTACTCATCAGGAAATCAGATTGAACCGCTTTCAGGATTGAAAAGAGATGATACACTCTGATGAAAATCAGATGAGAACAAGCGTCTGATATTGATGCTCACTCTAGTTTATCACATCTTAGTAGACACTATTTTACAATACATCTGAGCAACGAGATCGGCTGGATTTTGATCTAAACAATCTGTAAACAGTTGAGCCGCTTTGGAATAATCTTTTTCATAAAAGTAGGTGAGTGCTAATTCAAACTTCGTTTTAGTGAGCAGTTTTAGCTCTCTAACTTCTGGCGGATCAGCATCAAAGACTTCAAAAACAGAGACTTGTTTTGATTTTCCAGATACAATCACCCGATCAATGAGACGCAACCCATAAGCATCAGGATTATTTAACTTAAAAAAAGTATTTTCACTAATTAAAAAAGGAACACCATACTTTTTAGTGAGGGTTTCCAAACGAGCCGCCAAATTAACCGCATCACTGACAACGGTGGTATCCATCCGATCTTTTCCCCCCACAATACCTAACATTAAATCACCTGTATTAATGCCAATTCCAATTTTAATCGGGGGACGATCTGGACGAGCGCGAGTCAGATTATATTCTCCCAAACGGTTTAACATCTCAATTCCCGCTTGCACAGCATAATCCGCACTGCACCCAAATAATGCCATAATTGCATCCCCAATAAATTTATCAATAACCCCATAATTGTTGGAAATTGCAGGTTCCATACGAGCGAGATAGGCATTAATAAACTTAAAATTATCCGCCGGATTCATCTGTTCTGAAATTTGAGTAAAACTGCGAATATCAGAAAATAAAATTGACATTTCCTGTTGAACAGCATCCCCAATTTTGACATCAACAATACTATCATAGCCTAAAAAGGTTAAAAACTGATGAGGAACAAATCTTTCAGCCGCCATATTCACTTGTTCTTCTTGATCTAAAGCGAGTTCTAAATCACAATTGATTTTAAACATTTCCTCAATAAAATTTTTGCGTTCAGCTTCAGCATTTTTCCGTTCAGAAATATCTTTGAAGACGCCAATTGAAAACGTAATATTCCCCGCTTTATCATAAATTGGAGTTCCCCAAGCCTCTATCGGAATAATACCATTTTCTTGATGAACCTCAATATCATCAACTGTTACCGTTTCACCCCGTAAGGCTCGCATAAGCGGTAAATTTTTATCCTCATAAATCTGCTTTGTTCCTCCCACATAACTGGGGTAAATCTCTAAATCATCCGGCGCATTGGGAATCGCACCTGGGCCAAATAAAGTTTGAGCGACTGGATTAGAATAATAAATATTTCCTTGAGTATCCAGCACAACAATACCTACCGGAATGGCTCCGAGAAACTGTTGTAATTGTTGACTGTTGAGTTGGTCGTCTGGGATTGATTTTTGATGAATAGTTGTTGGTTTTTCTGGGGTATTTTTAGATATTTCTAGAGATTCTTTATTCTGATTTTGGGGTAAAATTATAGAATCTTCTAAGCTTTTATAGAGGCGGCGAAGTTGACGATTAATGCGGTTTAAAGCCGTAGCCAATTTTCCCACTTCATCAGTTCTCATTGTTGGGATAAACCTTAAATCTCCTGCTGCAATTTGAGTAGCCGCCGTGATCACTTTTAAAAGAGGTTGAGTTATTTTTTGAGTCAGTTTGTAAATGATCACGCTGAGAATAATAAACAAACTCAATCCAGCAAATAAAAGGGTTAAAGCCAATTGATAAACAGGTTTTAAAGCTGGATAACGCGGTGTTTCAACTAATAACGCAGTTTCCCATTCTTCTAACCAACGATGAACTCCAATAATCGGTTGACCCGCATAATTTAATCCTTGATGACTGCCATTTTGTTGATTTAATGCGGCTTCTAATCCTGAACTTTCTAAACGTCGGGGTAAATCTTTTGTAGACAGATTTCGGCTAAAAATAGGAACTCTAAACCGATTGACCCAGTAGGTTTGTTGATTAAAACGGGGAGAGGTTTGAGTGATAATCTCGGCTGGTGTGTCTAAATTAAAATGAATTGCTAAGACGCCTAAAACTTGGTTATTACTAGATAAAGGGGTAGAAATTGTTAACGTCGGTTTGTTGGTTTGAGGGGAAAGATAGACAGTTTGAGTATAGGTTTGTTTGAGTCCTTCAATAAAATATTCATCCGCAATTCGAGATTCTCCCTCAAGAGTAGAGTTAGTTGAAAAGATAATTTTTCCTTGATTGGCGGTTAAAATTAAAATCTCTCGCACATCAGTTTGACTAACAAAACTAATCCCCATTAAAGCCTGCATTTGCTGATAAGCAGCGTTAAATTCTCCGCTTGACGGATCCCCTGTTAACAAAATTTCCGCTTGGGTTTTGACTTCAGGAAGCAAGGCTAGAGAAACGGTCGCTTTTCGATGGGTTTCTAACCAACGGTTTAAAGCAACTTCTTTGTGAATTGCACTCACTTGGAGTTGTTCTAAAGTCAATTCAATCAGAGTCATTTTAGCATCCAGATAGGCGGCTATCCCCATACTGCATAAACTCACCAGTAAAAGCAGTAAAAAGGAGACAATCAGTTTGGATGTAAGGCTGTTCATCCAGTCTTTCATAAACCCTATCCGTTGTGCAAATCTAATTGTCAATTTTGAAAACAGATCCTCTATAGCTATTTTATGGGATTGATGGGTGATCTTGTGAAAAAGGCTGATAGCAAGTCAAACACTTGATTTTAACATTGAATTTCTCGATAGGCAGCATAAACGGCTCTAACATTGTACCAATTCAAGAAAATTCGTGAAATTTCGAGAGCCAGTTGGGGTTTTCCTCGGTTAATTAACCATTGTAAGAGTCCCGCCATTGTTGTTTCGTTGAGTTTTCCTCCGAAACTCAAAACTCCCCATAGGATTTGATGTAATATTGTCATTTGAATCATCATTTTGACTTCAAAGGTGGGATGTTTTTGATAAAATATAACCCCCATTTTTCCCCGTTGAATTTCTTTTTCAATTAGATTAGGCAGTTGGTCTAAAGTAAAAGGAGGATGCCAATGATACCCCACAGCTTCCGGACATTTAATTAAGGTTAACCCTAATTTTTTTAACCGCACTCCCAGTTCTAAATCTTCCCAACCATAGAGTTGAAATCTGGGATCAAATAATCCCGCTTCGATTAACCAATGACGAGCAATGGCAACGTTTCCCGTTGCAAAATAAGCCGCCGAAAAATCCGTTATTTTATAAGGTTCAGCCCGAGGATTTTCAAAATTACAGGTATTAATCACCCGACCATAAGTGAAGATGGGATTTGAGGCTTGATCCGCCTGAATCAAAGCGTTTGCGTGGGCTTGGAGAAAATTTTCAGTTACAACTAAATCACTATCAATAAAAATAATCGTCTCTCCTTCAGCCTTTTCTATGCCTAAATTTCGGGCAGAAGCAGGCCCCAGATGGGGTTGTTCAAAACAGCGAACATGAGGAAAATCTTGCTGATGATGGTGTAACCATTCTAAAGTCCCATCGCTTGAACCATCATCGACTAAAATGATTTCATAGTTTTTGATAATCGAGTTATAATTTTGAAATTCAAGGGCTTTTAAACATTTTTGAAGTATGGGTAAACGATTGTAAGTCGGAATAACAACACTAAAAAACATAATCAACAATTGAGATTGCTAAAACACACTGAAGGATTCCCGGTTCCCTCTTAACAGAAAAATGTGTTAGTATTTAGAGTGGATTATAGTGTATCATTTTCTTAAAAAGATCATAAACAAAATGCAAAAGTCCTCTGTCCGGGCTTCTCCTGGGAGGACTCAAGTTTAGATGACTCCGACACGGGGTAAAAAGTCAGCTAGGGTGTAAATTGATCTCGAAAAATCTACAGACTCTTGGTTTGACCCCAATCGCGGAACGTCAGACAGGGAGACAATTTTAGAGCTTGACTTCTGACTTTCCTCATCTCATTCTCGGGAAAGATGAAGAATTTGTTCAATTTTATTAAACTTTGTAAAGACAGAGTCAGTCTAAATAATTTGAAGACCGATTGGGTAAACTTATGTCAAACGCTCCATTGTCCAAATCTACGGATCAAAAAGAACGTCAATCTACCCCTGCGTTAAACCCAATGCTGGAAAACGCAGTGTCAGAAGCGCCTCAAGTCTCTCCAGCCCCTCCTCAACCCGCTCAACGGGGAATCGGATGGTTACAGGTACTAATGGTTGTAGCGATCGCCCTGGGTGCAGGTTTTGTCGGGGGAAAATGGTGGGAAAACCAGCAAGCCAACTCAGCACAAGCCCCCACTCAAGAGGCTTCCCCACGTCGAAAAGTTTCTGTGCGCTTCACTCCCGTTGAAACAACAACCTTACAAGAAAGATCAGAGTTTGTTGGCACCCTAGAAGCCCAACGTTCCGTCAATATCCGCCCGGAAACAGAAGGGCGAATTTTAGAAATCTTTGTGGAGTCTGGAGCAACAATCAGACAAGGAGAGGCGATCGCTCGGATCCGAAGTGAAAATATCGAAGCCCAACTGCGAAGCGCCCAAGCCAATGTCGCCCGCGCTCAAGCTCGTCTAGCCCAGCTGCAAGCCGGAAGCCGCCCCGAAGAAATTGACGCCGCCCGAGCCAGATTAAATCAAGTACAGGCACGTTTAGCAGAACTGCAAGCCGGAACCCGCTCGGAAGATATTGCTCAAGCTCGAGCCAGATTAAACCAAGCTGAAGCCCGTTTAGCCGATGCTCGTGAGGGAAGTCTCCAAGAAGAAATTGCTCAAGCGCGATCGAGAATTGAAGCCAATCAAGCTGATTTAGAACTCGCAAGGGAACGAACTAATCGTTATAATCAGTTGCGAGAACAGGGTGCAGTATCTCAAGATGAACTGGAAGAATTCCGACAAAATGAACGGCGATTGAGTGCGGTTGTAGAAGAATCTCAAAGACGTTTACAACAACTCCAACAAAGTCAAAGAACTCAAATTGAGCAACTCCAATCAACAGTTGAAGAAGAACGTCAAGCCCTACGACGATTAGAAAATGGGGCGCGCCCGGAAGAAATTGCTCAAGTTGAAGCCGAAGTCGCCCAAGCCCAAAGTCAACTGAATGAGTTATTAAATGGGACTCGTCCAGAAGAAATTGCTCAAGCCGAAGCCGAAGTCGCCCAAGCGATCGCTCAAGTCAGTGCCTTAGAAGTTCAACTTCAAGAAAACACCATTATTGCTCCGTTTACGGGAATGATTGGTGATGTTTCCAGTCGAGTTGGGGATGTGGTCAGTCGAAGTGACGCGATTACCACTTTAACCGAAAATCAACAGTTAAATTTACGGCTACCCATTCCCATTGAACGAAAAAATGATTTAAGAATAGGATTACCCGTCGAAATTACGGATGCTCAAGGTCAATCTTTAGGGACAGGACAAGTGAGTTTTGTTTCTCCCACCGTTGAACAAAGTTCTCAAACCATTCTGGCAAAAGCAACATTTAATAATCAGCAAGGACAGTTAAGAACCAATCAATTTGTACGAGCCACCGCCATTTGGAATGAACGTTCAGGTACAGTCGTAGTTCCAGTGAATGCAATTACCTTCCGAGGCGATCAACGATTTGTATTTGTGGCAGAAGGAGAAGATGAGGATAACTTAGTTGCGCGACAAATCCCCGTAGAACTGGGTTTAGTACAAGGGGATACAGCCGAAGTTGAATCAGGATTACAACCCGGACAACGATTAATTACATCTGGGACTCAAAGATTATCAGACGGTTCTGCAATACAAGTCAGCCGATAAAGGCATACTTCAAAATTGCCTAAAAATTTGATGAGCAGAAACTCAATTGTTATCAATCATTATGTTTACCCATTTCTTTATCAAAAGACCTGTCTTTGCTTCGGTTTGTTCCCTAATCATTATCTTAATTGGAGTCATCAGTTTTAGTCGGCTTCCGGTGCAGGAATTTCCCAGTATTGATCCGCCCATAGTCACCATTCGGACAACCTATCCCGGTGCCAGCCCAGAAGTTGTAGAAACCGAAGTAACAGAAGTAATCGAAGCAGCAGTCAATGGCGCAGAAGGTATTAATACTTTAACTTCATCTTCTCGGGAAGGCTCCAGTAATATTCGAGTGCAATTTAATTTAGAACAAGATTTAGACATTGCCGCTCAAGACGTCCGTAACCGAGTTTCCCAAGCCATGCGGAGGCTTCCTGACAACATTGATCCCCCTGTTGTGACTCAAGAAAGTAGCGACGATGAAGTGGTGATGCGAATAGCCATTTCATCAGAAGTAGCAAGCCCTTTAGAACTCAGTAACTATGTCGATTTATTCATCAAAAATGCTATCGAAACCGTTGATGGAGTGGGAACAATTACCATTGGGGGAGAACGTCGTTTTGCGATGCGGCTGTGGCTAGATGCCCGCAGAATGGCCGCTCGTAATGTTACAGCATTAGACGTAGAACAAGCACTAAGACGACAAAACGTAGAGATTCCCAGTGGTCGAATTGAAGGAAATCTCAGTGAATTTCCAGTGCGAACACTCGGACGTTTACAACGACCCGAAGAATACGAAGATCTGGTGATTAGAAGTAACCCAGACGGTTCACAAATTCGTTTAAGAGACATTGGACGGGCAGAAACTGGGGCCGAAGATGATCGAACCGTCGCCCGGTTTAGAGGCATTCCAGCCGTGTCTTTAGGGATTAGTAGACTTTCCGGTTCAAACCTGCTAGAAGTCGCCAATGGGGTGAAAGCAGAAATGGCAGAACTTGCCAAAAACTTTCCCGAAGGCATGAGTTATACCATTGTGGTAGACTTCTCGGAATTTGTGGAAATTGCGATCGCTGAAGTTTGGCAAAGTTTATTTCTAGCCATTGGTTTAGTTGTTTTAGTCATCTTTGTTTTCCTGCGAAATTGGCGAGCGACTTTGATTCCAACGATTACCATTCCCGTCTCCTTAATTGGGGCATTGGGTGTGATGTTTTTTCTAGGGTTTTCCATTAATACCTTAACCCTATTTGCCCTCACCTTAGCCACAGGTTTAGTTGTTGATGACACCATTGTTGTTTTAGAAAATATTGTCCGTTATATCGATGAAAAAGGCATGAAACCCCTGAACGCTGCTTTAGAAGCGGTAGGAGAGGTTGTATTTGCGGTTATTGCCACCACCATTGTGTTAGTTGCGGTGTTTGTTCCGGTGGGGTTTTCCGGGGGAACAACAGGCAGATTATTTAATGAATTTGCGATTACTTTAGCAGGTTCAGTGATTGTATCTTCTTTCGTGGCATTAACTCTAGCCCCATCCATGTCAGCCCGTCTTCTTAAACCGACTAATACTGAAAAAAAGCGTAATGCTTTAACAAAAGTGTTAGCGTTTCCCCTCGATGTAATTGAATGGTGTTTAAACTTAATTCAATCCGCTTACAGTTCTTCTTTAAAGCTGGTGATGCAGCTTAAACCGATGGTTTTGTTGGTTTTTGTGATTTCTTTAGCCGTAACAGCTTGGCTATTTATCCAAATCCCTCAAGGCTTTTTACCCACCGAAGATCGAGGACGGGTAATTGTGCGGATTACAACGCCGGAAGCAGCCAGTGTACAATTAACAGTCGGTGTAGCAAAAGAAGTTGAAGAAATCTTAGCGGAGGTGCCGGAAATTGAGGCTTATTTTACCATCTCAGGATTTGGAGGCGGTGCCGCTCAAGCCAACCGAGGCTTTGCCTTTACCCGTTTAACTCCCTGGTCAGAACGAACCGAACCGGGTCAGTCTCAGCAAGAAATTGTCAGACAATTAATTGGTAAATTATCTCGAATTACAGATGGTACCGCTTTTGCGATTAACCCCAGTTCTTTACCCGGAACCGGAAGCGGTCAACCGATTCGATTTGTACTTCAAGGAACGAATTTAGAAGAACTGGCAAGAGTAGCGGATGAATTTGCTGAACGAGCCAATGAATTACCCGAATTGGTGAATGTTGACAGCGATTTACAGGTGAGTAAACCGGAGTTAGTCTTAGAGGTAGATCGCGCTTTAGCAGGAAATTTAGGGGTATCGGTTCAAGATATTTCTCGGACTTTACAAATTATGTTGGGGGGCGAAAATATCACCAATTTTAACGAAGGAAATCAGCGTTATGAAGTAGTGGTTCGGGGTGAAGCCGAATTTCGTTCAACACCGGATAATATTCGGGAAATCTATGTGAGAACTCAACAGGGAGAGATGATTCCGTTGAGTAGTTTAGTCACCGTTAAAATGTCTACGACTCCCCCCCAAATTAATCATTTTAACCGCTTCCGTTCGGCCCAAATTGAAGGGAGTCCCGCCGCCGGGGTGAGTTTAGGAGATGCGATCGCCGCCTTAGAAGAATTAGCAGCAGAAACCTTACCAGAAGGAATGCGAACCGACTTAGCGGGTGAGTCCCGAGAATTTCGAGAAGCGGGGGATGCAACGCTGTTAATTTTTGGGTTGTCAATGGCGTTTATTTTCCTCACCTTAGCCGCTCAATTTGAAAGTTATGTCGATCCGTTAATTATTTTGTTAGCGGTGCCGTTATCGCTTTTAGGAGCTTTTGCGGCTCTATGGGTCGCAGGCTTAGAGTTGAATATTTACAGCCGTATAGGGTTAATTATGTTGATTGGTTTAGCGACAAAAAACTCTATTTTGATTGTGGAGTTTGCCAACCAACTGCGAGAAGAAGGATTCTCGATTTCCGAAGCGGCTTTAGAATCAGGAACGGTACGATTTAGACCGATTTTAATGACGGCTTTTTCAACCATTTTTGGTGTGCTTCCTCTCGCTTTAGCCACAGGTGCAGGGGCAGCCAGTCGGGTTTCTATTGGGTTGTGTGTGTTAGGCGGAATGTTAATTTCAACGATTTTGAGTTTATACATTGTTCCGGTGTTTTACATCATCGCTCAAACCTTACAACTCAAGTTATTTAGCAAACAATCACAGACAACAGATTCTCATCCCATCCCCGCC
This sequence comes from Limnoraphis sp., assembly GCA_050485465.1. Classification (GTDB taxonomy): domain Bacteria; phylum Cyanobacteriota; class Cyanobacteriia; order Cyanobacteriales; family Microcoleaceae; genus Capilliphycus. The sequence goes on along the minus strand of JBJHBL010000012.1, from coordinate 73,986 downwards.
ACCAATGGCTATTTTGAGGAGTGGAATGGTAATGGTAATGGTCATCACAACGGGAATGGCGGCAAAAATGGTCATTCTAACGGGAATGGTAATGGCAATGGCAATGGTCATTATCACAACGGGAATGGTAATGGATCATCCCGTCAAAGTCCTCAAGAAGATTCAGAAATCTCTCATAATAAAAATTAAGTAATCAACTGATTACTGAAGTAGAGTTTAGGTTCAACAGCAGGAATGTTCTCAACCTAAACTCTTTTTATTGTTCGGTTTTAACCGTCTTAACTTCTATTTCACTTCAACTGCTGTACGCTTTGCTGTTATGAAAAAATTGGTTCTTAAAGATAGAGGTAAGTGATCAGGATTCACAACTTTTAAAGTCGTCAATCCTAACTCTCCTAGATAAGTCTTAACCTTGATCTTGAAAAAGTCTGTGACAGTCGGAACATCATAAAACTGTATTGAATTAAATCCATTTTTATTCAATCTTTTTATCATTCCCCAATAGGTGTGTAGAGAACAATGATCGACTTGCCATTTTGTGAAACTTCGCCATCGAATCGTTTCAAAAATACTATTAGTTAGTTTGTTGGGCGTTTGAACAATACACAAGCCTTCTGGCTTTAAAACTCGATGAACTTCTTGTAAGTTTAAATCAGAGTTTGGAATATGTTCAAACACATCAAAACTCATCACAACATCAAAAGAGTTATTAGGAAAGGGTAATGCTTCAGAATTAACTTGTGATAACGGTAAATTACCGTATAGAGCTTGACTTTCTTGTATTCTGGTCGGGTTGATTTCTACTCCTTTTATGTTATATCCTTGCTCATAAAGGGAGTTGAGTAAATTGCCGTTCCCACTGCCAATTTCTAGGATTGTATCCGTTAATTTTAGGAGATTGTTCTTGTCTAAAAAATCGATATTTGACTCTATATTTCCAAATATCTTTCTTTTATGAAAATCATGGATGACTAATGCTGAATCTTGAGAATTCATGGTAGTATTGTGTTATTACTCGTGTTTACATTGTTTAGTGGCTGCTCCCTGACTGGTCTTGAGTTGATGAGAGGTAAATTCTGGAAGATTAGTTTAAGTTATCTCAAGATAAGCTTTTTGTTATTCAAAAACCATACATATTATTAACATCTTTTTAAGTGGTCTTAATCAAGCAGCTTTACAAAAGCTTGAAAAAACGGGTGATGATTCGAGTCTGGCTTGACATAACGGGGTGAACTTCACAAACCGAGATCTCTAGGACGATGTTCATCATATTTTATGATTTTTGTCAATATATGATGTTAATACATTTGAGAGTGTGAAGACGACGCAAGTTAATCTTTAAGTTTGATCCAGTTGAAAACCTGGCGTTTTAGCCAGAAACAGGCGCGGATCTAACGAAGGAAATATTTGAATGAAATTTTTAAAGATTCACAAACAACCAATGCAGCGCAAGCCCCTCAAGATTCTGATCCCTTGAGGGCAGCATTGCTAACCGTTAACATCCTTCTGCAAAATCCATGAAGCGTTTACTGTCCTTCATTTGTTTACTCAGCTTTGGAGCCAGCCCCATCCTCAGTTTCTCCACCGGGAAGCCTGCAACGGCTCAAACCAACTCAGACTTCTGCCAGGGCTGGGAATTCCAACAGGCCTTTGATCAATGGACAACACTGTTTTCTTCTCTCTCACCTGAGAAAACTGATCAGATCAGGCTACTCAACCTGCTCAAAGCGTCGGTAAAAACTCCGCGCACCACCCAACTGGCTATTGATCGCTTAACCCTAGTCGGAAACGATCTTCGAGAAGCGCCAATGTTATTAAGTCTAATTGAACAGACTCCTGCGGATCAGCGATCGCAACTCCTCCCCCTGATCGATCAACTCGTCACACTAGGCAAAGCTCTCCCCCCCGGCTATAACTATGCCCAAAGTCGCGCCCTGATCACCGCCGCGATCGCCTATAACAAATTAAATCAACCCTCACGCAGTACACCACTACTCCAACAAGCCAATACAACCCTAGTTGGAATAGCAGTTCCCGCGCTGAAAGCCGAAACCCAGTGGCGCTTGGCGGAAGCTTGGTTTGCAATGGGTCAAAAGTCCTCTGGGCAAGCCAGCCTTGCCGCAGCCTCTGCAACACTTCAAACCCTATCCCCCAACTCACCTCCTTTAAACAACAACCTCCCCGATCTGTTAATCGATAGTTATCTGCGTCAGGGACAGTGGTCTCAAGCGGAAGCGGCAGCGCGATCCATTCCCATGCTCACCCAACAAAGTGAACAACTGTTTCGGATTGCATCAGCCTACCTGCAAGCCAAACAAGTCAAGCCCGCCCTCGCCCTATTCAACAAAACAATGGATCAATTACTCAAAGATCCCTCGATTAATTTGAGTGATTCAGCTTCGATCGCCACAGAAGGCATCATTACCATCGCTCAGGCGGGCGGTGTCACCACAGCAACTCAGGCGGCGAAACGGTTGCCGAGCCAGAAACCTGCTCTGCGTGCTAAAGCCTGGTTAGCGATCGCCGGAGAAGCCCGCCTGCAAAACCGCCCCAATGAAGCAGCCCTGGCTCTAGAACAATTGATTGCTGCGGGTCAAGTCGGCAAACAACAGGGTTTTCGCCCCGGTTTTGGCACCATACTAGATGCCGAATGGAGCGGTTCGCTCTATGATCTCAGTCGCAGTAAGGGATATGTCCCCGAAATGTATCAATTTATTGAACGACTCAATCTCAAAACCCAGGCGGCCGAGTTTCTGATCACTGAAGCCGTTCAGGCGAAACGGTTTGACGAAGCCAAACGACTGATCCCCAAACCCATGCTGCTTGTGATTGAAGTTGGAGTGTTTGAAATTCAGGACGATTGGCGCTGGTGGGTGGCGGGTGTTGCAGCCCAAGCGGGGGAACCGCAGCAACTTATTGCTCTGAGTCAAGAGATTTTAACCCAAGTCGAGAGCAGTGAGCCTGGACGATTATCTGCCTGGGATATCCCGACTACTGAGCCGATTTATACACCCTCCAGTCAGAGTCCGCCTTACTATTTGATCGATATTCGTCCGGCTCCTTCTATCCCTGAAAGGAAGGCAATCTGGGCGATTAATCTGCTCCAACAACAAGGAGAGACTGAACTGGCGGGGCAACTCGGCAAGGCACTTGCAGACCAAGCTGAAGAACTCCTGATGAAGCAGTCTTCAGAACAGTCTCCCCTCTTGTTGGTACATAACTTAGAACTTTACCTGCGTCGTCAGCAGCAAACTGTAACGGCCGATCGCCTCCATGCCTTGCAGGTGGATTATCTCAAGCAGATTGAAGATTTGGAGGAACGGGCAGTCATGATCCCATCTTCTTTCCACGGGGAGGATCCACAAGGAGCGATCGCCCGTTTTCTCAAACTCGCCGAAGCTGTGGGTGTAGCCGACTCAACTGCGATAGCGAGAAAAATGGTAGGAATCGCGATATTGTCCGGTGAGGTGGATATGATGACTCAATGGCAACCCCGCGCTCAGTTGTCTGCCTCTGAACAAGCCGAGTTGATGATCCAACGAATAAATAGCGTTGGGGGTCTCCCGCAGAAGACCGTCTGGTATGACCAAATTCTAAAACTGATGGAGCAGGATCCCCAGAATGGTCTGTTAATTAATAATAATGAGTTGAATTCTATGATTGAGAATTATCTCTTGAAAGGGCAGGTAGACCAAGTTAAACAAGTGATTTCATTGTTAGATGATTCATCTGAAGCAAGAAGACATCAAGATCGATTAAATTGCTTAACTCAGTAAGGTTAGGGCAGCTAGCCCGGAGATGGAAAAACGGTTTCCTTATCTCCTAATTAATTCAGATTTATTCGGAATCATCTGATGAATCTGAATGATTACTGCTATCTACACGACTTTGAACGGGTCTAAATGGATCTAAAAAGTTGAGAAAAGAGATGAGTTGACGAGATTGAATCCATAATCTTCCTTCTCCGCTAAACCGACAAACTAATCCTTCTCCGCCTAAAATCCCGGTTTTCAAATTCTTAAAGGATAAGCCGTTAATCACTTCTACGGTGTAATCGAGTGTATCTTCAAATGCCACAATATAACCTGTATCGACAACATAACCGCCCTCAACGGGAATTTCTAGAATTCCGCCATAGGAACTAAACCAAATATCTCCGTAACCTGTCGCCCGAATTAAAAATAAAGATTCACCGCTAAAAAATCCTCTAAATCCTTGAAAACGGGTGTCAATCTCGACCTGATCTCCAGATGCTACAAACCCGGAAGATTGAATCATTAATCCATTTCCATTCAAATAATAATGTTGAATATCACCGGGAACTTCTGGAGATAGAAATAATTGTCCGGGTTGGTTTTTTGCGGTGAATTCACTCAGAAAAAGGGACTCCCCACTTAACATTCTTCCCACGCCTTTGATCAGTCCTCCTTTGAGTTTAGACTTGATTTTAATACAACTATCCATCGCCGCCATCGCCCCGGATTCTACAATTACGGTTTGATTGGCTTGTAAGTTGAGTATCAAGGAAGCATAGGAGGGAGAATGTTCGATTTGATAAGCAATTTCATCCGGCATGGATTTCACTCCTAATTCATTTTAAAGTTGTTGGTTTTTTCAGGTTTTTAACGCGATTAATCTTCACTGATTTTTGCAGGTAACATTGACCCAATTAATTCAGCAAAGGCGGTTGGATGATGGGTTTGACAATATAATTTTCCTTGTCCTCGAAACCGACAGACTAAACCTTCTCCCCCTAAAAATGCTCCGATCCAACTCGAACCGGGTTTTGTAATTTTAAAATCTAATGTTTTTTCAAAGGCGACGATATGACCCGTATCGACAATATATTCATCTTGAACATCTACTTCGTAAATTCCGCCAAAAGAGTTAATTAAAACATCTCCAGAGCCGCTTAAATCTAACCAAAAAATGTTTTCACCCGAAAAGAAAGATTTAAAGCCTTGAAAGCCTAAATCAATTTCAACATCCCGATGACTAGCTAAATAAGAGGTCGCCTGTACAACTAATCCGGTTTCTGATAGTTGATAATGTAGAATATCTCCTAATAACTTGGGGGCGACAAACACTTCTCCTCCTGCAATAGGAGAGCGAAAAACGCTTAGAAATAGAGATTCTCCCGCAATCATTCGTTTGAATCCTCGAAAAATTCCTCCTCTTTTTCCTTGTCGTAATGTTGTGCTAACATTAATATATTCGCTCATGGCGACCATCGCTCCAGCTTCAGCAATTAATTCTTCCCGGGCTTCTAATGTTACCCGAGCAATTGCACAGTCGGGCTGTTGTAAAATTTGAACTTCCATAATAGCAATTTGGGAATGAATTTAACGAAATTGAGGACGGAGAAACTTGACTAAGCCATTAACACTTCGAGACTGTAAATAAATTACTCCATTTCCCCGGAGTTTATTTACAAATCCTTCCCCAGATGTAATAGATCCGAACAAACCTCCAACTAATCTCACCCCCATTTTAATTCCTGGTTCATAAGCAATTAAATAACCGTGATCAACAATAAATTCTTGGGTAATTTGTTTTTGACTAATGCCACCATAGCCCCCAAAAAATACTAAGCCTGGCCCGGTGACTTTAAGTTTAAATAATCCTTCTTTCGCAAACCAACTGCCAAAACCCGCCCATCCCACACCCAGTTTGACTTTCTTACTACTGGCGATGTAAGCCCCCTGTTGAAGACAAAGTTGTTGTCTAGGTTGCAATTCTACTGCTACAATATCACCGATAGCAGCTTGGGACAGAACCACTTGTAGGGGGGTATTCGTTTGATTGCTAAATATATTAACAAATAATGATTCTCCGCCAAAAAACTTTTTAATCAGACCGGAGAAAATTCCCCCCGAAAATTGGGTCTTCATGGAAATTTTACCATCCATTCCGACCATTGCTCCGGCTTCGGCGATTACACTCTCTCCCGGTTGCAGGGTGATAAAAATTGTAGCAAAAGCAGGCTTATAGCGGATTTGATAATCCATCATCGAAACGTCCTTTTGTTTGAATTAGAATCTAACTACAAGTTAGCTAATCTTCTTTCCTGAAAACCAACGACTTTACAAAAATTTGAAAAAATGCCATGTCTTATCCCCGTAAACAATTCGCTCAACATTGGCTTCGCAGTGAGACTGCATTAAACAAAATTGTCACCGCAGCCGAAGTATCAAAAAATGACCGTGTTTTAGAAATCGGCCCCGGCACAGGAGTTTTAACTGAACGTCTCTTAACACTAGCTAAAACAGTTTTAGCGGTAGAAATTGACCGAGATTTGTGTAAAAAATTAGTCCAAAGGTTTGGTCAGCTTGACCACTTTTTACTCTTACAAGGGGATATTCTCACGTTGCCTCTTGAAGACTATCTGCAAGATTTCCCACCCTTCCAAAACCCGAATAAAGTCGTTGCGAATATCCCCTACAATATTACGGGGCCAATTCTGGAAAAACTCTTAGGAAAGATCGCCTCACCGAATCAGCAGCCCTATGATTTAATGGTATTATTGGTACAGAAAGAAGTCGCTCAACGTCTTTGTGCAACTCCCGGTTCGAGAACGTTTGGGGCGTTATCGGTACGTGTTCAATATTTGGCTGAATGTGAGTTCATTTGTGATGTTCCCGCTCTTGCCTTCTATCCGCCTCCCAAAGTTGACTCTGCGGTGGTGCGGTTGCGTCCCCGTCTCCTACAACAGTTGGCAGAGAGTCCTAAACATCTGGAAATGGCGGTTAAATTAGGATTTGCCAGTAAACGGAAAATGCTACGCAATAATTTACAAAGTGTGATTGATCGCGATCGCTTGACACCAATTCTGGAACAATTAGAAATTAATCCCCAAGCTCGTGCAGAAGATTTAAGCGTTGAGCAATGGGTAAGTCTGAGTAACCAACTTGTTCATTTAACTTCTTCAAACCCTGAATAAATTCTCATGCGTTCTTACTCCCTGATTGCTCCGGCTAAAATTAACTTATACTTAGAAATTATTGGCGATCGCCCCGATGGTTATCACGAACTGGCGATGGTTCTTCAAAGTATTTCCCTTGCCGATCAAGTTGACATTCGGCCGATAGAAATTGACACGATTCTTGTTCAATGTAAAAGTGCTGCGGTTCCGAATGATAAAACCAATCTCGCTTATCGAGCGGCGGCGTTAATGGGGCAACAATTCCCCGATGCTATGGCACAATATGGCGGTATTGAGATTACCATTCATAAAAAAATCCCCGTAGCAGCCGGGTTAGCGGGCGGTTCAACTAATGCGGCGGCGGTGTTAGTGGGATTAGATTTATTATGGGAATTAGGACTTACTCAAGGCGAATTAGAAGAACTCGGTGCCCAACTGGGTTCTGATGTTCCGTTTTGTATTCAAGGGGGAACGGCTTTAGCAACGGGGCGAGGCGAAGTATTATCACCGTTAATTAATTTAGATCATTTGTATGTGGTGTTAGCCAAATATCGCAGTTTAGCAATTTCTACGCCCTGGGCTTATAAAACCTATCGGACTCAATTTGGAGATACCTATATCAGCGAAGCCAAAGATTTACAAAGTCGGCGAAAACGAGTGCATTCAGGAGAGATCGTTTCAGCCATTATGCAGCGAGATGCCGCGAAAATTGGTCAACTTTTGCATAATGATTTAGAAAAAGTTGCCTTACCGGAATATCCAGAAGTTTTGCAACTGCGAGAAGCCTTTGCATCTCAAAACATATTAGGTACAATGATGTCAGGTTCCGGGCCAACTGTGTTTGCATTAACTGAATCTGAACAACAGGCTTTAGAAGTTGCAGAAACCGTTCGCAATCAATTAGCTAACCCCGATTTAGACTTCTGGACAGCTCAATTCAGTTCAACCGGAATTACCCTCGCTTAATCTATCATAAACCCATGAGTGAATCATCTTCTCAATCGGATTCTAAATCTTCTAAAAATAACCTCGACGGCGTGACACCTGTTCGCTGTTTGAGCAATGCTGCGGTGTTGGGAAGTATTGCCACAGCGCTGTATTTTTTAACTCAATCTGTCGCCCAAACCTATGCCGCAAAACCCATCCATTCCGATAATATTGCGGTGGTTCAAATGTCTGTCACCGTTAGAACTTTAGTCACGGGTTTATGTATGATGGGAACGGGTGTATTTGCCTTTCTGACGCTTGGCTTAATTTTTGTCGCCATTCAGCTTTCTGTTCAGCGTATTTTCAAAAAAGATACCCCCTCATCTGAGGCTTAAGCTGTATCAGTATAAAGTCTATCTTACAGCTTTTTAACGACTATGTTAATTGAATTTAGTGTAGAAAATTATCGTTCAATTCGAGAGAAAATAACGTTCAGTCTGGTAGCATCAGAGGATCTAGAAATGCTACCAAAAAATACGTTTGCTGTTCCGGGAACTGATGAGATTCGTTTGCTCAAAAGTGCTGTTATCTACGGGCCAAATGCAGCCGGAAAGAGTAATTTAGTTAGAGCTATGTATACGCTTAAAAATATAGTTCGTAACTCAGCTACAGGAATGCGAGGAAGTCGAGATAAACTACCCGTAGAACCGTTTAGATTAGATACAGAATATAGCCAAAAACCAACTTTATTTGAGTTAATCTTTATCTGCGAAGACGTTCGTTATGAGTTTGGAGTTTCCCTAGACCAAGAAAGAGTTTATGAAGAATGGTTAATCGCTTATTTTGACAATGAACAACAAAATTTGTATGAGCGAATTTTTAATCCAGATAATCGGGAATTAAAACCAGACTATAAACAGTATAACTGGAAATTTGGAGAATATCTAGATCTATCAGAAGAAAACAGACTCATCAAAAATTTAGTTCGTCGTAATTCTTTCTTCTTATCTCATGCGGCTCAAAATAGTCATCCTCAGTTAGAGAAAATCTATAATTGGTTTGAGGATAAGTTTTATGGAGATAAGCTTAATATTTTCAGTCCAAGCTTTCCCGGTGGTGGGTATACAGCAGCAAGAATCATAAAAGATAATGCTTTTCGTGAGAAAATTGTCGATTTTTTACAAAAAGCAGATATTGGAATTTCAGACTTTAGAGTAGATGAAAAGTTGATCTTACCTGGAGAAAAAGGTTCTATTATGATGATTCCAGGAGCTAGTATTAGTGAAACTGAACGAGATGAATTACTAAACAAGCGGAATAGCCGTGTGCAATTAGACATTATAACAAGCCATAAGATGATTGATTCTGATGAAGAAAGAGAATTTTACATGGTGGAACATGAATCAAAAGGAACACAACGTTTCTTTGAGTTGATAGGATTATGGTTAACCGTTTTAGAAAAGGGATCAATACTGGTTATTGATGAAATGGAGAGCAGTTTACATCCAATATTATCAAGATTTATGGTGAAAATGTTTAATGATCCGCTTCTTAATAAAAATAACGCTCAACTGATCTTTACCACTCACGATACAACATTTTTATGTGATGACTTATTTAGACAAGAGCAAGTTTGGTTTGTTGAAAAAGAAAAGATGAGCATCACTCGATTATATTCTTTGCTTGAGTTTCAACCGAAAGAAGATGAATCTCTACAAACGGGTTATTTATTAGGTCGATATGGAGCCATTCCATTTATTGGAGGGTTTAGTTTTTAATCATGTCACGCAGGGGAAAATCTAACGAACAACTCAAGAGAACTCGTGGAAAACGAAAACCTAGAAAACTTATTTTGATTGTTGTAGAAGGACAGGAGACAGAATACAATTATTTTAACGATCTTAAAGCAGAACTTAGACTACCAACGACGGAAATTAAAGTATATTCTGGTTCGGGTGGCGATCCTTGTCAAGTTGTAGAGAAAGCCAATTCTTATCGAAATCAAATGACATCAAAACCCGATGAAGTTTTTTGTATATTTGACCATGACAATAAACCCGAAAAGTATAAACAAGCAATTAAAAAAGCACAAGATTATGGTTTTGAAGAGTCTATAACCTCTATTCCCTGTTTTGAAATCTGGCTGCTCTTACATTTCCAGTATACAAGTCGTTCATTTCAAAATTGTTCAGAGGTGGAAACTCAACTTCAAAGAGAGTTAGTCAATGCAAGCTCAGTTAATACACCAGCAAATTATGATAAATCTCTAGACTACTACAATTTACTAAAGGCTAAACTTAATCAAGCGATTGAAAACGCTGAACGGTTAGACAGAGAACAGCAAGAAATGGGTCAAATTCATCCAAATCCTTATACAAAAGTTCATTTATTAGTTAAAAAACTGCAAGAAGAAAAAGCTAAAGTTCCTTAGCTCATAACAAACGTCTCTAAATTTAGAACAATTTTTCACTCTATCTTTTCTGTAAATTTTAGTGAAGTATTTCTCCCAAGACTCTAAGTATCTATACTTAAAATTTCAGACAATATAAAGTTTCATCTCATAAACATTAATTTAACCTAAAGAAAACCGAACTTCAGTTCAATAATTTTCTACGCTAACAGAATATCAGGTACAATATTGATTGAGGAGCATTTGAACAATGACTCATCAAACCCACGCAACACAACACGACAATACTGTTATCGGCTTTTTAATGGCTTTGATCCTGTTGTTGTGTGTATTTACCTTTGTGATCTTGATTGGTATCTTTTAGCCCTTTTGACAGAACAATCAAGAGTTTCAAGAAAATCCACTGAGCATTTTGACAGATTGAATTTTTATCCCAGGTTTTGACTCAAGCAGATTTAATTTTTCATTCAACCTCAAGAATGCTCGATAGGATGACAAGTTCGAGAAAACAGAGAGAGAACATCTCAGCAAAATTGGAGGTTTAAAAAATGGATGCTAGTCAATTCTTAAGCTGGATCGATGCAGGGGAGAAAAACTTTCCGGGTATTTGTTTACATGGTGTTAATTTAAGAGGAGTTAATCTCAGTCAACTCAATTTAAGTCGAGCCGATCTCAGTGGCGCGGATCTCAGTGGTGCGAATTTAAGCGGAACCGATTTAAGTCAAGCTAATTTAACCGATAGTGATTTGAATCAGGCGGATTTACGCAGCACTAATCTCAGTCAAGTTAACCTAATTGGAGCCAGTTTAGTTGAAGCCAAAATGGGACGAGCGAATCTGACTCGTGCTGATCTTCGGAGTGCTAATTTAACGAATGCTGACTTAATTGGGGCGATTTTAACCGATGTAGAACTCTGTGGCGCAGATTTAACCGGAACCAATATCAACGAAGCCGAATTGAACCAAGCGATGTGTAATATGGGTGTCTCACGCAATTGGGTCAGCTGGTCAGGCGAATAAAATCTTCCGAAATCTTGCTTAGACTTAAATTATAATATTAGGGACGGAAAAATATTTCTGTCCTTTTTTGCTGTTTGTATGATAAAAAATAAAGGATGAATCTTTGAAAACTCATCAATTTAAATAAGGAGTTTCATGGCTGGTAGTCCAATTAACGCCGATCTTTGGTTAAGTGATTATCTCACCCCCTGGGATCTTTACGCTCATGGGATCATTCGCATTCTCACTTACAAACAGACTCCCTATCAACAAATGTATGTTGTAGAAACGGATAGCTATGGAAAAGCTTTGGTTTTAGACGGGAAATTACAGTCAACAACAGGGGATGAATTTCTCTATCACGAACCCCTTGTTCATCCGGCGATGATTTATCACGGTGAACCTCAACGGGTGCTAATTTTGGGTGGGGGTGAAGGTGCAACGTTGCGAGAAGTTTTGCGTTGGAAAACGGTTGAACAAGTAACAATGATTGATATTGACGGAGAAGTTGTTGACGCCTGTCGGAAGTATTTACCCGAAATGAATGCCAATACTTTTGATGATCCTCGGGTTGAACTGATTATTGGAGATGCGTTTGATTATTTGAATCAAATTCAACATCCTTGCGATGTCATTATATCTGATTTGTCTGAACCTGTCGAATCGGGGCCATCTTTTCGGTTATTTACTCAGGAATATTATCAAAAATTGCAATCTTTGTTAACTCCAGGAGGTGTTTTAGCGGTACAGGCGGGATCCACTTCTACCCTAAGAATGAAGTTTCATGTGCGTTTAGCTCGAACTCTGAATCAAGTCTTTTCCAGTATTCATTCTTATAGTAGTAATGTACCGAGTTTTGGTGAAGCTTGGGGCTTTATTTTAGCATCTGAAAATGAGATTAATTCTCAGCCAAACCCGGAAGAAATCGACCAGCTTTTAACTGAAAAAACGACACAAGATTTCCGAATGTTAGATGGAATTACACTTTTGGGATTATTACAAACACCTGCTCATCTTCGCACCAGCATCGCTCAGGAAACCCAAACTTACACCCTGGCTCATCCCCCTACAGATTTTGAACAAAATTTACTGGGTTAATTGAGATTAAAAATACAGAAGTGCTAAACCAATATGTCTTTCACAAATTCCAATGTGAAAGATCGCGTTCCAGAAAGTCTCCTAGTTGGTTATTAAGTGGTTTAAAGTGATCTGCCAGTCTACTGCGAGTTTCGTCGGACATAGGCTGAATGATATCCTCCTTAATAACTTTAGAAAAAGTTATAAGATTATATCACTTTAGGTTGATCGACAACTAAATTCAGGGAATTTTGAGAGAATGTCAACCCAGGATGATCAAGATTTAAAGCAGAAAAATCACTCTCTGGAGGAATTTCAACTTGACTTTTAATCAAGCTTAAATTAAACTTAAACTGACTGTTAAAGTGCAAAATACGTCCTTCTTGATAGCCAAAAGTAGGAACTTTAAAACTCAAAGGAATACTCCAAGTCGGTCGAGAATAATTCAGCCGACAGAGTAATTTCTCTCCCTGAGAAACACTCACACAATGATTTTCTTCCCAGTTGAATTCTGCTAATTCTTTGGGGAGTCCCCAAATTTCTCGTCCCCCTGCGACCGAATCTTCATCATCAACATAAATATGAGAAATCCATCCGCCCCACTGACCCGAATAACTCACTAAACCTGAAATGACAATTAACTCATTATATTGTAAAATAGATCCAGACTGATAACGAGAAAAATAAAGTCCACCCAAAGTTTGATTAAATCCCGGAGAAATAATCTTGAACTGCGGAGGAATCAGAGGACGAACTTGATCAAGATCAAGCCATTGTAGGGTTTGCACTGCATAACCTTTCAGTGTCCAAGGAGCAGGAGAATAAGGCATAATTTTCAACGTTTGAAAGAGTGAATTCTAGAGCTTATTAATAATTTACCCATGTTTGTTACAAAACTTTGCTGAATCTAGACCTAAATTTGCGAAAATAGAAACAGATCGATTGAAGTTATGAGAAAGTATCCCGTTATTAGGGGCGCGTATGTTTACTCTTTATCTATTCTGTCTAGTTGTGGGCGGTGTTTTTGTGGCCTTAGCTGCTGTCGCCGGACTGGACGGTGTTGATTTTGACCAAGACTTTGATCCAGATGTAGAACTGCTGGATCAATCGTCTAAAACAGAAGAAGATAAATATACTCGCCGCAGCAAAAAGCGACAACCTCGGGGATTAGGACTGCCTTTTTTAAGCTTGCGGTTTTGGACCTTTGGCGGCTGTTTTTTCGGCTTAACAGGAGTCATTCTTTCCCTGCTTAACCCCGCCCTGTCACCTCAATTGGTTCTGTGGGTTTCCATTGCGGTGGGGGTGATTTGTGGAACCGCGATGGTTTGGACATTACGGCTGTTGCAAAGACAACAAGCTGACAGTATGGTACGCGCTGATGATTTATTGGGTTTACCGACTCTCGTCGAAATTCCCTTTGATCAAAACAGCAGAGGCAAAGTTCGCTTAAGCATTAAAGGATCAACCCTAGATTTAATTGCGATGACAGAGGACTCTCAAGGCTTTGCCAGAGGAGATCAAGCCTTTGTGGTAGGAGTGGAAAAAAACCAAGTTTGGGTGGTGTCTGAAGCCAGCTTTAAACAATCTTCAGATTAATCCATCAACTCAGAAAACCTGAGCAAAAAGATCAACCCATTTTAGAGAACCCTAGAACCCTAAATACAAACACCCGATCCTCGTTCCAAATACACTCAAAGATCAACAAATCGGAACTCAACGTCGTCTCTATTCAACCTCAAAAAATGAACACAAAATTTGTAGCTTATGAAGCTGAAGACACGGTTTGGGTAGAAGTCGCCCAAGCCCAACCTGTACAGCCGACCTCTCCTAACAATACCGGACTCTCTGGACAAATCACCACCGCTTTACCGATCGCCCTAACCATTTTTGGTAGCATTGTCGTCATTTGGTTTCTGAATACCTTTCTGCAAATTTGTAAACCCAACGAAATCTTAATCCTCTCTGGTCGCAAAAATCGCAGCAAAGAGGGGGGCGAAGTCGGTTATCGGGTGATTTTTGGCGGACGCACCATTTGTATTCCCATTTTGGAAACGGTGAAAACCATGGACTTGCGAACCATGCCCGTTCCTGTAGAAATCACCAACGCCTACTCTAAAGGCGGAACTCCTCTCCATATTCAAGCCATTGCTAACGTGAAAATTTCCGGCGATCGCTCAATTGTAGGTAACGCGATCGAACGTTTCCTTGATCGCGATCGTTCAGAAATCTCCCGAGTCGCCCGGGAAACCCTAGAAGGCAACCTACGCGGTGTCGTCAGTACCCTCACCCCCGAACAACTCAATGAAGACCGCCTGCGCTTCGCTGAACGCATCGCCGAAGACGTTTCTCGCGATCTCGTCAAATTGGGTCTACAGCTTGATACGCTCAAAATACAAAGCGTTTCCGATGACGTCGATTATCTCAAATCCATTGGACGGCGACAAATTGCTTTAATTATGCGAGATGCCGAAATCGCCGAGTCCAACGCCCTGGCTGAAGCCGAACAAATTGAAGCCGACTGCAAACGACAAGCCGAAGTCGCCAAAACCCAAGCCAAAACCATTGTTCAGCAAAAAACAAACGAACTGCGGAAAATAAAAGCCGAACTCGAACAACAAGCCCGTTCCGAAGAAGAACGCACCATCGCAGCAGCCAAAGAAGCCCGCGCCCGGGCTGAAAAACTCCTACAAACGGTTCGCGCCGAATTAGAACGTTTACGCCTAGAAGCCGACACCGTATTACCCGCCGAAGCCGAACGTCAAGCCAAACAACTGCGGGCAAAAGGAGAAGCCGCACCCCTGGCTGAAAATGCCCAAGCTGAAGCCCAGGTTAATGATTTACTGTCGCAAGTTTGGCAGGGTATGGATCAAGATGCCTCGGAACTGTTCTACTTACAGCAAATTGAAATGATCCTCAAAGAAGCGGCGAAAGTACCCAGCCGAGTTGAACTCAAAAATGTCAGCGTGATCGATAACGGCGATGGAAAATCTATTGCGAGTTTAATGAAAGCTTACCCCGAAATCTTCAGTCAGTTCCTCAATAGTGTGGATCAAATTTTGGGGATAAAAGTTGCCGCAACTCGCGCCGAAACCAACGGACACAAACCCCAAGAATTGACCCTGAAAAACTAAAACTTTAAGTCTTGGCGAGTTCAGATAATCGTTGAATATTAAGCGACAACTCGCCCTTCCCTTTGCAAACCAACGCATCATTCGTAGATTATGGAAATTATCATTGCATTAGTCGCAGCATTAGGTTTAGGAACAGGTGCAGGTGCTTTTATTATTCGCAACCTTTACTATGTTTGCCAACCCAGCGAAGTTCTCATTTTTGCAGGCGGACGTCGGCGTGTTGATGATCAACGAGACGTCGGATATCGTTTAGTAAAAGGTGGTAGTAGCATTCGAGTTCCCCTACTCGAACAAGCCTTTCGCATGGATTTAACCAATATGATTATTGAGTTAAAAGTCACCAATGCTTACTCAAAAGGGGGAATTCCGCTCACCGTTGAAAGTGTCGCTAACATTAAAATTGCCGGGGAAGAACCCACCATTCATAACGCCATTGAACGTTTACTGGGTAAAACCCGTAAAGAAATTGAACAAATGGCAAAAGAAACCTTAGAAGGGAATTTACGGGGAGTATTAGCCAGTTTAACCCCAGAACAAGTGAATGGAGATAAGTTGGCTTTTGCGAAAAGTTTATTAGAAGAAGCCGAAGATGATTTAGAACGGTTAGGATTGATTTTAGATACCCTACAAATTCAAAATATTTCCGATGAAGTCGGTTATCTAGATTCAATTGGGCGTCAACAACAAGCCGAACTCCTTAGAGATGCTCGCATGGCAGAAGCCCAGGCTCAAGCTACTTCCGTTATTCGGAATGCTGAAAACCGGAAAAACACCTCCCTTAAACAGTTAGAAACTGAAATTGAAGTGGCTCGAGCCGAAGCCGAACATCGAGTCAAAGATGCGATTACTAAACGAGAAGCCGTGATTGCTGAATCTGAGTCTGAAATTGCTTCAGAAGTGGCTCGAACTCAAGCAGAACTTCCTGTTCAAAAGGCAAGAATTGTTCAAGTTGAGCAACAGCTACAAGCTGATATTATCGCTCCGGCAGAGGCAGAATGTAAACGTGCTATTGCCCGTGCTAAAGGAAATGCCGCCCGTATTATTGAAGAAGGAAAAGCCCGGGCGGAAGGAACGCAACGCCTCGCTGAATCTTGGAAAGCCGCAGGTGCGAATGCACGGGAAATTTTCCTCTATCAGAAATTAGAAGGATTACTGCAAACTTTGGTGTCTACAATTCCTGAAGTTGAGGTTGATCATGTGACAGTTATTAATAGTGAAAATGGCACGACAGCTACAAAAATAGCAGGGTTTTTAGAACAGTTACGACAAACCACCGGAATAGATGTTGCAGATGCGGTTCGCAATGTGAGTCAACCTCGTGCTTCTGGGAATGGGGGGGAAGCTTTAGACCCCTTAAAAGAAGGAACTGCTTTACCGACTTATGGTTCTAATTCCAGTGTGAAAAAGGAAGAATTTCTCAAGTTGGTGACATCAGAAATTCAACAATTTCTCAATCAGGTTGCTCTCAAAACTCAAACAAATATGGAAGCAGAACAAGCTGTTGAACAGAAGATTAAAACCGATTTTCAGTTTAAATCTCGCTTGCAACAAGCTTTGAAAGTTGGGGGGAAAGACACCTTTAATGCGATGTTTAATCATCCGCAAATTTATATTCCCACCGCGATGGTTCAGTCTTGGTTAGAATCAGTTTAACAAGAGTAGGCTGCATCAAATTATTGCTCTTTTAAAACGGAGTAAAGTTCGCTGAAATTTGATGCGCCTTTTCTATTTTTGATGAAGATGAATACCTATCGTTGGATTGTTTTTGGACTGTTAATAGCAATGATCCCTCTGGGGTTAGCGAGTAAATTTTATCAAGGGCCGTTACAATTTTGGGTGAATAATTCTTTTAGTAGTATTTTTTATGAGTTGTTTTGGATTTTTTTAGTAGTATTAATTTGGCCTCGACTGTCCCCCGGATGGGTGGCGTTTGGGGTATTTATTGTCACTTCGATATTGGAGTTTATGCAGTTATGGAAACCGCCTTTTTTACAAGCCATACGAGCGACTTTAATTGGACGCTTGCTTCTGGGGACGACTTTTGTTTGGGGTGATTTTTTGTATTATATCTTGGGATGTGTTGCGGGTTGGGTAATTTTAAGAGGTTTACAGGCATCTGTCAAAAGCTAGATTTTGTGGTAGACTTATAGGCTTGTAGTTCAATTTTATGATAAGTCTTTATAATGGTAACTCAGCCTACTATTGCTATTTCTCATTTAGGGTGTGAGAAAAATCGTATTGATACTGAACATATGTTAGGTTTGCTGGTACAGGCAGGCTATCAAGTTGATTCTAACGAAGAATTAGCTGATTATGTCATTGTCAATACTTGTAGTTTTATTGAAGCGGCGCGGGAAGAATCGGTTCAGACGATTGTAGACTTAGCTGAAGCGAAGAAGAAAGTTGTGATTACCGGTTGTATGGCGCAGCATTTCCAAGAACAACTCCTGGAAGAACTACCGGAAGCTGTCGCTGTGGTGGGAACAGGAGATTATCACAAAATTGTTGATGTTATTCAACGCACCCAACAAGGGGAACGAGTGCGAGAGATTTCGGCTGAACCCACTTATATTGCTGATGAGACGGTTCCGCGTTATCGCACTACAACAGAGGGGGTTGCTTATTTACGAGTCGCTGAAGGCTGTGATTATCGCTGTGCGTTTTGTATTATCCCTCATTTGCGGGGTTCACAGCGATCGCGTTCTATTGAGTCTATTGTAACAGAAGCACAACAACTCGCCGAGCAAGGGGTAAAAGAAATTGTTCTGATTTCTCAGATTACCACAAATTACGGTATGGATCTTTATGGTGAACCGAAATTAGCAGAACTCTTACAAGCGCTCGGAAAAGTGGATATTCCCTGGGTGAGAATGCACTATGCTTATCCAACCGGATTAACGCCCAAAGTGATGGCAGCGATTCAGGAAACCCCTAATATTTTACCTTATTTAGATCTACCGTTACAACATTCTCATCCTGAAATTTTACGGGCGATGAATCGACCCTGGCAAGGTCGGGTAAATGATCAGATTATAGAAAAGATTAAACAGGCACTCCCCAATGCGGTTTTAAGAACCACATTTATTGTCGGTTTTCCGGGTGAAACGAATCAACATTTTGAACATTTGCTGCAATTTGTCAAGCGCCATCAGTTTGATCATGTCGGTGTTTTTACATTTTCGGCTGAAGAAGGAACCGCCGCCTATGATTTACCGAATCCAGTTCCCCAAGCTGTGATGGAGGCGCGTCGAGATGCCTTAATGCAGGTACAACAACCGATTTCTTGGAAACAAAATCAAAAGTGCATCGGAGAAGTGGTGGAGGTTTTAGTTGAACAAGAACAACCGAGTACGGGGAAATTTATCGGACGTTCACAACGGTTTGCGCCGGATGTGGATGGGGTGGTTTATGTCGAAGGAATGGCGCGTTTAGGGTCGATTGTTCCGGTTAAAATTACGGATGCCGATGTTTATGATTTGTATGGATATACCGTATAAATACGGTAGAAAAAGGGTATAAAAAGTAACAATATATAGCTTTGAGTCAACGGAAAAGGATGTTATATTGAAGGAGAAAGCAGAATTAACTGAAGAGCTTTAATCAAATAAATTTAGGCGATGACCTGATAATTTTAAATTAGGGTGTTCACGGAATCAGTGATCGGTTGCTCGAAGTTGATTGAGAACGAAAAGAAAAAAGCCTATGTTACCTTCAGAATTTACTCAATCCCAACTTCCGAAAGTTGCGGTTGGGGGTTCAGTTAAGGAGGTGAGTTCTCAGACTCCAGCACAGAAGTTTATTGATGAGGTAGAAGTCAAGGTTTTCTTTGACCCGAGTCAGTTTGCGCTTCTGGCGAAAAGATTTCACCTTCACGAAAAACCTTATATCCAGCGATATAGTTGCTTTTTTGATACAAAAGCGTTACACTTGTTTAATGCAGGAGTAATTCTGCGGATTCGTCTTCATCGGAATGCTAAGGATTCCCTAACGCTGAAGCTGCGAGACTTCGACTCTAGCCTAATTCGTCCAGAATTATTGTCCAGGAGTCGCTTTCGGTTAAAAATCAATCGAACGGGAGCGCATCAAACCCAGATTGCCAAAGTTGAAACGCGCACCTCAAACCCTCGGTTGAAGCAAGTTGTCAAAGGGAAAAAAAAGATCCAACAAGCTCTCAACCCAGTTCAGAAGCAACTGTTTCGGCAATATTTGGGTTCGGTGGAATTGCTAAATCAACTCAGATTGTTTAGTATGGTGGAGGCGAGAGTCTGGAAGTGGCATGACAACACCTTTCCCTATCGCCTGACCTTAGAACAATGGTTTCTTCCGAGTCAGAAACCCTTACTTGAGTTGTCTATCAAGGTGGCACTTAGCCAAACCGAAATCGCTCAAAAGCAATTGTATCAATGGCTAGAGAATCAGGGAATTGTTTACGATCTCTCCAAATACTCGAAAACGGCAATTTGTCTGACTACTCAGAATCAGACAATCTCAAAGTAGTAATGTAGGATTACATCAAAAGCCAGTGAGCAGAAACAGGCTGAAAAAAATTCAAAATCCCAAAAGTGAATCTACAAAAGGGTTTGACGGCATCTGTACGGGAATTTGGATATAATTTTAAGCAGTTTGTGGTTTTGTTTCTGATTGTTAAGCGTTATCCTATAAAGTAACAAGGTTTAAGTCGGCTCTAAAAAGCGAGATCCCCTCTAGGGTGTAATCGAGTGAGTAGAGAGTTGAAAAAAACCTGAAAAAAACCCAAAATGGTTCCGAAATGCCCTTAGAAGGGTGTATCGCTAGAGCGATGCTCTTGTTAAGGTGTTGGAGTAGAGCTAAGACCTGAGTCTGAGGAGGGCAATGAAAGGAACCGAGCGAAAAATTGTGATTTAGGAGCATTAATGAGTCTATCCTTTGTAGAACTAGGTATTTCAGAAGCCCGCGCTCAACATCTAGAATCCATCGGTTTTACTGAACCGACTCCCATTCAAATTCAAGCGATCCCCCAAATTCTCTCAGGTCGAGATATTGTGGGACAGGCGCAAACGGGAACCGGAAAAACCGCCGCTTTTTCATTGCCAATCCTCGAACAAATTGATCCCAAAGCCACAGACGTTCAGGCTCTGATTTTAACTCCAACCCGAGAGTTGGCGATGCAGGTTAAAGATGCTATCCGCAAAATGAGCAACGAGCGCTCATTGTATGTCTTAACCGTCTATGGAGGTCAGTCGATAGAACGACAAATCCAACGGTTAGAACGAGGTGTGCAGATAGTTGTGGGAACACCCGGACGAGTCTTAGATTTGCTCAGTCGAGGGGATCTCAAGATCAACAATATTAAGTGGATGGTTCTTGACGAAGCGGATGAGATGCTGAGTATGGGCTTTATTCAAGATGTGGAGAAAATCCTAGAAGCGGCTTCAGAAAACCGACAAACGGCTTTCTTCTCAGCAACGATAGAGCCTTCGATTTGGAAATTGGTACGGAAGTTTCTTAAATCTCCCGTGACCGTTAAAGTCGAACAACCGAAAACCACGCCGAAGCGGATTGCCCAAGAGGTTTACACCGTGCCGCGAGGTTGGACGAAAGCCCGGGCTTTGCAACCGATTTTAGAACTCGAAGACCCCGAATCAGCGATTATTTTTGTCCGCACCAAACAAGCGGCGGCAGATTTGACCAGCTGCTTGCAGGGAGCAGGTCATAGCGTTGATGAATATCACGGAAACTTAAACCAGTCTCAACGGGAACGGTTGCTGATGCGGTTCCGGAAACGCCAGGTGCGTTGGATTGTGGCGACCGATATTGCGGCACGGGGTTTAGATGTGGATCATTTGACCCATGTGATTAACTACGATTTACCGGACAATGCGGAAAGCTATGTTCACCGAATTGGTCGTACAGGTCGCGCCGGACGGGAAGGAAAGGCGATTACGTTGTTGCAACCGATGGATCGCCGCAAATTGAGGTTGATTGAGCGTCATCTGCGTCATACGTTTACAATGCTGACGATTCCGAAGCGATCGCAAATTGAAGGCCGTTATATTGAACGTTTGAAAGATAAGGTGTTAGAAGCCTTAACCGGAGAACGGATGGCTTCATTCTTGCCGATTGTTGCTCAGTTGGGTGAGGAGTACGAACCTCATGCGATCGCAGCAGCAGCCCTACAAATGGCTTATGATCAGACTCGTCCAAACTGGGAAGAAACAGATTATCCCCAAGAGGAAGAAGTCAAACCGATTCCCAAGCCCAAGTTAGCCGGAAAAAAGCGTCGCTCTCGGGATGCTGAACCCCAGAGTAAGTCTTCCGTTGGTAGCGGAAATTAAGCTTTCGTCTATAGGTTAACCCGGTTTTCCGAGAACTGGTAAGATCAAGAGAAGATGAACCGAATTTGGAGATGCGATATTCGTATCTCTAAATTGTTTTTAGGGGCAAATTAATCTATATGACTTCTAACTCTCCTTCTTTTGATCAAAATCAACTCAGGCAATGGCTCACCTTAATTGCTATTTTTGTTGCTTTTGGGGTAAATGTTTGGTCTAATCTTTTTCCGATGAATGGGTTAACCATTGGGGAAATCTCCAATACACTCTTTGCGGGAGTCAAAATTATTCCGGCTAACTATGCTTTTGCGATTTGGGGATTAATTTATTTAGGGTTATTTGGTTTAGGAATTTATCAATTTCTTCCTTCCCAAAGAAACAATCCTCGTTTGCAAGATCTGGGATATTTTTTAGTGATTGCTTGTGTGGCTCAAATCATTTGGGTCTGGGTCTTTTTAGCTCGACTATTTCTTCCCTCTTTAATTGCAATGGCGGGAATTTTGTTGGCTTTAATTGCAGGATATTTAGCAGTTAATACCACAGAAGAACGAGTTTCTAAATGGGAAAGATGGTTTGTAAATGCTACCCTGAGTATTTATTTAGCTTGGATTAGTGTAGCAACGATTGTTAATGTCGCAATTTTCTTAGAAAGTGTAACTTGGGATGGCTGGGGAATTGCGCCGGAAATTTGGACAGCTACTTTATTAGTTGTAGCGGGATTAATTGCGATTTTAATGAGAATAAACTATCAAGAAACGGCTTTTCCCCTTGTATTTTTGTGGGCGTTTCTTGCCATTGCTGTCCGACAATTTAACGAACCTTTAATTGTTTTAACGGTTTTGGGAGTCGGTTTAACTATTTCATTAGTCGGGTTAGGTTCAACAGTTTATCGTCATTCTCAATCCCCACAATCTGATAGGATAGAGAGAAGATAGATAATCATCTAAATTGCTATTTTCCCTCAACAAAACTAACTATTTTCTAACTGTTCTGGCTCAATTCCTTGTATTCTTAACTGTTCAATTAAAGCTTGATAGCGTTGTTGTTCTTGTTGGAGCTGTGTGAGAGCTTCTTCGGCTCGTTGGCGTTCTTGTTCAGCCCGTTGATATTCTTGTTCAGCCCGTTGGCGTTCTTGTTCAGCCCGTTGATATTCTTGTTCAGCCCGTTGATCAAGTTCAATCGAAGTGAGAAACTTTCGTCCATCAGGACGATAAATTTCTAAGCCGTTTTCTGTCAGTTCAAAGCGGATTTGTAAACGAGGACTCACCCAACCTGTCATGTTTTCAATTTCTTCTAAATGTTCATTGATTCGCCGAGAACCCATTAATTCACAATCATCAGGATCATAAATGTAATATTCTTCTACACCATACTGTTGATAAAACAGCAGTTTCCGCATCATTTCTTGAGGGCGATTTCCGGGGGAGAGAATTTCAAAAACTACTTGAGGAGCGATCTGATTTTCTTTCCATTGTTGATAAGAACCTCGCTCTCCTTTGGGTCTTCCAAAGGCAACTAAAACATCAGGGGCTATACGAATTTTATTATTGCCCTCAACAGGATACCACAATAAATCACCCGCTACAAAGACATTTTCATCCTGAGAAAATAAGATTTCTAGATTTTCTTTAATCGTAACAATCCATCGAAACTGTAGGGTGTTATCTGCCATTGGTTGACCATCACTATCTGGGTAGATAATATCGGTTTGAGTGTCCGCGATTTGTTGTACCATTGGTTGAACCTCAGTCAATTTTTTGAGAGGATTGATCCGGATCGCCTTTTTTCTCTATCATTATATTAACATTAATCCTTCTCAAAATATCATGCCTAATATTCATGCACCGGAACTTCCCCAACATTTTCCCTGGTTAAATACTGAACATCCGTTATCCTTGAAATCTTTACGAGGACGAGTCGTTTTACTCGATTTTTGGACGTATTGCTGTATTAACTGTTTACATATTTTACCCGATTTAAAATATTTTGAACAAAAATATCGGGATAGTTTAACCGTCATTGGCGTACATTCCGCAAAATTTGATAATGAAAAAGAAATCGAAAACATCCGTAAAGCTATTCTAAGATATGACATTGAACATCCTGTTTTAGTTGATAATGGGTTTCAAGTTTGGCAACAATATACCGTCAATGCTTGGCCGACTTTAGTTTTAATAGATCCCAGAGGATATTATATTGGAAGTGCTGCCGGAGAAGGAAACCGAGAGGCAATTGATGAAATTTTGAGTCAATTAATAGAAGAACATCGCCAACAAAATACAATTCATTTTGAGGCTATTCATCTCACCCTAGAAAAGCACAAACAACCGTTAACCACACCTTTAGCTTTCCCAGGAAAAGTGTTAGCCGATGCTACAGAAAATCGCTTATTTATTGCAGATTCGGGACATCATCGCATCATAATAAGTACCACCGCAGGAGAAATATTAGAAAGGATTGGAACCGGAAAAGTCGGATGGGTTGACGGTTCATTTAAGCAGGCGGAATTTTTCGCACCCCAGGGAATGGCGTTAGATACAAAACAGCAAATTCTCTATGTTGCGGATACTGAAAACCATGTATTAAGAAAGATAGATTTACAACAGAAAACAGTAGAAACAATAGCAGGAACCGGAGAACAAAGTCATGTGCTTACTCCTCATAGTGGAAAAGCATTAGACACTGCACTCAATTCGCCCTGGGATTTAGAATTAGTGGGGAATAAACTCTATATTGCGATGGCGGGTTCTCATCAAATTTGGGGAATGAATCTAGAAACTAATCAAATTCAAACCTATGCAGGTTTAGGGGCTGAATCTTGTGTTGATGGTGAGTTATTAGAAGCCGCTTTTTCTCAACCGAGTGGAATCACAACAAATGGGGTCGAATTATTCATTGCAGATAGTGAAATTAGTTCAATTCGAGGTATCGGTTTAGGGGAAGATGCAAGAGTCAGAACTATTTGTGGAAGCGGGGATTTATTTGGATTTGGGGATCAAGATGGGGAGGGTTTTGATGTACGTTTGCAGCATTGTTTGGGGGTTGAATTTACTCAAAATTATCTTTGGGTTGCGGATAGTTATAATCACAAAATCAAGCGGGTTGATGTGAAGACAGGAAGCTGTGAAACGGTATTAGGTGAGGAGGTGAATCTTTCTGAACCTTCGGGGTTAAGTGCAATGGGTTCTATGTTGTATATTGCAGATACAAACCATCATCAAATTCGGCAATTTGACTTAGAAACATTAACTGTTAAAACTTTAACATTTCAGGGGTTATGTGCGCCAGATGTATGTGTTCCTGAAGAGAATTAGTTGGAGAGTGTTCATTTCAACAAATATCCCCAGGGAGAGAAGCGAGGGCGCAAAAGATACTAACAACTACGGTATGAACTCGCTGAACTTGAATGAATGTGAGGAAATATTAAGGATTGCAACAAGAAGCCCTTTCGCTACCCAGTTCGTGATAAGAAAGGGAAACAAAGATGCTCAGTCTAGTTTTGTAAACGTCTAAAAACAAAGGAGAAGGTCAATTGATTTATTCAGAATTAATCGCCGCCACAGCAAACACTGTCACTACTGTTTCTTGGAGTCCCAAGACCGCAATTGTGATGATTCTTTGCAATGTTGCCATGTTTGCAGTGGGTAAATTTGTGATTCAAAAGCCGAATATCGGGCCAGCGCCGAATACTTTTTTAGGAATGAGTTTAGCGGCATTAATTGGGACTGCTTGTTTAGGTCATATTGTTGGTGCGGGTGTGATTCTCGGATTAGCAAACGTCGGTACTCTTTAGATTCAATTTAAATTCAGTCTAGAAACCCGTTTCTGTGAGAAGGCGGGTTTCTTTCTCTGTTTTAGTGATAATCTTGACCTGAACCATATTTCCAAGCTTCTAACCAACGATGAAAATAGTATTGCTGTAGGGGAGAGAGAGTTTTAACGGAAGGTTCTAGGTTTTTTCCGAGGGAAAATAAGGCGGTATAAGCCGCTAAGTTAAAATAGTGAACTGTCCACTCGAATAAAGGTGTTAATCCAACTTGTGGAATGACTTTTAAAACAATATCAGGATGAGAAAGACTGGTTTTAAACAAGGTTTGAGTTAAGGGTAAAAACTGCACAACATCTTGTAAAAAAGGTCTGAGAACCCCATCGCCTAACTGTTCCATCTCTTGAAAAACTGCGGCTAATAGATTGTTAATGGTATCGGGGTTAATGGTTTGATGAACAGCCACACTCATCGAACGTTGAAACAGCCAAGTTACCGATAAACTCGGTTGATAGGGTTGTAATAATGTTAACGCATTTTTATCGAGAGATTCGGTTTTTAAAGCCTCTTCAATACCGAGGGTTAATCGTTTTAGATGACGCACCATTGAACCAAAGCCACCAAAGCTTAAAGGAGATTGACTCGCGCTACTATCTCCCACCGGAAGAATGCGATTCCAGGGCGTTTTTAAAGGACTATTTTTATAACAAGGAAAAAAGCCAAACAAAGCCCGTTTAAACGTTAATTGATGGAGTTCAATCTGTTGATATTCCGGTAACAATCGCAAATATTCTTCAAAAAAGAATTCTAAACTAAACCGTTCAGAATCAGCGTCTATGTAGGTAAATAAATAGGTTGTGCGTCCATCTTTAGCGGGAAAAGCTTCCCAAAAATATTGACATTGATTTTCCAAAGCGGTGAACGAGGCGAAAATATCCCCCGTTTCATTGTTTGGATATCCTGTCGCACAAGTTCCCACCACTAAACACACTGCATCGGGTTTTTCGCCTTGTCTCGCTTGTTGAACAATAGGGGAAAAATGACCCATTGCATCTAACAGTAATCGGGTATTAATCTGAAGTTGAGATTCATCTTGTTTAGCCGTAATTTGCACCCCATTCGGATGAACAGTTGCGGTTTCATAGGCTGTATTTTCAAACAGCTTTCCGCCTGCTTCTAGAAAGCAATTTTTTAGAGTTTTCAATAAAAAAACCGGGTCAACACCAATATTCAAAACATCTTTAACCCAAATATCAGGGAGATTAGGAAAACTCAAACGAGCGGGATTATATTCCGTTGAAATCGCTTGGTTTAATTCGTCAGGGGAGAGTAAATTTAACTCTAAAAATACTTCTAATTCCTGACGAGAAATATTCCATTCCTGTTCTCGCCCTCGTAAAATTCCCCGTTCAATTAACGCCACTCGCCAACCCCGACTCGCCAACGCCGCCCCGATTAAAATTCCCAGGGTTCCGCCACAAATTGCGACATCATAATCAATCGTTCCAAGGGGTTCAGAATTGCGTTTAACGGTTTGGGGAATTGGAATTTGATTATTTTTAAGGGAGTTCCACAAACTGTCTACTTTTCGCAGTCCATGCAGGGGATTTCCGGGTATTTGAGTGAGAATTGTTTCAGTGAGAGACATAGAAATTGGAATAATACACTATTAACTAGGATAGAATATTTTGCAGTTATCGCGATCGCGAGTCACAAAAAAGTAGGATAGACAATACCTATCCTACCCCTGAGTAACTTATATTTATAAATTACAGATTGATATTCGTTACTAAAGCAAATCCACGATTGAGTGACTGTTGAGCTATTTGCTTACTAAGCCACTCAATACAGTTTGATTGGCTGAACTGATTCTACTGGGCAGAACTACAAGAAAGGGAGTGAGTGTAATCAACAAATCTTTCTCCCATATTTACTTCCTTAAAAGAGAGATCTCTACCACGAAGATTGTCGTAAGCATCATTGCCACTCCAAACTAACCCTTCTCCTCCGATAGACTCAGCGTAGTAATAAAAAATTCGGTTACGGTCTTGGTTAGCGACAAGTTTTGTTTCACCAGGGTTGAGCGTCCACCATCCTTTTGGTTCCCACTTGGGAGGACGGTACAACATAACGCCTGACTGTGAACCGCTACCACCGCCACTATCAGCAGGAAAATATTGAAGAATTGCGACTTGTATGGGATAACGGCAATTATTTTTGAAAGAAATTGCATACCAATTTCTTGATGTTCCTCCTCCATTATTGCTACTAGGGTTGGTTGGGTCAAGCGTACATCCAATTCGACTGAAAACGTCACTGCCACATGGACGGGCTAGAAGACTTTCCTGTTTGGTGATCATAATTCCTGCGGAGGTGGTACAAGTTAAAGCAACGAGTAAGATTGCTTTTTGTAGTGAATTCATTTTTACCATCCTTCTAAAGATAAGTGAGAGTGTTAATCTTTTAAATTCTCTTGCCTTTGATTCTATCAACTGAGTAATGTCATCTACCGTACTAAAATGTCTGATAAAATCGTGTCTTTTATAAATAAATATTTATGCTGAAATCGTGAATTGTCGTAAAATGCCTGATTCAATTGAGGTATAATGTCTATGATTCTTAGTCCATCTAAATTTTATGACCATTACAGAAATTCTACAAATAGCCGATCAATTAATTTTTTCACAAACTGGAAAACACTTAGATAGTCTTCAAGAAGCAGTAATCAAAGGGGTGTGGCAAAGTGAAACTTATAGAGAAATAGCAGAGGAATGTAATCACAGTGAAAGTCGGGTTAGAGATGTAGGATACAAATTATGGGAAATTCTATCTAAGTCATTAGGAGAAGATATTAACAAGTCTAATTTTCGCTCTACCTTTGAAAGATTAGAGTTAACTTCATCTCAATTCATTAATATACATACTATACAAAGTAGTCATCATTTAAAATTTTGCTCATATCCTTACCAATCTACAAGCAAAAAGACAAATGATCCCAGTGATCAACAGCTACCTTATTGTAATTTACAAGAAGCTCCTAAAATAATTAATTTTTACGGACGCAAAAACGAACTATCAACTCTTAAAAAATGGATAGAAAACTCTAAAAATAGCTTAATCTCAGTATTAGGAATTGCAGGTATTGGGAAAAGCACATTAGTACGATACTTTCTTGATATTAATACTAAACCCTTTGATATTGTTATCTGGAAAAATCTTAAATTGTCTCAATCTTTAGAGTCTATTATTACTGAAACTTTAAGCTCTATTCAAGATAATTTTAGTAAACCAAATAATAATATACTAAGTCAATTTATCAACTTGCTAAATCAAAAACGATGTTTAATTATTCTTGATCATGTAGAAGAAATTTTTATTGATAAACAATTAGCAGGACTGTATAAAGCAGAATATCAAGATTATCAACATCTTTTTAGGATGATAACAGAAACAGAACATCAAAGTCATCTAATTTTAATAAGTCAAGAACATTGTGCAGAAATGGAATGTTTGGATGAGGAGTTATATCCGATTAAATCATTAAAATTATCTGGTTTAGAGGATGCAGAAATTTTGTCAGGTATTGGATTAAGAGAAAATGAGGATAGTGCTTTAAAGTTAATTAAGGTGTATCAAGGTAATCCCATGTATTTGAAAAATATTGCTGTTTTAATTAAAGATATTTTTGATGGTAACTTAGCCCTTTTTTTTGCGGAGAATAGTTTGGTGATGACTAAAGAAATGCAATCGCACTTTAACCAGCAGTTTAATAGGCTCTCACCCATTGAACAGAAAATAGTTTTAGAATTGAGTAAATTTAATCACCCTATTTCCAGAGAAGATTTAAAAGAACAATTAGACTTGTCTTCAATGGACTTAATGAATGGGTTACAATCTTTACAACAACGATATTTACTAACTCACATAAGAACTGATAAAGTCGTGTTTAATCTGTCTTCTATTTTTATGCAATATATAAGAACCATAGAAAATAGATAGTCTTAACTTAATGATGCTAAAATGCGATCGCATTGAAAAAATATTGTACAATTAAACCATAATATTTTCATCGGCTAACATTGGCTTACGATAACCTTTGTAAACGGCTAGCAGAAGAATCTCCGGCTACTTTTGCACGGTGGTTACTGGGAACAAACCCCGGAACGATTCAAGTTCTTAAAACTGAACTGAGTCTGGAACCCATTAGTGCAGATGCTATCACATTTTTACAAACTTCTGAGCAAATACTGCACTTAGAATTTCAAACTCAACCCACCTCTGAACCGCCTTTACCCTTGCGGATGTTAGACTATTGGGTGAGGCTTTACCGCAAATATCGCCGTCCCATTCAACAGTTTATTATCTTTCTGCAAGCGACAACTTCTGAAGTGGTATTTACCGAAGAATTTGTCACAGAAACCACCCGACATCGTTATCGAGTTGTTCGGATGTGGGAACAAAACCCTGCTATTTTTCTCAATGATAGGGCGTTGTTACCCCTAGCCCCCCTAGCAGAAACCAATTCCCCAGAAACGTTGTTAACCCAAGTGGCGACAGAAGTCGCTAAAATTGAAGCAATAGAACAGCGTCGCAATGTCTTAGCCGCAGTTCAAATTATTGCGGGTTTAAGATATGACAAAACCCTGATTCAACAATTACTTCGGGAGGATATTATGCGAGAATCTGTGATTTATCAAGACATTCTGCAACAAGGAGTTCGTCAGGGAGTTCAACAAGGACGAGAAGAAGGGCGAGGAGAAGGAGAAGCAAGTTTAATTATTCGTCAATTAACTCGTCGCTTTGGTGAACTTTCCCCAGAAGTTATACAACGTATTCGCAGTCTATCTTTACCTCAGTTAGATGCTTTGGGTGAGGAATTATTAGATTTTACAGAGATTGCGGAAGTTCTTACTTTTCTTGAACAGTTTCCCTCAGAAAATGTCAACTAAATGAGATAGTTTTACTCAATCTTGACACCTTCGATATCAGCTTCGGCAGACTCATATAACTGCCGTAATTTTTGCAATTTCTCCGCGCCTGTCTCCCATAAACCCCGACCATTGGCTTCTAACATTCTGCCCACAATATTACGAAACGCTTCGGGGTTTGCTTGCTGTAATTTTTTCGCCATTTCTGCATCTAAAGCATAGGTTTCTGCGGCTTGGTCATACACCCAATTATCTTTAAAATTCGCGGTTCCCCCCCAACCCATTAAAGCCGTCATCCGTTGAGAAATTTCATAAGCGCCGCCACTGCCTTGATTGGACATCGATTCTGCCCATTTTGGATTTAATAATTTAGTCCGATATTCCATGCGAAGTAAATCTTCTAAATTCCGAGGGGTGGTATCTTTTGAAAAGCTTTCGACAAAGCTAGCATTCACTTTTTTACCCTGTTTTTGTTCAGCCGCCCGTTTCAAGCCACCTGTATTGGCATAATATTCTTGAATATCTGTTAAACCGTATTCTACAGAATCAATTTCCTGGACAATTCTTTCAGTGGTTTTCAACAATTGCGTCATCACTTCTCGTCTGGCTTGACCTTTATCTTTGCGTCCATAACTAAACACATTTCGTCCTTCCCAAGTTTGGGCGAGTTCATCTCCCGACTCCCAATTTCCATCAACAACCCGGTCATTCACCAAAGACCCAAAATCACCCGCAGGATTAGAAAAAAGACGGGCGGAAGGGTTTTCAATCCCTTGAGATTTTAATTCTAAAGCGTGTTTTCTAATATAGTTTTTTTCTGGGGGTTCATCAGCATCAGCCGCCCGTTGAAACAGGTCATCAATTAACTCAATAATATTCACAAAACTATCGCGAAAAATCCCCGAAAGATTCCCCAATACATCAATACGCGGATGGTTAATTGCTGTTAACGGTTTGAGTTCATAACGAACAATGCGACCTGTGCCTTCTTTAAGTGGTTCTGCCCCCACTAATTCTAACAGAATACCAATCGATTCTCCGCGTGTTTTAATGGCATCTAAACCCCACAACATCACGGCAACCGTTTCGGGATATTTGTGATTTTCTTGCAAGTGTTGATTGATAATTTTCTGGGCAATTTCTCGACCTCGTTCATAAGCTGCCGGAGAGGGCATTCTATAGGGGTCTAACGCATGAATATTGCGACCTGTGGGCAATACTCCCGGCCCATCTCTGAGTAAATCTCCGCCTGGGGCGGGTGGAATATATTCCCCATTTAAACCCCGCAATAAATTCGTTAATTCATCGGTCGTTTTCAGTAATAAATCCCGAATTATTTGTCCCTGGGGCTGATTTTCTTCGGTCACTTCGCCTTCAAAATAAGCCTGAAGATAGGAGTCTAAAGCATCTTCTGTGGGGGCTTCTCCTAACGTATGTAATCCCGATGAAAACAGACGTTGTTCAACGATTTGTAGATATTCATAAACTTTAATAAAATATTGAGATAAAGACTCAACACTAAACATTCTGGCTGTTTCAGGGCTAAACTCAATTCCCAATTTTTTCGCTTCTTCAAAGGGACAATCAACATCCAAACCTGTATCAACAATCTTTTTAGAAATGGCTTCTTGTAACGCTGAATTTTTTTGCTGGTCTTCTCGATATTCTGCTATTAAATCTCGCAGTGAAACTAATTCTTTATACAATCCCGCCCGACTATAAGGAGGCACGTTATGAGAAATTAAAACGCCATAACCGCGACGTTTAGCTAATATCGATTCTGAGGGATTATTTGCCGCATAAATATACAGATTTGGCAGATTTCCGAGTAATATATCTGACCAAGAATAACCCGTATTTCCCAACGGAGAACCCGGCAACCATTCAACAGTACCGTGCATTCCAAAGTGAACAATGGCATCGGCTTTAAATTCATTTTGCAGCCATTTATAATAGGCAACATATTGAGGATGAGGCGTTAAATCTCGTTCAAACATTAACCGCATGGGGTCGCCGGAAATGCCTAACGGGGGCTGAACCCCTATCCAAATATTACCGAGTTGAATACCGCCAAGATGAAAATCTTCACCATTGGTTTTAATGCCTGTCCCGGTTAAAGATTGCCATTGTTTTTCGACGCGAGTTGTGAATAAATAGCCCAACCATTTATCCAAAGTTTTGACATTAACAATATTTCTTTGTTTACCGTTATGTTTAGCTAAAAATCCGGTAATATCTTCGTCTGCTTCTTTCACTTTTTTAATTAATTCTTCCCCATCTTTGGGAATTTCCCCAACAGTATAACCCTGTTCTTTTAAGGCTGTGAGAAACTTAATCAAACTGCGAGGAACATTTAATAAAGCAGCCGTCCCCGTCGCCCCATAACCCGGAGGAAAACCATATAAAATAATTGCTATTTTGCGTTCAGAAGCAGGCGTTTTTCTTAAGTTAATCCAGTTTTTAACTCGTCCGGTTAACCGCTTAACTCGTTCAGGAATAATATAGATATTTTCCCCCACTAAACCGCCTAAAGGAACCGTATCAATTGCCCCATCAAGTTCGGGTAAAGCATAAAGAACAACACTTTGTAAACCGCCAATTCCTTGACGAGTCCAAGAATAAATA
This sequence comes from Limnoraphis sp., assembly GCA_050485465.1. Classification (GTDB taxonomy): domain Bacteria; phylum Cyanobacteriota; class Cyanobacteriia; order Cyanobacteriales; family Microcoleaceae; genus Capilliphycus. Next base: position 40,891 of record JBJHBL010000012.1, on the reverse strand, counting down.
TCTTGAATGAGTAATGGGGCGGCAATTAAATAGGGAATATTTTTAGCAATGAGGATTTTTTTAGCAATATCAACCTGTCGCCCTGCTTCCATTGAACCTGCTGGGCCACCAACGAGAGGAAAGCCAATGGTAGAGACAATAGCATCGACTTCAATGGCTTCTTTTGACAGAGATAATGTTTCAATATTGCCCTGTTTTCGTCGTTGAGTTTCGTAGGCAGTTGTCATCCAATCTCTAACTGCAACATGACCTTCAACGCCGTTAATAAATATGGGTAAAGGGATTAATCCGGCTTGTTCAAAATAACGAATTAACTGGGGAATATAGGGCTGTTTGGTAATAACGTGTTTGCGATAGAGTAAAATTCCGACAACCGCAGAGGTTTGACTGTTTTGTTGTTTATACCAATCTAAATATTGTTTGGGAGATTCAAAATAACCTTGATAATCGGGATGAAGTAAACCCATATTAGGCGTTTCAAGCGGAGGCGGAATTTCTCCAATTTTGAGGTTTAAATAGTTTTCGGCAATTGTCCAAAACATCGCGGCAACATTTTCTGTTCCCCCTGCATTCCAATAGCCATAAATAATTAACCAATTGCGAAGGTCTTGAACTTTTTTAACGGGTACAAACTTTAAGAGTTTCGGCCCTGTTTTAAGAAAACTAATATAGCCTGCGAGTTTATCTTCTTCCCGCCCACTGGAAAATTTACTGAGAATAAACTGCACAGGTTTTGGCATTCCTTTCGGTTTATCACCAATTTTAAACGCCCCAATTTGAGTTAAACTCATCAATTCTAACGCAGATTCAAAAACTAAACGAATCGGAATATTTTGAACTCGTTCCCGCAACCATAATACTTGATCATAATCAAATAATAAACTCGCAAAAAACACATCCGCCTGTTGCAGGGCCGCCTCTACGGTGTCTGGTTCGCTGTTGAGGGCGCGATCGCTAAAAACGTTAATTTTTAAATCTCCACAGCGATCAGAGGCTATATTCGCCGCCTGACGGTACAAATCAGCGTTAAAGGATTCAAACCCGGCTATTAATACAATCCGTTTCATAGGTCTCAGGTGATAGCTGTGTTTAGATTAATATTTTAACGATCATTATTTTTGGGCAACCTCAAACTGATTCACAGCATCTATACTGTTGGGATTGAAAATCGATCATCAACAGACTTTGTTTCTTCTTTAGTGTAGCGGATCCTGAATATGATTTCAAATTTTGACTCTGTGGTGCTTTCTGTAGTGATTCCTTGTTACAATGAGGAACCCAATCTTGATGATTTATTTAAACGACTCATTTCAGTTTTAGATCAACTCAACCTCACCTACGAAATTATTTGCATCAATGATGGAAGTCGTGATAATACTTTAAAACGTTTGATTGATTATCATTGTTCAAATTCAGGGATTAAAATTATTAACTTTTCGCGTAATTTTGGCAAAGAAATTGCATTGACGGCGGGAATAGAATATGCGAAAGGAGATGCTGTTATCCCTATTGATGCGGATTTACAAGATCCCCCCGAATTAATCGGAGAATTAATTTTAAAGTGGCAAGAAGGCTATGATGTTGTCTATTGTAAAAGGCGCTCGCGTCAGGGTGAAAGTTGGTTAAAACGCAAAACAGCGAGTGCATTTTATCGTACAATTGGTAAGATGACCCCTGTTCCAATTCCCCATGATACAGGTGATTTTCGGTTAATGGATAGACGGGTTGTAGAAGCTTTAAAAACACTTTCCGAAAGACATCGATTTATGAAGGGTTTATTTGCTTGGGTTGGCTTTAAACAAATTGCTATAGAATATGATCGTCCGCCTCGTTCAAAGGGTGAAACGAAGTGGAATTATTGGAAACTTTGGAATTTTGCATTAGATGGAATTACTTCCTTTAGTTCCTTACCGTTAAAAGTTTGGAGTTATATTGGGTTGTTAATTTCTGTGTTAGCTTTTCTCTATGCAACTTTTTTGATTTTGAGAACATTAATTTTAGGAATTGATGTTCCGGGTTATGCTTCAATTATGGTAGTTACACTCTTTTTAGGAGGGGTTCAGTTAGTCAGTTTAGGGGTGATTGGAGAATATTTAAGCAGAGTTCACGATGAAGTGAAACAACGACCTTTGTATATTGTCAGAGATTGTTATGGATTTGAAAAAACACCAAATAAAAATCAAAAATAAATGGTTTCAATATGTTGAAAACGAGAAGCGAAATCGTAAAACTGGTTATTGTTTGCCTGGTTGTTACTGCAATAACGCTTTACTTTCTGGGTGTTTTAGATACGCAAAATCTGCAAACACAGTTACAACAAATGGGAATATTTGCCCCCATCCTCTATATTTTCGTTTATACAGTTGCCACAATTTTTCTTTTACCTTCTACCGCTTTAAACCTCTTAGGAGGGGCAATGTTTGGGGTATGGTGGGGAACGCTTTGGACGAGTATTGCAGCGATAACCGCAGCTATTGTTACGTTTACTTTTACTCGAACCGTTGGGCGAAAATGGGTCAAAAAAAAGTTAGCCGGACGTTGGCAAGCCGTTGATGCAGAAATTCGTCAGGGCGGATTATTTTATCTGTTTGCGATTCGATTATTACCGATTATTCCCTATGGTTTGGTGAATTTTATCGCAGGTTTAACGTCTATTTCCTTGAAAGATTATCTCATCAGTACAACTCTCGGAACTGTTCCCGGTCTTTTCCCGTTTGTGATGTTGGGAAGTTCGGGTTTAAAAGCCATTAAAACAGGAGAAATTTTACCCTTAATTATGGCTTTGAGTTTAATCGGAATGCTTATTTTTGGGGCGAATTACTATCGCCGACATCGCACTCAAAACTTAAAATAAGGTAGGGCGACGATGAGGTACATCTCAAAAACCCAGTTTTTTTAGTTTCTTAATCAACGGTATAGCCTAAAATTTCCCCATTTAAAATAACATGAATATTTCAGTGTTTTCACTGAGGCCGCGAACCGGCTTCTAGGTTTAGACTCAAGACATCAACTGACAGATTTAAAGGAACGTGCGTCATGGATGAAATTGTTAGAAAATTAGCTGGAATTGGTTTTCCTGCTGTTGTTCTTGTCATTACAATGGCAGCAACGGGATTAACTGGGGCTGCTGCTATTACTGCTGCATTAGCAATGTTAGGGCCGGGTGGAATGATTGGCGGAATCGTGTTATTAGGAATTATTGGACTCGCTTCTGATGCTCTCGCCAAGTATGGCTTAGAAGAATTGCTTATCGCTATTTATAAAGAGCGTAAAAAAAATGATCAAAAAAAGGATCAAACTGGTCAATGCTTTTGTCAGGAGATTGATAGTTTACCTATTTTTACAGAACTTAAACAAAAGGTAAAGGATTCAATTTGTCCAGAACAAGATGGTGCTTTTCAAATTCGACTATTATATTTTATCAAAGAAAACGGACAAGGAGTAACAGACCATGAGTGTTTTAACGAACTTAAACAGTGTCTTAAAAAGGTTCGCAAAAATTTAGATGAATTGCAGAAAAAAGGATGGGTAATAACTAAAATGCGTAGCAGTGATGGCGCGGTTGTCTATATTGCAATCTAATAGAATCCGATCATTGTCAAGGGAAAATAATTTCTCTTTCGTTAAGTTAGAAAAAGAATGATAATTCTCCCTTGCGGCTTGAACAATTACTCGTTTTGACCGAACATTTGCAAATACAGCCCCACCTTCTGAACCGCCACTTTCAACGCTTCATTAATGGGTAAACGCTGATGACCAAACCCCGGTTCTAAACTCGCTATTTGTTGAGAAATATCAGCAAAATTGGGCGGATGAACGGTTTTTTGAGCAATTAAAACTTGAGTTTGGGCAACAATATCAGGTATCGCTGCTTTATGACGAACACAAGCGGCTAACTGAACCTCTCCCGACTTGGAAGTGACCGTCGCAAACCCAAATAACCGACAAATGGTTGGGCGCCAAGGATAAACTTGACAGCGACCATTTCCCATCACAAAGGGGTCGGTTTTGTAGAAAATACATTGCCCCTGATAACCGGACTCCTCAGCCAGTTTTAGCCACTGTTCAACCTCTCCCCGTTGAAACAATTCTAATACCAAAGGTAACATTTCTAACGGTGTTGCTTCCACATTTGGACTCTCACAACACCAACCACATCCCGTCGGACAATAGAGTTGAGTTTCAGTCTGAAACGTTTCGATCTCTTGGTCAACTTGGGTATAAGACTCCATCACCTGTTTGGCGATCTCTAGACTCATAAAAGTTCTACTGGGGTCGAAGTGAAATGAAAAAGAATATTGCAATCTGGAATGACTGGTCAGAAACATCATCAAGAGATAAAAAGTCAAAAACTATTCCTCAAGATATTTCTTTTTAGAGAATATTTTTTACACCATTCAAATCGGATTGCTCTATCAATTATACTCTATTTTTTTCAAGATAAATAAAATATTTTGAGTCTAGACTAAAACTCCAGCCAAGCCTTGAGAGACTGTGCTTGTTGGCAACCGATCCAACCGTTGACTCTCTGGGCGAATATATTAAAGATAATCAACCGGAAGTTTAGCGTTTTATAGCATCATTCAACGTCAAGAATCAACTCATAATCAATCGGATCTTTAGAATCAGACACAATCACAATTTCATAGTAACCAGTATCATTTAACTGTCCAGACCAACTTTGGAGTCGGGCATCTTCAAGAATCGTTTGAGAACTAGGGCGGCGACTGGGAGTATATAGAGAAAGAAAAGTTGATTGTCGCGGTGCTTCTAATTTAATTCGCAAACTTTGCCGACGTTTCAACCAAGCTATATAGACTTTCCCCTCACCCGGTTGTAAAACGCCCGAAATCACATGACGAGTTGCATTTTCATCAAATTGAACTTCTTGTAAATTCTGCCCCTGTTCTAACATCTTTAACTCATCAACCGTTAAAGCTTGCCACACCTGACCTATCGGTAAATCCATTAAATTTTGGCCGCGTGACTGTTCAGGAAACAAATAAAAAAATCGAGCATCGGATAAATCTTCTAAAGCGCGACTACTGATATTTAACGTATTCGCTTTTTTAGCTAACTCTCGAATATTATCTTCAGTATATTGTCCGAGTAAACGGCGAGACTCATCACTAATAATAGCCAATCTATTTAACACATCATAAGCCGTTTTATCCCATCGTTGCCGCCAAGAAGCATCCGAAGCATCTTTAGTTAATGTTCGGCTCCGTTGAGAGGGATAACGATCATAAAACTCCTCATTGACCAATTCAATAAAATAGCGATAATCTACCCCTAATTCTTGACGACGATTTTGGATAAATTCCTGACGTCTCAGTTCACCCATCGCTACAAATCGGCCATCCTCGGATCTTGGACGATTCACCCAATAAGAACCTGCAACCCAACCAATACTGCCCATGACAGCCATAGAAACCGCAACTAATACCATCATTTTCCAAGCTGAAGCGAGATTCCAGGGGAGTCTGATCTGATAAGTTGTATTTTTTTGAATCTTAGTGTGAGGAGGGGATGGAGTTGGGGCAGGAATTTGGGTTTCAATCTGCGGAGGTAGAGTTAAAACTGGAGAAGGTATTTCTCGCTCAGGCGGGACTTGTGTGGGAAGATGAGGCAATATTGGAGAATCATTGAGAGCCTGTAAAACTTGGGCAGCCCGAGAATAGCGTTCTTCAGGTTTGTAGGCTAACATTTTGTCTAGAATAGCCGCTAACTTCGGACTGACTGAGGTTTGCGATTGCCAATTCCAGGTCAGATGATAGCTATCAATCAGTTGTTGAGGTTCTTTTCCCGTTAACAACACCACCACCGTTGCCGCCAAGCTATACAAATCACTATGAGGAGAAGCAATCCCCATTTGCATCTGTTCTTCGGGGGCATAACCGAGTTTTCCCAAACGAGTTGCCGCAGTCGGGGGGAGGTGACGCACGCCTAACTCCGAATCAACCTTGGCTTTAATCTGTTTAACCCCACCAAAATCAATTAAAACAGGTAATCCATCCGCTTGACGGCGAATAATATTATCCGGTGAGATATCCCGATGAATCACCCCATGAGCGTGAATATATTCCAGAACAGGTAACAATTGCAACAGCAGTTGGGTGACTTCCAGTTCATTAAAACGGGTTCCCTGACTTTTGTATTGGGTAATCAGTTCACGATAGGTAGAACCCTTGACATAATCTTGAACTACAAATAAATATCCCTTGTCATCAATTTTCTCGCGGAACAGTTCTCGAAATCGAGGAATTTGGGGATGTTTGAGTTGATAGAGAATTTGGGCTTCTCGCTCAAACAGTTCTTGAGATTTTTGCAAGCCATAGCTTCCTTGAACTTGAGGGGCGAATTCCTTTAACACACACAGTTCGTTAAAGCGATGCTGATCTTCTGCTAAATAGGTGCGCCCAAACCCACCATGCCCCAACTGGCGCATAATGTGGTAGTGGTTTCGCAGAATCAGGCCCGGATATATAGAGGTACTCATGGTTTGAGGAGTTAAACTCAGGGTGCAAGTTGACTCGAGTAAAGTTCAGATCAGCAGTTGATCTCAAAATCCTATTTTATCGGCAAGAAGGTTGAGTTGGCATTTAAAGCAGAGGGATAGGGAACAGGGAGGCAGTTTTATCCGGGTAATTTATCAATGACCTGAAGCCGTTGTCAGTCATTCGTTATTTCAGTTGACCGCTATTGACGGGTCACTGATATTTTAATGCTTATCCGCTATCTTTTGACGGGGCAAAGGTTTGAGAAGCTTTTTTCACTGGTGTTGGGGCGTTTTCCAGTCACAACCTCAATCAACTGGTTCCCCCGTCGGGAGTAGACAAAAGTCACTCCTCAAAAAACGCGCTGATCATTGTTTATCTATAGAGAGATTGCTTTCTTGTTGTTTCATTCCCTTTTTTCACGAAATCTTTTTATTTTGAACATATATTCACATTAAATTTACAGTTTTTAAGAAAACTTTGAAAATGACCGAAAATCTGGTAAACTGAAAAGATGGCTTTTGTGCTTTTTAACTCAAGACCCTGTTCGGAACAAGCTGAGATGAGAAAAATTCAGAACTGGATTGTGATTTATTTTCATCAGAAGAAGTTGGACTAACCCTATTTTTATTTTTTTTAGAGTAAAATATCTTCCCATCAAGGTTTTTTAAATCTAGATCAATCGGTTCATATTATGAAAAAAGAGCGCAGAAATTTTAAATCAAGAAAAAGAGAGAGATTTCATCAAATACATCAATTAATATCTAAGCAAAAAGGGTTTTATATTAAACTCAAGCAACAAAAATTTAAAGCCTTTTCTAAACAACTTCTCAATCAAATTTCTGAGGAAGTTGCGATTATAGATGAAACCGAATTTTTTACCTATGTTAATTCAATTGACAGTGATATTATCGAAATCCAACAAGCTAAAGAAACATTACGATATCAAGCTGAACAAGAAAAAATCGTTGCCGCCATCACCCATCGCATTCGTCAATCCCTCAACCTGAAAGAAATTTTAGATACAACCGTTGTCGAAGTTCGAGAATATCTATATAGTGATCGCGTTGCTATTTATCAATTTAATCCGGATTTTAGTGGGAGAGTTATCGCAGAATCAAAGCAAGACAAAATAACTTCAATATTAGAATTGAATATTAACAACAACTATTTTAAAAGCGTGGAGGTTCAACTCTATGAACAGGGAGGGTTTCAAGCCATATCTGATGTTGAAACCACCGGATTAACAGACTTTCAGATCAATATTTTAACAGAATATAAAGTTCGATCCTATCTGGCAGTCCCTATTATTGGAGAGGATAAACTTTGGGGGTTATTAGTCGCTCAACAATGTCAGACACCTCGAGAATGGCAACCCTTAGAAATCAGTTTATTACGCCAACTCGCCACTCAACTTGCGATCGCAATTCAACAGTCAGAACTCTATCAAAAAGCCCAACTGGAAATCCTCCAACGCAAACAAATCGAAGTCACACTCCAACAAACCATCAAACGAGAGAAACTCCTCGCTGCTACCGCCCAACGAATTCGTCAATCCCTCAATTTAGACGAAATTCTCAATACAACCGTCATGGAAGTCAGGCAACTCTTACAAGCAGATCGAACCGTTATTTTTCGCTTTCAACCCGACTGGAGTGGTGTTGTGATTGTTGAATCTGTGATCACACCGAAATTATCCATTTTAAATACAAATATTTATGATCCTTGCTTTTCAAAAACCTATATTGAACAATACAAACAGGGTAGAATTAGAGCTTTATCAGACATCTTAAAGTCCGATGTAAGTCCCTGTTATATTCAGTTATTATCTCAATTTCAAGTGCGCTCCAATTTAGTCGTGCCAATTTTAAAAGGAGAACATTTATGGGGATTATTAATTGCTCATCAATGTTATCAAGCGAGGACATGGCAACCCCATGAAATCGAACTATTAGAACAACTCGCCACACAAGTTGGAATTGCCATTGATCAAAGCGAACTCTATCAACAAACCCAGCGTCAAGCCCAACGAGAACAAGCCCTAAATCAAGTGATCCAAGCCATTCGGACTTCTTTAAACTTAGAAACCGTCTTTTCCACCGCAACCGAACAAGTGTGTAGACTCCTCCATGCAGAGCGCACCGTCATTACTCGTTATTTAGCCCATGAAAACCTCTGGTGTCACGTGGCGGACTATCATCTATTACCTAATATTGAGAGTGCTTTAGGCTTAGAATTTCTTGATCAAGACAATGAAATCACTCAACGATTAAAGCGGTTAGAAGTCTTTCAAATTAATAATGTCAATTATTTTTTAGAAGACTGTCATCAAGACTTTACTTGCTTTTTTACAGGCACTTGCTTAATTGTTCCCTTGCACTTTGATTCCCAGTTATGGGGAAGTTTAGGGTTAGTTAGAAATAATAATCCGATTTCCTGGGAAACCTGGGAAATTGAATTAGCCACGGCAGTAGCCGATCAATTAGCCATTGCGATTAAACAATCAGAACTCTATCAAAAACTCGAACAATTAGCCATACTCGATGGATTAACCCAAATTTCCAATCGTCGGCATTTTGATCAATATTTTGATCAAGAATGGAAACGCGCACAACGAGAACAACACCCCTTGTCATTACTCTTAATTGATGTCGATCATTTTAAACTTTACAATGATACCTACGGACATCAAGCCGGAGATGAATGTTTGCAACAAGTTGCGACAGCCATGCAGCAAACCCTCAAACGTTCTAGTGATTTAGTTGCTCGTTATGGGGGAGAAGAATTTGTCATTCTTTTACCCAATACTAACGCAGAAGGTGCTATTCAAGTGGCTCAAGAAATTCACAATGCGGTGCAAAAATTAGAGATTGAACATTCTCGATCCTCAGTTAGTCAATATGTCACCGTTAGTATTGGTATTTCAACCACAATTCCCACCCTCTATCATCGTTTTGAAGCCTTAGTCAGTCGCGCCGACAAAGCCCTGTATGAAGCCAAGCAACAACGCAACACCCACTGCTTACATTCTTTAGCCTCATAAATTGGGCGATTTTCGAGTAACTTGATCACAACAGCCAGAAAATACCCGGTAGCTGCACCCTAATGAAAGTTGAAACCCCGCACTGAAGGGAACTACAAGCCTTAAGTACATTTTTAATAAACACAGCCCTTTGTACGGAGGTATGACCCCTCCTTCCACCTCTACCGATCAATCCCAGAACCGGGTTGCCGAGAGAAAAGCACTCATTATAGCCGCTTTAGAAGGGATTAAGGTGATTACGGGGTTGGGAGAACCTCTACTCTCTCAACTGCTGACCATGAATTTAAGCACGATGGAGTTTAGGAAACTCCGGCTTTCTGATGATCCTAATTGTTGTGTTTGTGCTACTCCAATCAAGTCTGAACTGATTTAACAATCCCAAAAGATAGCACGACTTGAATCGGAAACAGGGAATGGGGAGTAGAGAAGATTGATAACTGATCACTGTAAACTATAGCAAAATTTGAAGTCTTTCAGATGACAATCAAAGTCATTTTTTTTACAATGATGTGGTATGTTTGGGCTAAAAGTTAAACTTCATTCTCTCTTGTTGAGTCTGAATCAGTTGCTGTTCTAGACTGTCCCAGTCTTCTTGTTCTACACAGGAAATTAATTGATCTAGACGACTCCGATAAGTTTGAAGCGATCGCAATAATGCCTCTCGATTATACCGCGCCATCATCACCCCCAACTCCGGATTTCCACCCCCTACACGACTGGTATCCCGAAAGCCTGAACTTGCTAATTGTTTAGCCAAATGTTGAACATTAACATCTTCTTCTGCGCTTAAAGCTGCAATTAAACTCGCACTCACCGTAACAGGTAAATGAGAAATCCAAGCCACCGCTTGATCATGATCTTGCGGTGAACATTGATAGACTTTTGCTTGCAACAATTCCACAATTTGAGCCACTATTTCCAAGCTATATTGTGATGTTTCTTCTGTGGGCGTCATCACATAAGGCTTTCCCAAAAACAAATTTTTTTGCGCTGCTTCTATCCCACTTTCCGCCGTCCCTGCCATCGGATGTCCACCCACAAAATTCGGCCAGAGTTGAGATAAGCCTTCTACAATAGGTTGCTTAACTGAACCCACGTCTGTTACAATAGCGCTAGGTTTTAGATGAGGAATTAACTGTTCAAGTGTAGAGGCGATAGCCGAAATTGGCGTACAAATAAACACCACATCCGCACTTGCCATCAAGGATAAATCAACACTCGCCTCATCAACAACCCCCATTGCCACTGCTTTTTCACAAGTGCTAAGACGACGACTTACCCCGAAAACCCGATAAGCTTGAGGAGGATTGTTAGGCTTTAATCGTATCAATTTTGGTTGAACCGAACATAAATCTAAACCCATAGAAGCGCCAATTAAACCCAAACCAACCAGACCAATATTCAGAACAGGCTGTTCAGATATCATGCTAATTTTCAAAAAAACAACTTCTCTTAAAACTTAATTATAAAGCAAGAATCCGAAATAATCCTTTTTAGGTAGAGCGTTCAAAAAATTTGGTATAGTAGAAACTAGATTAAAACCTGTTTTTTACTCGGAAAACTTTCTGGCATGAATGCCGAAGAACTGATTCAAAGCTATCAATCCGGGGCTAGAGATTTTAGTGCGATCCTGCTTTGTGAAGCCAATCTAAGTCGTGCGAATCTCTCAAGTGCCAATTTCTCTCAAGCAGTCCTGAGTATCACCAATCTCAGTGGTGCGAATCTCAGTGCTGCCAACCTCAACGGCGCTAAACTCAATGTTGCCAAACTCAGTGGTGCTAACCTCAGTGGTGCCAACCTCAACGGCGCCGTTCTCAATGTTGCCAATCTGATCCGTGCGGATCTAAGTGAAGCCTCCCTGATCAACACCTCTTTGATCCGTTCTGAGTTAATTCGCGCCGATCTCAGTTATGCCATCTTAATCAGTGTAAACCTCAGCGAAGCCGATCTGCGAGAGGCGACCCTACGACAAGTGGATCTGCGACAAGCCAATCTCAAAAGTGCCAATCTACGAGATGCGGTTTTGATTGCCAGTAATCTAGAAGGAGCCAGCCTACACGCAGCAGACTTGAGTCGAGCGGATCTGCGAGGGGCGAATCTCGTCAACGCTGAACTGCGTCAGGTGAATCTCAGCCAAGCCAATTTAAGCGGCGCCAATCTCAAAGGCGCGAACTTGCGTTGGGCAGATTTAAACGGTGCGGATTTGCGAGGGGCGAACCTGGAACAAGCAAGATTAAGCGGGGCGAGTCTGTATGGTGCCGATCTCAGTCACACCAGCTTACTCAATGCCAATCTCATCCATGCGGACTTAACCCAAGCCAACCTGACAGGTGCAGACTGGACAGGAGCCGATCTCACCGGAGCCGCCCTCACCGGAGCCAAACTCTACGATGTCTCTCGATTTGAAGTCAAAGCCGATGAGATCACCTGTGATTGGGTGGATGTCAGTCCTAACGGCGATGGAAGTCAACTGCTTCGCTTTAGCAATCAAGAAGCCTACCAATTTTTTAACGCGACTTCCCCGATGGTCGAAATTAGTATTGATGCGGCGCTCGATGCGGATGCTCACTGCGCCTTAGCCCATGCTTACCGAGACATTCTTCGCCAAACTTCGCTGATCAATCGCCCTCCCAGTATAGAGGTCAGTTCTCGCCGAACAACTTTATCGTTTAGGATAGAAAGGGACGAACAACTGTTCCCCACCGCTTATATTGTCATTCTTCCCTTTACAGATGCTGTTCATACTCAACAAAGTATTCGCAATCTGCTTCAGATGCTCGGCTCGGAAAGTTTTATCGGGTTAAGCGTTCGACACTCCCATCAAATCAGCAAGTTGGTCAGCGAAGTCAAGCAACACCTCGATCAAATCACCGACTTAAAATTAGACCCCAAATTTTCCTTGACATCAAAACGGTCTCTAGCTTTCTTCACCTCTCCCACTCGCACAACTCTCAGAAACTTCCACAATCGAACCCTCAAAATTCATAGCCATCCTCAATTTGGACGAAGCTTATTCAATGTGCCGGAACTAATCAACACCTCGGGATACTCCCAAGAAAAATATTTTGAGATGATGGCACCGTCATTAGAAAACCTTGCCGATTTTTTAACCGAGCAACTCTAATAGCCGGATAACTTCAAGCGTTGAACCAATTTAGTACAAAGTGAATGGGTGTTATGGCACAGGAACTCGTAAAAATCTACAACTTAGTCAAACAATACAAACAGGGTGAACGAGATTTTACGGGTATCAATCTCAACGAAGCGAATTTAAGTCGAATTAACCTCAGTCAAGCCAACTTGAGCGATGCGTCTTTGTGTGTTACCAATTTAAGTGCTGCGGATCTCAGTAGTGCCAATTTAAGTCGAGCCAATCTCAATGTTGCTCGATTGAGTCAAGCCAACCTCAGCCATGCCAATCTGAGTCGAGCCACTCTGAATGTCGCTAACCTGGTTAGAGCCGATTTAAGCGATGCTATCTTAGTGGAAACTTTAGGAATTCGTTCTGAACTGATTCGAGCTAGACTCAACAACGCCAACCTCACAAAAGCCAATCTAAGCGGCGCTGATCTACGAGAAGCCCGAGTCGGACAGGCGAATTTTTTTCAAGCCAATCTCAGTGGGGCGAACCTACGAGGGGTATCTGGGGCGTCTGTTAATTTGCAAAAAGCGGATTTACGCCGAGCGAGTTTAGTCAAAGCCAATCTACCCAAAGTTGATCTCAGCCACGCAGAGATGCGACAAGTGAATTTGACTTATGCAGATTTGCGACAAGCCAACCTGACGGGGGCGAATTTACGATGGGCGGATCTGCGGGGGGCGGATTTGTCGGGGGCAGATTTATCAGGGGCGAATTTATCAGGGGCGAATTTATCAGGGGCGAATTTGAATCGAGTTCGTTTGTGTAAGGCGAGTCTCGTTCATGTGGATTTAACCCAAGTGAATTTAATTAAAGCCGATTGGATGGGGGCCGATATTTCCGGCGCTACCTTAACGGGAGCAAAACTCTATGAAGTTCCTCGCTTTAATCTCAAGGCTGAAGATATTACTTGTGAATGGGTCGATCTCAGTCCCAACGGTGATCATACCCAGGTTTACCACTTTACCCCCGAAACCCTCAAAAAGTTCTTTAATCAAGTTCTTCCCACAGTGCAAGTGATTGTGGATGCTCCCCTCGATCTAGAGGCGAATTTACTGCTGGCTCTGACTTATCATTCAATCGCCCAAGAATATTCGATCCTCAAATATCCCCCGAGTATTGACACCGACATTCGCCGCACGGTGATTACATTTCGCATCGATCGCGAAGAATATTTGTTTACAATGGGATGTCTGGCAATTTTTCCCTTTAGTGATGCGAACAAAACTCAAAAAAATATTGTCAGTCTGATTCGGAATCTCCAAGATGCCACGGAAAAAAGTAAAAACCAAATTCGAGTTTTAGCGGCGATGGGTGAAGTGATTTCTAAAGCTCATCATCTCAAACAGGTTGTGCGATCTGTCCGATCTGATCAAATTCCTAAATTTTTCCTCAGTCCCACCCAAACAATTTTAACCAATTCCAGCCAAAAACAGTTAACGGTTTACACTCATAGCGATTTTGGAAAACGCTTTAAACTTTCTGTGGCAGATCGAGAAGCGGAAAATCATCACAGCAAATTCGACGAGTCTCTATTCCTCGATCTCGAACAGGTGATTGATTTTATTGATAGTTTTGACTATCTTAGTTGAAAGTCAAAGTTATTAACGCGCTCGGCTGAATTCTTTTGATCGAGGTAGAAGCTCATAATTTATTGCAAAGCTTTTTGCGATCGCGGAGCGTCTCCGTCGGACAATCGCAAGCCAGATCCTCATGGCCTCATTATCTGACGATGGCGAGGCTTGTAGCTAGAGCATTACGACTCGGGCGGAGTGCTTTAATTCAAACGGGTGTCGCCCCAGGCAGTCATCATCACCCCTACCGCTTTAGTTATCTGATCCCGGTCTTAATTTGGCCTGAACCTGTATTGATTGTGGCTCCCGAATGGCTGTTAACGGAGCTACAACAGCAACAAATTCCGCAATTGTTTGAATCCCAAGCCCTCAACCCGAACCTCGCTCAATCGATCATTTTGGGGGAGACTTGGCCCAATGAATCTAACTTTCAAGGGGTTGTATTCACCACTCCCGAAAACTGGTTGAGCGATCGCTTAGAGGAAAAACAACGCTTTCCGTCTGGAATTCCCACCATTATTGATGGGGTTGATGACTTAGAAGCCTGGACTCGTGAACAACTCACCGCCTGTCTTTTCCCCCAAGATTGGACTCAACTGATTGAAACCCAACCCCAAAAAACAGACTTGATCCGCGATGTCAAAATTCATCTAACAAAAGCCATTTTTCAACGTCCTCCGAATCCCTATCAATGTTATTTATTAGAACAGTCAGAACAAAGACTTCTAGAAAAACTGTACCAAGATTTACGGAATCCAGAGTCATTTTTACCCTCTCAAAACCTCCGAGGTTGGGATCAATTTTGGCATCAATGGCAAACCAACGGACAACTACGATGGGTAGAAGTTGATCGCGATCGCGGGACTTTTTCACTCTACTGTAGTCCTATGGAAGTCTCCACCTCCCTCAGTCCGATTTGGCTTTTACAGCCTGTGGTTTTAATTGGAGGGGCTTTAGACTTACAAAAAAACGCCCCAACTTATCGTCAGTTAGTGGGACTCGCAGAAATAACAGGGGTAAAATTTTCACCGGATCGCAATTCCCAATTAATTCAACTTTATCTCCCTTCTCGTCTCCCGCTACCGAATACCCCTCAATTTCAAGGCGCTTTAATTGAGGAAATTCGCAGTTTATTGTGTATGAGTCTAGATATTGCAGGATTAACCGTTTTATTAATAGCAGATACTCCTCTCAAAACACAGATCGGGGCGCTGTTTGCGTCGGAATTTGGTTCACGGGTGCAGGTTGAAACCACTAAACTGGAGCAACGGGGAATTTTAGTCACGGGTTGGGAATTTTGGCGCAAACATCAGGGAAAACTTCCCCCCCCTCATTTACTGGCGATCGCGACTTTACCGTTACCGTCTTTAGAAGATCCTCTGGTTGCACGGCGAGTCAGTCATTACAAACAAAACCGCCTCGACTGGTTCCGGCTTTATCTGCTTCCGACGGCTTTAAATGAGTTACAAAGAGCGGTTGCACCTGTACGAGATTCTCAAGGGGTTGTAGCCTTATTTGATAGCCGAGTGTTGCATCGTAGTTATGGTGAACAAGTCTTAACTGCCTTGAGTCCGATGGCGAGGATTGATTATTTAGATACCACTTGGTTTAATAGTTCATCGTGAATGATCTCGATCAAACGGATTACTGTTTAACAGGAATTTGAATTTTAAACTCTGTTCCGTCTCCGGGTGTTGAATTGCATTCGAGGATGCCGTTATGTTTTTCGACGACAATTTGATAACTAATTGATAATCCTAATCCTGTTCCTTTGCCAACGGGTTTAGTTGTAAAAAACGGATCAAAAATCTTGGCTTGTATTTCAGGGGGAATTCCTCCTGCATTGTCTTGGATGGAAATCATCACCCAGGATTTAGGCTGATCCTCTGTTTTTTGAAGGGTGGTGGTTTTAATGGTAATCATCGGTGAGAATGAAGCACCTAGTTTATTTTGAACTGATTCTAAAGCATCCACAGCATTACTCAAAATATTCATAAAAACCTGATTGAGTTGAGCCGCGTAACATTCAACTTTCGGAAGTTGACCATAATTTTTAACAATTTCTATTCCCGCGCTCCGGTCCGGTTTAGATTTTAAGCGATGATGTAAAATTAACAATGTACTGTCAATCCCCGCATGAAGATCAACGGCTTTCACTTCGGCTTCATCTAAACGAGAAAAATTCCGCAACGACAAGACAAGCTGACGAATGCGTTCAGCCCCCAGTCGCATTGAGGATAGAATTTTGGGTAAATCATCGATAAGATAATCTAATTCAATTTCTGATATTTTGTCTTCAATAACTGGCGTGGGTTGAGGATATTCTTGTTGATAGAGTTCCACTAAGTCGAGTAAATCTTGAGTTAAATCTGTGGCGGGGTTGAGGTTTCCATAGATAAAGTTAACCGGATTATTAATTTCGTGAGCAATTCCAGCGACTAAATGTCCCAAGCTTGACATTTTTTCGGTTTGAACTAATTTAATTTGAGTTTCTTTTAAATCATCGGCTAATGCTTTGGTCTCGACTAAAAGTTCAGCTTGTTTGATAGCAACACCGAGTTGAATCGCAATTTGAGATAAGAGTTGCAGTTCTTCATCTGTCCAACGACGAGGATTGCTATTTTGATAAGCGGCGAGTAATCCCCATAAGATTTCACCTTGAAGAATAGGAACAATAATACAGGCTCTAGCGTGCAATTCTTCTAAGAGTTTAATTTTACACTCAGCATAGTTAGCTTCATAAATATCTTCAATGGCTAATATTTCTCCCCGTCTAAACCGTCCCCCTTGCGTTTCTTGTAAACAAGTATCGGCTAGGGTGGGAATTAAATGAATTAACGGTTCCCAGTCAAAAGAGACTGACTCAGCGATAAAATAACCTGAAAAATCCGGATTAAAGCGATAAACAACAACGCGATCACAGTTGAGAAATTGTCTCACTTCTTGAGTCGCTGTCTCAAAAATCGTTTGAATATCCAGAGATTGACGAATCCGGTTAACGATTTCAAATAATATTTTATGTCGTTGAGCGTCTTTCTGACGTTCTTTAACTAAAGTTAGTTGTTGGGCTTTCTTTTGAACTTGTTCAGTATATTCAACTTGTTGGAGAGCAACATCTAAATGATGAGCAATTTGAGTAACAAATTCAATCTCATTGGCTGACCAATTTCGAGGATGAGAACATTGATGAATACAGAGTCCACCCCACAGTTTGCCTCCTTTTAATAGAGGGACAAATAAATTAGCTCGCACTTGAAACTGACTGAGGATTTCAATATGACAATCACTCAAACCTGCGGCATAAATATCGGCCACTGCGTTAATTCTGCCTTGTTGGTATTGGGGGGCAAATTGTTCACCAAAGCAGTGATCATGGATACGAGCCGTTAAAACGGATTTAAACTGTGGGTTGATATCTTCTGAGACAAATTCACCATCATCATAACCTGAACCCGGATCAAAGCGGAAGATAGCGACTCGATCTGCTTTTAATAATTGTCGAACTTCTATAACAGTTGCTTGAAAAATAATGTCTAGATCGAGGGATTCTCGAATGCGGCTAATCACCCGAAAGAGCGCTTTATAGCTTTCTGTGGGGTTAACATCAGATTCTAAGTCCTCAGAGTTAGATGAGCCAGCATTCATCAATAGATCAGCATCGAGCGACTCACTCAGAATATGTTGCAATCGTTCAAAGGCGGCTTGATCTCGACAGCATTCTCGTATTTGTTTCCATTGATCAGTGTTCAGCATCATAAGTTTGTAGTTGCATCAAAAATAACGCACTCCAGGCTCGTTTAAAGTCAACAAAAGAGTGAGGGACAACCCAGGACTGATAAACATTCTCTCTCTTTAGTATATTATAAAACAAACATTCAGTAAATTTTAAAAGGCACAAAATACAATTGTTAAGCTTGGCGAATCGGTAGAGAGATGACAAACTCTGTTTGCTTTCCAGGTTGGGAAATACACTGAATACTACCCCGATGCTTTTCAACAATAATTTGATAGCTAATTGACAGTCCCAACCCCGTTCCTTGACCAATAGGTTTGGTGGTGAAAAAGGGATCAAAAATTTTAGGAATTTGTTGGGTATCAATTCCCCAACCATTATCAATAATTGAAACTTGAACTTTTTCAGGTTCTGCGGTTTCGGCTTGAATAACTGAAGTCTTTATCCAGATTGTAGGAGAACTCTTTTCTGTTTCACCTTCTTGATTTTTCCATTGATTCTCATCACAGTCTAGGGCATCAATTGCATTACTGATAATATTCATAAAAACTTGATTCAGTAAGCTGGCATAGCATTCAATATTCGGTAAATCTCCAAATTCTTTAATCACTGTAATTTCGGGGATATTTGAAGTTGTTTTTAAACGATGTTGCAAAATCATCAAGGTATTTTCAATTCCTTCATGCAGATTAACTGCTTTAACTTGAGCTTCATCTAAGCGTGAAAAGTTGCGTAAAGACAACACTAACCGACGAATTCTATCGGCTCCAATTCGCATGGAAGAAATAATTTTAGGTAAATCCGTAGACATAAAATCTAATTCAATTTCATCGATATATTCCTGGATTTCAGACGGCGGTTGAGGATAATACTTTTGATACAGTTGGAGTAAGTTGAGAAGGTTTTCGCTATATTCACTCGTATAAGCTAAATTACCATAAATAAAACTCACGGGGTTAT
This sequence comes from Limnoraphis sp., assembly GCA_050485465.1. Taxonomy (GTDB): domain Bacteria; phylum Cyanobacteriota; class Cyanobacteriia; order Cyanobacteriales; family Microcoleaceae; genus Capilliphycus. Next base: position 21,945 of record JBJHBL010000012.1, on the reverse strand, counting down.
TAATTTCGTGAGCAATTCCCGCCACCAAACGCCCCAATCCTGACATTTTTTCCGTTTGAATCAGTTGAGTCTGAGTCTTTTGTAATTGTTCTAAGGTTTGAGCCAGTTGTTCAGCTTTTGCTTTTTCACTTTCCGCCGCATTGCAGGCTTTTTCATAAAGTTCTGCTTGGGTGATTGCAATGGCAATTTGATCAGCAAGTTGACTCAATAAATTAATTTCTTCGGGTTGCCAATCTCTGGGTTTATTACACTCGTGAGCAATTAATAATCCCCATAATTCATCTTGTGAACCAATCGGAACAACTAAATTTGCTCTAACGTGAACACTTTCGAGAAACTCTTGATAACAAGAGGTTAAATTTGCCTCATAAATGTCTCGAATTGAGCCACATTCTCCTTTTCGATATCGATTACTCGAATGATGGGGGAAACAACCGCTAGGGGTTTTAATACCCAGAACAGAATAAATATTTTCCCCAACAGCTTCAACGATTACTTCTCCTTCCTGTTCGTTTAGCAACTTATAAATTAACACGCGATCGCTCTGAATTAACCTCCGGACTTCTCGAACAATGGTTAACATGGTGGTTCTCAACTCTAAGGTACTGCGAATTTGATCCGTTACCCGTCCTAAAGCTTGAGTAAAGTTGAGGGTTTTTTGCAGTTGTTCAGTTCGTTCTTGAACTTGTTGTTCTAAATTAATATTGAGGTCTTGAACTTCAGTATAAAGCAGATATTGTTGAATCGCCATTCCTAATTGAGTTCCCAAAGCTTGAGCGAGATCAATTTCTTCTTGAGTCCAAGATAAAGCTTGACCTTTTTTCAATTCTCGCCACACTTCAAAAGATTGTCGAGGTAAAATTTGTTTGAGGTTTGATTCAAAACGCCCCGCCCACAAAACTTCCGTGTCAATTTCATCTCTAAAAATACTGAAAACTGCTAGCAGCTGTTGTCGATAATAAATCGGTACAATTAACAACCCTCGAATAGCCGTTGTCTGAAAAGCAGGGGTCAACACTCGAAAGATTGATTCTTTGTATAAGTCGCTAACAGCCCAAACTGCTGTATTTTGAGATAAGTTATTTTTAAACTCTTGAGGTTTTTTAAATCCAGCTTTGATCCATTGTTGCCAGAGAGGATGTTCTTCTAAAATCGGACTTAATTCCCAAACAGGCATTGTCGGTTGTTCACCGCAAGTCCAGAGTTTAGTAGCGCAGTTTTGATCGCGACAGAGGTAGAGTCTTCCTCCCACACCTTCTAAGGCTTCAACGATAGCTTCTAAAGCCGTTTGTAATTGAATACTGGGTTGTTCGTGTAATAGAGATGAAACCCGGTTAATGGTGGCTTCTCGCTTGGCTTGCTGACGAGTACGAGTGAGTAAGGTTGATTGTTTAATTGCAACGGAAAGCTGATCAACAATTAGCTGAACTAATTGTAATTGAGAAGCTGCAATTTCCTGCGGTTCTGCATGATGAGACACCAATAATCCCCAGAGTTGGCGTGTAGATTCTAAATTCTCTTGATATAATATGGGGACAACCAAGGAAGATTGAACACCCATTGCCCTAAGATAAGCAATATGACAGGGATCGACTAAACGATAGTTAATTTTTTCAGAACCCGAAAATTCTTCAATTTCGTGAAGATTAACAGGACTCCAACCAATTTGTCCGGTGCTAATATTCACGATACTGCGTTGACCTAGAGTCCGATAAATTTCTCGGGCTAAAGGCGGAATATCATCGGCGGGAAAATGTAATCCTTTCAGGGAAGGAAGGCGATCTTCATGGATAGACTCTGCCGTCACTTCACCGCTTTCGTCTTCACTAAAGCGATAAATAAGTACCCGATCCGTTTCTAAAAAGGCTCTAACTTCTGCGGCTGTTGCTGTTAAAATTTCTTCAAGTTCTAAGGATTGACTAATACGCTGTGTAATCCGGTATAGTAAATGTTGCTCATTGAGTTTGTTGTAATTGTTTTTTTGATGTTCTCGAGGTTTCATCTGATCTCCTTCTAACGGGCTATATCAATTTTAATATCTACTAATGATTATTATATCTTTCTTTAAAAAAACTAAAAATAATAAGAAAATTAACATGACAATCTTAAAAAGAATAGTTCTTATACATCAATATAATTTGAATTTTTAGTTAGACATTGAAAGGGTTCTAACATCAGTATTTTCCACAGTCTTATATCAAAGACTCCGTAATTTTTCGGATGAGCAAAGTGATTTTTAATGAGGGGTGAGTCGAGGATTTTTCGGATCAAGTCACTGAATTTTAGAGACGATAGAGTATTATGAGGGATTTTTGGGAATATAGTGACTTATTTTATACTATAGCACTAATAGTGTTTCTATACGCATCTAAGGGGGCTAGGCTGTGTCGTTGCCCTAAAATTTGACGGTTAGGGAAACCGGGAGAGGGGGAGAATTTTGATCTCCTATCAACAGTGACAGACTCAGGAGAAGGACGACCTGAGTATAACTACGGATCAAAAAATCCCAGAAATGGATATTTTAAGGTTTGAAAATCATCTTAGGAAGTATTTGATTCCCAATTTTGAGAGCTATTTAAATGTTTATCCTTTAATTGTTTATGCTGTTTTTACTGAATTAAACCCCAATTGAGCATCAACTTTAGTTTCTCAATGACTGTTTTTGCTCAACCTGTTGAAGTTGGGGAGACAAAAAAGAACGCCATAAAAATCGCTCTATGAATAAAACGATAGCAAAAAAGATGAACTTAAAAACTAATTGAACAGACTCAGGCGTTGAAAGCAAAAACAAGATGATAAAAAACAAGCCCAGAGACATTAGGGCAATACGATGAACATCATCTGCGGCTTTAAAACCCGCCCAGATTGTGATCAAAGCAATAATTAACCAAACTAAATAGATCCCAGACATCAAAGGTAAAATTAGCGAGTAGGTTTCCAAATCCGGTCTGAGAGTTTTATAATGACCTTATTTGACATTCTATAATAAATTGAAAAAATCTCAGTTATAAAAGGGTTATAACCGGATTAAGTTTTAGTAATATTAACCTCTGTCATCCAGAATCAATTCGGGTTGAGTCAGTTCATCTGACATCTCTAGGATAGCACGGATAACTGGTTTCATTTCAGAAGCGTTGGGGTTATCAAAATCTTCATAACGAAATCGTTTAGCCCGTTTTGCCACTTGTACGGTGATCTGATAACGACTACCAGCACCGTTCATTAATGTCTCTGCTAAATGGTTGACATCACTTGCATTAATAGAGGAAATCTTATTAGGCATGACAACTGGGTTCTCTCAACAGTTTCATCTTAAAAAACACAGGTAAAATTGCTGTTAATAAAAGGATAAATTAATGTTATCTTTGTTTGAGGAGAAATGGCTGTTCGTTCAAAGCCTTAAACCCATAATAAGCTGTGTCAAATGTATCTGTGGTATAATTAGAGATTATCTTAAATTCAAGCCATGAGAATCAAAGAGATTTCGGTAAAAAATCTGTTTGGTATGTTTGATCATATAATTCCGATGAATATGGATGACCGAATTACCATTATTCATGGGCCGAATGGAGTCGGAAAAACTATCTTACTCAAGATGTTAAACAGTTTATTTAATTCACAATATTATTTTCTACATACAATTCACTTTACAGAATTTAGATTGGATTTTGACAATCGAAGTTATCTTTTGATTACGAAAAACACTGCACAAGAAAGCCGGAAAGTAAAAAATATTTTCTTTTCTTTTCATCAAGAAGAATCCCAACCAAAAACTTGCATACATAAATTGAAAGCCGATACAGAATCTATAGATTTTCCTCTAGAAATTCTAGATGATATTATTCCAGATTTGGAGAGAATAGGAGCTAGAAAATGGTTGTATTTGCCGACTCAAGAAACACTAACTCCATCAGAAATAGTAGAACGTTTTGGAGATTTACTTTCTACAATTAGGTTTTCTAGTAGCAGCAAAGTTAATAGATTTGTTGAACTTCAACAACAGGATGAAAAGTGGCTACTAGAATTAAAAGAAAAATTCAAAGTAAGTTTCATTGAAGCACAACGTTTATTTAGTGTCTCTAATAATCGTAATACTCGATTAATTGCAAGGTCTATGGTTCCTTCAGTTGCAACTTATTCTCACGAACTCTCAGAACAAATACAAGAAAAACTAACAGAGTATGGTGTATTATCTCAATCTCTAGATCGAACTTTTCCAGTGAGAGTTGTTAACCAGGAATTTCCCTCAAATTTAACAGAAGAAGCCTTACGAGATCAGTTGAGTAAATTAGAAGAACAGCGAAAACAGTTAAGAAATTTAGGTTTGTTAGAACAAGATGAAAATCCTGATTTTCAAGTCAAGCAAGAAATTGATGATAAAACGAAAAGCATCTTATCCGTTTATGTAGAAGATGTTGAGAAAAAGCTGGAAGTTTTTAGTGATATATCGAGCAAAATTGCTGTTTTCAAGAAAATTATTGAAAGTCGGTTTAGTCATAAAAAAATGTCAATCACCAAAGATAAAGGATTTACATTTACAACCCTTAATCGTGATCCCTTGTCGCCGACAAACTTATCTTCAGGAGAACAACATGAATTAGTAATGCTTTATGAATTATTATTTAAAGTTAAACCAAACTCTCTGATTTTAATTGACGAACCTGAAATCTCCTTACACGTTGCTTGGCAGGTAGAATTTCTAAATGATTTACAAGATATTCTAAAACTCTCGAACTTTGATGTTTTAATTGCAACTCACTCCCCAGATATTATCAATGAACGATGGGATTTAACCGTAGAACTCAAGGGGCCTAATAAGTAAAAATGAGAGAATTTATTACTCCTGATCGAGTCGCGAATAAAATGCGGTTAATGCGGACTAAATTTTTCGCAAAACTAAACTTTATTCTTTAATTCAAGAGTGGGAAAGTTTCAATAAACCCTTTGTAATTCTCTGTCAAGACTAATAGAATAGGGGCAGGTTTTTAATGTTACTATTGGCTGAATACAACCTACCCCTATCTTTAGACGATTCTAATTCTCAGAATAGGCCTCCATTGGTAAACAAGAACAAACAAAATTGCGATCGCCATAAGCATTATCAATTCGTCCAACGGTGGGCCAAAACTTGTGGTTTCGCAACCAAGGCGCCGGATAAGCCGCCTGTTCACGGGAATAGAGATGATTCCACTCACCCACAATTAGAGATTCTGCGGTGTGTGGCGCGTTCTTTAAGGGGTTGTTTTCGCCGTCCATGTCTCCCGACTCAATCGCTGAAATTTCGTGCCGAATGGCGATCATCGCCTCACAGAAACGGTCTAATTCTGCCTTGGACTCGCTTTCAGTCGGTTCAACCATCATGGTTCCCGCAACAGGCCAAGAAACAGTAGGGGCGTGGAACCCATAATCCATCAACCGTTTAGCGATATCATCGACTTCAATATTGGCTGATTTTTTCACGCCTCGCAAGTCTAAAATACATTCATGGGCAATCAAACCATTTTTTCCCTTGTATAAAATCGGGTAAGAATCCTGTAAACGATAGGCGATATAATTCGCATTTAAAATCGCGATTTTTGTGGCTTCTGTTAACCCTTCTGCCCCCATCATGGCAATATACATCCAAGAGATTACCAAAATACTCGGACTTCCCCAAGGCGCAGCAGAAACCGCCCCTAAAGATTGAGGATTATCATCTTGCATTGTAACCACTGAATGTCCGGGTAAGAAGGGAATTAAATGTGATTTTACCCCAATTGGCCCCATTCCCGGCCCACCGCCACCGTGAGGAATACAGAAGGTTTTGTGTAAGTTTAAATGGCAAACATCGGCCCCAAAATCAGCCGGACGACACAAACCAACCTGGGCATTCATATTCGCCCCATCCATATAAACTTGACCACCATTATTGTGAATAATCTCACAAATTTCCTGAATTCCTTCTTCAAAAACGCCGTGAGTCGAAGGATAAGTCACCATCAACGCCGCTAAATTTTGGCTGTGTTTTTCGGCTTTAGTTTGGAGGTCATTAATATCAATATTTCCCTGAGAATCACATTTGACCGCAACAACTTTTAAACCACACATCACCGCACTTGCTGGGTTTGTACCGTGGGCAGATTCAGGAATTAAACAGATATTACGGTTGGTTTCTCCGCGTTGTTCATGGTAACGACGAATCACCAATAAACCTGTATATTCCCCTTGAGAACCTGCGTTAGGTTGCAGAGAAATGCCATCAAATCCGGTAATTTCTGCTAACCAATGTTCTAATTGTTGAAAGAGAATTTGATAACCTGTGGTTTGATATTTTGGGGCAAAGGGATGAATTTTCCCAAATTCCGGCCAAGTTACAGGTAACATTTCTGCTGCCGCATTTAATTTCATCGTACAGGAACCCAGGGGAATCATTGAGGTGGTTAATGACAAATCCTTGGTTTGTAAACGATGAATATACCGTAATAGTTCAGTTTCAGAATGGTAGCTATTAAAGGCAGGATGAGTCAGATATTCGCTGGTTCGTTTGAAAGAATTGGGTAGGGTTGAATTCCCTGAAAGTTCATCAATTCTGAAGGGTAATTCATCAGTATCTGAGAAGATTTCCCACAAGTCTATTAAATCTTTAATGGTTGTGGTTTCATCTAAACTAATCCCAACGGTATGTTCATCAAGGGTTCGCAGGTTAATATGATGAACTTTTGCTGCATCTAAAATCTGTTTTAAGGCTTGATCACCTAAGTTAACCCGCAGCGTATCAAAATAGGGTTCTGAACTAATTTCATACCCTAAACGTTGTAATCCATCGGCTAACAATGTCGTTAACTGATAGATATTTTCAGCAATTTTTTTCAACCCTTTCGGCCCATGATACACCGCATACATTCCTGCAATAACGGCTAATAAAACTTGGGCAGTACAAATATTACTGGTGGCTTTATCCCGGCGAATATGCTGTTCACGGGTTTGTAAGGCTAACCGTAAAGCGGGGTTGCCATGGGCATCTTTAGACACCCCAACTAAACGCCCCGGAACTTGTCGTTTATAGGTTTCTTTGGTAGCAAAATAAGCCGCATGAGGGCCGCCATAACCGAGGGGAACGCCAAAACGTTGGGTATTTCCGACCACAATATCCGCCCCAAATTCACCAGGAGGCGTTAATAAAGTCAAGCTTAAAATATCAGCTGCAACTGTTACTAAGGCGTTGTGTTGGTGGGCAGTTTCGATAAAGTCTCGATAGTCGTAAATTGCCCCATCTGTAGCAGGATATTGGAGTAAAGCCCCAAAAATCGGCGTATTAAAATCAAAGGTTTTAAAATCTCCAACAAGGATTTTAATGCCTAAAGGTAACGCCCGTGTTTGAACAACATCTATCGTTTGAGGATGACAATCTTGAGAGACAAAAAAGATATCAGATTTTGTCTTAGAAACGCCATAACTTAGACTCATGGCTTCGGCGGAGGCTGTCGCTTCATCGAGTAAAGAAGCATTAGCAATTTCCATCCCAGTCAGATCAATAATCATCGTTTGAAAGTTTAATAATGCTTCCAAACGTCCCTGGGCAATTTCGGCTTGATAAGGGGTATAAGCGGTGTACCAACCGGGATTTTCTAGAATATTGCGTTGAATCACCGGAGGTGTGATACAATTAGAATACCCCATGCCAATGAAAGAACGAAAGATTTGATTTTTTGAAGCAATCTCTTTGAGTTGGGCGAGGGCTGCATATTCACTTTTAGCCCCAGGTAATTTTAAAGAACGATTGAGGCGAATATTAGCCGGAACCGCACGATCAATAAGTTGATTGAGATCAGAAAATCCCAACGTTTCTAACATTTGTTGAATGGCGTTGAAATTTGGACCGATGTGCCGTCTGGAAAAAGGATCAGTGATAGTAGTCAAGGGTTGATCATCCTCAGAAGCTAGAAAATTTGAATTCAATTGATCGGTTTCTCTTTCAGTAGATGGGGTGTTGGAATCTTCGATGTTGGACGGGGAATGAAAATCTAGCATGAAATTTGATAAAATCCAAAAGGTGAATAGTATGGAGTTGATCTTTGAGAACGATGCACATCAATGACTTCTGAACAACAGGAAGTTTACACCCTTAATCATTTTTGAACAGTACAGCAGGTGAGCAACTGGCCCATAACAGAAGTACAGCTTCTTCATATATTTGTAACAAATTCTCTGATGTAGGGACTAGGAACAGTGACTTCTGATACACTCTACCCAGAAAATGGGTTCTTTAATGCTTTTCCTCCGTTCCTAGTCCCTACGGCTTACCGTCTAATCCCCTTCAACCAACTGTCGATACTCCTCCGCCGACAAGGAATCATCTAAGTCATTAATCTCATCAATCCGGACTTTGATTAACCATCCTTCGCCATAGGGATCATCCCCGAGTTGTTCAGGATCTTCAACGACAGGCTGATTACATTCGATCACAGTACCGCTCACGGGGGCTTTCAAATCTTCTACCGCTTTAACAGACTCTACAGTACCAAAAGATTCGCCTTTTTCAACAGCATCGTTGACATCCGGCAACTCTAGAAAAACAATATCTCCAAGTTGCCCAATTGCAAAAGAACTAATCCCAATGGTTGCAATTTCGCCATCGAGTCTCACATACTCGTGAGTTTCAGTATACTTAAGATCTTCTGGATATTCAATCGCCATCATTGTTCCTCACAAATTGAAAAAATTAGCCAAATACGGCAAACTAAGCTACAAAACAATCCAAGCACATTTGCTAGAACTATGAATAGAGTGACTCTCAGACGCCTGATTATTGGGGAGTTTTCACCCCTTCGCTTGTTAATCTCTACTCTAGTAATCTATGTTTTAGTTGGGACTTGGGCTTACTTCTGGACAGATCGCCTCATTTTTTTCCCGCCCCCTGCTAGTTATACCCAAACTGATGATTTTATCCAACTTCAGTCTAGAAATGGCGATCGCATTACCGCCCTACATTTACCCAATCCTGAAGCTCAGTATACAATTCTCTACAGTCATGGCAATGCTGAAGACTTAGGACAAATTCGCCCCCGCTTAAAAGACTTAAGGGAGATTGGTTTTTCAGTCTTCGGTTATGACTATCCTGGTTATGGCACCAGTAGCGGAAGACCCACTGTAGAAGGAACCTATTACGCGATTAAGGCGGCCTATAACTACTTAACCCAAACATTAAATATACCGCCCCAGAACATCATTGTCTATGGTCGTTCCGTTGGGGGAGGGCCATCTGTTTTTTTAGCCTCTCGTCAGCCAGTTGGGGGGTTAGTTTTAGAAAGTTCCTTTATCAGTATTTTTCGAGTGATCACCCGCATTCCCCTGTTTCCCTTTGACAAATTTCCCAATCTTGACACTTTACAAGACATTAATAGTCCGATTTTAATCATACACGGAACACGGGATCAAGTTGTCCCCTTTTGGCATGGACAAGAACTGTACGCGGTGGCGAATGAACCGAAACTTTCATTTTGGGTAGAGGGGGCAAATCATAACAATTTGTTAGAAGTTGCCGGACAAGAGTATCAAGAAATCCTACAAAAGTTTACCGAAATTGTTACCAATTCAGCTAGATAAACAGAATCGATTCAGGGTATAATCAGTCAATCCAGATGTTCAGTGGGGTGCATTTACCGTGTTCACTTAACACTTCGGACATGAGTGCTATGAAAACCGCTAAATTTTTGGGAAAATCTCTGTTAATTTTGACCGGAATTTCCCTCGCTTCGGTTCCCCAATTTTCCGCTTTTGCAACCCTTAATCCTTCTAACCCCACATCGGAAACTGGACTCAACCCGATACATCGATCTCAAGCCGAATATCAACTCGCAACGGTTCGGAGTTGTACGGTGGCAGATCCAACGGATACCCCTCTGAATGTGCGTGCAACTCCCAATGGTAACATCATCGGCAGTTTACCCGACGGCGTGAAAGTTGAGTGGCTGAGAACTTCCAGCAATAATAGATGGGCATTTATTCGCACTGCTATTATGGAAGGTTACGTCTGGGCAGCTTACCTCAAATGTTAATGGATTTCTACTCATAGGGTGGATTAAAGATTAAACCGAGTAGAACATCTAGAAGTTAACGTATTGGATGCACCTCAGCCGTTGATGGTGCATCACATTTTTCATTTTTAGAATTTCTCAGAAAAAGATCCGTTTTCCTCAACCTCTCTGATGATGCTTGCATGGGGCTTGGGTAGATTTCAGATTTTTTTAATGATATTTGGGGCGCATTTTATGATAAGAAATACAAGGAGCCATCCATTAGTACATCTTCGGAGTTGCATCAACAATGAACCCTGAACACGCTACAAATTCAATGCGAGTCGAACGGGATAGCATGGGAGAAATAGAAGTTCCCTCAACCCGTTACTGGGGGGCGCAAACTCAGCGATCGCTCCGTTATTTCTCCATTGGAAATGATTATATTCCCTCCGAAGTCATTGATGCGTTTTGTATTCTCAAAAAAGCCGCTGCTTTAGCCAATCAAGACTTAGGTAAACTTCCCGAAGATAAAGCCAAACTGATTCAACAAGCCGCTGAAGAAGTTCTAGACGGAAGATTAGAGGGAAATTTTCCCTTACGAGTGTGGATGACTGGAAGTGGCACTCAATGTAATATGAATGTTAATGAAGTAATTGCCAACCGTGCCATTCAACTCGCTGGCGGAACAATGGGAACTAAAACCCCAATTCATCCCAATGATCATGTGAATATGTCGCAATCTTCTAATGATACATTTCCCACCGCCATGCACATTGCTGCCGCTCTTGGTATTCATCAACGCTTAATTCCCAAAGTTCAAAAAATGCGGGATGCACTGCAAACAAAATCCGAAGAATTTGCGGAGATTGTTAAAATAGGTCGAACTCATTTACAAGATGCCGTTCCTCTAACATTAGGACAAGAATTTTCCGGTTATGTTGCTCAACTGGATGCGAATTTAAAACGAATTGAAAGTATTTTACCCGATTTATATGAACTCGCAATTGGGGGAACGGCGGTCGGAACCGGGTTAAATGCCGGGAAAGGATTTGCAGAAAAAACAGCGAATTATATTCGTGAAATTACTGAATTACCCTTTGTTTCTGCCCCGAATAAATTTGCAGCAATGGCCGCCCATGATGCAATTGTTATGGCGAGTGGTGCCTTAAAAACCCTAGCCTGTTCTTTAATGAAAATTGCCAATGATATTCGCTTTTTAGGCAGTGGCCCCCGTTGTGGTTTAGGAGAGTTAATTCTCCCGGAAAATGAACCCGGTTCCTCAATTATGCCCGGAAAAGTTAACCCCACCCAATGCGAAGCGATGACGATGGTAGCGGCTCAAGTCATGGGCTATGATACGGCGATTGGCATTGCAGGATCTCAAGGACATTTTGAGTTAAATGTCTTTAAACCGATGATGATTTTTAATCTGATTCAATCGATTAATATTCTCTCCGATAGCTGTAATAATTTCACCGATTTTCTGCTGGTTGATTTGCAGGCAAATACTCAAAAAATCAATCAATACGTTGAACAATCCTTGATGTTAGTCACCGCTTTAAACCCCAAAATTGGTTATGATAAAGCGGCTGAAGTCGCTCACATCGCCCATGAAAAAAATCTCACCTTAAAACAAGCTTGTTTAGAGTTAGGGTATATTTCTGCTGAAGAATTTGATCAAATTGTTAATCCGCGTCAGATGGCTTATCCAGATGTTTAGTTGCGTCTGATCCAGGCGATCAGTTTGGAGAAGCAACCGTTTAACTTAGCTAAAATCTTTTCCAGGTTGAGAATCATTACCGTCGCTAGAATTAAAGCCGCGCCTTGAATAAGTTGTTTTTGAGTTTCTGACAGTTGAACCCCAGCAAACCGGGTTTGAAAAATCACCTCTAATTGACCACCTATAATTGCAATAGCACCCCCAACAAACCACAAGATTATTAAGCCAATGAGGAGAAAGATGATTTCATAAACCGCTTCTTCTCTCCTCCCCGTCATCAGTTTTACCAACCACGGAATCATAATCAAAAAAACGACAACCCAAAACAAAACAATGATTAAATTAGGCATAGGATGATCATCACACGGTTAATTTTTAGGGTTATCCATCCGCTAATCGAATTAGCTCATTAAAATTTAGAGACTATCACAAACTCACGATACCATTGATTGAAACGAGACTTCGCCCCTTGCCCTGAAGCTGAAAATAACGATATCGCAATACGCAAAGCTGATTTGGTACTCCTGCAAAAGTTTACTCCTCAAAAAGATTTTAGCTTATATCCATGTCCCAACCTTGTGGGTGTAATGCTATAATAAAATGGCAGCAATAATTTCAACCCTTGAAAAAAAATTTCATCACAGCAAAAACCCAGTTCTCGATCACAGCAGTAAATCGACTCAAAATCGAGAACCTCGAGAGCTTTGGGGTTGGGTTGAGAAATAGCAATTGGGTTGTGATTTAATCTGCCGATCAATTTGGTTTTCCGGTGAGTAGACAGCGCCTAGCAAGCCCTCAAAGCCGAACGTGAGCGAGTCGCCTCGCCCCACGATTACAAGAATTCGGAGACTATTGATCAAGAGATTGATAGCACTATTGTTACCCGCTTAGGACAGGCTAAAACGCTAAACCCTAATATACCGCAAGCATTTCTCTTTTGTATGAGTGCATGACTGCGATAACTGATTTATTTTTCCTCAGCAGGGGGTTTTTGTAAAGAGAGATTTTGAGGATTAGTTTTTTGTTTGATGGGATAAGATTTGAACTTTTCTAATGCAACCGTTGCTTCTCGTACAACCGCATAATTAGAATCCCGTAAAGCACGTTGTAAAAAAGGAATCACCTTTTCAGACTTAATCGCACCCAACGCTTTTACCGCATCTTGACGGACTTGAGGATTAGCATCTTGACTCAATTTTGCTAACGTTGGAATGGCTTGTTGAATTTCAGTTCTTATACCATTTGTAGAGGCAATTTTACCCAGTGCGATCGCTAACTGTTCACGAACTTGATCATTTTGGTGTTGAGCATAATTTAATAATTGGGGTACCGTTGAAGGTAAACCCGAATTTCCCCAATGATTAATGGTATCAAGGATATAAGTATTAACTGGATTGTTTGTCTGTAGTCTTGCTGAGGATGTTGGCTCTGTTCTGGTCTGCTTAGGCTCATGTTCAACAGTCAAAATTTCCTCAACAGCTTCCGGTTCAATTCCCGGATCAGCGATCACCATTTGTTGTTCTTCTACAATAGGTTCTGGCAATGTTTCTACCAGAGCAATATCACTGGATGACTCAGAGTTCGGTTGGGAGTTTTCTTGCATTGAACGCACCAGTTGATCCGTTCCCTGACGAATACTCACTCGATATTCTTGTTCTAAACCTGTGATTGCATTTTGAATTTGAGTTTCTTGAGCCGTTTCTAAATCCTGTCGTAATTGTGCAATATCCGTCTGATGTTGTTCTTCTATCAATCCCATGCGACTTTGAATTTCGGCTTGAGTAGTTTCATTTTCCTGGTTGAGTTGCTGAAGTTGAGTTCCATATAAGTTCATGGCTTCACCCATACTTTGAACTTGAACTTTACTCACGTCTAACTGTTGGCTCATTTGACAAAGTTGGGTTTCATAAACTTTCAGCGATTGGTTCATTTGTTGAACTTGCTGTTCACTATCCGCTAACTGATGATTAACTTGTCCAAGTTGGGTTTCATATTCTCTCAGAGATTGATTCATCTCCGATAATTCTACATTTTGAACTTGAATCTGTTCAGTCAGTTGACGACGTTCTGTGACCAATCGATCTCGCCAAGATTCATTAGATTCCTCCAGTTTTTGCTGATAGTAACGTTCAGCTTCTTCGGTCTGTTGTCGGAGTTTCGTTTCATAGTCCTGCCTGAGAGATTCTACAGTTTCTTGAATCCGATTTTGATAGTCTTTCTCTAGCTGTTCAACTTGTTGACGAATTTGAGTTTCATAAGCTCGTTTTTGAGTTTTTAACCGTTTATCCCACCACCAAAAACTAACACCTGCGGTAGCCAAAACCGCCGTGATTAACATGATTGCAAGGTTGAGAATTTCCATATTTAGCCTCCCCGTTTACAATAAGCTATTATAGTAGTAATCTGGTCTTACTTTTGCATCGATTGTTTCAGAGAAGCGGATGACTATCTACAGATCAGTAATTTTTCCTATTGCCACCGCTAATTTTTGGAGGATTTGCTATGGCGTTTCTCAGAGTAATGAGAATAAAGCGAATTAATCATGTCATTTATGTCCAACTCATCACCCTCATCAACTCAGCGTGTTCGTGTTTTCATCTCAGGACAAGTCCAAGGGGTAGGCTTCCGCTATTCCACTCGTGAAGCGGCGATACAACGCAACGTTAACGGTTGGGTGAGGAATTTATCAGACGGTCGGGTTGAAGCGGTGTTAGAAGGTTCACAAACCGATGTAGAATCAATGATTGAATGGTGTCATCAAGGCCCCCCTGCGGCGAAGGTTCAACAGGTGAGTGTTCACCCCGAGTCCCCCGAAGGTCTACAAGGCTTTGAGGTAAGTCGGTAGGCGGACACTGTCAAGTTTTTAGGTTGGTAGTTGCACTTTCACGAAGATTTTTGTATAGTGGGGTTACTGGTTACTGATAACTGTAAGTAAGAGCGGGTTTGTTTAGGTTGTTAGTCAATAGACGCAAAACTAATAAAAACTCGTTTCTACTGTTGACTGTAATAACGACCCGGTTTCCCTGAGAAGCCGGGTTTTTATGTTCTGCTCTTCAAGCCTAAAATCGGGGTAGGTGCGCCCTTTCAGGGGGACTTTGTTTTTAGGAATGCTGTAATTAATAACAATAAAAAATCCCCACCCGAAAGTCAGGGGACTGTCAAAGATGTGTTTGTACAAATTCTTCTAAACGCTTCATCCCTTTTTGAATCGTTCCTAGATCAGTGGCGTAAGATAAACGAATATGATCATCATTTCCAAAAGCTGTCCCGGGAATAGCGGCAATTTGTTTTTCATCGAGTAAAGCATTACAAAAATCAACCGACGTGATGCCTAATTTGCTAATATTCACATACATATAAAAAGCACCATCCGGTTTCAAACAACTGATTCCCGGAATATTACTGAGCATTTCATACATCACCTCTCGCCGTTCCGAAAAAGCTAAACGCATTTCTTCCACGCAATCTTGAGGGTTTTCTAGGGCTGCTATTGCCCCATATTGAGCAAATGTACAAACATTAGAAGTGCTATGACCTTGAATACGGGTTAAGCTTTTGATCACTTGTGTATCTCCAGCTAAATATCCTAATCGCCACCCCGTCATGGCGTAAGCTTTAGCAAAACCACTACTAATAAAAGTATATTTATAACTCTCCGGATGAGCAGCAGCAATACTCAAATGTTTAGCATCATCGTAGATGATTTTACAATAAATCTCATCAGCTACCACATAAATTCCCGCTTCGACAATCACTTCGGCTAAGGCTCGAACTTCATCCGGAGAATAAACCATTCCCGTTGGATTTGAAGGAGAATTAAGAATAAACAGCTTGGTTTTGGAAGTGATAGACTGTCGCAATAACTCCGGAGTAATTTTGTATCCCGTATCTCCATAAGTCTGAACAATCACCGGATTTCCCTCCGCCAGTTTCACCATTTCGGGATAACTCACCCAGTAAGGTGCCGGGATAATCACCTCATCCCCTGTGTCGATGATTGCCATCATCAGGTTATAGAGGGACTGTTTCCCGCCATTGGTGACGATAATATTTTCAGCCTGATAGGATAAATTAGTCTGTTGATTTAAAGATTCAGCGATTAACGTTCTGAGCTTCTGTTCTCCAGCCGCAGGCCCATAACGAGTTTTTCCATGATCTAGTGCAACTTTTGCTGCAGCAATAATGTGTTTGGGTGTGTCGAAGTCAGGTTCTCCCACACTCAAATTAACAACATCAATGCCCTCAGCCTTCATGGCCTTTGCTTTCGCTGAGATCGCTAACGTTAGGGACGGTGTAACCTGCTCGACTCGTGCTGCCAGCTTCATCCTTTATGAACCTTGATTTGAGCTTTTGCTTTTTGAGTTTAAATTTTAAGCGGGGTTCGGTTGAGTTGCAACCTGATTATCAAATCTTGTTGACATTTTTGTACTATGAACCCACAGCTTTGTCAAGTTTATTTTTGGAAGTTTTATTTAAAATTTGAGATCGACTCCCTCAAGGTCTGAATTTCAATCGATGGAAATCAGAATTGAATCTAAAAAAATCAACCCAAAAATCTGTTCAACTCAGAGGAGTTATTCCCTTTAAAACAAATGTCAAACCTCCGGAACTTATGAGAAACTCCTATTGAAATAACCCTTCAGTACATTTAGGGCAACATTTCATCTATAATGTAGAGCAACAAACACAGGTTTTTGTGTATTTTTACTGTAGCTTCTGAGTTACTCAATGTTGCACTCCTATTTTGATACCGAGACTGACAGCCAAAAATCCTTCGAGTTACCTGGCGCTCATCCGCACTACAACCCAGACCGTCCCGGACAAGTTGAACACATCTTTCTTGATTTGGTTCTAGATATTCCAAACAAATCCTTTCACGGGAATTGTACCATTAACTTAAAACCCGTGCAAAGTGGAATTGAAACACTCAGGCTCGATGCAGTTAACTTAAACATTGAGACGGTTAAAATTGCGGAAGTTGATCAATCCTTCGATTACGATGGTGAACAGCTAGAAATTTACCTCAGTTCACCGACGCAAGCCGAAAAACTGATCAAGGTTGCGATCGCCTACCATGTGGATCATCCCCAGCGAGGACTCTATTTTATTAGTCCAAACGCTGATTATCCCCATAAACCGACTCAAGTTTGGACGCAAGGCGAAGACGAAGACTCCCGGTTTTGGTTTCCTTGCTTTGACTATCCCGGACAACTCGCTACATCAGAAATTCGGGTACAGGTTCCCCAGCCTTTGATCGCCATTTCTAATGGTGAACTGATCAGCCGTGAAACTCAAGGTGAACAGGTTATTTATCATTGGTTACAAAAACAAATTCATCCCACCTATTTAATGACCTTAGCGGTGGGTGATTTTGCAGAAATAAAAGATCAATGGAATAATATTCCAGTTCTCTATTACGTTGAAAAAAATCGGGAAGCTGACGCCCGTCGCAGCATGGGAAAAACTCCACAAATGATCGAGTTTTTCTCCCAAGCTTTTGGCTATCCCTATCCCTATCCGAAATATGCTCAAGTTTGTGTGGATGATTTCATCTTTGGTGGGATGGAAAATACCTCAACAACCTTGCTAACTGATCGCTGTTTACTCGATGAAAAAGCAGCCGTTGATAACCGCACCACCGAAAGTTTAGTCGCTCACGAACTTGCTCACCAATGGTTCGGTGATTTAGTCGTAATTGAACATTGGTCTCATGCTTGGATCAAAGAAGGAATGGCGACCTATTCAGAAGTCTTATGGACTGACCATGAATATGGAAAAGAGGAAGCCGCCTATTATCGACTCAGCGAAACTCGCAATTATTTATCCGAAGATCGCTCTCGGTATCGTCGCCCCATTGTGACTCATATTTATCGAGAAGCTATCGAACTCTATGATCGTCATCTGTATGAAAAAGGAGCTTGTGTTTATCACATGATTCGCACAGAATTAGGTGATGAATTGTTTACTAAAATGATTCATGCTTTTGTCCAGAATCATGCACACAAAACGGTAGAAACCGTTGATTTATTGCGGGCTATTCAGCAATCAACTGGACGAAACTTACTGTTCTTATTTGATCAATATGTTTATCGAGGTGGACATCCAGAGTATAAGGTTTCTTATAGTTGGGATGGAGAAAATAAACTGGCTAAAATTACCGTTAAACAAAAACAAGCCAAAACCAGTGAAAAACTCAGCGAACGAAATTTGTTTGACTTGAAAATCCCTATCGCTTTTGGTTATTTACCGAAATCCAGTCAAGACGGATCTACACCCCAACTTCAAACCTTTACGGTTCGTCTCCATGAAGCGGAACAAAGCTTCTATTTTCCCTTACCCGACAAACCTAAATTCATCAGTTTTGATGCGGGAAATAATACCCTAAAGACTGTTAGTTTAGAGTATCCTATTGCTGAACTCAAAGCCCAGTTACAATACGATCCAGACCCGATTTCTCGGATTTTTGCCGCAGAAGCTTTAGCCCGAAAAGGCGGGTTAGAAGTGATGAAAACCCTTTCTAAAGCCCTCAAAGATGAGGCGTTTTGGGGCGTGCGGGTGGAGGTTGCCAAACAATTTACCAAAATTAAACTGGATCAAGCCTTTACGGGGTTAATCGCCGGGTTAGAAGATCCCGATCCGAGAGTGCGTCGAGCCGTTGTAAATGCTTTAGCTAAAATTAAAACACCCGCAAGTTATCAAGCTCTAAAATCTATTGTAGAACAGGGAGATGCGAGTTACTCTGTAGAAGCTTCTGCCATTGCAGCAATTGGGGAATTGGTAGCTGGAAATCCTGATGAAACTCTAACAGAAATACAAGGAATTCAACTGTTAGAATCTGTTCTGAAAAGAGGAGAAAGTTGGAATGAGGTTTTACGTTCGGCGGCGATTTCTGGTTTAAGCCGTATGAAAACCTCAGAAGCAGCTTTGAATGTAATTTTAGATTATACGGCTTCAACAGTTCCTCAAGCTTTGCGTTTGGCTGCAATTCGAGCATTAGGAATCATTTCAACGGGTCAAAACAACATCAATCTGGAACGGATTTTACAACGGTTGGAAGAAATTTCTAAAGAAGACTTTTTCCTGACTCAAGTTGCTGTTGTTGTCGCCTTAGAACAGATGGAAACGCCAAAAGCCATAGCTGTTTTAAATGATTTAGCCGATCAAACTCTTGATGGTCGAGTGCGGCGAAAAGCAGAAGAAGCGGTTCAAAAAGTGCAGAAAAATGTCGGTTCTGATAAAGCACTGAAACAATTGCGAGAAGAACTTGATAAGGTGAAACGAGATAATCAAGACTTGAGGAGTCGCTTAGAAAGTTTAGAGGCTAAAACTAAAGCAAATTCTCAAACAAAGTCGAATAGCAAAAGTTAGCAAAGCAGGGCGGGTTTATTACAGTTTACAGTTATGCAGTTTACAGTGACCAGAGTTTTCAGTTATCAATATTCACGGGTTACTGGTCACTGTTAAATGCTTTGCCATTCTAAAATAATAGCGGGAGGAACTTGAATTTTTCGCTCTTTTTCTAAGGGTAATTGCAATTCAATTAAACGATGGTTTGACAGTTGAGGTAAAATTGGCTTAATATCATACTGACCCACATTGGGAGCCGGAGATTCTGTTGCAAAGGCATCATCCGCTTGTAAAATGTTGTCAGCGTCTTTAATTTTTAAAGGTTTGACATGAGTAAATTCAACCTCACCCGGAAAGCCAACTAAGCGTAAGCTAATCTCACCCACTTCACCAGATTTTACCCGTTTAAACAGGATAACTTGCCAGGAACCTCCTGTATTATCGCGTAAAGTATGGCGAGATTGATAGAGAATTTGTTCAGGTGTTTCTTGCTGTTGTTTGATTACAGCTTCAGCAGGTTGAGCGAAACTCAAGTTGATCGTGAAAAACAGAATCAAAATTAAAAACCCTGATAATAATACCTGTTGTTTTTTTCCCATTGGGGTTTCCCTCCAAACTGTTCAAAATTTGTTACACCTGTTTGGTTTCACAAAAAAATAGCTGTACCCTATTTCAGGACAGCTATCCCAACCCAGTCTCAGCATCAAAAGTAGTCTCTTTTACTTTGTGTTTATTGCTAAATTGTTATCTAACTTTCAGATTCTTCTGAATCATCCTCGGAATCAGATTCTAGGTTATCTGGATCAACATAGTAGCAAACTGCATCATCTAAACAAATGAGCGCCCAACCTGAATCATCAATGCTTTTTAGCTCATAAGCAGCTTGCTGTACAAAGAAACCTTTATGGTTGCGGGTTTCTGCTTTAACGTAAACTTGATTATCGATACTCATAGTTCTCAAAACTCCTTGGTTTATCAAAAATTACTGTCAACCGTGAATTCAAGATTGTTAATGACTGAAGTTTCCAAATCTTATCATTAGTTGGCTCGATTTTTGATGAATTTATGTAATTTTTTGTTACAAAATCTAAACAATTCCACCGGATATCTGTAACATCAACTCTCTCTCAACCCTAGTCAAATCGAGGCTATCACCCTAATTCATCCCTGGAAATATAACCCTAAAACCATTGTACTCCTCAAAGACACAAAGGTAAATATACTTAGGGGTAATTCTCAAGCTTCTAACAACCATTTTTGAAGGCGAGTCAAACTTTTCCAGTTCGGTTTTCGAGTTAAACCATCAGCAAAATTTTTCTTGACTTCATCCAGCCATTCTGAATCGGCCATGATCATTTGTTGAGCGATTTCTACATGAGTCCGAACACCTTTTTTATCGAGTTCAAGCATCGCTACGGCTAAGTTAATTCTCGCTTGAGGATCATGGGGATTCAGCTTAACCGCAGATTTAGCAGCCTTGTAGGCCAAAGAGGGTTTATTCGCCAATAAATATAACCAGGCGAGACTCGTCCAAGCATTACTATTTTTGGGAGCGCGATCGCAGACTTCCTGAAACACAGGAATCAGCACTTGGGGATCTTCCCCGGCTTGATAACGTTCAAAACCTTCCTTAAACAGTTCTTCAGGAGTTTTCATAGAGTCAAACTGACAACAATCTCTCAACGGTAAGAATTTTAGCCCAATTGACATCATCCCTCTCTAAATCTGAGATTATAGAGAGAGATTCCCAAACATCGCTATTTGGGTTTACTGCTTTTGCGGCACTTATCTAGGCTGTTATCAACCCCCGACAGTACGCCTACACAGTCAATTTCTTCTACGATCTGCCCGACCGCAGTCACACCTCGGTTACAAATCACTTTTGCTGCTGCAATATCACGGTTGATTTCGTACTGGCATTCGGGGCATTTATGTGTACGTTCAGACAGGTTTTTTTTGCCTGTATGCACCCCACAATTTGGACAAATTTGACTGGTATATCTGTAGTCAACCTTGCCAAAATAAACCCTTATGCGCCAACACACCCAAGCTAAGATATTGAAGAACTGACCAAATCCAGCGTCTAAAGTATGTTTATCGAACATTCCTTTAGCCCAGGTTCTAAAGTCTAAGTCTTCAACAAATATCATTGCAGCTTGGTCACACAAATCAGCAGCCAGTTTGAAGTGAAAGTCTTTTCGAGTGTCTGAGATTTTTTGATGAAGTCTTGCTATCTTCTGGTTGAGTTTCTGTCGATTGGTTGAACTGGATGTTTTTAATTGAAGTCTACATTGTAGCAATTTCACCTGACTCTGTAGCTGGTTTAAAAACTTTGGACGCTCAATCAACTCACCATCAGAAGTTGCCAAGAACTTATCAAGTCCAACATCAATCCCTAGCGGATACCCCGAAGCCAGGGTTTCTGGGATATTTACAGGACTTTGCAGAGATAACATGGCAAAATACCCACTTGCCCGTCTAACTACCCGTACCTGCTTCAGCTTGAATCCCTCGGTCATGGGACGAGATAATCTCATCCGAACCCATCCAATTTTAGGGAGTTTGATCCAATCATTAGAAACTGGATTTGTCTTCAATTGAGGAAATAGGAATGACCGCATTCGGTACTTATTTTTCAAGCGAGGAAAACCGTAACCCTGCTCTTTGATCTTGTTAAATGCTCTCTCTAAAGTCTTCAGGACTTGCTGTAAGACTTGAGCATTTACTTTTTTGAGTTCTGGGTTGGTTTTCTTTGTTTTGGTTAGATTCGCGGCTTGTACGTTGTAGTTGGGGTAAGGGGTATCTGCTGAGATGATGTATTCTTGTTGCAATGAACAAGAATTAATTGCACACTTCCTACTCTTTATCCAGTCTTTCCGC